>NZ_BJYJ01000002.1 GCF_007991455.1 Chryseobacterium hagamense | reverse complement strand
TCATCATTTATGATCCTGCTGTAAAAAACAAGAACGGCTGTAAGATTTCTCTTACAGCCGCTGCTTTTGTAGCGAAGACGGGAATTGAACCCGTGACCTCAGGGTTATGAATCCTGCGCTCTAACCAACTGAGCTACCTCGCCGTTTTGGTGGTGCAAATATACAAAAATATTTACTCCCTCCAAATTTATTTTAAACTAAAATACTGCAAAACATCAGCAACATGTTCTGGTCTGTTGATTATCTTATTGTTAGCATCTAAAATAAAATAGGTTGGTGTTGCATGCACATTATACGTATCCACATAGCTGCTGTTCCATCCCTTCAGTTCCGAATCATTGACCCATGGGAATGCTGCGATTTTTTTGGTATATGAATCTTTATCAACATCCATTGAAAAACCGACCACCTGGATATTCTTAGATTTTAAATCGTTATACTTTGCCAGCAACTTAGGCAGTTCCTCTTCACAGTGCGAGCAGGTAGATGACCAGAAGATAATAATTTTTTTATCGGCTTTTACATCATAAAGTGATTTTGCAGTTGTATTTACAGGCGTCTGGAATTTATAATTGGGAAAGGCTGCTCCTATTTCAACATTGGCGTTGGATTTTAAGGTCGATGCCAACCGGTCTGTGATGGTGCATTTCAGATTTTTAGCAAGGCTTAAATATTTGTCTTTAAATTCCTGCATGTCGTAAACATCAAAAATATCAATCAATTCAGAAAGGACTGTCTGACCACGAGGTGTCTCGACCTTTAAGCGATCCAGCAACTTATCTACGGAAGTTCCTACATTGGTATTTCCTCCGGTATTAAGATAAGAAACCAGCACAGGCCTTAACAGAGAAGAAGTTTCAAGCATATCATTTGACTTATCAATAAAGTTGATGATCTCGTCCTGAGTAGGTTTTTTTGCCGGATTATTAGATAGGAACCTGTTGTAGTTTGTGTTGTAATAATAAATGAAAGGATGCTGGCTCTGATCCATTCCCTCAGATCCTCCGGAAAGCCTGTTGATTTCCGCCTTTAACGCTTTGCCAAAATCCGTATTGTCCTTGTAATATTCTTTGATTTGAGATAAGGCAGGAAGAATAAGCTCCTTTTTCTGGGAACCTTCCTGAAATTTACTCATGATCTCATTGGCTTCATCCAGATAAATGATGTCTTTTACTTTATTTCCCTGGGTTTCAAGCCTAACATTTACGTTTTTGTTTTCCGAAATAAAATTAAAGGTATTATTTGAGCCGGGAAAATAGACTTTCATCATTCCCATATAGTTTTTCGGGTACTTGAACGTCCAGACATTATTTTTACCCTGCTCTTTGGTAAATATGATATCTTTAGAACCATTTAAAGTATATAAAATCGCGTCTTGATCTTTGAAATCGGCAGGAGCCTGGATGGTAACGGTAAATTGTGCCTGTAATGAAAATACAGCCAACAACGCTGAAATCGTAAATGTCTTTTTCATAGGGTAAAAATAAAAAAACTCTCCGACTAATCGGAGAGTTTAATATTATTTTAATAAAATTTTATGCTTTTTTGCCGGTATATTTTTTAGTAAAAAATACAATAAACATTACTGCAATAATTCCAAGTGCAAACACATACATATCAATTGGAGAAGCCTGAGCTCCTGGTCCAACAACACCTCTGCTGGTTTCACCTGAATTTGGTGCGGGCGGCATCTTCTGTGCATGGATCATAAGAAATCCGAAGATCAGAAAAAAAGCTGAAACTAGTTTATTTATAACTTTCATATTTATTATTTTAAGATTTTGGTATTAACAGTTTCTCCTTTATCGGAAACAACTTTTACTACATAAGAATTTTTAAGTTTACTGTCAAGTTCGATTACAAAATCGGTTGATGTGTTAACTGCTTTCTTAGTAATAACCAATTTACCGCTCATATCATAAACCTCAATATCTGCTTTTTTCCAGTTAGGATCGAATCTAACGACGTAGTTCTCGATTCCCGGATTGTATACAACAACTGTTCTTGAAGGAGACTTCGTTTCATTTGTTGCTAATACTACATTGCTCGGCTCACCATAATATAGGTCATAATCAGCACCGTTTACAGGAACAACCGCTCCCTGAAGTGCCGGCTGAACCGTTCCGTTCTGCGACTTGTAATAGAAACCGATACCTGAAGAAAGGGTATGAACACCATCATTAATAGGCGTTCCGTTTTCTCTAACTTCAAACTTATAAGATTTAATCGTGTTAAGATCAAAATTCTTCAGCCTGATGTTTTTCCCTTTGAAGGTATTTTCGTTAGCTTCATTGATGTATAAACGGTATTGCGACATATAGTTAGGATCAATCCCTCCTGCCGGTGCTTCTTCATAAGTACCTAAAACATCAGAAACATCTATTGTTACTTGAGCTCTTGCTTCTGTTAGAGAATGACCGGTGGTTCCGTCCGGATATACCACATAATAGGTTCTTGCTACTTCATTACCGTTTACGTCAAGACCAATAACACCCAGTTGTTTATAAGTAGCAGTCGTATTTTTATTAGCCGTCACACTATAAGCAGTGGATGAATTTCTTGTATAATAATTAAATCTTCTGAGCGTCCCGAAATTCAGCTGGTCTGCTGCCGTATTATCTCTTAATTTAATAACGAAAGTACCCAAAGGCCGTACTATCTGATAATCATAATCACCAGCCATAGGATTACCTGATGCATCAAAAGCAATATATTTATAAGCTGCACCACCTGAGGTTACCGTACCTGAAGAAGTTGTCTGTACTGCATTCGGTGCAATTTCAAGTCTTACCCCTTGGATCGTAGTTAAATAATTACCATCGCCGTTAGCCTCGTTCTTTGCAATTTGTGATAAATCAAGATTGGTTAAGAACGGATTTCCGAACTGATAAACATTTTTACCATACGTTGCAGACCACGGTGTGGTTTCGAATTCATCCTGAACATAAGAATAGTACTTTTCATTGTACTGGTTAAGCGCATTTCCGTTTGTTCCGAAATTTACATTAGCCCCGGCACCCTGCAAAGTTGTAGTGGTACCGATATCGGTAAGCGGACGTCCTTTCAAAGTTCGTGTTACCGTACTTACATTAAGTCCTAGACCTCCAAGCATATAATAAGCAAATCCGTCAAGTCCGATTCCGATCTTATAGCCCGTACCGAAGTTCTGAGGTACTACATTCGTATTGTTGTTCCATAAGATCTCATTTTGAGAATGCCGGTTGTTGGTAAAAGTTTTTCCTAACTCAGTACTCAATGTAGATGCTGTTTTATCATAGAAAGGAAGACCGATCTGCTGATAAGTACCGTGGTTAACCGCTCTGAACTCCTGATCAACGATTCCCGTGAGATTAGCCTGAGGAATTCCAGTGATGAAAAGCTGGCCATAGGTGTAAGCCGGCGTTGCAGCAGAATTGTTGGTATTATAGGTAGAATAGGCGGTAGGTTCATTAAGACTGTTAACGAAATTTCCTCCGCCAGTGGCTTCGGTTTTATCAGTATTTCCGGTAGTAATGGTTTTAAAAGAATCTGTAGAAGTACCCTGAACCATGAAATTCCCGTGATTTTCGATCTTACCGGTACCTCTCATCTGTAATCCGCCTCCACTGTAAACCAGTGTGCCTTTACTTACGTACGTAGTAGCATTGTCGTCTACATGTATCAGAACATTCTGCGCCTGAACAGAACAAATGGCTGCTAATAAGCCAATAGCAAATAAACTTTTTCTCATTGTATATAAATATTTGTGTGTTAATACAATATCTCAATTGCAAAGGTATACCTTTTTTAGTAAAAAACAAAAATATTTTATCGATTAACAAAAATATTATCTTCCGTTAATATTATTTCTTTTTCCTCCCCTATGGAAAACATATAATCTTCAAGTACTTTTTCGGTAGTTCCCCTCAGACCCCTTGCACCAAGGCCTTTTTCCATTGTTTCTTCCACAATTTTTTCCACAGCGCCATCAGTAAAAACCAATTCTGCTCCATCCATTTTAAAAAGCTCAACAAATTGGTTCACAATGGAATTTTTAGGTTCCTGCATAATTCTTACCATGGTTTCTTTGGTGAGTTTGTCCAGGTAAGTGATGATCGGGAATCGTCCCAAAAGTTCGGGAATCAATCCGAAAGAACGCAGGTCAATAGCATTAATATTTGTTAATATATATTCATCTTCACCGGTTTTATTGATCTTTTCAGAGCTGAAACCAATGGCCTGCTTGTTCATTCTTCTTTCGATAATTTCTTTAATTCCGTCGAAGGCGCCACCGGCAATAAAGAGGATATTCTGGGTATTTACCTGGATGTATTTCTGATCTGGATGTTTTCTGCCCCCCTGCGGCGGAACATTCACGATGCTTCCTTCCAAAAGTTTCAATAGCCCCTGCTGTACGCCTTCTCCTGAAACATCCCTTGTGATGCTCGGGTTGTCCGATTTTCTGGCAATTTTATCAATCTCGTCAATAAATACGATTCCTTTTTCCGCTTTCTCAACATCATAATCTGCGACCATAAGAAGTCTGGAAAGAATACTTTCCACATCTTCCCCTACGTATCCCGCTTCGGTTAAGATAGTTGCATCTACGATGCAGAAAGGAACATTCAGCTCCCGGGCGATTGTTTTTGCCAGCAGGGTTTTTCCGGTTCCCGTTTCACCGATCATAATGATATTGGATTTTTCCAGCTCCACTTCCCGGTTTTCTTCCTGTGCATGCAGGAGTCTTTTGTAGTGGTTATAAACCGCAATCGATAATTGTTTTTTTGCCTGATCCTGCCCGATGACATACTGGTCAAGAAATTCCTTGATTTCTTTCGGCTTTTTCAGTTCATTTATATTTTCTGCCGGCGCATATCCCGATTTGGATCCGCTGTCTTTGACGATGGTGTGTGCCTGTTCGATACAGTTTTCGCAGATAAAGCCGTTCTGTCCGGAAATCAGCATCTGCACTTCATTTCTCTTTCTTCCGCAGAAAGAACATTGGTTTGAATTCATTTTATATAACTATAATAAGGGATAGATAAAAGAAACCCGTAAAATCAGTTTCACGAGTTTCTGGTATGTTCTAAGAATTGATAATGGAGTTCCGAATCTCGGTGTATTCTTCACCCGTAAGTTTTAACCGTTCATTTTTAAAGTTCATATCCTCCACCCGGTTCAATGGAATCAGATGGATATGGGCATGGGGAACTTCCAATCCGACAACGGCCACTCCTACCCTTACACAGGGTATCGCTTTTCTAATTTTTTTCGCGACCTCCTGGGTGAAGCCCCAGAGGTTTTTGTATTCTTCACTTTCCAGATCAAAGATCAGATCCACTTCTTTTTTAGGAACCACCAGGGTATGCCCTTTTACCAGAGGCATGGCATCCAGGAAAGCGATGAAATTCTCATCTTCGGCAATTTTATAGGAAGGGATCTCGCCGTTGATGATTTTTGTGAATATTGTGCTCATGGTCTAAGATATATCAATGAGAATACGTTAAAGGGTAATATCCAATACTTCAAACGACAGCTTGTTGCCGTTCGGCAAGGTAATGTCGGCCGTTTCTCCTACCGCTTTTCCCAGTAAGCCTTTGGCAATCGGGGTATTTACGGATATCTTTCCGGCCTTAAGGTCGCTTTCGTTATCCGGCACCAAGGTAAATACCTGCTCCTGATTGGTAGCATTATTTTTAAGCTTCACGGTGGTAAGGATGGAAACTTTCGAAGTATCCAATTGACTTTCGTCTATGATTTTTGAGCCCGAAATAACATCCTTCAGCTTGGAAATTCTCATTTCGAGCATTCCCTGCGCCTCTTTGGCCGCATCATATTCTGCATTTTCAGACAAATCCCCTTTATCTCTTGCCTCAGCAATCTGCTGGGTAATTTTCGGTCTTTCTACAGTTTCCAACTGCTCCAGCTCAGCTTTCATTTTCTCCAGCCCCTCCTTTGTAACATAGCTTGCCATAATTTTCAAAATTTAGTTTTAGTATAAAAAAATAATCCGACATTTGCCGGACAATGTTTTCGAGTTGTAATCGTTTAATTTTTACAAATATATAAAAATTTAAATTCAAATGAAAAAAAGTTTTTCAATATTAACCGTCATCACATTATTGATTTTCAGTAATTTATATTTAAATTCATGTGGAACCCGTGAAGATACCGTCAGTTGTTTCCCGACCAACCCGATCAATGTAAGCTTAAATCTGAACCTTCCCGCTTACTATAATCTGAATCAGGTCGGCGGATGGGTTTATATCAACGAACAGCAGTCCGGAACGAGAGGACTGATCGTGGTCCGGGCATCGGATACCACCTTCAAAATATACGACCGGAATGCACCGCATATATGCCCTGATAACAATACCACACTTGAAGTTCAGGATAATATCAGAATCCTCTGCCCGAAAGATAATGCCCAATGGATCCTGCTGACCGGACAACCCACCGCCGTGGCCAACGTTCCGCCGAAAACTTACCTTTACAATTACGACCCGGGAAACAAATTATTAAACATTTACTATTAAAAAAATGAAAGTCGTTGTACAGAGAGTCTCTGAAGCCAGCGTAAAAGTGAACGGACAAACCGTCGGTGAAATCGGAAAAGGACTGATGCTTTTGATCGGGGTTGATGAAAATGACGGAAAAAGTGATGCCGACTGGCTGGTACAGAAAATTCTGAATTTAAGAATTTTTGGCGATAAAGAGGACAAACTGAATCTTTCCGTTCAGGATATACAGGGGGAAATTCTCTGCATCAGCCAGTTTACCCTGATTGCCGATTATAGAAAGGGCAACCGCCCTTCTTTCATCAAAGCGGCCAGACCTGATGTGGCGGTTCCTTTATTTGATTATTTTAAAGAGGAAATTTCAAAATCCGGACTGAAAACCGGAAGCGGGATCTTCGGTGCCGATATGAAGGTTTCATTAATTAACGACGGTCCGGTAACCATTGTGATGGATTCCGTTACAAAAGCTTAAATTCGCAAAAAATATTTATATTCAACAATGAAAAAAACCTTAATTACCCTTGTTCTTCTTACAGGAGCAAACCTTGCCTTCGCCCAGAAATCGTATACCGATGAGCAGAAAGCCTCCTATTACATCGGTCTTGATATTGCCCAGAACATGAAAAGACAGGGCTTCCCGGCAGACAGTGAGCTTCTGGCACAGGGAATCAAAGATGCTTTAGCTGATAAACCGACGCTTTTCCCAAAAGAAGAAATGGGAACGTTCCTACAGGGCTTTATGCAAAAGCAGAACGAGAAAAAGCAGGCAGAAGCCAAAGTAAAAGCGGAAGAAAACAAAAAGAAAGGTGATGATTTCCTGGCTAAGAACAAGCTGAACAAAAACATCAAGACAACAGCGAGCGGCCTGCAGTATGAAGTTCTGAAAGCAGGAGACGGCAAAACAAAACCTACCGCTTCCAGCACGGCAAACGTTCTGTATACCGGAAAACTGATGGACGGAACCGTTTTCGATTCTACGGATAAGAACGGCGGAAAATCTATTGAGCTGAATCTTTCCGGAGTTATCCCGGGATGGACGGAAGGCATGCAGCTGATGAGCAAAGGAGCGAAATACAGGTTCTATATCCCTGCCAATCTGGCTTACGGTGACAATGGTGCCGGAAATGTAATTCCTCCGGGAGCCACCTTAATTTTTGACATCGAGCTTGTGGATTTTAAATAAAACCTAAAGCAGAATAAAATAAAGACCTCTGATCATAAAACAGGCTATCCTGAAAGGACAGCCTGTTTCTGTTTATGATTTGACCAACTTAAAAAAGGATATCTTAAGAAGCCTTTCCAATTTTACTGCAATGATTATCTTTTGATTATTTTCCGGGTAAAGCGGTCTTTCTTTGTGATGATCATAAGCACATAATTTCCTGCCGGCACATCATCCAGCATGATTTTCTCTGATGCAGAACCTGTTCCTGAATACTTTTTCACTAATTTCCCCTGCATGTCGTAAACTACGACCGATATAATCGCCGAATCAGCATCGATCTGCACCTGATCTTTCGCAGGATTTGGATAAACCGTTACTTTTTCCGCTACTGCTTTTTCTTTTACAGAAAGAAAACTGCTGCAGTTTGAACCGACCATAGCCGACGGCAACATATCCTGGAAATAGTTCACTTCCGTATAGTTAGGATCGGATGGATTTGCTGGATCATTATCTGCACATACATACTGGATATCCGAATTGTTCTGAAGATCTATAAAGTCGTTATATACTCCGTTCTTAATGAATAGCGTATGAATATTGTTGTCGGAAGCATTTACAGAAGGAACCTGGGTGTTATTGAGGTTTAGAAAAGTGAGCTGGTTATGGCTGCAATCCAGCAAGTGGTCGGTATTAAAAGGATTCAGGATTGCATTAGGATTACTTACTTGAAGCAAAGCAGGACTTATAAAGGAAGTCATAGCGTTATAGCTTGCGTTCAGGATATTGATTTCTGATGAATCGCTGATGGTAAGGGAAGTCAAGTTGTTATTGTTACAGCTGAAAATTTGGGTTACGATATTGGGGATTGTCAGCGTATTCAGGTTGTTATAGCTACAGTCGAAAGACTGGATAACAAAAGAACCGTTTATGTTCAGAGAAGTCAGCTGGTTGTGGCTGCAGTCGAAATACAGGCTTGGTTCCGGAATTGCAAATACGGGGACATTAGGCATCTTAACCAACGTCAGAGTACCCGCATTCAGAGAAGTAAGGTTATTGTAACTGCAGTTCAGAAAGTTGGTGGTGAGATTGGCAATATTCAGACTGGTGAGGTTGTTATGACTGCAGTCGACCCCTCCTTTGTGATAAGTCAACGTATTGGGCCCTGACCCAAGGAAATAAGCTTCCCCGGTAATATTCAGTCCGCTGAGGTCCAGTGAGGTAAGAAGGTTGTTGCTGCAGTCCAGGATATGCAGGTTGCTGCATCCGTTTAGAAGAAGCGTAGTAAGCTTACTGTTGCTGCAATCCAGTTCATAGATATTGCTGTTCTGCAGGTTAAGATAAGACAGCATGTTTTTATTACTGAGGTTCAGGGGCATCTGGCTGAAGGTAACATTATGAAGATCCAAGTACTCGATGTTTGCGCCTACTCCGACGCCACCGTTATTCAAGGTATTATCGGATGCGTTGATCCACTTGATGGAAGCCATATTCATAAAAAGCTTGTCGATACTGTTATGGCTGCAATCAAAAGACTCCAGATTGGTAAAATCAGTGATTCCGTCAAGAGACGAAATCGAAGAAGTGTTTACGTCGAGGCTTTTCACCTGAGCCGCTTCGGCCTGCTGAATTTCCCCGTCTCCATTGGCATCAACGGCAAAATAACTGCCGGACAAATTTTTGGCAATGGTATTGGCAGGACCGGAAGAAAGGATTTTGGCTTTGAAATTAGGGTCCGGAATGGTGATATTCTGGGCGAAGGCTGCCTGAGCGCATAGGGCGAACAGCGTAAGTAAATAAAATTTCTTTTTCATAGGGTTGTGAATTTTAAATAATTTTCTGCAAAATTAATTTAAATATCCGCTGTCCTAAGTATAAAACCTGTAGATTAAATTCTACAAACCACCTGATTTCTAAGATAAAAGCTACCGGAGATTCTGGCCACTCGAAAAAAAGCGCCTTTCAATATTTGAAAGACGCTTTTAAAATAAACTTTTATAAAAAATTAATTAGCAGGCACACTGTTGAAATTCAGTGCCACCCTAAGGTTCATATCTGAACTTGTCTGATTTTTCAATTCATAAACCGTTCTTACGGTAACGCCGGTGCTTTTTACCACACTATCCAGATATCCTGTATTTTCAAGGTCCAGGGTGATGCTTGAAGCATCGGTGGAAATGTTGGATCTTGAAGCCACCAGCCTTTCTCCGGTTCCGTTTGACGAAATATACACTTTAATGGTTTTAAGAGCGTTAAGCGATCCACCGGAAGGTGAAACTACGGATACTTTAGCATCTGAAATCCTTACATCTTTAATTCTTGCATCATTATTTCCTCCGAACCAGGTCTGGATATTGGAAGCGGTCGCAGTGGAAGATACTTCCTTATCTGCAGGGACACCGGTGGAAATCAGTACATTCGCCGTATAAGGAAATGTATTCTGAACCAATGACTGCACGGTACCGCAACTTACTAAAGCTACCGAAGCCACTGCCGCTGTCAAAAATATATTTTTCATAATGATAAATTTTAGATTTTGTTTGCAGAAATTATACCAAATTGAAAATTACTCCACACTTACGGTAAAACTTCCTTTCGTACTGCCGGATGCCATATTGCTTTTGCCGACGATCAGCCATACTTCCCCTTTTCCTTTTACGTCATAGGTAATTTCCCTTCCGAAAGGTCCGTCATAATCGCCGTTCGGCAGTTTGATCTGGTTAAAGCGGATATTGAAATCCTTGACGTCGGTGGAAATTTTCGCTTTGAGTGTCTGTTTACTGAAATTGGTTATTTTTAAAATAAACTCCTGACCGTCTTTGGTAAATTCTTCCCCCAGTTTAAAAGGAAGCTGTGCCGCATCGGCAGTCCGGATAATCTGCCCGTCTTTCACATCCCTCATTACCCCTTTACTCAGAACCTCTTTTGTTTTGGGGGCGTTATTGATTATGGAATCCTTCATTTTTACTGTGGCCGAATCTGTTTTTTCTACAGGAGATGCCTCTTCCGAAACAATCACTGAATCCCTGTCCTGCATTTCCATAACTTTCGGTTCTTTTTTACAGGAGATGATCATCAGCGGAATGAGCAATAAGGACTTTTTCATAATATGTCTTTTTTAATTAAACCTTTAGGCTTTTTGAGTATAGGGTGCAGCGAAAATTGTTCCAACCGTACATTCAGATTTGTTTTGAATGGTTATTTTGAGGGTAAAGTCCGGTAAAACAATACGCTGGAAAGAAGTGTTTCGTTTTGCTGTAATTTTACCTGCTCCGAATTCAAAATTTCAGATTTTAAACGGAGATCGTTCTTCCCTTCGGCATAATTCAGCAATTGCTTTTCACTGAAACTGATGTGCGTCCGGTGGTAATCCAGGGCGAAATCTTTTCGTTTCATGTTTTCTGCGGTGATGATGCCGCCCCAATTGATATAGCTGCAGACCAGAACCGTACCGTAAACAAACCATGCCATTGTATTGAAGAGAAAGGCATTTCTTTTCCTGAACTGTATTTTAATGAACGTCAGGACCAGGCCGGTCAGTGAAAGAATCAGGAAAGCATAGACGCCAAGCCTTTTGTAGGTGAATCCGTGATTGATGATATACTCCGAGTTTTTTACCATGGCAGAGAGAATGAGCAAGGCATTCAGAATAATCCAGATCTTCGCCAGTATTTTCATAAAGCGGGCTTTGGGATCAAAATTAAATCCGGATTTAAAGTAGAACATCATCACCAGAATGGACATGACGATAGACATGATGACGGCATTGACCTGCTCATGGGTTTCTTCAGAAAGCCTTACCGGAGTCTTTACCGATTCATAGAACTGTTCGTAATTGTAAGTAAAGATGAAGAATACCAATAAAATATTTAAGGCAGATAAAGAAATAACCCCACTCATTCTTTCGGCATCAAGATCAAGAAAAGAATAGGTCGGCTTCTGAACGTTTGACTTTTTAAAATCATTATCCAGTGTACGGTTGCTTTTGTAGATAAACCGTTCTACCGAAAAGTTCCAGTAATTGAAAGCAATGAAAAAACCCAGCACGATCATGGTCATCAGCTGCCAGAAATTAATATCCAGTTCCAGGTCCGTAAACAGATTGGCAAAATGGTCACTGCCCGCTGAATAAATTCCGAAGAATACAGAGATCAGGATCATCGGGATCAGTATAAAAGCCAGCGTCTTCTGCCATAGTCCGGGAACATTTCTTTTGGGAAGCCAGTCATCGAAATTGAAAACCCTGACAAATGAAGTAAAGAAATTGGTAACGAAAACAGGAAGCAGCAACAGGACCTTCATTCTCCGGTTCCGTGACCGGTAGCCCAGCATCAGGAGCGAGCAGGTCACCGCCAGGAATGAAGGAGAATCTCCATACCAGGCAAAAGCAGCACTTGAAAGAATACTTGCTGCAAAAAGCAGGACAAAAGTTTTAGTTCTTCTTCTTTTCGGGGTTCTGATCAAAGTCAGGATGGCATACACCCAACCGATCATCCCCAGATTGAGACCGGCACTCTGACCGTAGAACAGGATAACAAAGAGAACGGTGGTAAGAAATATATAATGATGTGTTTTCATAAGGTTATATTTAAATTAAAGATTACAGGAATTAATGACTGCGAGGAAATAAATGATGCTGATCGGAATGTTCATTACAACCAGGACAGCAGAATTTCCGTGCGGCTTGTTATCCTTGACATTTGTAAAGAACGAAATGAGTTCATAAAAGAATACGATGAGATTGATCACGGCTGCTGCCAGAACATAATAGAATCCGACGGTCAGCAAGACTTCACTTTTAGTCAGCAAAAAGCTGATGAGAATCAGCGTTCCCAAAGAAAAGGAGAGATAAAACGCCGTTTTTCCTTCCGTGCTGAATTTTATATTTCCCATATCAATGCAATACTGTGGTATTTTTCTGTTGGATAAAGTCTTTCAGATGTTCGAAATTCTGCCAGAGCAGGACTTCAAAATCCCAGTGGTGAAAGGGCCGCATGCTTTTGCCTTTTTGATAAGCTTTTATATAAATCCTGAAGTATTCCGGTAAGATCAGGCTTCCCAGAACAATGGCCGCCAGAAGATGGGCATTCAGTTTTCCGTTTCCCAACAGCAGGAACTGCATCGCAATTTCATCCTCAAACTGCGTACTGAAACCCGTAATCAGGTGATGGACATCATGGTCTTCCATTTTCGGGATCATGCTGAACCCATGTTTCCTGTAAAAATCCCCGAGCTTCCGCCCCAGAGAATCTTCCCGAAATTCCAGCAGCTGCTTCTCGGTAAACTGCCATTGTCTTTTCTTTTTCTTAAAATATTTCCGGTAAAGCTTCTGGGTCTTACCGTACACGAAAAGCAGAAAACGGACGCGTAATTTTTTCATAGTTGATAGGTTAAAATTAAGTTATAATTAATAGGTTAAAATTTGCCGGAATGAAAATCCGCTAAAAGAAAACTTCTGATGATACCCACTGTCTCAGTCATCATTTAAGGTCAATAAGGCATCCATAAACAAGGGCAATCGGAATATTGATCAGCAAGACAGCTGCTGACTTCAGGCATGCTATAAATTTTGATTGATAGATAAACCCGTAAATCATCAGAGCAAAAAACACGAATGTATTCAGCAGGGCAAATAGGCATAAAACCCATCCGCCAAACACTACAAATTCAGTCATAAATCCCGAGTATAAGCTAAAAAACAGAATGGTTCCGGCAGAGAAAGAAAACCAGAACACTGATTTTCCAGTTTTTAAAATATGAGGTTCAGTCATTTATCCCCGTATTAAAGTAAACACCGTAATTTCCGGACGCACCATAAACCGGACCTGGAAAGAATGCCCCAAAGCACGGTTGATGTAGAGCATCCTGCCATCTTCAAGGTCAATGGCTCCCGACGTATATTTCCGGTTCTTCACCGGCAGAAGCGGCGTGATGACACCGGGAATGCGGCATTGTCCCCCGTGGGTATGGCCACTGAGGGTCCATCCCCGGTAATTGTTCCATACCGGTTCATCGCAGGTGTCGGGATTATGGCAGAGCACGATATTGGCTTTTAAAGGATCATAATCTCGCATCACTTCTTCAGGTGTAAAATTCTTTGACCAGAGGTCGTCGAAACCGATAAAATTTAATCCGTAGCTTTCCTGCTGTGCATTTCTCAGCATGGTAATTCCCGAATCTTCTGCAATTTCACAGATTTTACCAGCCACACCAGGTCCTTTCCAACCGGTCCCGTAATCATGATTTCCCAGAATTCCGAAGGTCGCCAGGTTTTCCGGTACCGCATGTTCCAAAACCTTTCTGAGATCCTCACGTTCTGCCAGGTTTCCGTGATTTACAAAATCGCCGGTATATACTACGAAATCAGGCTTGTATTTTTTGGCTTTTTCAAAGGAATCCATCAGGAACTTCCAGTCGAAACGCGTTCCGACGTGCAGGTCCGAAATCTGCATCAGGATTTTCCCTTCCAGCTCCCGGGGCAGGTTTTTAACAGACAGTTTTCTTTCCACAAACTCCAGCCAGAAAGGTTCGACCTGCCAGGAATACAGCATTGGAAATGCACCAACGGCTGAAATCTGCAACAGTCTTTTTAAAAATGTTTTACGGTTCATTACACTTCCGTTTAGCTTCCCGCAAAAGGACTTCCGAAAATTCCGACGGCCAGCTCGATCCATACGAGGGCCAATACCAGGAGAATCGCAAAGCAGATTATAAATTTCGAAGCATTTGTTTTCCCTGACCTGATCACCAGATTGACGAGAAAAGCCATTACGAAAAGCAATACCGCAGCCACCAGAAAATCAAGCGGCGACCAGTTCCACCCTTCTGCAAAGAGGTTTCCGAAAAACGCCGTAAGGAGCAACAGGGCCGGTACAGCGAAAATAATCTTTGTTTTTTGTTTGTCTAAAATCATAATTCTTTAATTAAATATTTAAAAGTACTTTGTATTTCAAAGTATAATTACAAAAAAATATACCCATCAACGGCCGATCAGTTTTTCCAAAGCATTGAGATGATCGGTAAATGCTTCCCTTCCGCTTTGGGTTACCCGGTAAGAGGTTTTCGGCTTTTTACCAACGAATTCTTTCTTCACTTCGATATAGCCCGCCTTTTCCAGAGCATTGCTATGGCTGGCCATATTGCCGTCCGTAATTTCCAAAATGCTTTTCATTTCGGAAAAATCAACCCAGTCGTTCACCATCAGGACGGACATGATGCCCAGTCTGACACGGCTTTCGAATTCTTTGTTGAGTTGATTTATATTTATCATTTTATTTAATCTTGTTGTCTGATATGCTCAAGCACAATGACTTTATTATGGGCAAACTTTACAATCAGCTGATGGTCCACAAAACCAAAGCCGGTACTTGTTCCTGTATAATACTGCCAGAATTTTTGCTTCTGGTCTTTTAATTCAGGGCTACCTAAAATTTCTCTTACTTCCGAAGAATCTCTATCAATCAGTAATCTGCTGTCAATAAGATCATCAACCATTTCATAGTTACCCGTTCCGTTTTCCGTTCTTGCATTTGCCTGCCATATAGCTGCATCAAAATCTCTGCTTCTTTCTCTGGTTGCACTTAAAATCAGAACGGAAACAATCAGGAAATAAATAACCGGAGCAATAAAAACGGCCAGCAGGATGCTTTTAAAAAACTGCCTTTTCCTGTTTTTAAACACCACCGAAAAGATGCCGAAAACAACAATTGCCAGGATCAAAATAGTTAAAAAAGCTGAACGATCCATTTTACTTATACTTTTTATGCATAATCAATCCGTACACAATATGCAACAGCCCGAAACCGATGGTCCAGAAAAGCAGCCCCCATCCCGGAAAAAACAAAGAGATCAGTCCTAAAGCAATCTGGCAATAGCCCAGGTATTTTACATCCGTCAGCGTATACCGTTCCGCACTTACCAGGGCCAATCCGTAAAAAACCAATGTCGCCGGTGCAATAAATACAAAGAGATGATGATATAAAAGGCCCAGGCAAAAGAAACCTCCCGTTACCAAAGGAACAGCAAAGGTAACCAAAAGACGCCGGGTAGTGGCATCCCAGATCTTCAATCCTTTCTTTTTGCTCTTATTGGCTGTAAAAAGATAACCGCTGAGCACCGCGACAACCAGAATGGCAATTCCGGTCAGGACAAGCTCTTTTACCAGCGAAAGTCCGAAAATATTCCTTTTCCCATCAAAATAATCAATTCCTTCCCTCTGGAAAACAAAATACACGTACACGGCACCAACCACTGCTGCCAGACCGGCAACAACGCCTGAAAGACCGCTTAAAGAAATAAACCGGGAAGAGCGCTCCATCATGGAACGGATATGCGACAAGTCTTCGTGATAGTTTTTTGATTCCATAAAAAGAACTTTGAATTACAAAGTTATTATTTTTTTTGAATGTGCAAGATATTTTTTAAAAAAAACGAATAATTCTCCTTACCTGTCAATCTGAAATGATAACAATACCGAAAATCCAATTTTGTTGACGCCGAAAGCATCAAATAAAAAACCGCCGGGAAATCCGGCGGTTGTCGTTTTATGAAATTTTGAAATTATTTCGCTCTCAGTCTTTCTTTAATCGCTCCGATGCTTTTCTTTGCGGAATCTTCGAGAATCAGGCTGGCACTCATGTGAATCCTGGCCGGCATCAGTTCATTGAAATGATCGGTTCCTTCCCAGGATACTTTTTTAATCAGCGCCAAAGCTTCGCTGCTTCTGGAAGCCAGGGTCTGCATGAATTTTTCAAGTTTAATATCCATTTCTCCGATATTTTCAGAAACCGAATGGTAAATATTGTGCTGTTCCGCCCATTCCGCCGATCTGAAGTCCGCATCGATGGCCATTGCAGAAAATTGCGACTTCCCGATTTTTCTTTCAACATAAGGTCCGATAACGAAAGGCCCGATCCCCAGGTTAATTTCCGTGAGAGCCAAAGCGGCATCTTTCACTGCAAAACAATAATCCGCACCGCAGGCAATCCCCACACCGCCGCCGGTGGTTTTTCCCTGTACTCTTACGACAACAATCTTACCGCAGTTCCTCATGGCATTCAGCACTTTTGCAAAACCTCCGAAGAACTTCGTCGATTTTTCCAGTTCTTCAATTTCCAGCAATTCATCGAAGCTGGCGCCGGCACAGAATGCTTTTTCCCCTTCGCTTTTTACAAGGATGGCCTTTACCTCATCTTTAGCCCCCTCTTCAAGTATGGTCCGGGCCAGTTTTTCAAGGATGGCTCCCGGAAGGGAATTGCTTTTAGGCGTTCCGAAGGTAATTTCGGCAATGCTGTTTTTCAGTTCTGCTGCTACAAATTCGTTCATTTTTAGTTTAAATTGGATTTCCACAAAAATAGGAAAGTTCGGCGAAAAGCCATACAGGAACTTTACCCAATGTCCAGTGGCCGTATTAAAATCCTTTACTTCTCATTACCGCTATCCATCCATACAATAAAAGGGCCTGAAAAACGGATTTCCCCCTGTATTCAGTAGAAATACGTAATGCTGAATTTGGGGATTTTTACGCTACCTCAGAATTTATATTTATTGTTACTTTGGGGTGTCAATAAGATGAAATAAAATTTACATCAGCTGATTCCAAAACTAATACCCATAAAAACTTGATATTGCAGAATATCGATTGAGATTCTAAACGCATAAATGAGAAGAAATCCCCTTATGACAGGGGATTTTTATTTTAATGTTGATTCGGCTGTATGCACTCTGTAATCAGTTGTTTATTTAATTACAAATAAAATCAATTCTATTCAGCCAGGATTTTAAATAGAATTTTCCTGATCTAATAACAAAATATTTTGTTTGACTATTAATACCTTCAAAAGGAACTTCCGGCATCCTTCTTCCCTCTTCCAGCTTCTAACCTGACTCTTGTTTCAAGTTTACATTATTTCAGTATCCTTCAGCTTCCGACAATTAAGCAGCGCAACACCAATATTTAAATGCCATGAAACTTATTTTACCCATTTATTAATCTGTTCAATCTTTGTATTTCTATTCATCAAAGACCGGAATCTGAGCTGTAATAGAATTTTCCTACCTTCCGGTGTTCTTGTGAAAATCAGCTCTGAGTGAGCAAAATTTTCACTCCACTTCTTTCTGAAAAATGCTGCACTGGCTTTATTTTTACCCATGATTTCAGGAACAGGAAAATAAATACCTGTCTTAACAAATAGGAATTTTTCTTCCTGCTGAATCAGATATCTCGGATTATCGACCGGGGAAATCAGCTCCTGCAATGTCCTGATGAATATTGATTTTTCATAGCGGCTTCCTCCTTCCAGATGACAGACAGAGCTTTTATAAACATCATCAGCTGTCACAACTGACATTTCCTGAGGAGGTGTTTTAATAATTTTTTCGTGGATCAGGCTTTCCAGAACCACATTACCCATGGCCTGCAGATACTTCGAAAACTTCTTATATTTAAAATATTGCCTGCAGGCTCTTATGAATTTCATACCGCAGGTCAGGATTCCGATGATGCCGGCCACCATAGAAACCTTGAAAAACCCGTCCATCGAATGGATATCATCATAAGATTTCACAATTTCCGAAACCACTTCGTGGAGAAAAGTGATTCCCGTAGAAATCATGATCCCTGAAAAGTTACCCAGCATCTTTTTCAGGTACGTCAGTTTCATTTCTTCAGTCCGGCGCATTTCACTTTTCGGGACCTGTATTTCTTCAATCAGAATATTGCCTTTGGCTAAAGCTTTTTTCCACCGGTTTGAAAGATTTTTACGATCTCCTGCAAATGCAAAGGTCTGCAGATTGATCAATGACAGGTCTCTTTTACTTTCCTCAATTTTTATATGCAGCCTTTCAAAATTGTTTTCAATGGTATTCTCATCATTATTGGAGACTCCGACAAAAGTTTTAAACCTCTTTTTCAGAATATCGAGATCCTTGCTCCCGATTTCATCATTGCCATCAAAACATACCAGATGCCAGATATTTCCCGTTTTGTCCGGACAATCTTTATCCGTTCTGATGACCCTTCCCCGCATCTGATTGGAGAGTACGAAGGAACTTACAAAGCTTGCCAGAATTAAAGCGTTCATTTTCGGTGCATCCCAGCCTTCTCCCAAAAGCGATTTTGTACCGATGAGTACGTGTATTTCTCCCGACTGAAACATTTCCGTGATGATATGGACGATCGCATGTCTTACGGCATCTGTTATATGGATTACCAAATAGTTTCCGTCATAGGAAAGCTCAGTCCCTGCTGAAACTTTGCTGGTACGGCATAAAAGATCAAAGACATTTTCTGAACCTTTGGGGATAATCACCAGACTACCGGTGAGAACCCCTATTTTTTTATGATCCGGATTTTCTCTGCGCAACTTTTCAAAAATAGGAATTGCCCCGGTTTTATCAATTTCAAAGCCGTTATGATGATGGGTGGCCAGAAATTCTTTTTTGATGAAGTCGGTAAGAACAAGCATTTTCAGACCATCACCCAGAACAGAATACTCAAAATTAACGATTTCTTTTATGCCTTCCAGTTTTCCTATGCTCGAGTTTAACATCTGATGTACCTTCTTATTGTCGAAAAAGCAAACCGTTTTGTTTTCCAGGAAGCCGTTTCGTCTTACTCTGTTTTCCAGCCGGCTCCGATGATCATGAAACTGTTTAAAATACAGGTCATCTGTAAAGAAATAAAAATCCAGCAGTTCCTCAAGCCAGAAAAAATCAAATTCGGGTACCAACTTCTTCTCATCACCGATTATTTTAAAATGAATGTCTGCAATTTCCTTTCCCCTGAAGTTAAGATATACCAGGCCTGAAGTGTACGAAGAAAGATGATCGTAAATCCAATCCAGGTGCTGTTCCGGATTTTGGTAAAGATCATGGTTTTCCAGAGCATGCAGTAAAACTTTGTCATTATTTACCTCCTCAAAGATGGTGCGGGCACGGTGGTAATGGTTTTCAATGGTATGTTTTTCCTGTTCCGTCGGCGAAGTAAAATAGACCAGATCCTGATGGGGACAAAGATCTCCTTCGATCATCAGCTCCGGAACAGAAATTTCGATATCCACAGGGCCGTTAAGCTGAATATATTTCTGCCATTCCGCCCCGGATACATCGAAAGGGGGAGTTGCCGTTAAGGCCACAACCTTTGGTGAAATCTCTTTTTTAAGGTCAGTCAGGCTTTTCCACCATGCATTTTTTAAATGATGGGCTTCATCCAGAATAAAAGTTTCAATTTTTTGCTGTTTTAATCTCCGTGTGATTTGGGAAAAATTGTTTTCAGCGCCTTCTGGATCAGGACTTTTTTCATCAGTCAATACCCCGGGCTTTTTGTTACAGGCCGCATGAAGTCCCTGATAAGTGGTTACCGTTACAAATCCCGGGTTATAGATATCGTCGGAAATCCACTCCGGTAAGTGTTCAGTATGCAGGAACAGCTCCCGGAACCTCTGCATCCACTGGTTTCTGATGGCCAATGTCGGTGCAACGATAAGGGCAGGTTTATTAATCCGTAGCATTACTTCCAATCCCAGCACGGTTTTTCCCGAACCGGGTGGCGCTACAATATGAAGATGCCCATTTTTTAGATATTCGTCAAAACGATCTAAAAAATGTCGCTGATAGGTTCTCCACTGATATTTAAAATGTATTCCTGAAGGAAATGATTTCATCCGGTTATTTTTTCAAAGCTAAAATATATTTATCAATATACAGCTGCTTCTCTTTCGATTTGTACTGCTGGATGTATCTCGGATGTTCCAGGACGGTCATTTTCTCAAATAGGTTAGCCTCGTTATTGATTTTTGAAATGAAATCCGCATTCTTTTTACCCATGACAAAAATTTCGGAAGAATCGAGGTTCAGGCTGAGGTGCTTTTTTAAGGAATCGATCATAAAATCTTTTACGGCAGCAAATAAAGCTTTGTCATCATAATAATTGGCATTTATCCAACCGCTCTTCGATTTCCTTACAATCGCCAGCGGGAAAGGCGAATTGATATAAACATCGCGGTAAAATTCTTCGGCACCGCCATATTCTGCAATCATGTCATAAACGAACACCGAGGAAACTTCATGGGTATAGGCTGAGGTCATCTTAATTCCGCAAATGCTTTCCAGCCTTTTGGTATCGGTAAAGGGGACACCGGTGACGCCTGAACCGTGGCGGCTGGGATTGATGCCGAGAAAGAATTTCCGCTGATTGGAGTCGTTGTAGTATTTGCGGTAAAATTCTTTCATTACCTCCATTGTTTCCGGATTATTCAGATATGGATTCATCACCATGAAATCATCAGGCAGTTTTCCTCTGTAATGAAGATTATTATTGAATTTGATAACCTGTTCTGCAAAAGTTCCTTTCATATTTAATTATAGCATTTAAACCACCCCGTTATCTTCTTCCTCATCATCACTTAATGCCAGCTCAATATCGATAAACTGGATATACAAACCGCAGATCAGGCCGTTTTCGTCATAGGCAAAATAGACAGGATAACCGCCGTCGCCGAAACCGCTGGCAAACATCGGGATCTGATAAGCCGTTTCCGGGATGGTCCAGTTGATCCAGTCGCCGCCTTCCCGTTGATTATCGGGATGCGCTTCATAGCTTTTCCTGAACAGTTCCGAAAAATAATCATCGTACAGGTTATTTCCATTAAGATCTTTTACGAAACGGTCAAAAGCGGAAAGAGTTTCAGCATCGGCAATGCAGGCCAGTCCCGCATCTACACGGAATCCGAAATAATCATCTTCCTGTATGCCTTCAAGATTTTCGTTACCGGTCAGAGCTTCCTGATAAAAGACCGGTTTACCCTCCGTAAATTTTACTTTTACCGCCGCATACCGGGTGCCCCATTCTTCAGACTTTACCACGGCAACCGTTACCGGGAAATTTCCTTTGGGAGCTTCGGTAAAATAAGGCTTTTCACCGGCATTCAGGAAAACCAGCGGATCCCTCACCAGTATTTTTCCGGAAGGAACTGAAACCCGGCCGATTTCCATCTTTTCCATAGGAAGGCCACCAACTTCATCCAGAGTAAAATAAGTCTCCAGATCCGTTGGGCAAACCAGCATTTTTTTTACTTCTTCATATTTTTGCATCCAGCTCTCGTTCATCTGTACTGTATTAATTTTAAGATAAATGTCTATTCGTGATCAAAATACTCTTCTGTCTTTAGTCCTCTGATAAAGGTTTCAAAGTTTTTCGCCAGAACCGTTTTTCTGTAGTCTGCTTCCTGGTCTACGTGCACTACTTCCGGTTCTCCTTCTTTTCCACATCCGGAATAATCCAGCAATATCATATCGTGTCCTGCAGAAGGGCAATCGCAGAAGTAAATCCCATCATCCGGATATCCCCATTCTTCAATCATGAAACGGCTGCCCAGTTCTCCGCAAAGCGCATAGGTCTTTTCCCTTCCGATTCCCATAATACCGGTAATCGCAATATGATCTTCTGCCCATGAAGTGCCTTCTGCTGCCGGGAAGCAGCTTCTTTCTACCAATCCGCCATTCCGGATGCGCATCAGCTCGATATAGGATGACGGAAGTTGATAACCCAGTTCCTGCTCTACCGAAAGGATAGTTTCCTCTTCCGGAAACGGTTCGGTATAATCCCTTTCCGAATAGCTGCTTTCATTCCAGAAACCGGTGAAATCAAAGTCTTTGAAAAATGCCTGTTCCATATATTTGTATTAAAAAAGGAACCTGTTAAAAAAAGGCTCCTTTAAATTTATGAATTTATTTTGCATTATACCAATCCGAACTGCTCGAAATGATGGGTAAAATGCTTTCTGTGCATCAGTTCCCACATTTCCTTATTCAGCTTCCCGAATACGAAATTCATATGCTCGGCCTGCGGATTTTCTTTATAATAGATTGAAAATCTTTTCAGGTTTTCCAGGAACGACTGTTTTGCCGCTTCCAGGTTTTTATGTTTCAGTTCAGGCAATGAGCCATCGGCATTCAGGAACGGGGCCTGGAAATCTTTCGGCATTTTGCGGTGGTTATACAGGGAATCCTGCCATTTTTCCAGCTGCTCTTCCGGGGTAAAGCACCGGTCGGCTTCCGGCTCGCCAAAACTTACCAATATGCCGTGTTCCAAATGTTCGATCATCTGCTGGGCGGACATTTTCCCCCATTGTGAAGCGGTATTTTCCGTTAAGCCGTTCAGGATTTTCTGAACACTCTTTACATTCAGATCGATAAAAGGCGAATGTTTTGCCACCAGAGTCAGAATCGTAGCTACACAAACTATTTCTTCTCTCTGGTTTACCACTTCCACCAGCCATTTTACCACGCCGGAAGGGATGTTTCTTCCCTTTACGCCACGGTTGATCTTTTCTTTTGCCGTTAAATAAACGGTAATTGTATCTCCGGCGTATACCGGTTTGAAGAATGAGCAGTTTTCCAGACCGTAATTGGCAATCACCGGTCCTTTTTTTCCGGAAACGAACAATCCTGCCGCTGCGGAAAGGATAAAGTATCCATGGGCAACCGTTTTATCGAAAATGGTTCCCGTTAAGCTTGTTGCATCCGTGTGGGCATAGAAATGATCCCATGAAACGTTTGAAAAGTTTACGATATCGGCATCGGTAATGGTTCTTCCCGCGGTTTCCAGGGAATCACCGATTTCCACTTCTTCAAAATACTTCCGGAAAGGATGCTTGTCGGAATATTTCTTTTCCGCCCCCTGCTGGTAAACTTTGGTTATCGCCGTCAGAATATCCGGGGAGCCCTGAATGGCGGTTTTCTGAAGGAAGAAATGAAGACCGTTCAGTCCGCCCATCTCTTCACCTCCTCCGGCTCTTCCGGGCCCTCCGTGCATCAATGTCGGAAGCGGCGAACCGTGACCGGTACTTTCCTTGGCATTATCCCTGTTCAGAACGAAGATCCTTCCGTGCTGGGAAGCCATTTTCCATGAGGTTTCGGCTACGAATTTTTCATCGTGAGAAATGATGGATCCTACCAGGCTTCCCTTTCCTCTTTTGGCCAGAGCCGCCGCTTCTTCCGCATCTCTATAAGGCATCAGGGTGGAAACCGGCCCAAAGGCTTCGACATCATGAGAGATATTTTTTTCGAAAGGCTTATCGTTAAAGAACAGTTTAGGGCTCATGAAGGCTCCGTTTTCATAATTGGCATCTACCAGTTCGTGCTGTCCGTCATAAATCAGTTCCGTTTCCGCTTTCAGTAAATTTACTTTTCTTAACACCTCATCATACTGCTGTCTGCCAACCAGAGATCCCATCTTCGTTTCCCGGCTCAAAGGGTTTCCGATTTTAGTCTGGTCCAGAGCTTTTGATAAAGCCTGCTGAACATCACCCACCAAATTCTCAGGGACGATAATTCTTCTGATGGCCGTACATTTCTGTCCGGCTTTGGTCGTCATCTCGTTCCGTACTTCCTTGATGAATAAATCGAACTCCGGAGTGCCCGGCTTCGCTTCCAGTCCTAAGATCGAACAGTTCAGGGAATCAGCTTCCATATTGAAACGGACAGCATTGCCTGCTACCGACGGCAAGGATTTTAATTTCCTTCCCGTGGTCGCCGAACCGGTAAAAAGGACGGAATCCCCATCCTGAACGTAATCCAGGATATTTCCAGGTTCTCCGCAAACCAGCTGTACGGCTCCTTCCGGCAAAAGACCGCTTTCGATCATATCCTGAAATACCGCATTGGTAAGATAGGATCCGAACGGTGAAGGCTTCACGATGGAAGGAACACCCGCCAGCAATGAAGTCGACAGTTTTTCCAGCATCCCCCAAACCGGAAAGTTATAGGCGTTAATCTGAACGGAAACCCCTTCACTCGGCGTCAGAATATGGGTTCCCAGGAAAGTTCCGTTGGCCGAGATTTTCTGGGTTTCCCCATCTACCCAGAACGGGGTATTCGGAAGCATTCTCTTTGCCAGTCCGGAATACGTAAAGAACGTCCCGAAGCCTCCTTCGATGTCCACCCAGGAATCCACGTGGGTGGCTCCCGTTTTGTAAGATAAATCGTAATATTTTTTCTTTCTTTCAAGAAGGTAAAGCGCTACTTTTTTAAGCATTTCCCCACGGTCATAGAACGTCATGGATGCCAGGTTTTTGTACCCAACAGTTCTTCCGTAGTCCAGGGCCTGTTCGAAATTAAGTCCTTCGGTATCCGAAACGGCTACCTGCTCGCCCGTCACGGCATTGTACAGAGGAATTCCGTTTCCGGTACCTTCCACCCATTCGCCGTGGATATAATTTTTCAGTTTTTGCATAAAATATTTAATTTAATAACGTATCAATTTAACAGTTTACCAATAATTGTTACATTGATCCATTTTTAGATTGTTTCATTTTTAATTTTTCGGTTCCTGATAAGGAAATAATTTCACCAGTCCTTCATACAGGCTTCTGTGCAGAATCGTCGCGTGATTATCGGTCTCCATCATTTTATACTCAACCGTCCAGTTCTTTTTACCGGATTTCTTAAGTACATCATACAGATCCTCAGCATCTTTTACCATTACCGGATGTTCTCCCTTTCCGACGGAAATATAAATAAATTTCCTGGTATCCGGAATTTTGGCCAGCGATTGGTCTGCACTTTTCAGTAAGCTTTCATCATCCCACCATAAGCTGGGGCTGATGATAAAATAATTATCGAACAGTTCTGGTTTTTTCAGTAAAATCTCCGTGGCCAGCAATCCGCCTAATGACTGCCCGAATAAATAGGTACCGGTGACTTTAAACTGAGTTCCGATATAAGGTTTTAGTTCTTTTTCAAGAAAGCGGATGAACTGATCGGAATGCCCGGTCGTCGGATAATCCTGCTGTAAATCTTTTAAGTCGGTATGAAAAGTAAAATCTTTTTTCCGGTCGATATTCGCAATTCCGACCACAATGGTTTCCGGCATGGCATACATCTGGTTGAAAAACTGAACCAATCCGGTAACATGAATAAAATCCTCATTCAGGCTTCCGTCCAGCAGGTAAATCACCGGATAAGATTTGGCTTTGTTAAAATTCAGCGGGAGATAGATGTTTAAAGTTCTGTCTTCCTTCAGTATTTCAGATCTCAATGTCCTGATCTCTCCAATCGTCAATGGTTTTACCTGGCCCTTTTGGGCCGAAACCAGGCTCGAAAATCCAAGCAGCATGCTGCAGATCAGCAGGATTTTTTTAATCATTTTTTTGTTTTTTAACCTGATGTGATTTATGCGATTTATTTCACGTCATCCCAAATACTGTAATCCACCACCTTCGTCGGGATCTGCTGTACATATTCGGTAAACGGTTCACAGGGAAGAATGGCATCTTTTCCTTCCCGGGCCAGCTCCTGGTATAGCCGGGTTCCTTCGGTTTTCCACCTGATCATTTCATCGGAAACGTCACGGATGATCCTGGCCGGACTTCCGACAATCAGTTTCCGGGCTTCGCATCTGAAGTTGGCGGGAACAAAAGCCAGGGCGCCGATGATGCATTCATCACCGATAACCGCTTTGTCCATTACAACGGCATTCATTCCGACCAGGCAGTTCTTTCCGATATGCCCGGAATGGATGATCGCTCCGTGACCGATATGGGCCGATTCTTCAAGAATGGTTTCAATGCCCGGAAAAACATGCAGCGTACAGTTTTCCTGAACATTCGCGCCATCCTTCACGATGATCTTTCCCCAGTCGCCGCGGATGACCGCATTCGGACCTACATACACTTCTTCACCGATTTCAACATTCCCGATGATGACCGCCTGCGGATGAATGTAGGCAGAAGATTTGATAATAGGCCGTATGCCGTGGTAGGAATAGATATTCATAAATTTTAATTTAGAAATTTGAAAATGAGTTAATTTGAAAATTATTTTTAAAGCAAAGTCCAAAAATTTTTTGGAAATATGTCTGTGTATTTTCCTTCTGAAGGCGTTTCCATTCAGCAAAGTCAACTATTAAAATTACTGAGTTCACTTAAAACTGAAAATGTTTTCTCTCTACCATTTTCAAATTATCAAATTGAACCATTTTCAAATTGATTACACTTTTTCAATCACCATTGCATAACCCTGCCCTACACCAATACAAAGGGTGCACAGGGCATATTTCTTATTCTGTTTCTGAAGTTCCATAGCAGCAGAACCGACGATTCTCGCTCCTGAAACGCCCAGTGGGTGACCGATGGCAATGGCGCCCCCGTTCGGATTTACTCTGGAATCATCGTCTTTTAATCCCAGTGATCTCGTTACGGCCAGAGCCTGAGCGGCAAACGCTTCGTTCAGTTCGATGACATCCATATCTTCCAATGACAGGTTCAGTCTTTTCAAAACTTTTTGGGCAGCCTCTACCGGACCGATGCCCATAATTCTCGGTTCCACACCGGCAACGGCTGAACCCAGGATTCTGGCGATCGGCTGCAGCCCGTATTTCTGTACGGCTTCTTCACTGGCTAAAATCAAAGCGGCGGCACCGTCGTTCATTCCCGAAGCATTTCCGGCAGTTACCGTTCCGCCTTCTTTCCTGAAAGCCGGACGAAGTTTTGCCAGGCCTTCCATCGTAGAAGCCGGTTTGATGAATTCATCTTTATCGAAAACTTTAGGTTCTCCTTTTTTCTGCGGGATCTCTACTTTTACGATTTCTTCCGCCAGTCTTCCGCTTTGCTGTGCGCTGGCCGCTTTCTGCTGGGACCATAAAGCAAACCGGTCCTGGTCCTCACGGCTGATCTGATGCATATCAGCCAGGTTTTCCGCCGTTTCTCCCATTCCGTCGACACCGTACATTTCTTTCATTTTCGGGTTTACAAACCGCCATCCGAAAGTGGTATCGAACATCTGGCTGTCCCGGCCGAAAGCCGTACTCGGTTTTGACATCACGTAGGGCGAACGCGTCATGTGCTCTACACCTCCTGCGATATAGATCTCCCCTTCTCCGGCAGCAATCGCACGGAAGGCATTGGCTACGGCAGACATTCCCGAAGCGCATAGTCTGTTTACGGTTTCACCCCCGATTTTATACGGTAGCCCGGCCAGCAGCAGGGCCATTCTCGCCACGTTCCGGTTGTCTTCACCGGCCTGGTTGGCGCATCCGAAGATTACATCCTCAATTTCCCCTGCCGGAACTTCCGGGTTTCTTGCGATGATTTCTTTGATGACAATAGCCGCCAGATCATCGGCTCTTACTTCTGAAAGGCCCCCGCTTAATTTTGAAATCGGAGTTCTGATGTAGTCTATGATGTATACGTTGTTCATAATTTAATGTAACGATTTAGCAGTGTAACAGTGCAACAATACTAAATGTCTTGTTTTTTATTTAAACTTGTACTTAATATTTTCTATATAATTTTTTCTATTTCTGTAATTTGACGTTCCAATTTTTCATCAAATGGATACGTTCTGGAATATTTAAGAGATAGAGCCAATATTTTGTTTCTTCTAATTCTTTAGCCGCAATTTTTATTTTACTGATAAAATCATTTTTACTGTGCGGATTCTGTGCCTCAAATGCATTAGCTCCAATGCTTGTCCCCGGAACGCAGCAGCTGTTTGTCACTAACAAACTTTTTCTTTTCTTCCAACAGTTCGCAGAATTCAATAATATCTAAAGAAAACTGTACACTTTTTTCTATTAATGGGTTCTTTTCGAAATTGATCATTTGTGTTAATTTAATTATTTTATTTATCCACTATTACAGATTGTTACATTGCTACATTGCTACATTGTTACGTGGAGCTAAAGTTCCGTTACTTTCTTCCCTATTTTATACACCGTTCCGACAAACTTGGCCACCAGTTCATCGTTCTGATTGGTGATCTTAATATCGTAAACTGCAGTTTTTCTGGTTTCATTTTCCAGGATGCTTTCTGCCCTGAAAATATCGCCTTCTTTTCCGGCTCTGGTAAAATTGATGACACAGTTTAGGGCTACTGCGGCGTCTCCCGAATTGTTGGAAGAAAAGGCCAGTGCCGAATCGGCGAAGGCAAAGGTAACGCCTCCATGTACCGTTTTAAGCCCGTTGATCATTTCCTTTTTAACGGGCATTTCGATTAAACAATAATTTTCTCTGGCTTCGATCAATCTGATATCCATCCATTGGGAAAATGCATCCTGACCGAGCATATATTCTGCAACCTGTTGTGGTGTCATTTAGTTTTATTTAAATTTTTAAATTTCAGTACATCTTTCCAAGTGTACTCTCTGCCATCTAAGATAAACAAACCTAAAAATATAAAGAGGAAATAAACTGCAAATCCAAATACATTCAGGCTCTCCTTATCCTCCCATCCGAATGCATAAAAAAGAAGTTTTATAAGGAAAAAACCAGTCGTATAAATAATTGCGTTCATTAAAGAGCGCAGGAGATTTTTCTTTGTCAGTATTCTTTTAAGCATAAATTTCTGTTTAAGATTGAAGTATCTATTGCTGTATGATTTTTTCGTATAATTCATCAGCCAATCGGTCGTAAATGTTCATGGTTTTACCCAGAATGATTTGGCCATTGGAAAGACTTTCTGGATCGTCGTTGTTGTTTTCATTAAGATAAGAAGTCTCCAGATCAACGCCTTCTTCATCTGCCATTCTTTTGATCAGTGCTTTGTATTTTTCATTGAATTTACCCAGCAATTCAAGTCTTTCCTGATCATCCTGCATGGAAAGAAGTTCCTGAACAATGTATTCTTTTTCAATATTCAATCTTGTTTCCAGTTCAGCTCTGAAGCTTTCCATATTCATAAAACTTTAATTACTTCATTATGTCTTTCCAGTCAGGCTTTTTCAAATACTGTTTTCCATCTTTATCGAAATTCCATACATTTGATATTTCTCTTAACTGAAAAAGTTCAAAATTTCCTTTGTGGATTTTAATTCTATTTAATCTTCTAAATTTTCTGTTAGCCTCTAATTTATTTTTCTTTTCCGTCTCTGCTGTAGTAATTCCTGTTATTGGATTTTTCCTTCTTGACCTACTCATCAATAAATTAGTTTTATAATTATAGTTTTCTCAGCAAAGGACTTTGTCTATAACGGTCTTCCTGATATTCGTCATAAAGATTCTGCAGGGTTTCGGAGATCTTTGCATATCCGATTTCCTGTCCCCAGGCCAATAATCCTTTTGGATAGTTGACCCCTTTCTGCATGGCCAGTTCAAGGTCCTGATCAGTGGCAATGCCTAATCTTTTGGCTTCCACCGCCTCGTTGATCAGCATAGAGATAATTCTCATAAAAATCTGATGATAAAGCACCTCCTCTTTCTGCGGTTCAGCTTTCACCGCTCCTTCAGCGTAATCATAAAACCCTTTTCCGGTTTTCCGGCCGTGAAGCTTGGCTTCGGACATTCTCTGCTGCAACAGGGACGGTTTGTATTTCGGATCGTAAAAATATTCGTTGTACACCGTTTTGGTTACTGAGAAGTTTACGTCCACCCCAATGAGATCCATTAATTCAAACGGTCCCATTTTAAAGTTTCCGATGGTTTTCATGGCATCATCCACCTGTTCTACAGTGGCGATGTTTTCTTCCACCATCCGAAGGGCTTCCCCGTAATACGGACGGGCAATCCTGTTTACGATAAATCCGGGGATATCTTTGGCGATGACCGGCGTTTTTCCCCAGTTTCTCATCAGGCTGTACATCTTTTCCGGTAATGATTTTTCAGTCAGCAAAGACGGGATCACTTCCACCAGAGGCATCAGCGGTGCCGGATTGAAAAAGTGGATTCCGATGAAACGTTCAGGGTGTTTCAGTTCCGCACCGAGAGAGGTAATGGAAATGGATGAGGTATTGGATCCGATGATACAGCTTTCGGAAACATGGTTTTCCAGTTCCGTAAAAACTTTGGTCTTGATTTCTTTATTTTCGATAATGGCTTCAATGATGAGTTCACAGTCCTTGAAGTCCTTCAGTTCGGTAGCGATAGCGATATTGGCTAAAATTTCAGTCATTTTCTCTGCTGAAATTTTTTGTTTGTCTACGAGTTTAATCAGTGTTTTTTCCAGGCCGAGGGTGGCGGTTTCCACCTGCCGGGCATTGGCATCATAGACCCAGACGCGGCATCCGTTTGTGGCGGCTACCTGTGCGATGCCTATTCCCATGGTTCCGGCACCGATAATTCCTACTTTCATATATATCAATATAACAATGTAACAATATAACAATGTATGTAACAATAAGATTGGTAAACTGCTACATTATTACATTGTTATATTAATTTCTATTTTCCTTTATAATCAGGTTTTCTTTTCTGTAAAAATGCATTTACGCCTTCGATGAAATCTTCTGTTCCGGCAGCTTCCTGCTGCAGGTCGGCTTCCAGTTCCAGCTGTTCCTTCAACGTATTATTATAAGAATTGGCGAATGCTTTTTTTGTTAATTTAATCGCAGCGGTCGGCATATTGGCCATTTTCTCGAGAATTTCCATGGATTTGGAATTGAATTCTTCTTCCGCAAAAACCTCAGCCACCAATCCGTAGGATTTTGATTCTTCAGCCGATAATCTTTTGCCGGTAAATGCCAAATAATTGGCGAGTTGTCTTCCCAGTAATTTCGGTAAGAAATAGGTACCTCCGGTATCAGGAATCAGTCCGATATTGGAGAAAGCCTGGGAGAAATATGCCTTGTTATTGGCCAGTACAAAATCACAGATCAGGGCCAGCATGGCTCCGGCACCTACAGCAGGACCATTCACCAGGGCTACCACCGGTTTTTTGCAGCGGGTAAGCTCCATCACCAGCGGATTGTAATAATCGGTTACAATTTTACGGATAACATCATGGTCCTGATGTTCATTACCGGTAACAAAAGCATCATCCAGATTCTGGCCTGAACAGAATGCTCTTCCTCTTCCGGAAATGGCTACACAACGAACCGTGTGATCGTTGCTGCATTCATGGATAAAATCTTTCAGATCGGATAAGGATGGCTTGGTCAGTGCATTCATGGTGTCCGGCTGGTTGAGGTAAGCAATTTTCAGCTTTCCTTCAAAATGAGTCTCAATATCGAGTTGGGTATACATCGTTTTAATTTTTTGATTTAACAAATATAAAGTAATGTAACAATGTACCAGTATAATAATCTATCAATATACCAGTTTAACAATGTAATACTTATAATTCGGTCTGAATTTTATTGGTAATTTTCTACATTGATGTATTGTTACATTGGTATATTTTTACATTGTTACATTAATTTTAGTGGCATTTAAAATAATCAAAAGGTTCCAGGCAGTCCAAACACTGGTAAGAGGCCTTACAAAGCGTAGATCCGAACCGGCTGATCTGCCTGGTGTGTTCCGAACCGCAGCGCGGACATTTTTTCGGTTTTCCGATATGGTGTTCGTCTGCCCCTTTTTCCGGTGGTGTAATTCCGTAAACCCGCAGTTTTTCCCGGGCTTCATCCGTAAGCCAGTCGGTGGTCCAGATCGGAAACATTTTGGTCACGACTTTAGCGTCCCAGCCGTTTTCCTTCATGATCTTGATGATGTCTTCCTCAATGGTGAACATGGCAGGACAGGCAGAATACGTCGGCGTAATGGTAACTTCACAGGAATTTTCCCCGGTTACTTTCGCTTCCCGTACAATGCCCAGCTCTACGATATTGATCACGGGAATTTCCGGATCAGGAACCATTTCTAATATGTCTAAAGGATCTTTCATTGATTAATTTAAAAATTTGAAAACCGGGGAAATTTGAAAATTCAAAGTTGTTCGTCATTTTAAAATTAGCACATTTTCAAATTAATTAATTGGATTTTTTTACCAGGTACATCCCGGATACGCTCTCTGCATATACTGCAGTTCGCAAAGCATAAATCCGAAATATTCAGTATGATAGCCGGTTCTTGATTTTGGCTGCATGAAAGGATTTGCTGGATATTCCAATCCGTATCCGGCAAAGTCTTTCCGGGTGATTGCTAAAAATTCTTCATACAGTGCATCTGTATCCGGAACAATATGTAAAGCCATCAGATCATCCTCGCCTTCAGTTTTGGCAAATAATCCTTTGGTGTATTCCCAGATATTTTCAATGGCTTTTTCCAGACGGGATCTGCTTTCTTCGGTTCCCTGAGCGAAAATTTTCATCCAGGAAGCCGCATGGGTATAATGGTACCGCACTTCCTTCAGGGATTTCTGGGCAATGGCAGAAAGCTCTTCGTCCGCAGATCGGGATAAAGATTCATACATCAGCTTCTGGTACACCGCAAAAACATAAACTTTCAGGATCGTCTGTGCATAATCTTCGTTGGGAAGCTCGGTCCAGTGGGCGTTCACATATTCATGTTCGTATCTTAAGAAGGCAAGATCGTCTTCGGTTTTACCGTTATCGGCAACTCTTGAAGCATACACGTAGAAGTTGTTGGCCTGTCCCAATTCATCCAGCGCGATATTCGTCAATGCGATATCCTCTTCCAGATAAGGGCCTTCCCCGCACCATGCCGATAAACGCTGCCCCATGATAAAGCTGTCGTCGGCCAGTTTTAATAAATAATTATATAATGGATTCATTTTTCAATTTTTGTACAATGTAAAATGTCGGAATGTACAATGTACTTTTTACATCTGACATTTTACAATGGATTACATATTTTTTACATCGTTCGGGATGTCGTAGAATGTCGGGTGACGGTACAGCTTGTCGTCGGCCGGATCAAAAAATGCTTCTTTGTCGATCCCTTCCGAAGTCACGATATACTTGCTCGGCACCACCCAAACGGAAGTCCCTTCTTTTCTTCTGGTATAAACGTCCCTGGCGTTCTGCAATGCCATTTCGGCAGTCGGTGCCTGTACGATTCCTACGTGTTTGTGGGACAATCCCGGTTTAGTCTGGATAAATACTTCCCACATATCTAAATTTGCCATAATTAAAATTAATTTAACAATGTATCAATGTAACAGTTTAACAATAATGAAATTCCTTGCTTAATACAGAATGACAATAGCATTGTTACATTTTTACATTGGTATATTGTTATATTGAAATTTTTTCCTGTTTTTCTGCAAAAGCGGCCGCCGCTTCTTTTACCCAGGAATTCTCTCTCTGGGCTTTACGTTTGGTTTCAATACGTTTTTTGTTGCACGGGCCGTTTCCTTTCAGGATTTCCATAAATTCATCCCACGGAAGTTCTCCGAAATCGTAATGCTGTCTTTCCTCATTCCATTTCAGGTCTTTATCAGGCACGGTTAAGCCTAAAAATTCAGCCTGAGAAACGGTGACATCGATAAACCGCTGACGAAGGCTGTCGTTGCTCTCTCTTTTCACCCGGTAGTTCATCGAGATTTTGGAGTTTGGTGAGCTGTCGTCATTTGGCCCGAACATCATCAGTGCCGGCCACCAGAAACGGTTCAGCGAAGCCTGGGCCATCTCTTTTTGCTGCCTGGTTCCGCGGCATAGCGCCATCAGGATTTCATACCCCTGTCTTTGATGGAAGGATTCTTCTTTACAGATCTTCACCATCGCTCTGGAGTAAGGTCCGTAGGAATTTCCCATCAGCATCACCTGGTTCATAATTGCAGCACCATCTACCAGCCATCCGATGGCACCGATATCGGCCCAGCTTAACGTGGGATAGTTAAAGATGCTTGAATATTTGGCTTTTCCGGAAAGCATATCTTCATAAGTGGCATCCCGGTCGGCCCGGATGCTTCCGTCCCCTAAAGTTTCGGTAGCGGAATAAAGATATAAACCGTGTCCGGCCTCATCCTGAACCTTTGCCAGCAAAGCCATTTTTCTCCTTAGTGAAGGCGCCCTGGAAATCCAGTTGGCTTCCGGCAGCATCCCTACGATTTCAGAATGGGCATGCTGGGAGATCTGGCGAACCAAAAGCTTCCTGTAATCGTCAGGCATCACATCTTTCGGTTCCACCTTATTTTCGTCGTGTACATATTGTACGAATTTTTCTAAGTCCATAATTAAAATTTTTCAAATTTTAAAATGTAACAATATATAAATGTAACAATGTATCAGTGCAATAGTGTATTAATGTCATAATGTACAAATCCGGCAATAATTGTTACATTGGTAAATTGTTATATAGGTATATTAATTACACATCATAATTCAGCATCACCACGTTGGTAGTCGGGTGGCACTGGCAGGTCAGTACATAGCCGCGGGCTACTTCTTCTTCGGTAAGCGCATAGTTCTTTTCCATAAAGACTTCCCCTTCGAGAACTTCGGCTTTACACGTACAGCACACTCCTCCTTTGCAGGCAAACGGCACCGGAAGATTATCCTTTAATGCTTTATCTAAGATACTTTCTTTTTTTGAGTTGAGGTGGAATGAGTATTCATCATCATCAATAATAACCGTTACCATACTCTCGATATTGGCAATGGCTTTGAATTCGTCGCTCATCTCTTCCGAATTTTCTTCATCCGGAGCGGTGAAATACTCAAACAATACCTGGATAGCCGGTACTTTTTTATCTTTTTTCAGATAATCCGCTACCCCTTTGATCATTTCCGAAGGGCCGCAGATAAAATAGGTCGCTTCCTTTACATCAATCTCAGGATGTCTTTCGAACAGCTGCTCCAGTTTATCCGGACAGATTCTTCCTTCAAACAGTTCATCTTCATGCTTCTCACGGCTTACGAGATAAATGACCTTCAGCCTTCCGTTGAATTTCTGCACCAATGCCTCGATTTCAGCCTTTTTCATCACATGGTTCATACTTCTGTTGCTGTAAAACAGATATGCGTTTGAATCCGGCTCCTGATACAAACTTTCTTTGATGTTGGAAAGCACGGGGCTGATTCCGCTTCCTGCCGCCAGTCCGATATAGGTTTTCACATTGGTCGGGTGGTAGGAAGTATTAAAACCGCCCATCGGGGGCATTACTTCCAAGACTTCATCCATGTGCAGGTGTTCGTTGAAATAGCCGGAAACCTTTCCGCCTTCCAGCAGCTTTACCAATACTTCCAGCGTATTGCTTTTTTCGCTGGGTGCATTGCAGATGGAATAAGAACGCCTTTCTTCATTTCCGTCGATCATCATGCGGAAATTAAGATACTGCCCCTGCCTGAACCTGAATTTATCCTTCAGCTCCTCGGGGATTTCCACGGCTACGTTCACGGCATCCGCTGTATCTTTCTGAACCTTTACGGTTTTTAGTTTATAAAATGAATTCATTATCTTTTGAGTATTCTGTTGATTTTTCCGCCTTCGCATTTCGGCAGGCTGTCCTGGACGTGAATTTTCACGGCAGTAGTAATCCCAACCCGCTTTTTTATTTCGTTTTCTATTTTTTTTCCGAAGTTTCCGACAAAAGTAAGATATTCATCGGTACCCTGCTGCAGGTGGGAGGATTTTATAATACCGGCATCAATTTCCACGTCGATATCCAGTGCTATGCACATCTGCTCTTTTTCCACCGGCGTCAGGTAATAATTCGGTACGACTCCCGGAACGTGGGAAAACGCTTCTTCGATCTGGCTTGGGTAAACATTTACACCTCTCACGATCAGCATATCGTCTGCCCTTCCTAGAATCGGCTTCATTTTCACCATGGTCCGTTTTCCTTTTTCATCGTAATACAGGCTGGTGATGTCGTTGGTCCAGTAACGCAGCAGTGGCATGGCCTTCTTCGTTAGGGTCGTGATCACCAGTACACCTTCTTCCCCGAATGGGACCGGCTGCTTGGTAATGGGATCTAAAATTTCCGGATAAAAATGGTCTTCCCAGATATAGGAACCTCCTTTTTCTTCAAAGTCTTCCACCGAAACGCCGGGACCGATGATTTCGCTGAGCCCGTAGATGTTTACCGCATGAACACCGAGTCTTTCTTCGATATGATGCCGGATGATTTCCGTCCACGGCTCTGAACCGAGCACCGCATATTTCAGGCTGACTTCTTCAGGAGCCACCCCTCTTTTCATGAGTTCATCTGCAATGGTCAGGGCATAGGAAGGCGAACAGCACAGGACTTCTGGTTTGAAATCCATGATCAGATCAACCTGCCTGGAAGTCATTCCCCCTGAAATCGGAAGAACACTCATTCCGAGCTTTTCCGCTCCGTAATGAAGTCCGAGGCCACCGGTAAAAATCCCGTAACCATAAGCATTGTGCAGCTGCATCCCCGGTCGGGCTCCTGCCGCATTCAGTGATCGGGCCACGACTTCGCTGAACAGGTCTACATCTTCTTTGGTATACCCCACCACCGTCGGTTTGCCGGTTGTCCCGCTGGAGCAGTGAATCCGCTGCAGCTCATTTTTAGGAACTGTGCATAACCCGAACGGGTAGTTGTCTCTTAAATCCTGTTTATAAGTAATCGGCAGCTTAGCAATGTCGTCAATGGATCGAATATCTTCCGGTGAAATTCCCGACTCCATCATTTTCCCTGCATAAAACTCCGATTTATCACCCAGATACCGTACCAAACGAATCAATCGCTCAGACTGTAAAGCCCGCAGCTGATCCAATTGTAAATATTCCACTGAAAAATCCATGACTAAACTAACTAACACTTGTTAGGTACAAATGTAAAAAGAATTTCAGAGATAACAAAATTTTTATGATTTTCGTCATGTGGGACTTTGACAACCCGGAAAGATGAGATTTAACACATAAGAAACATGAGATTTTTGGGATAAAGCTTTGCACATATTTTAGAGCACATGAGAAATAAAATCTTTGATTTTATTGGTATTTCATCGAACCTTACGGTGGCTGAGCGGAGCCTAAAGCCCCGTTATTATCCATGAAACATAAAGAAGCCTGTTGAAGCATTCTAACCACAAAGCGGCAAAAGATATTTTTCCTGTACAATAAACCAATACAAAATGTGTAGAAGGCTACAAAAGCTTTTACAATTTTTAATTTATCTGATGTGTTCTAAAATATTTTCAGCCTATTAAAATCTTCTCTGTGACTCATGTGTCAAAACGTAGCTATCTATGAAATCCGTTTTGATTTATAGGAGAATAAAAAGCCCGCTTTAAACATTCCGTTTTCCTAAAAGCCCAAACAGGATCTTATCCCTGATTTCATCGGTGATTTCGGTGGTGGATTCCGTGTTTCTTTTGAACCAGAAATAAGAATTGTTGAGGGTATGAAGAATAAACCTGGTGGTAAAAGAAGGGGACCGGAGTTCCCATCGCTCTGCCTGGTAAATATCGGCAATCAGCTGTTCCACTTCCTGCTGGTAGCTTTTCCTGAGTTCCACAAATTCGGGGAGCCTCTCTTCCAGGTGTTTCCATTCATTGGAATAAATGTGGGTAACGTCGCGGTTCTGAAGGACTACGGATAAATGCTTTTCAATAAAGAGGTTCAGCTTTTCCCTTGGGGCTGCCTCCGTATTTTTTACCTGCTGAAGCTCGTCGAAAAATTCCTGCGCAATGCCGAAACAGATCCACTCCAGGATTTCTTCTTTAGAACGGATGTGTGCATAGAGGGAAGCCGCCTTGATATTCAGCCGGGTGGCCAGATCGCGTACAGAGCTTCCCATATACCCTTTCTCCTTGAAAAGTTCTACGGCAACATCTAATATTTTCTTTTGTTTTTCTTTAAGTTCCATCAGGTAAAACACAAAAGTACTTATTTTGATCGTAAAACAGGAGATTGGAAATATGATTTTTGACGTCAGTACAAACAGCCTTTACATATACCACTGTATAAATGCCTCCGTCAAAAATCCTGTATAGTCCCACCATTCCTGTATTGAAGTGGAATCTCAGGAGACTTCAATAACTGGAAGTCTGTCATGATTCATTGTCTGACGATTATTCCAATCAATTTTTGCTGAAATGGTTAAAACCGGAAATTTTGACTTTCCATTTTATCATCAAAATGTAAAATCCGGAAATTTTGTCCTTATTTTTTGAAAATTCAACAATTGAATGCTTTTTGCGATATAGCTCCCGAATTAAATGATTGAATCAGATAAAGGACATCAGACTTTAGATATCAGTTTTAATTTGATTTTAATTTAAAGTCTCACGGAATGGTCTGGAATCTGATGTCTGAATCTGAAAATAAAAAGTAACAAATCAAAAATAATATCTATATGAATCTTAATCAATATACTGTAAAATCGCAGGAAGCCATCCAGGCCGCACAACAGGTCGCCATGGAATTCGGCAACCAGAGTATCGAGCCCCAACATCTTCTTGAAGGTATTTTTCAGGTAGATGAAAATATTTCGCCGTTCTTACTGAAAAAGTCTGAAGCCGATGCAGCTTTGGTAAGAGATCGCAACCGGGAGAATTTAGAAAAACTTCCAAAGGTACAGGGAGGAAACATTTACCTTTCCCAATCCGCCAACAAGGTATTGCTGGATGCACCGAATATCGCTAAAAAGATGGGCGACGAATATGTAACCATCGAGCATTTATGGCTTTCACTTATCGAAACCAGCTCAGAAGTTTCAAAAATGCTGAAAGACATGGGCGTTACCCGGAACCTGCTGGAAGGCGGGATCAAAGAACTGAGAAAAGGAAGCAAGGCGACTTCTGCCAGTTCGGAAGAGACCTATCAGTCTTTAAACAAATACGCCAAAAACTTCAACGAACTGGCTGCCGAAGGAAAGCTGGATCCGGTAATCGGCCGTGATGAAGAGATCCGGAGAGTGCTGCAGATCCTTTCGAGAAGAACGAAAAACAACCCGATCCTGATCGGCGAGCCGGGGGTAGGTAAAACCGCTATTGCCGAAGGAATCGCCCACCGGATTATCAGTGGCGACGTTCCGGAAAACCTGATGGATAAAACCCTGTATTCCCTGGATATGGGAGCCCTGATTGCCGGAGCCAAATACAAAGGGGAATTTGAAGAAAGGCTGAAATCCGTAGTTAACGAGGTGATCAAATCCGACGGACAAATCATCCTTTTTATCGATGAGATCCACACATTGGTAGGAGCCGGCGGCGGTGAAGGCGCCATGGATGCGGCAAACATTCTGAAACCGGCTTTGGCAAGAGGAGAGCTGAGAGCCATCGGAGCCACGACATTAAATGAATATCAGAAATATTTCGAAAAAGATAAAGCCCTGGAACGACGATTCCAGAAAGTGATGGTGGAAGAGCCGGATACCGAATCCGCCATTTCCATTCTCCGCGGAATCAAGGATAAATACGAGGCACACCACAAAGTAAGAATCAAAGACGAAGCAATTATTGCTGCTGTGGAAATGTCGCAGCGTTATATCTCCGACCGTTTCTTACCGGATAAAGCGATCGACCTGATCGATGAAGCTTCCGCCAAACTGAGAATGGAAATCAATTCCAAGCCTGAAGAGCTGGATGTTCTTGACCGTAGACTGATGCAGCTGGAAATTGAGCTGGCCGCCATTTCAAGAGAGGGCAACCAGACCAAAATCGACCATTTGAAAGAAGATATTGCCCGGATTTCCGAGCAACGGAACGAGATCAATGCCAAATGGCTGAAAGAAAAACAGAAATCTGAGGATTTAACCCGGATCAAGACAGAGATCGAATCCCTGAAACTGGAAGCGGAAAGAGCTTCGAGAGCCGGTGATTACGCCAAAGTAGCGGAAATCCAGTACGGAAAGCTGCGTGAAAAAGCAGACGAACTTTCCAAGCTTGAGCTTGAAATGCAAAATCATCAGAATGAACTCATCAAAGAAGAAGTGACTTCTGAAAACATTTCTGAAGTCATTGCAAAATGGACGGGTATTCCGGTAACCAAGTTGCTGCAGTCTGAAAGAGAGAAATTGCTGAGCCTTGAAAATGAACTTCACCACCGGGTTGTAGGACAGGATGAAGCCATCACGGCAGTCGCCGATGCGATCAGAAGAAACCGGGCCGGACTGAGCGATGATAAAAAGCCGATCGGATCATTCCTGTTCCTGGGTACTACCGGGGTCGGAAAAACCGAGCTGGCCAAAGCCCTTGCTGAATTCTTATTTGACGATGAGAACAACATGACGAGGATCGATATGAGCGAATATCAGGAACGCCACAGTGTTTCCCGATTGGTAGGCGCCCCTCCGGGATATGTAGGTTATGATGAAGGCGGACAGCTGACAGAAGCGGTAAGGAGAAGACCTTACTCCGTAGTGCTGCTGGATGAAATTGAAAAGGCCCATCCGGATGTTTTCAATACCCTGCTTCAGGTTCTGGATGACGGACGTCTGACCGACAACAAAGGAAGGGTAGTGAATTTCAAAAACTCGATCATCATCATGACGTCGAATTTAGGTTCGCACCTGATCCAGGAGAATTTTGAAAACATTACCGATGAAAACCAGGATGAAATTGTAGATAAAACCAAAGATCAGGTTTTCGATCTACTGAAACAGACGCTGCGTCCTGAATTCCTGAACAGGATCGACGAGGTGGTACTGTTCCAGCCGCTACGGAAAAAAGAGATCGGAAAAATCGTAACCTACCAGTTAAGAGGATTCAATGACATGCTCGCCAAACGGAACATTATCATGACTGCAACGCAGGATGCCGTGGATTACCTGATGAACAAAGGTTACGACCCCGCTTTCGGAGCAAGACCGTTAAAAAGAGTGATCCAGCAGGAAGTCCTGAACCGGCTGTCCAGAGAAATCCTTGCCGGGAAAGTAAACGACGGCGACCGGATCACCCTGGATTATTTCGAGGAAACCGGACTGGTTTTCAGGCCCGCTGATTTATAAGTAGTTTTTTTTCATATATATTATTTTTGTAGTAAGTGCCGCAGACAAAATCTGCGGCACTTACTTTTTAAGTTCATTGATTCTATAAACGTAAAGTCCGCAAAGTTTTTTTCCCATACTAGCTGTCTTTAAGTTCGCAAAGGCGTTTCACTCAGCAAGGAACACGATGCTTTTGAATTGTGAGGTAATTAAACTTCTCTACAAATAATAACTTTTTAGCTAAACTAGAAATTTATTCAAACAAGCATATTATAAAAAAGATATTTACAATACGGTTTTCCATAAAGTCCTGGATTTAAATAATCTTTTCTTTACAAGCTAGTTTTAAAATATAAATTTATGGGAACAACCATTGGAAATTTGTTAATATCTTATGATGTTGATATGAAACATTCTGAAGTTAAAAATGCTATGTTAACATTAAACTACTATGATGGATTTAGACAGGATGGCGAATCTTACGATTTGCCGAATACAACATTATGTCATCAAGCGAAATCATCAGATCAGGCAATGGCTGATATTAAAAAAGTCTGTTCAGATTTAAAGGTTACACTGGAAAAGGCCGTAGCCGTAAAAGCAGAGGAATTTGCAGGATTATAATCTAAACCACTCGAAAGAGTGGTTTTTATTTGTCTTTACATCATGAATTTTCACCTGAGAGGGTTAAACTATCATTCCCAACTATAATCTTTAAATAATATTAACAGATTAATCCTTTTCATCAAATCCACAATCCGTAAAAACCCCATAAAGAATCAGGAAAAAACCGTGTGGCATCAACCTCTTTTTTTCCGAGATTTGCAGGACCAACTAAGATTTCATTAAAAACGAGTTTATGAAAACAACCCCTGATCCTTTAGAAACTGAAACGGTAAAAACGGGTGCAGCACCCCATACTATGCCTTGTACGTTCATCAAAACCCTGGTGGATAACTACAGAAAGAATCAACTGATGTCGGTAAAAAACACGCTGGGCATTGATGATGCGCATGCCATCCATTTTGATCTGGCAACACTTAAAAAATTTATCTCCGATATTGAATCGGAAGCACAGAAAACCGATCCTGATGCTACGGCGGAAAATCTGGGAATCCGCTTCTACTATGCGGCTTATCCGAAAGCTGCCGACTGGGATATTATGGCCAATACCCTGATCGGAGAGGAATGTGCTGAAAAACATACCCTGGTCATGGTTCCAACGATAAAAAGAGACGATGAAAACGGTGAATCGTCATGCTGCGACTTCAGCCCGGTCAGTTCCGGTTCGTCCGGCAGCGATAAAATCCTTGCAATGGCAAAAGGTACCGCGTTAACGGGAGATCTGATTTCCCAGAATCACGGAACCTTAAGCCCACCGACCACCCTTACTTCCGAATTATTTTAACAGCCGGCCAAAAGAATCTCATTCTTAATTAAAAATCCTGATGACGGAATTCCAAAGAATATTGCAAGAGTTATTGGTTTGGACGGAAGGCCTTGCCGCTTTTATTTCAATTATTTTCTACCGCCGCGTAAAAGAGCAGTACTGGAAATATTTTTCGTATTACCTGATCCTGATGTTTCTTTGCGAATCGGTAGGAAAATGGGGCGAACACTTTTTTGCGTACAGCAAACCGGCATTTTTTAATTATTTTGTTATTCCTGCCGAATTTATTTTTTTCTACTGGCTGTATGCTGCAAAATCTCTCGGAAGGCAGAATTTATTTTACACCTTATCCTTGCTGTATCTCTTTTCCTTTATTCCGAGTGAATATTTTTTCAATACAAAAAAGATTATTTTTTCACTGAATTATACCTTTGGGTGCCTCCTGCTCATGATCTTGGTCATTATGGAATATTACAAGCAGATTAACTCATCTGATATCCTTAATTTCAGCAAAAACAGAATGTTTTACATTAATCTCGGAGTAACTTTGTTTTATATAGGAACACTGCCTTTCTGGACATTTTTCACGTACATCATTAAATATAAAGAAATATACAGTGTTTACTTTGCCTATTTCTTAATTTCGGGGATTATTATGTATTTGTTATTTTCAATCTCATTAATATGGGGGAAGCAGAACTCTTAATTACACTTATTCTTTTCAACCTGTTTTTCATTTTGTTTGTGGTTGCCGTGATGGTCTATATCCGGAAATACCAACAGCGGAAGAAAGAATACCTGAACGAAATTGAAGTAAAAAACGAAGTCCACCAGCGGGAACTTCTAACTACCCAACTGGAAATCCAGCGGGTAACGATGCAGCAGATCGGCCGCGAACTTCATGATAATATCGGCCAGAAACTTACCCTCGTAAGCCTTTATACACAGCAGCTTTTGTATGAAAACAAGGTTCAGGAGGTCAGCGAAAGAATAGAGCAGGTTTCACAGATCGTCAACCAGTCGCTGCAGGATCTGAGAAGTCTTTCTAAAACGCTGACGGATGATAACATCAGCCAGAAAGAAATCGTAACTTTAATCCAGGAAGAAGCGGACAATACTAATGCTTTTAAAAGATGCCATGTCGATTTCAAGCACAACTTCGAACATCTTGACCTGGGATTTGTTCACAAAAATGTACTGCTGAGGATTACGCAGGAGTTTATTCAGAACAGCATCAAGCATTCGGGATGCAGGAATATTTTGATCCGCCTGAACACTTCGGAAGAATTTCTCTGGGAACTGAATATCAGAGATGACGGGACCGGGTTCGACCGGTCGGATATTAATTCGAGCGGGATCGGGCTTACCAATATGAAAAACCGGGCCGAAATCATCGGAGCCGAATTCAGCCTTGACAGTGAGAAAAATAAAGGAACTACGCTCAACATTATTTTAAAAAGACAGCCATGAAAAAAACGATAGTGATTGTTGATGACCATCTGCTTATCGCCAAAGCACTTGAAGGGATTATCGGAAATTTTAAAGAATTTGAAGTCATTTACGTGGCAGAAAGCGGTAAAGACCTTATTCAGAAATTTGAAAGCAACAGCCGGATTCCCGACATCATTCTTTTAGACATCAGCATGCCCATCATGGACGGTTTCGAAACCGTACTCTGGCTGAAGCAGAACCACCCGGCTATCAAGGTAATGGCATTAAGCATGCAGGGCGATGATAAGAGCGTGATCAGGATGATTAAAAACGGTGCAAAAGGCTATTTGCTGAAAAATACACATCCCAGAGAGCTTGAGAATGCCTTAACGAAATTAAACGAAGACGGTTTCTTCTATCCCGAATGGGCGTCAAAAATCATTTTATCCAACCTGAACAATGAAGATCCCGCCACCGGCATCCGGATTTCTGAACGTGAAAAAGAATTCCTGAAATATACCGTTACCGAACTCAGCTATAAGGAGATTGCCGACAAGATGTGCTGCAGTCCTAGAACAGTGGAAAGCTACCGGGATCAGCTCTGCGACAAGCTGGACCTGAAAACACGGGTTGGACTAGCTGTTTTTGCAATAAAAAACGGATTTGCCGAATCTTAAAATTTAAAATACATTCACTCACATCCTCTACAATTGAGATCCTTTCCTGCTTTCAGGGAAGGATTTTTTACAATCAAATCTAAAGGTATACATAATCTATTCATTTGACATAAAATTACCACATAACCAAAATAACATTTATCGCAAACCATTTTCAATAAAAACACGTTTTAAATACATATTAAACAATACATTTAAAAAATTACTATTGATCGAATAATAAAATAATTCAACAAGTAGGTGAAATACTTGCACAGGAATTTCAAAAATGATAATTTCATCCTACGTAACAAAATATATATATCTATGAAAAAGTTATTATTCGGAGCACTTATGCTTGGCTGCATGTCGGCCTGCAACAGCGACAATCTTTCCAACCAGAATGAGGAAGCCCAGAACAACCTGACCGCTTCAGATCCCGGAACCGCATTAAGAAGAGGCTGCGCTTCTGAAGAAATCAGAAAAAATGCCCTTCAGAACAGTGCCGAACTGAGACAGAAATATTCGGAGCTTGAATCCAGGACCGAAAAATTTGAGAATGACCTGAAACTCGGAAAAGTACTATCCGACGGTTCGGTAGAAATTCCCGTAGTAGTAAATGTCTTATACAGGACCTCTTCAGAAAACCTTTCCGATTCCCGTATTGCCGAGCAGATCGCTGTCCTGAACGCCGATTATGCAGGAAGCAACAGCGACGTCAATAAAATCCCTACTGAATTCCAGGGAGTAAAAGCAGGCGATGTAAAAGTAAGGTTCAGACTGGCCAATACCGTAAGAAAGTCCACTACAAAAACCAGCTGGAGCACCAACGATGCAATGAAAAAATCGTCCAGCGGAGGAATCGATGCCTCCAGCCCTTCCAATTACCTGAACATCTGGGTAGTAGGAAATATGGGCCAGATCCTGGGATATGCCACTTTCCCGGAATCTGCCGGATTATGGAATGACGGAGTAGTGATCGCAGCCCCTTACTTTGGAAAAACGGGTGCTTCTTCACCATTTAATCTAGGAAGAACCGCTACCCACGAAGTTGGTCACTACCTGAACCTGAGACACATCTGGGGAGATGCCAATTGCGGAAACGACCTGGTAGCCGATACGCCTACCCAAACCGGAGCCAATTCGGGAAAACCTAGCTATCCGCTTTACAATACCTGCAGCGGCACCCAGAGATCCGTTATGTTCATGAATTACATGGATTACGTGGATGATGCGGCCATGTTCATGTTCTCTGCGGGACAAAGATCAAGAATGCAATCGGTGGTTGCTTCTTCAGGAGCCAGATCCGGATTGAGACTTTACTAAGCTTTTCAAGTTAATTTTTATAAAAAACCCGGCTGTTCCAATGAGGAACAGCCGGGTTTGTATTTGCTATAAGGTTTTCTGATTGTCATCAGGTGTATAATCCATGAAAATACCGCCGTCCAGCTGCACCGATTTCACTTTCTTTTTAACCGGTACGGTGAGCACCATCTGCTTCTGGTCTTTTTCCCAGACCGCAGGAGAGAAATGAAGCTTTTCTACCGCTCCGTCTTCATACCTGATTTCCGCATCAAAAGGAATGGCAAAGCCGCCGGCATTTTCAATATTTACCGTCAGAAGATCATTCATCTGGGCCGCATTGGTTACCTTCAGGTCGATATAGTTGTTGGTATAAAACCAGTTGTTGAAGAACCAGTTGAGATTTTTCCCGGAACCGGTAGTCATCGAATTGAAATAATCCCACGGAATGGGATGCTTCCCGTTCCAGTTGTTCATATAATGATGCAGGGCTTTTTTAAACAGGTCGTCGCCCAGGTAATCTTTTAGCGCAAGATAAGACAGGGAGGCTTTCACATACGAATTGTTTCCGTAACCTGCACCGCTTACCTGGGTACTCATGGTAATAACCGGTTGGTCCTGCTCAGCAGAAGGATCATTGATCCATCTTTTTACTCTGAAATTTTTATAAAATTCCTTGGCTTTTGCTTCGCCGTTCTCATCAATTCCGATCAGATATTCCAAAGTTGTTGCCCATCCTTCATCCATAAAAGCATAACGCGTTTCGTTGATTCCCATATAAAAAGGGAAATAGGTATGCGCAATTTCGTGGTCTGCCGTCAGTCTGGCATCCTGGAAATCATCCGGAATACTGGTATCATTGATCATCATCGGGTATTCCATATCGGCATACCCCTGAATTGCCGTCATTGCATTGTACGGATATTCCACGCCCGGCCAGTTTTTTGAAAACCAGTCAAGGTTATAGCGCATCCATTCCACATAATGCTCAAAATCTTTAGCCCCGTTTTTATATCCTGCCTGAACGCTCGCCCTTTTCGTTTTCAGCTGCACACTGGCCCCATCCCAGACGTAATGGTTGCTTAAGGCAAAACAGAAATCGGTAATGTGGCTGGCTTTGAATTTCCATACATTCCATTTGTTCGGTCTGGTAACTTTTCCGGATTTCATTTCGTGCTCGTCGGCAATCCGGATGACTTTATCGCTTTTCAGAGAAGATTTGTAACGTTTCAGGTATTCCGGCTGAAGCACGGCCTCGGGATTCAGGAAATCGCCGGTTGCCCAGACTACATAATTCTTCGGAGCGGTAATCGCAAAGCTGTAATCATTGAAATCATTATAAAATTCCTGCCGGTCGGAGTGCGGAAGCATATCCCAGCCGTTGTAATCGTCGTACACCGAAATTCTCGGGAACGAATAAGCGACATAAAATGTTTCAGGATCAATCTGCCCTTCCCGGCCGCTCTGTACAGACAGAGGATATTCCCATTCTATCTTCACCTCCGCTTTGGCTTTGGATTTTAAAGCCGTATTCAGTTTTACTTTTTCTACCGTTCCCCAATCGTCGCTGTTCACCATGTATTTTTCACCGTTCACAACAAAGGATTTGATATGCAATCCTGAAGAGAGGAAATCTTTGGAAACCACTCCTGATCTCGGAGCCTGGGGCTTATGGAGATTATTAACGAACCGTATGGCCAGGTCGTTAAGGGCATTCGGACTGTTATTGGTATAAACAATTGTTTCTTTTCCCGAAACGATTTTCGAATTGGCATCTACTTTTACCTCTACATTATACATCCCCTTATTCTGCCAATAGTTTTTTCCCGGAACGCCCGACCGGTCACGGGTCCCGTTTTCGTAGGCTTTTTTAATATTTCTCGGCATATACAGTTCCTGCGCGGAAAGCTGCCATGAAGCCAAAAGCACAACGCCCAAAATAATTCTCTTCATTAAAATTCTGTAGGTATTTAATTCAACATAAAAATACAAAAAACAGCAATACGGGACTCACGGTCCCTGCAAATTTTTATCCCACGAAAAAAGACCGTCTTTATAATACTCCATTTTGGAATTTCACGCCGGTACATTGTGGATAACTTTGTGGATAACTCGGGGAATAAGTGTGTGGATAACTTTCAATCGATTTATTCGGATGAAAACATCCATAATTAAATATCTAAAAATCAAATAATTAAAAAAATTAAATTTAAAATAAGTTTTCCACAAACAGGTCTACAACATTTGTTTGTTATGGATAAGTATCATCTGCCATTCCACAGGATCAAGCTACGAATTTTTACAGTACTCAATTTTCGGGAATAAAAAAAAGCGCATTTTGACAGGCGCTTTGTATTTGATATTGAAATCTGGATTTTTATTTAAGCCGGGTTATTTCGTAAACTGCAGTTCCGCCAATACCGGAAAATGGTCCGAAGGATACAACAGATTCTCTCTCCGGTCGTTGATATGGCGGTGGGATCTGATCCTAAAGCCTTTTACAAAAATGTAATCGATCCTTTCTTCCGGAACCTCATTCACATTAAATCCGGTGAAAGTCCCCTTCGGCCCGTAATGCTTCGTCTCCGAATGATAGAAAGAATCCTGTAGGTTTTTCGACATGATTTTAATCGGTTCCGAATCTTCCGTCAGGTTGAAATCACCGCTCACCGTTACCGGTAAGTTTTTGGGATTGATTTCTTTGATTTTCTTTAAAATCAGTTCTGAAGATTTTACCCTGGCCACATTTCCGACATGGTCGAAATGAAGATTCAGGGCCATAAATTCCTTCTTTGATTTTTTATCTTTAAAAACCGCGTAGGTACAGATCCTGTTCAAAGCGGCATCCCATCCTTTTGAAGGTTTTTCCGGTGTTTCGGAAAGCCAGAAGGTCCCGGAATTGATCACCTGTAGCCTGTTGGTATCATAAAAAATAGCAGAGAATTCACCTTTTTCTTTTCCGTCATCCCTTCCTACTCCTATATAGTCGTAATTCTTCAGGCCGGTTTTAATATCCTTCATCTGTTCCGGCAATGCTTCCTGAACCCCAAAGTAATCCGGATGATAATACGTCAGCAGATCCGCTACATCCCCTTTCCGGTTGGTCCATGAATTTTCTTTGTCCGAATCCACATTCAGCCTGATGTTGAAGCTCATTACCTTAAGATCCTGCGCAAAACCGAATGCGAAAGCCAATAGAAATACAATTGAAAATTTTAACTTCATTATTTTTACTTTGAATCAGGCAAAAATAAAAATTCTGTCTCAAAGCGGGACTATAAACCCTGAACTTTCCTGTTATATTTCGTTCATAGAAAAGAAAGGCCGTTCGGAACTTACAGATCCTGAAAGCCGTGAGGTTTTAAACTAAAAAAGCTGCCTTTTCAGACAGCCTTATCATTTTATATCATGCCAGCCATGGGCACAACCGTATTGGTAATCCAAACTTATTCTTTTGTAAACTTGAATTCTTTTCCACCCTGGTTGAACGTGATGGATTTCTTATCCTGGCTGAAAGTCATTGTGATCTGCGCCATTTCAAAAGTAAAGGTATTGCTTCCGGTGTACTCCAAAGGAAATGCCTGCTGACCGGTAGCCTGGGCGTACAATTTATTGTCTTTCTCCGTAAATGTGATTTTCAATGGAAGATCCTTGCTGCCATACACGCCGGTGAAATCTCTGAGGCTGATCTTTTCCATCGGTTTGGCCTGAGCGGAAGTCCACAGATTATTCTGGCTGTTTACATCAGGAATCTGAGCATTCGGATCCAGTTTTACCTGCTCGATTTCTTTATTGGAATCCAGCTTGAAGGTCCATTCCTTATTTCTTTTCCAGACCTCGATCGGAAGCTTTACCATTTTTTCGGTTCCATCCTTGAATTTCACCTGTACGGTAGTCGGCATCGGCAACTGACCGATATTTTCAATAGTAACCTGAGCTCCGTTTTTGAAATCACCGTTTACGTATTTTACGTCTTTTACGCCCTGGTCGATCTTCCATTTGTTGATGAACCATCCTCTCCAGAACCAGTTCAGCTCTTCACCGGATACATTCTCCATGGTATGGAAGAAATCCCACGGCGTCGGATGCTTGAATGCCCACCGGTCTATATACGTTCTGAACGCCTTATCGAATTTTTCAGGTCCTAAAACAGACTCTCTTAATATGCCCAGGCCAAGCCCCGGCTTGTAATAAGCCAGGATACCGATGCTGTTTTCCTTCATATTGTCCGGCCCTACCATGATCGGCTCGAAATTATCATTCATCAGGAAAGCCCCCATCTGCGCTACATTTTTCTTTTCAAAGTACTCTCCTTTATTGAAAGCTTCCGTGGAAAGTTCGTTGATGAATGTATTGAACCCTTCATCCATCCACGCAAAAAGCCTTTCGTTGGAACCGACGATCATCGGGAACCAGTTGTGTCCGAATTCGTGGTCGGTAACGCCCCAAAGCTCGCCGCCCTTGGAGTTCATGTGGCAGAAAACAATTCCCGGATATTCCATTCCGCCTTCGTTTCCGGCTACATTGGTCGCTGCAGGATAAGTATACGGATACCATTTTGCCGAGTAATGCTCAATAGCCGCTTTCGTGTATTCGGTAGATCTTCCCCAGGCAGCCTGCCCGGCACTTTCAACAGGATATGCAGAAATAGCCATTGACTTTTTACCTTCCGGAAGATTGATTTTTGCAGCATCAAGAACAAATGCCGGTGAAGAGGCCCACGCAAAATCCCGGGCCTGGGTAATCTTAAATTTCCAGGTTTTTGTACCGCCGTTCTGCTGGCCTTTTCCGATCTCGGATTCCGGGCGGATCATCACGGTTTTATCACTGTTTTTAGCCTGTTCCCAACGGTTGTTTTCTTCTTTGGAATACACCTCTTTCGGATTCATCAGCTCACCGGATGCTACAACATAATGATTGGCCGGAACCGTAATATTCGCAGTAATATCGCCATATTCCAGATAGAATTCAGACGCTCCCAGATAAGGCATGGTATTCCAGCCCAGCACATCATCATAGATGCACATTCTCGGATACCACTGGGCCATGGTATATATTTTCCCGTTCTTCGTATCTTCAATGCCCATCCGGTCGGAACCGTATTTCGGGGAAAGAAAAGTATATTCTATTTTAATTTTAGCCACTCCGCCCTGTGCTTTCAGGCCGGCAGGAAGGTCGATCTGCATCCGGGTATCGGTAATGGTGTATTTTACCTCTTTACCATCCAGCTTTACGGATTTTATTTTATAGCCGCCGTCAAATTCCTCACCATGCGCTCCGTTACGGCTTCCCGACATCGGCACCACAGCGTTTCCTCTTGAGTCTTTTGCAAATAAATTCTGATCCAGCTGCAGCCAAAGGAAACCTAATTTATCCGTACTGTTATTGGTATAGGTAATTTCAGCGGTTCCGGTAATCTCATCTTTGGCTTCATTAAGGCTTACATTCAAATTGTAGCTGGCCGAATTCTGCCAGTAGGCATATCCGGGCTGGCCGCTGGCCGATCTTGTCGGTGTACCGGTCTGGGTGTAGAAAAACGGCTTGAATGCTTCTACATAATCGTATTTCGGGGCTTCCTGGGCCAATACCGGCTGTGAAAAACACAGGACGGCAAGCGCAGAACAAAGGACTGGAATTTTAAAGTTCATAATTTATTTTTAATTTTAGCAAAGTAAACAAAAATAAGACTTCCCTGTACAGAAAAGTCTTCCGTAAACTTTAAATTATCAAATTATTTAAGCCTTTCTTCACCTGAAGAAAATATCCGGGGAAAACTTCCGCCGAAACAGCCTGTCCACTTTCCAGTTTTACGATACCTACCGTTTTATAATAGGCGGACAGTATGATCTTTTTCTTTTTCAGTTCCTGCTCCAGTTTCCTGAGATCAGCATTTGTCCTGAGAACGGCCAAATAGGTTTTCATCATGCTATGCCTGTATTAATCCGTTTCCGATGTCCTGTATTTCAACCTTTCGATCGGCCTTGCCTTCGATTCCGCCCATTCCCAGATTTCCCCCGCCGCTTTTTCCGGAAACTTTTCCATGTACAATGCCAGCATTCCCGCCACATGCGGCGTTGCCATACTGGTCCCGCTCATGGCATAATAGTTTCCGCTTTTGTTCTTGGAATTTTTAGGATACAAACTGATGACGTCTACTCCCGGCGCGCAGAGATTCACATTGCCGCCGGTAACGGGATTCAGTCCGGCATTCGAAAACCGGGCGATTTTCATCTGGCTGTCAATAGCTCCCACTGCCATAATTGATACCGAGTTGGCCGGCGTGGAAACCGGCTTCGGAAGCGAAGGCCTGCTGCTGTCGTTTCCTGCTGCGGCCACAATGATGCAGTTGTTTTCCAGTGCCCTGGCTCCCACCGTTTCAAAGAGCGGCGAAGGGATCTCATTCAGTTTTACAGCGGAGGCGAGAGAGAGGGAAAGGATCCTGAATTTTTTGGTAATGGCCTAGTCGATCGCATCGATAACACAGCTGGTTGTCCCTTTTCCCGAATCGGAAAGCACTTTGGCAATTTTCAGGCGGGCTTCTTTGTTTAGCTTCTATTTGCGTGAATTCGGCCGTATCTAACTTAAAGTGAGTTCGAATAAGAATAAATAAATTTATGCTAAAAAAAGCAGAAAAATTAGTATATTAATATATTGAAATTCAGATATTTAACTAAATTTTCCGCTATTTATAATGAGAAAATTACAATTATTTATTTCATTGTCGACGAGTTTTTTAAAGAATTTAACAGCGCTCTGAAAGATTATGCCCTGAAAGATCCTAAAATGAAGACCCGGAACCGAAAATCAGCCCTGTCTCAAAGCGAAGTGATGACTATTATGATCCTGTTTCATTACGGTGCTTTCAAAAACCTCAAACACTTTTATCAAGGTTACGTGCAAAGACACATGAAGAAGGAATTCCCCGTAACGGTTTCCTACAACCGGTTTGTAGAACTTCAGAAGAAAGTAAATGTCCCGATGGCTGTTTTTGTAAAAATGATGTGCCTGGGAAAATGTACAGACATCTCTTTTATCGATTCCACGCCGATCAGAGCCTGTCACATCAAAAGAGAAAAGCAGCATAAAACCTTTAAAAATATCGCTCAGAAGGGGCAATGTTCTTTGGGTTGGTTTTATGGTTTTAAGCTCCATTTGATTATCAATGACAGGGGCGAGATGCTGGATTTCATTCTGACAACAGGCAATGTAGACGACAGGGAACCCCTGAAGAGTATGGAGCTGCACAAACGGATTTTTGGAAAGCTTTTCGGTGATAAGGGGTATATCGGAGAAGATTTATTCGAACAGCTTTTTATAGATGGGGTTCATTTGATCACTAAAATAAAAAAGAATATGAAAAATTGTTTAATGCTTCTTCATGACAAAATTATGCTTAGAAAAAGGGCGTTAATAGAATCTGTAAACGATGAGCTTAAGAATATTTGTCAGATCGAGCATACCCGCCACAGAAGTTTTGACAATTTTGTTCTCAATATTCTCTCCGCTTTAGCAGCTTATTCCTTCTTTGATAAAAAACCTTCTATCAACAGTTCTTCTACCGAATAATGATGTCTATTTGTCTTCAATTGAATTGAACTGGAAGCTGATTTTCTATTCCTACAAAACTATCTTCGACCCATATGTCAAACTGTTGCGAAACATTGGATTCGAAGACATAATTAAGGCTAAACTTAGGACTAGACAAAAGATACGAATCGTTAGGTTTCAGGATATAGGCTTTCCCGGTAGCCATTTGCAGCTTGACCACGCAGTCAAACCGAAAGTACCGTATGTATTATTGGTTGTGCTCTAACATTATATTGAAGTAAAATGGATAAGCTGTTTAAAAGCAATATTTATAGGTTATAATATTGAATTGCCTTTTTCTTTAAAGGATTTGTACTCCACTCTTTCCATTCATTTGTATAGGGATTATATCCGCATTTCAATGGCTTAGAAATATCTAATCCCTGATCACTTCTCAGAGCAGCTTCGGTAAAAGCTCTACAGTCTGTACATATATATCTAAATTCACAATCTTTGCAGATTTCAATATCATCCTTGGTTATATTCCAATATTTCTTAAAATCTTTTTTACTTAAAGCTTCCTCAAGTGTTGTATTTTCTATGTTTCCAAAACTTTGGCACATTGAAGGACAATTCCTGATATTTCCATTTAGAGCCTGTTTAAATTTACCTTTTATATTTTAACATTAAGAATTTAAGGCATTTTAGCTTAAAAAATCAATATGTCGGTTGCCCGGCAATATTCAATTAAGTCAATTGAAATCATCGTATTAAAGTGAAGAATAAACAAAGTTTATTTAATTCAGAAAATTAAGAGAAATGACGGAAAGTTTGATGAATTAAAATTTTAAACAGGCTCTTATTATCCCCCAATAGTATATATCTCTCTACCGACATAAGTCCAATTACCTGAAGAATCATCGCTATAATAATCTACATCTGTAGCTCCTTGTGCACCAGATGCAGCAGATCTTGTACTTGTACCTGGTAATTTACCACCTTGAATTAAATTAAGATTTTTTAGTTTTTTGTTTTCTAGTGAAGAAAAATTATTCTTCAAACCTTTTAACTTTTTCATGAATAAATTTTGTTTTAATAATTATTTTATTTTTACAATTAAGTTTTATCCTCAATTGCAAGACAAATGTATAAAAATATTTCACTAAAAAAAGATTTAAAAAAAACATCTTCTTAATCCCTTTATTGGTGGGAGTTATAGATATATCACCAAAAAGTAAATTAAAAATTTGATAATAAATTTTTATTATGATATTTAAAAAATAATTCCCACCATTATTTTAAAAAAAACATAAAACACTCTCATATAAAAACATAGCAATCAACACAAATAAACACTACAATTATTATTTTAACACATAAAAGGTGATTATAATTATTAATTACAAAACACATTAATAAGTAGAAAGTTATAATATTTTTTTTATATACTCAATATGAAAAAATAAGATGCAGAACTGGATAATATGAAAGCTTTATTTGATGATTAAATTGCTCATTGAAAATAAAGATCTTATTATTCAATTCGGTGAGCGAAGATTATTGTATAGAAGTATATTTGCATTGTATCTCAGTTATTTTAAAATCTGTCTTCACGACTCAACTTGAATTATTCCGGTAATATTTTCGCATTTACTTTGCTAATTTTCGCTTTGGCGTGAACCCACTCAGTGAACTCCCTGAATCGGAACCGTAGAATCCCCCAAATAAAAAAGTAGATTCCCCATAGAGAACCTACTTTTAATTGTATTTGATAAAGGTTTACCTTCTATTTACGTGAATTCGGCCGTATCTAACTTATATTCTTGGCAGAACAAAAACTGTTAACTTTTCTGATAGAATTTCATCCTATCCTGTGCTAAACCGTCCCTTCGGGACTTTAAAATCACGAAAAATGAAAATGATATTCAGTTAATCAAAAATAGCCTTTAGCCTATTGAGTCAGGATTAAACTGGAAATAGGTGACAGAGCGACAAAATATTCAGTTTGATAATCAAAACCTTTTTCCCTGTTTTCGACAAGAGAAACTCCCGGCACCACGCTTCCCTCTTCCTGCCTGTTTCTTCGAGTTCACGTTAAAATTAAATCAATTCGATTTTTTTGCTTTAATCATTGTTTCCAGCGCATCCCACATTTCCTGGGGAATATCTTCCAGCATGTTGAATTCACCGGCACCCTGCAGCCATTCGCCGCCGTCGATGGTTACCACTTCCCCGTTCATGTAGGCTGAATAGTCGGACACCAGATAAGCAGCCAGGTTGGCTAGTTCCTGATGTTCGCCTACCCTTCTCAGCGGTACTTTTTTCCGCATATCGAATTTTTCCTGTAGGTCTCCCGGCAAAAGCCTGTCCCACGCACCTTTTGTCGGAAAAGGTCCCGGCGCAATGGCATTGAAACGGATGCCGTACTTGGCCCACTCCACCGCAAGGGATCTGGTCATGGCCAAAACTCCGGCTTTTGCACAGGCCGACGGGACTACATAGGCAGACCCCGTCCAGGAATAGGTAGTTACGATATTCAGAACCGTCCCCGGCGTTTTGGAATCGATCCAGTGTTTTCCGATGGAAAGGGTACAGTTTTTTGTTCCTTTCAGAACGATATCCAGAACCGCATCAAAGGCGGAATGGGTAAGCCTCTCCGTTGGGGAAATGAAATTTCCGGCCGCATTGTTCAACAGGATATCGATCTTCCCGAATTCTTTCAGGGTGGCTTCCTTCATGGCTTCCACCTCATCCCAGTTCCTTACGTCACAGGCGACACAAAGCACTTTACCGCCGGTTGCTTCTTCCAGTTCTCTGGCTGTTCCCTGTAATTTTTCCAGATTTCTGGATGTGATGACTACGCTTGCGCCCAGCTCAAGGAAATATTTAGTCATGGCTTTCCCAAGGCCGCTCCCGCCTCCCGTTACGATGGCTACTTTATCTTTTAAAGCTCCTTCGCGAAGCATCGGTTGTGTATAAAGATTCATAGAATTGTTATTTTATATAGATGAACTTACTTCTGTTACTTTGCGTTCTTCCGTAAATTTACTATAAATATTCGTTTCTTCTGCTTAAAAAACTATGCAGAATATACAAATGGTACCCAACAGCATTTCAAACAAATCGATAACGATTTAAAAATATCAATATTAAAATCACATTTATTTTATATAATAAATAAATTATTAATATAAAAAATTTAATTTTGTAAAAAATACAAACCCACATGCCAAGTCTTGCTCCCAAAACCAATGTCCTGGGATTTTCGAATGCCTACCATCTCCTCAGACGCACCACCTACAACATTACCAAGGCAAAAATACTGGATTTTGCCACCAAGACTCCGCAGCAGGCCCTGACGGAACTGTTTACCTTCAACAATCCGGTTCCGCTTTCTCCGCTTAACAATATCGGGGAGACTATTGTTCCCACAGCAGCGAATCCAACCATTACCGACAGCCAGAGTACCGTCAACAGCGTGAAGTACGATCTTTACTGGTGGCTGCACAGTGCCCTGAAAGATCCTTCGGCACAGCACAAAATCGTTTATTTCCTCCACATCCTTTTTGTAACCGATGACGGTGCTTCGTTCTGGACCAATTTCGATTACCGGGAGCTCCTGAGATTCCATGCCGGCGGAAGCCTGAAAGACCTCGCGATACGGGTCACCCAAAATGCGAGAATGCTGATGTTTTTAAACAATAACCTGAACCAGAATACCAGTCCCAATCAGAATTACGCCCGCGAACTCCTTGAACTTTTCACCATCTTAAAAGGCCCTCAGATCGCTGCGGGAAATTACACCAATTACACGGAAACCGATGTCCAGCAGGCAGCGCGGGTATTTACCGGCTTTTCCCTGACTTCATCCATCCACCTCGATAAAACGGCAAGGCTTACTTCCCTTGATCCGGTGACCAATATTCCTATCGGTGAAGTGAAAGTCAATAAACATGATACCGGCACCAAAACATTTTCTTCCGCTTTCAGTAGCCAGTCGATTACCGGAGGAACTACGGAAGCCACCATCAAAACAGAGCTTCAGAACTTTGTCACAATGATTTTCAATCAGGATGAAACGGCAAAGGCCTACTGCAGGAGAATGTACCGCTATTTTGTGGGAAGGCAGATTACCTCCGATATAGAAAATGACATCGTTACCCCTCTGGCCGCTTCGCTGAAGGCCGATAACTACAACATCCTTCCCGCACTGATGACCCTTCTCAAAAGCAGGCATTTTTATGATGAAGAAGACAGCATTACCGGAGACCAGACCATTGGCAATATCGTAAGAAATCCTGTAGAACTTTATCTCCATTTATTTTCCCTGCTTAACCTGCCACTACCTTCTTATACCACCAATCCGTCGGCCATCCACAGCCTGATGGGGGTTGTAGCCAATTATTCTTCCAATATGGGAATGCCGGTATTCAGCCCGCAGTCGGTGAACGGATATGCCGCCTATTCCAGCAGCCCGAATTATGATAAAAACTGGATCACGACGTCCTCGCTCAGAATCCGGTACAACAACACCATTGATTTCTTTATCAACGGACTTACCTATAACGGATTTACTTTTAAGCTGAACAATGCCGCATTCGTAAAAGACAGCGGTTATTTTTCAAACCCGGGAAATGCGGACACCTTAGTAACGGAATTTCTCCAGATGATGTTTGTAGAAGTTCCGGACGGCACCCGTTATGATGAATTCAAAACCATTTTCCTTAATAATTTAAGCCCGGTTAACTGGCTGAATGAATGGAACACCTATGTCAGTTCCGGAAATGCGACCAGTGTAAAAATCCCGATCGACCGGCTGGTAAAAGCCATCATTAAATCTCCTGAATTCCAAATACTCTAAGATCATGAACAGAAAAGACTTTTTAAAATTAGTTTCTATGGCAGGGGTGGGCGCTCCTTTCTACCTCAATGGAATGCCGTCCCGGTTTATGAATCAGTTTTTGGATTTTCAGCTCAGCTGCGATGCGGTGAATGACCGTGCCTTGGTGATCCTCAGGCTGGCCGGTGCCAACGACGGGCTTAATACGGTAATCCCCGTAAGCCAATACAGCACTTATGCTGCGCTGCGCCCGAACATCAGGATCAACAGTTCGGGAACCGGAAGCTATATCCCGCTGGACAGTACCGTCGCCTCCGGAAAGCTTGTCGGCCTGAATCCTGCAATGACCGGATTTAAGAACCTGTATGATTCCGGGAAGCTGCTGCTGATGAACGGTGTGGGTTATCCGAATCCGAACTACTCGCATTTCCGTTCGGAAAATTTAATGTTTTCAGGAAAAGACGGCTCTACAAGCGCAGATTTACTGGACGGTATTTTCGGACGCTACCTGGGAGCTTTGCATCCGGGATTGGCCGGAAACCCGACTACCCTTAACCCGGATCCTCTGGCCATACAAATGGGAAACCTCAATCCGTGCCTGTTTTACGAGCATACGACGGAAAAAAATATCGAGTATAACATGACGGGATTCCAATCCAGTGTTTTCAGCAATTTAAACCTGATGAATTCCGAGTATAATGATCTTTTAAGCTATATCAAAGGGGTCGCTTCAAGTATGGATGCTTATTACAACCGCGTCATGCAGGTTTTTAATGCGGGAAACAACTCTGCCACTACCTATCCCAATTCTTCGCTGGGCAAGCAGCTGAAGACTGTAGCCCGGATGATCAAAGGAGGCAGCAAGACGAAGATCTTCCAGGTTAACCTGAGCGGATTCGATACGCACGTGAACCAGGTACAGGCCGGAAGCACCCATCTGGGAGCCCATGCCAATCTTCTGGGGGATATTGCCAATTCGGTAGCCGCATTCCAGGCAGATATCCAGCAACTGGGCATTGCCAATAAGATCATGACCGTTACCTTCAGCGAATTCGGACGGCAGGTCCGTGAAAACGGAAGCACAGGAACCGACCATGGTGACCTAGCACCGTTCTTTGTGATCGGAAATGCAGCGGCGGCGGGAATCTTAGGGGATCATCCGGTATTTACGAACCAGACCAGCTTTTATTACAACCAGAACCAGCGGCGATACGATTACCGCCAGATTTTTGCGTCCCTGCTGCAGGACTGGCTGGGTGCAGGTACGAGCCTGATGGTGACTTCCGAGCTGGATTATTACGTAACCGGAAACCAGAAAGTAGACGTGATCTCCAATGCGCAAAAGGCCGGAACGGTCTGTGCATCCACTTTAGGCACTTCCAATATAGTTTCGGAAAAGGGAATTAAAGTCTATCCGGTACCTGCAAGCCAGTATATTTATGCAGATGTGGAAAACAGGAAAAATACGGAAATAAAATACCAGCTGCTGGATATGAGCGGAAGAATGATCCTTCAGCATACGGAAAAACCGGTTTCCGGCCGTATTGAAATCAACGTTTCATCCGTACCGCAGGGAACTTATATTCTGAAACTGACGATAGATGCGGAGGAAATCAGTAAAAAAGTGGTGGTTTCGCATTACTGATTCAAATTAAATCCTATAATTAACGTAAACTCGAAGTAGAATTCAGACAAAAGGCTGGAAGAGAGATGCCGGATGCGGGAAGTTTCTTTTGCCAAAAATACGTCAGAGGTCTTAATGATCAGACGAAACATTTATCATTCAATTAAAGAGAATTACATCTAAAATCCCGAATAAAATCGCTTTAATTTTGCTTTTGAATTAAACATTTGAATATAAGTTGAATTCACGTTATCATTAAAATAAAAACAGCCTGACCGAAATGGTCAGGCTGTTTTTATAACAAGATTAAAATTAATTAAGAAGCTACTACCGTTCCTTTAAAAGAAAGGGTTTTAGGGGTTTTGCTGTCACTTGTGGTAACGTTTACCGTTTTCATGAACGGTCCTGCATTGGCCGCATTATAGCTTGCTTCCACAAATCCTACTTTTCCGGGAAGGATCGGTGTTTTTGTATAGTTGGCCGTTGTACATCCGCATGAAGGAGCAACGTTTTCAATGATGATCGGCTTATTTGAAGTGTTGGTAAATTCAAATTTGATCAGTTTCGGTTTTCCCTGCGGGATATTTCCTACTTCAATAGATTCTGATTTCCATTTGATGGCATCTGCCAATACTTTTACAACAGGCGTGCCTTCTGCAGGGAATACGTTAGCATAGAAAGGAGCACATGCCAAAACCGCAAGAAGCGCCGTAACTTTTAAATTTTTCATGATATACAATTTTTAATGATTAACCGATATTTTTATTTAACAGAACAAATGTAAGCGGAAATAATGAATAGAACCTGTTAATCGTTCTCAAACATTTGTTAATAAGTTGTTAACGATAAAAAATTAATAAATATTTTTGGATAATATTGTCCGGTAAATGGAAATCAAGAAACTCAATATTATCATCACCCTCGGCTTTGTGGCCATTATCGGCATTCTGATTGCCCAGCTGCTATGGACACGCCAGGCCTATAATCTTGAGGACGAAAAATTCAACCAGAAGGTAAATGTCGCTTTACTGGAAGTCGTGGAAAAACTGTCCGGCGGAAAAACCTCCTTTACCGAAAGCCCGGTACAGAATATGTCCAACGATTATTATGTGGTGAATATCAATAATGAATTTCATCCCGACGTTCTGGAACATTACCTGAAAACGGAATTTACAAGATTCCAGATCAATACCGATTATGTATACGCCGTTTATAATTGCCACAGCGATAAAATGCTTTACGGAAAATACATTTCAAAAGACCAGGATGAGTCCAATAACAAAGTGATTAAATTTCCGAAGCATAAAAACCTGGTGTATTATTTTTCCATCCGTTTTCCGGATAAAACGGCTTACCTCATCAGTTCATTGAGATTCTGGTACGTGCTTACTTTCGCCCTGATCATTATCCTTCTGGTATACGTATACTCCATTTACACCATCATTCAGCAAAAAAAATTCTCGGAACTGCAGCGGGACTTCATCAACAATATGACCCATGAGTTCAAGACTCCCCTTTCTTCCATCCTTCTCGCTTCTGAGGCACTGACCAAGCAGGATGCAGTAAAGGAAAATCCTAAGCTAAAGACCTACACCTCCATTATTACGGACCAAGGCAACAAGCTCAATCATCATATCGAAAAAATACTGAATATTGCCAAAAACGATGCTTCGGGATTATCGCTGAAACCGCAGCGGATTGTTCTGCTGCCATTCATCCGGGAGATTGCAGAAACGGTCAGGTATAAAAACGAACATATTTCCCTGGAACTCCACATCGGCGAAAACCTTTCGGTGATTGCCGACGAATTCCATTTTGCCAATATCATTTACAATATCCTGGACAATTCCATCAAGTATTGCGAAAAAGAGCCGGTAATCATTATTTCTTCCCATACCGGACAAAAAGGCTTATCTTTAACGTTTAAAGACAACGGAATGGGAATCCCTGTTAAAGACATGCCTCATATTTTTGATAAATTTTACCGGGTACATACTCCAAAAAGTGAGGAAGTTACCGGTTTCGGACTGGGTTTGTTTTATGTGAAAAAAGTCGTCGGGCAGCATGGCTGGAAAATTACGGTGGCAAACAATACCGGCAAAGGTATTACCACCACCCTGTTTATTCCCTTTTAGAGTCCTGAAATATCATGGAAAAATTTAAAATTCTATATGCCGAAGATGATCAGACGATCGCTTTCCTGATTCAGGACAGCCTGGAAAGCCATTACGATATTTCCTGCTTCTCCGATGGGAAATCTGCCCTGGAAGCTTTCCGACAACAGGACTTCGACATCTGCCTGCTGGACATCATGATGCCTGAGATGAACGGCTTTGAACTGGCGGAACAGATCCGCAGCAGGAATTCTGAAATCCCCATCATTTTCATTTCCGCAAAAGCTTTAAAGGAAGACCGGATCAGGGGCCTGAAAATCGGTGCGGACGATTACCTGGTGAAGCCTTTCAGCATTGAAGAACTGATCCTGAAGATTGAAGTGTTCCTTCGGCGGTCTAAAAAAACAAATACTTCCCCACAAAAATACAAGGTCGGAAAATTTGATTTCGATCCTAAAAATTATACACTGCAGGATTCACATGGCACCATAACCCTTACCCAAAGGGAATCCGAGCTGCTTTTTTATTTTATCCGGAACAAAAATACGGTCCTGAAAAGACAGGATATCCTGAAAGCCATCTGGGGTGATGATGATTATTTCATGGGCCGTAGCCTGGATGTCTTCATTTCAAGACTGCGCAAAGTGCTTGCCCGCGAAGAAAACATCGTGATTGAAAACCTCCACGGGATCGGCTTCCGCTTTTCTGAGAAACAGTTGCTTTAACGAATGTAAACCTGAAGAAAAACCGGATTAACGGGCTGGAAAGGAAACCGGATGCCTGGAAGTTTCTCTGGTCGACATTAATTCCAAAGGGATTAATTGTCAAATCAAATCGATGGTAACTATATCGATGGAAAATCTATTTAAATATACTTTGTCAGCAAACCGAATTCCAATCTTTCATTTCGTTAATCATCTAAAAATAAATCAAATACAACCGAATTCATGTTAATTTAATTTGAATTCGAGGTACAGACTTTAAATAAAGGCTGGAAGAGGGAAGCCGGATGCCGGAAGTTTCTCTTGTCAGAAATAGGATCAAAGATCCTGATTATCAAACTGAATAGGTTACGCTTTATAAGAAAAATTCTTATTTTAAAGTCCTGAAAGGACGGCTTAGTATAGGATAGGATAAAATCCTGTCAGAAGCATAAACCGTCTATTTATTCCGGCAAGATGAGTGATATTTAAAATCCCAGCTGAATCAGTCTCATTTTTATTTTTGAATTAAATAAAATTAAGACTCATCAAAAATCCTGTTGCCAGCCGAATGAATAAGCGATTCGTCCTTCTCATAGGATTCAAAGCTATTTGAGCAACGATATAAACAAGAACGCGCTTTCAAATGGAATAAAAAAAGATTCAGTTTAATTATATTTTGGCAACAGAAAATATCATTTGACAGCCAGTCCTATCGGCTCAGATACGGACCGGCAAAACTTCCGGCATCCCTCTTCCAGCCAATTCTTCTTAAATTTTAAATAACAAAACAATAAACCATTATCTTTTAATTTTTATAAATTTACCCTTCACAAAATTGTTGTTTTATGAAAAGGTCAGGGACTGCTGTTTTTATCCTTCTTTTATTTTCCGGTTTTTATCTGAAAGCCCAGGATTTTGAAAAACTTTACCGGTATGTTAACCCGCTTATCGGAACAGAAAAAATGGGCCACACCTATCCCGGAGCCACCGCACCGTTCGGAGCCGTACAGCTGAGTCCCGAAACCGATACCATTGCCTATGAACTGAATGGCAAATACAATGGCGAAGTGTATAAATACTGCGCCGGATACCGGTATGAAGATCCAACCATTGTGGGTTTCAGTTCTACGCATTTCAGCGGGACCGGCCATTCCGACCTCGGGGATTTCCTGATCATGCCGACTGTAGGAAAGCTGCAGCTGAATCCAGGCACGGTTTCCCATCCTGAAACCGGCTACCGGAGCCGGTTTTCACATCAGAACGAAACCGCAGAGGCCGGGTATTATAAAGTGAGATTAGACGATCACGATATTCTCGCAGAACTTACCGCCACAACAAGGGTCGGCGTACACCGGTATACATTTCCGAAATCCGACCAGGCCCATCTTATTCTGGACCTGATGGCCGGAATTTACAATTACGACGGCAAAAATGTATGGACTTATGTGCGCGTGGAAAACGGAACAACCGTTACCGGCTACCGGCAGACCAATGGCTGGGCCAGGACAAGAACCGTTTATTTCGCCATGAAATTCTCAAAGCCTTTTGAATCATACGGCCAGAAGAATTACGATGGAAAGCAGGTGTACAACGGATTCTGGAGAAAATTCGACCAGACCCGGAATTTCCCGGAAATCGCTGGAAAAAACCTGAAAATGTATTTTGATTTCAATACGGATGAAAACGAAGCCATCGAAGTAAAGCTTGCCATCTCACCGGTGAGCCAGGCCAATGCCCTGGAAAATCTTGAAGCGGAAACCGGAAACCTTTCGTTTGACCAGGTAAAAGCGCAAACCCAGGACCGCTGGAACCGGGAACTGAATAAAATCGTCATTAAAGGTTCAGAGGCGGAAAAAACAAATTTTTATACGGCTATGTACCATACGTTCATTAATCCTACCGTTTATACTGATGTGAACGGAGCGTATAAAGGTTTGGACCAAAACATCCATCAGGCGGAAGGTTTTACCAACTATACCACGTTTTCCATCTGGGATACTTACCGGGCGCTTCACCCTTTTTTTAACATCATTCAGCCCAAACGGAATGGCGATATGGTGAAATCGATGATGATGCACTACAGCCAGTTCTCCATGAAAATGCTGCCGATCTGGTCGCATTACGCCAATGATAACTGGTGCATGAGCGGTTATCACAGCGTCAGTGTAGTGGCCGATGCGATTATTAAAGGAAATTATAAAGGCGACGCCAAAGAAGCTTTGAAAGCCTGCGTGGAAACCGCCAATAAGAGAAACTACGAAGGCATCGGGCAATATATTGACCTCGGCTATATCCCTGCCGAGAAAAACGGAACTTCCGTTTCCAACACACTGGAATATGCCTATGACGACTGGGCCATTGCCCAACTGGCCAGACATCTGGGAGAAACAGAGATTTACAATACATTTATCAAACGCTCCGAAAACTGGAAAAACAATTTCGACAATACCACCGGATTTATGCGTCCCCGGCTGGCAGACGGGAGCTTTAAAAAAGACTTTAATGCCCTGAGTACACACGGGCAAGGGTTTATTGAAGGGAATTCCTGGAATTACAGTTTCTTTGTCCCTCAGAATCCCGATGAGCTGATCCGCATGATGGGCGGAAAGAAAAAGTTCGCTTCCAAACTGGATGAACTGTTTACCATGCACCTGCCGGACGAATTTTTTGCTGATACGGAGGATATTACCCGCGAGGGAATCATCGGTGGCTACGTCCACGGAAACGAGCCGGCCCACCACGTGGCCTACCTTTACAATTGGGCGGGACAACCCTGGAAAACCCAGGCGCAGGTAAGACGTATCCTGGAAATGCAGTATAAACCGACCCCGGACGGGCTGGGCGGGAACGATGATACCGGACAGATGAGTGCCTGGTACATCCTGAGCTCCTTAGGTTTTTATCCGGTGGCTCCGGGCTCTGATGAATACGCCATTGGCAGCCCGTCAGTAGACGGAGCCGTATTGCATCTGGAAAACGGAAAAACTTTTGACATTGAAGCTTTTAACCAAAGCCAGAAGAATATATATGTGCAAAAAATCCTGTTAAACGGAAAGGAGATTAAAAACTTTACCCTGAAGCATCCGGAGATTATGAATGGCGGAAAGCTGAGTTTTTATATGGGATCCAAAGCGAAAAAGTAACCGCTGCTTTATTTTTCACAGAGAGACCGATTGGAGGTCTGCGCTTATTTCATATTGCTTTAATACATGCATCAGGCCATCCTGTATATTCGTTCCGGATGAAAATAAGGAATAGCTATGTTTTGATTTAAGAAACGGTTCAGAATAGACAGAATATTCATCAGCATCCGTGATCTACAAAGTCTTTGGAAACCGGTTTATATGAACCCGAGATGTAAGACTTTTATGAATCAGGACATTTCTTCTTTTATTTTTATCTTGTGCGTCTTTCCCCATTCGGCAAGGGCACCGATTACCGGTTTCAGGGTACGGCTGTAATCCGTGGAAACATATTCTACAACAACGGGCGTTTGTTCCGCATGCACGACCCTTTTTACAAAGCCGTTCAGCTCCAGGTCTTTTAATTCGTTGGAGAGTACCCTGGCCGAAATTCCCTCAACCTTTCTCTGCAGTTCATTGAACCGGATATTCCCGCTTTCCTGTAAAACGATAATAATTTTCAGCTTCCATTTTCCACCGATTACATAGATGGCATCTTCAACGGAGGCCAGATGCCCCGAACATGCCTGCGCCGTCATACGCTCCTCAGGAACCATTCTATTTTCCATAAAATTTAATTTTAACTAACCTGAAGGTTATTGCTAACCTTTTGTTTACTACTAACTTTCGATAAGCAAATGTAACTAATTTTGCTAAAGAAATTTTAAATAAAAATTCATGAAAAATATCCTTCATATTATTTCAAGCCCAAGAGGCGAAATATCCGCAAGCAGAAAATTAGGGAAAGCCGTTATAGAAAAAATCCTGGAAAAGTATCCGGATGCCGTTGTAAAAGAACGTGATCTTACGAAAAATGCCGTTCCGGTACTGGGAGAAGTCCATATCAGTACTTTTTTCACGCCGCCACAGGATCACTCTCCGGAACAGCAGTTAATCAACCGGTATTCGGAAGAACTGATCGCCGAACTGAAAGAGGCCCACATGATCGTGATCGACTCCCCGATGTATAATTTTTCGGTGCCGACCAGTCTGAAAGCTTATTTTGATTTTACTTCCCGGGCAGGATATACTTTTAAATACAGCGAAGACGGACCGAAAGGCTTACTGGATGATGATAAAAAGTTATACATCGCTTTTACTTCCGGCAATATTTATTCAACAGGGCCTTATCAGGTATTTGATTCGAATGTTCCTTATATCAGACACATCTTTGGATTCTACGGAATTTCAGACGTCAGTGTTTTCCGCGCAGAAGGCTTAGCCATTCCGGGAATTATGGAAACTTCACTGGAAAAAGCCATCGGAACGATTACCATTGATTAACCGGTTGTAAATAACATGAACCAGAATTAGAAACCGGGAGGGGACGAAGAAAGCCGGATGCCGGAAGTTCCCTGTACCGATATCACAATTAAATTATTGATTATCAAAAGGTTATTTATCACCTGAACAGAGAAAGACTTTGTATTAATCTTATCGGGATCCTACTTTAATGTATTTTTTGGCAAATAACTAAAATCAAATATAACCTAATTCGCGTTGAATAAAAATTAAGAAAAAGCCTTCTCAAAAATGAAAAGGCTTTTTTTATTTCTAAGCTTCAAAAAGCAACCGCTCCCCGGATTTGTCTTCGCTGACCGTTCCGTTTTCGTACGCCAGGTGTCCGTTAACAAAAGTATGGGTGATCTTAGAATGGAAATCCATCCCTTCCAGCGGGCTCCAGCCGCATTTGTACAGAATGTTTTCCTTTGCTACCGTCCAGCTTTCATTAAGATCCACCAGCACCAGATCCGCTTTATAACCTTCCCTGACGAAGCCTCTTTTTTCAATCCTGAATAAGATCGCCGGGTTATGGGCCATTTTCTCAACGATTTTCTCCAGTGAAATTTTACCGTTTTTATAATTTTCCAGCATCACCGTTAAAGAATGCTGTACCAGGGGCGCTCCGGAAGGGCATTTGGTATAAACGTTCTGTTTTTCCTCCCAGGTGTGGGGTGCGTGGTCGGTGGCAATAACGTCGATCCGGTCGTCGAGCAATGCTTCCCAAAGCCCGTCCTTATCCTTTTGGGTTTTTACGGCAGGATTCCATTTGATCAGTCCGCCTTTGGTTTCATAGTCTTCGTTGGTAAACGTCAGGTGATGGACGCAGACTTCCGCTGTTATTTTTTTATCTTTTAAAGGGATATCATTGCTGAAAAGTTCCATTTCCTTTGCCGTGGACAAATGGAAAACATGCAGCCTGGCACCGGTTTTTTTTGCCAGCTCGACCGCTTTTGAGGAAGACTTGTAACAGGCTTCCTCGCTCCGGATCAGATGATGGAATTTCATGGGAATGTCTTCTCCGTATTCCTCGGTAAATTTCCGGGTATTGGCCTTGATGGTGGCTTCATCTTCACAGTGAACAGCGATCAGCATCTTAGTATTGCTGAAAATATTTTCCAGGGTTTCCGGATTGTCGACCAGCATATTCCCGGTAGAAGAACCTAAGAACAGTTTGATTCCCGGAACGGTTCTCGGATCCGTTTTCAGCACTTCTTCCAGATTGTCGTTGGTGCCGCCCATCATAAAACCGTAGTTGGCATAAGCTTTTTGTGAGGCCGTTCCGTATTTATCGGCCAGCAGTTCCTGCGTTACGGCATTCGGAACGGTATTGGGCTGATCGATAAAGCTGGTTGTTCCGCCGGCAACGGCTGCTCTGGATTCGGATTCGATATCGCCTTTGTGGGTAAGTCCGGGTTCCCGGAAATGCACCTGATCGTCAATCACACCCGGCAAAAGGTATTTTCCGCTGCCGTCAATGATCCGGTCTGCATCTTCATCAATCCGGGTTCCGATTCTGGAAATCAAATCATTTTCAATTAAAATATCGCTTTCAACGATTTTTCCTTCGTTAACGATCTTTACGTTTTTAATTAGGGTCTTCATTTTTACTTTTTTACTATTCAACTTTGCCAGAATTGTGAATCTTGACAAAGTTTTACGTTTTCCAAAATTAAGTCAAATGAATGAATTTTAACCCTACGGATAAAAAATCAATTTCTAAATATTTACATTTGCATAAAATTTCAGATTTTGAAGAAACTTCTCAACGAGACAATTATTTATGGAATCGGGGCGATTATGCCGAGGATTATTGTCGTGCTGCTGAATTATTTATTTATTAAAAATATTGACAACAGTGCATTTGCTATTTTCACCAATCTCTATGCCCTGATCTCATTTGTTAACATTGTCCTTTCTTTTGGTTTTGAAACCGCGTATTTCAGATTTTCATCCGATAAAGACAATGAACAGAAAGTTTTCAATACTTCTTTCTGGTTTTTAACAGGATTATCCTCTGTTTTTCTGATCACAGTTTTGCTGTTCAGTCAGCCTATTGCTGATGTTTTCGGATATTCGGCAACGCCGGAATATATTAAATGGTTTGCCTGGATTGCATTTTTTGATAATCTTCTGGTTATTCCGCTGGCCTGGTTCAGATTTCATAACAAGCCCGTTAAATATACAGCAATACGGGTGATACAGGCAGTTTTCCAGAGCGCCTTTGCCATTGCATTATTTCTTTACATCCCTCAGGAATTCAGTTTGAAATTAGGTTTAAAAGAAAAAGTATCCTATCCGTTTTACAGTAATTTAGCTGCCAGCTTTTTGGGAATACTGCTCGTTTTACCGGTAATTTTAAAGGTAAAACTTCAGTTTTCGAAAAACCTTTTTCTTCAGATGATCAAATATTCGTGGCCGATTATGATTGCCGGACTTGCATTCATGGTTAATGAAAACTTCGATAAATTTGTTCAAAAATTCATGATCGACAATGGAGATGCCGGTGCGTATGGGGGCTGCTATAAAATGGCCGTGTTGATGACGCTTTTTGTAACTGCCTACCGGATGGGAATCGAACCGTTTTTCTTTAAACAGATGAACAATGACAGTGCTAAAAACACTTATGCAAAAGTAACGGAATATTTTTCGTTCTTCGCATCGGTAGTTGCTTTGGGCATTATTGCCAATGTTTCCTGGCTTAAACTCCTGCTGGTTCCGAACAGTTCTTATTGGACCGCCCTCAACATTATTCCGATTATCGTCATTGCGAATTTGTTTTTCGGAATTTATTATAACCTTTCCACCTGGTATAAAGTGACGGACCGCACCAGAGTAGGAACCTACATCTCCTGGACCGGGGCTGTCATTACAATTATTTTGAATCTTACACTTCTGAGAAAATATGGATTTATGGTGTCGGCCTGGGTAACCTTGGGCGCTTATTTTACCATGATGGTTCTGTCTTATTTTTTAGGTCAGAAATATTATCCGATTCCGTACAGAATGAAAAAAATCTCTTTTTTCGTCATTCTCCTGGCATTTTTCAGCTACATCATTGTTCAGCTTTTCGATTATAATCTATGGATCGGGAATCTCTTATTTATGATATACACCGGAATCCTGCTTTATTCCGAACGAAATATGCTGCGGTCTAAAATTAGGAAGTAAACTTTGATCCGCATTTGCTGCTTTCCGGTTCTCGATCAAATTAAACAAATATTTAAAAGACCGGGCAATAAATCCGCACACAGCGCTTTTATTGCTATCTTTATCAAAAATTAAACGTACTAACAAAAAAACATACTTATATCATTCTATGAAAATTATTGTTCCTATGGCCGGACGCGGATCAAGACTGCGTCCGCATACCCTGACCGTTCCGAAACCGCTTATCCCGATTGCCGGAAAGCCGATTGTACAGCGGTTGGTGGAAGATATTGCTAAAGTGGCAGGAGAAGAAATTGACGAAGTTGCCTTTATTATCGGGGATTTCGGTCAGGAAATTGAAAAATCGCTTATTCAGATTGCTGAAAAACTGGGAGCAAAAGGAAGCATTTATTACCAGCACGACCCGCTGGGGACTGCTCACGCCATCAAATGTGCAGAACAATCCATGAGCGGAGACGTCGTTATTGCTTTTGCAGACACGCTTTTCCGTGCGGACTTTGTACTGGACAAGAACTCAGATGGGGTGATCTGGGTAAAAAGCGTGGAAGACCCTTCCGCATTCGGAGTGGTGAAACTGGACAATTATGGATTCATTACGGATTTTGTTGAGAAGCCGGAGACTTTCGTTTCCGATCTTGCCATTATCGGGATCTACTATTTCAACAGTGCCGAAAAACTGATGGAAGAGATCAATTACATTATGGACAACAACATCAAGAACGGCGGCGAATACCAGCTGACCACGGCATTGGAAAACCTCCGGGCCAAAGGGGCCAAATTTACACTGGGCAAAGTAAACGACTGGATGGACTGCGGAAATAAGAATGCGACCGTGGAAACCAACAGCAAAATCCTCGAATACGAAAGAGAAGCGATGAACATCCATCCGGCCTCTGCGCAGATCGAAAATTCCCTGATCATTCCGCCTTGCTTTATCGGTGAAAACGTAAAGATCTCCAATTCCAAAGTAGGTCCCGGCGTTTCTCTGGGCAACAATACCACTGTTGTGAATTCAAACATCGAAAACTCATTGATTCAGGAGAATACAAAAATCAACCACGGGAACCTTTCCAACTCCATGATCGGAAATTCAGCCCAGTATTTCGGGGTAGCGAGAGAAATCTCTTTAGGGGATTATTCTGTTTTGGATTTTTTATCCAAATAATTTCCCCAACCGGAAAATATTTAATTTAAATAAAGTATATTCAGACCACACAAAATGTTTTGTGTGGTTTGGCGTTAATATTGCAACAATTTATCAAATTTCTTTCATGAAAAAGTGGATCCCGTTACTTATCCTTACCCTGCTGATTTATAGCTGTAAAGCCCGCAAGACGGCTGTAGAGACCGGTCAGCGTCCAGACAGCACCGCTGTAGCCGGCACTGATGCCGACCCTATATCCACCGACGGGAAAAATGTGGCCGACCGCCTTGACTTTTATCAGAAGATCTATCTGCATCCTCAGTTTGACCATCTGAAAATCACCAGTAAGATTACGGCGGATAATATTAAAGTAAGTCCTCTGGATGCCATCATCTATATCGAAACCGATAAAAAAATATGGGCCCGTATCGATTTTCTTTTCTTCAATGCCGCACGTGCGCTGATTACTCCGGAAGGCATAAAGGCCATGGACAAATACAATAAAAATTACATCGATTCCGATTTTGATTACTTAAACAATCTTCTGAACGTAAATTTTATCGATTATAAAAATCTTGAAAAACTGCTTTTAGGGAGAACATTTTTTACCCTCAGCAACAGAAATGCCAGGATTGTGAAAAACAATGACGGCTATCTGGTAGAATCGCTTTCGAATATTAAAATTGAAACGAAAGAAGGTGAGCGGGAATATAAAATCATGATGCAGTATTCGGATGATTTCGATCTTGCTACGGTTAACCTAAGGGATGCTGGTTCTAATGATGCCATGCAAATTGATTACAGCAACTGGGAATTACAGCCCAATAATGTGAAGCTCCCTAAAAATGTTAAAATAATTATAAAAGGAAGCAAAAACAGCCAGATTTTAATAGAAAATACGAAATTTGATTTTTCTAGGATGGATACACCCTATTCTGTACCGTCCAGTTATAAGAAAATCGAGATTCAATGATTAAAAAATTTAGCTTTTTAATAGGTATTTTACTGTTCGGATTCCATAATGGGCAGAATCAGAAAAAAGAACAGTTGCAGAAACAAAATGCTGAACTTAAAAAACAAATTGCACAGATAAACACCGATTTGGCAAAGACGAGAACAGAATCGAAGCTATCCGTAGCTTATCTCGAAAATGTTAATAAAAAGCTGATACTCAGGGAAAAGGTTTTTACCAATACCCAGAAAGAGAAGAGGTTTATTGAAGACGACATTTATCTTCGTCAATTGGAAATCAACCGCCAGAACAGGGATCTTAAGGTATTGCGTGACAATTATGCTAAAGTTCTCGTAAATGCTTATAAGAATAAGGGTGTACAGAATAAAGTTACTTTCATTCTCTCAGCAAAGAATATGGGAGAAGCGATAAGAAGGGTTCAGTACCTTAAACAGTATTCCGATTATCAGGATAAAAAAGCGGCGGAAATTACCAATGCTGCCGAAAAAATAAAACGGACCATTGCCCAGAAACAGAATTCGGTAAAAGAAAAAGCCAATCTTCTTGTAAACCAACAGAAAGATTTAACCACAATTAATGCTGAAAGAGCACAAAAAGAGCAGCTGGTTTCAGAATTTAAGAAAAACGAATCCAAGCTTACGGCTGAGCTGAGACAAAAACAGACCCAGTCTAAAGCATTGGAAGGACAGATCCGAAGCATTATTGCAGAGGAAATAAGAATAGCCAAAGCAGAAGAAGAAGCAAGAAAAAAAGCAGAGGCGGAAAAGATCAGACTGGCAAAAATTGCTGCTGAAAGAGAGAAGGCAAGAATTGAAGCAGAAGCAAAAGCCCGTGCGGAAGCTCTTGAAAAAGAAAGACTGGCAGCGGAGGTAGAAGCCAGAAAGGCCAGGGAACTGGCAGATAAACGTGCAGAGGAAGAGAGAAAACGTAATGAGGAGGCAGCCAGATCTGCAGCGACTGCAAGAGATGAGGCCAGGAAAGTGGCTGCAAAAAAGGCATCCGATGAAGCTGAGGTAAAAGCAAAGGAAGCTTCGGATAAATTAATTGCCGCACGAGCCGCAGAAGCAGCTTTGGCGAGGAAAAAGGAGGATGACAAGAAAGCTGCGGAAAGCAAAGCGATGACCAACTATGGAGTAACCACCGTAGCCGGAAGCAACTTCGCTGATAATAAGGGACGACTGGGCTATCCGGCAGATAAGATCGGACAGATTACCCACCGTTTCGGAAGACACCCCCATCCTGTTTTTAAAAACATCGACGAGGAGAATAACGGAATTAAGATTTCCGTACCGGCAGGGACACGGGCCAAGTCCGTTTTTCCTGGAACCGTATCTTCTGTTCTGGCAAACAGTGACGGAACGAAGACGGTAATGCTGAGACACGGCAGCTACTTTACCATTTACTCGAACCTGGGAAGCGTAAGTGTTTCCAAAGGCCAGCAGGTCTCCGCAGGGACACCGGTCGGAGTGATCGGACAGGATTTCGACGGTACTTATACCCTTGATTTCCAGGTATGGAACGGAAGCACACCAGTAGATCCATTAGGTTGGGTTTCTTATTAAAAAAAGACTAACTTTGTAAAAATTTACAGAAATGAATACATTAGCAATATTGTCATTATCTTGGCAACACATCCTGATCGTAGCGATCCTTCTTCTTTTACTTTTCGGAGGTAAAAAGATTCCTGAATTGATGAGAGGAGTAGGTTCCGGTATCAAAGAATTTAAAGACGCCGTAAAGGAAGAAGACAAGCCGGGTGCTGATAACAAAACGACTAACAATCCCCCTTCCGGAAACTAAAAGTCTTTTTACCCGATGAATTTTACCGAGACTGCATGGAAAGTCTTCAATACATCTATTGAAGATTATCATGTTTTTGATGATGTCAATGCCTTAATTAACAACCCGTTCGAAAAAGATACTTTGGAACGGATTTTGTATGCAAAGAACTGGATTGATACCGTTCAATGGCATTTGGAAGATATAATAAGAGATGAAAATATTGACCCGGCTGAAGCATTGTCCCTTAAGAGGACAATTGATGCATCCAACCAGAAAAGAACTGATCTGGTGGAATTTATAGACAGCTGGTTTCTTAAAAAATACGAAAATATAACTCCTAAACCCGATGCAAAAATCAATACTGAAACTGTCGCATGGGCAGTAGACCGATTATCTATTCTTGCATTAAAGGTTTATCACATGTCGTTGGAAGCCAACAGGGAATCTGCTTCAGAAGAACACCGGGCCAATTGCCAGGCGAAACTGGATGTTCTTCTTACCCAGCAGGAAGATCTTTCGACTTCTATTAATCAGTTGCTTGCTGATATTGAGAACGGTGACGTTAAGATGAAAGTGTACAAACAAATGAAAATGTACAACGATGAAAGTCTTAACCCAATCCTTTATCAAAAGGGGCAGCAAAAATGAAACGACTAATTTTTTTTGGAGTACTGATTATCACCACCTCTTCCTGCACAACGGAAAAGCCGAACTTCTCTCCGCTGTCAAATAGTTTTTACAGCGAGACCAAGGATCCGGATCCTGATAACGGAGCAAAAAACAGTATTGAGCTGAATATAAAGGAAAATGTAAATGCTTCCGAAATTTCAAATCTTACCGCTACCTTTCCACAATTTAAAAGCACCACTTTAAATACAGAGATTACCACTTTGAAGTACAGCCTTCAGAATTATCTGTATGCCATTGATGCCCGCAATATACCCGGAAAAAATAAAGCTCTGAAAGACTTCGAAAAATCATACAAAAAGATTCAGAAATTAAGACAAAGCCTGAACAGCGACGACAATGAAGTCCTCAACAGGTATCTGGTAAGGCTGAAAAGTAATGTTTCAGCCATTGAAGATTCTATAGACAGAAATTAAACCCAAAGGAAATCAATGATTAAAATTCAGGCGGAATCCAATGTTCCTACGGAATACGGAACTTTCCGAATGATCGCCCTCTCCGAAAATGAAAACGATTGGATGCCGCATATGGCTATTATCGCCGAAAATACGGATTTTTCAAAACCGGTGAATGTTCGTTTTCATTCAGAATGTATTACCGGAGAAGTTTTCCATTCAAAAAAATGTGAATGCGGGCAGCAGTTAGATGCTGCGATGAAGTACATCCACGAAAACGGAGGCATTATCATCTATCTTCGCCAGGAGGGAAGAAATATCGGCATCATCAATAAATTAAAGGCTTATGCCTTACAGGAGCAGGGCTTCGATACGGTAGAAGCTAACCTGAAACTTGGGCTTCCTGCAGATGACAGAAATTTTGGGGTCGCCATCGAAATTCTGACTTTGTTGAATGTGAAAGATATTAATCTTCTTACCAATAATCCGGAAAAGGTAAAATATGTAGTAGAAAGCAATATCCACCTCAATGCCAGGCTTCCTTTGCAGATCCCGGCGAATGAAATCAGCAGGGGATATCTGAAGACCAAAAAAGATTATTTCGGCCATCTTCTTGATGATAATGAAAGTTAATACCTTAAGCCATATATAGCAAAAGCTCCGGAATTAATTCCGGAGCTTTTTTTGTAATTATAAAAACTGAAAAGATATATTCTTATTTGGTAACAGTGGTTTTAATTACTTTGGATTCATCGAGATTATAATATTTCACAACTGCATTGTAATCGCTGTAATCTATCTTTGTTTTACCTGAACTTGCAGGAACCAGAACAATTCTGAAAGTTTGGTTTGTTAAGTAATTAGCTGCTTCTGTAGACGACATGGAAGAAAGATTGAAGTTTGCATTGTCAATTCTGATTTGTACGTTCTGAGAATCGAAAACAAAATTATAATCAAATTTTCTTGCTGAAGTAGAAGTTGCTGCATCCAGGTACCATGTATACGGAATCTGTTGCCATGCATTACCCGCTTTTCTGTATACCAGTACAACATCTGTACTTTGAATGTTAATCCCCTGTGTAAAAGCATAGCTGTTTCCGCTATTGAATGATCCGGTAACATCCCTCATCTGCGAATAAGTATCGTTATCCTGATACGGGGCATTATTGTCATCATTGTTATCACAACTGAATATAAACAGGCTCACAAAAGCCAGTAATAAAATCGGAAGAATTTTTTTCATTTTATAAAAGTTTAGTTGTTTATTATTTATGAAGCGTATCCAAATCATATACCAAAAAATTCAAAAATATGGTTTTCATCGTTTTTTTAATTGTATTTTTGTTCTTATTCAATCATTATGAAGAAACTGGGTTTTACATCACTCTTTATTTTCCTTTTTTTAAGCACCCCCGCTACGGCTCAGTACGTACCTGAAAACATTTCCAGACAGGAGATGAAAAAAGCAGAACAATGGGTGGACAAGACCTATAAAAAGCTTTCCCAGGATGAAAAGCTGGGCCAGCTTTTTATTGTAGCCCTTTATACCAACCGGGGTGAGGCGGAAATTGAAAAAGTGAGAAACATGGTTTCCAGCGATAAGATCGGAGGGCTGATCCTCATGCAGGATGATGCAGCCAGGGAAATCAATCTCGTCAATGAATTCCAGCAGAAATCCGGAGTTCCCCTGATGATCGGGATGGATGCCGAATGGGGCCTGTTCCAGAGAATCCCTGCTGCTCATAAATATCCATGGGCCATGACGCTGGGTGCCATTCAGGATAAAGAACTGATTAAGCAGATGGCTGCCAAAATCGCGGAAGACTGTCACCGAATGGGCATCAACTGGGATTTCGCACCGGTAGTTGACGTCAATACCAATCCGAACAATCCCATCATCGGAAATCGGAGTTTCGGATCAGAAGTAAATAATGTGGTAAATTCTGCCTTATCCTATGCCCAAGGACTTCAAAACGGTAACATATTGGCTGCCATCAAGCATTTTCCGGGGCACGGTGATACCAGTACCGATTCCCATCTGGATCTGCCGGTTGTTTCCCATAATCCGGAAAGACTGAACTCAGTAGAGCTTGCTCCTTTTAAAGCTTTAATGGACAAAGGGATCGGCGGAGTAATGGTGGCCCACCTGTACGTTCCGGCCCTTGAACCGGCCAAAGGAATTCCGGCCTCAGTCTCCAAAAATATCATTACCGGATTATTGAAAAACAAATTGGGCTATAAAGGCCTGATCATTACCGACGCATTGAACATGGGCGCTGTAGCTAACAAATACAAACCGGGAGAACTGGACGCCATGGCCTTTAAGGCAGGCAACGACATCATGCTGTTCTCACAGGGCGTTGCAGAAGGAAAAAAGCTGATCCAGAAATCAATCGATAACGGGGAGATTCCCCAATCCAGAGTGGAAGAAAGCGTGAGGAAAATCCTTCTGACCAAATATTTCCTGGGCCTTGATCGATATGAACCTAAAAATCCGGAAAACATCAGCTCCGACTTAAATAACGACACCCATGAAACGTTGGTCCGGAATTTATATTCCAACGCCGTCACTTTGCTTAAAAACGACAGAAATCTGCTTCCTTTAGGCCGCAGCACAATATATTATGTGCCTTTGGAAGAAGGCCCTTATCAGACGTTTGCCAACCGGTTGGGCAATAACATTATCATCAAAAAAGCAGGTGAAATCAATACGATCCCTGCAAATTCCACGGTGATTGCCGGTTTTCATAAAGATAATTCAACGGCTTACAAACCTTATAAAATTTCCGATGCCGCAAAAAAAACCCTCGCTGATTTAACAAAAAATCAGAATGTGATCCTTACCGTCTTCGGAAGTCCTTATGCGCTAAAGGATATCGACATTTCCAAAGTACCCACGGTATTGGTTGCTTATGAAAATAACGACGATTCGATGACCGCTACGGCAGATGCGCTGAACGGAAAAACAGTGATCCACGGCAGGCTTCCTGTTGTGGTAAATGATTCCTTAAAACCGGGAATGGGAATTGATTTAAAATAATTCACAAAACAAATGATGTTAAAAATCAGTAAACTTTTAACGGTTTTGGTGGTTACCGTTTCTTTAAATATAAAGGCGCAGGAATTTGATGCTGTCCTGTATTTTCTGGATGGGAGCAAAAAAACAGGAAAGGCGGATATGGTGTCCAACGAAGAGACCAAATTGGCATTCATAGAAAATGGCTCTAAAAAGAAAGAAAAAATTAAGATTAATTTACTGGATAAAGTTGAATATATTCATCTGAATAACAACCAGTCCGTGACTGCGGAACTTAGGGAATTCATCTATTATTTTTTATCTGACAAACCTAAATCAAATTATGGATGGATCAGAAAAATATCAACCTCAGGAGACATTTCAACGTATGTAGGATACAGTTATGATGCCGGAGTGAGAAACGCTTATCATTACACGGTAAAACCCTCTGAATTATATAACTTTTTTTTCCAGTATAAAAATGAAAAACCACATCTAATATATTTTGACAATAGTATGTGGACCCCCAATAAAAAACAGATTGTAAGACGACAGGTTAAAAATTTTTTTACAGATATCTGCCCCCAGCTGGTAAGTGATTTTAATGATGGAAAAATTGAGATCAAAAATAATGATGTTAAAGTTCTCATCGATTATTATGAAAAAAACTGCAGCACTACAAACAATTAAAAAATACCCACAAAATACATGAAAATAGGCATACTTTGCTATCCGACCTACGGAGGAAGCGGAATCGTGGCAACAGAGCTCGGAATGTCTCTCGCCAACAAAGGCTATGAGGTCCATTTCATCAGCAACGCGCTTCCCGCCAGACTCGACATTACCAACCCGAATATTTTCTTTCACCGGGTAAATGTTCAGACCTATCCGCTGTTCCAGTATCAGCCTTATGATATTGCGCTGAGCTCGATGATTTACCGCGTTGTAAATCTTTACAAGCTTGATCTTCTTCACGCGCATTACGCAATCCCTTATGCGTATGCCGCTTTTACCGCCAAGCAGATGCTGAAGGAAGACAACAACGATATTCCTCTGGTCACCACCCTTCACGGAACAGATATTACTTTAGTAGGACAGCACCCAAGCTATAAACATGCGGTGGAATTCTCCATCAACCAGTCGGATGCCATCACCTCGGTTTCCGAAAGCCTGAAACGGGATACGCTGCAGTTTTTTAAAATTAAAAAGGAAATCCAGGTCATTACCAACTTCATCGACAATTCCGAGTTTCAGGAACGCAACGAATGCCAGCGGACGCAATTTGCCAATCCGGATGAAAAAATCCTGATCCATGTTTCCAATCTGCGTCCGGTAAAAAGGGTGGATGAAGTGCTGCAGATCTTCAAAAATGTGCAGAAAAAGGTAAAATCGAAGCTGATCATCATCGGCGAGGGACCGGATATGGAAAAAGTAAACCAGTTCCTGGAAGAAAACCCGGACCTGATTTCCAAGATCCGCCTGTTGGGGAAAGTAAACGATCTCTATAAAATCCTCCAGCTTTCGGATGTATTTTTACTGCCTTCGGAGCAGGAAAGCTTTGGGCTGGCGGCGTTGGAAGCGATGGCGGCCCATACGCCGGTCATCAGTTCCAACGCAGGAGGAATTCCTGAAGTAAACATCCAGGGCGAAACCGGTTTCCTTGCCGAAATCGGAAATGTAGAAGCCATGAGCAACTATACCATCAAGCTGCTGAGCAACGAAGAACTTCTGGCCACCATGAAGGAGAACGCCAAGGAACAGGCCATCAAATTCGATCTGAAAAACATCCTTCCGATCTACGAGGAAATGTACCGGACCACGATTGAAAATTTTAAAAGTGAGCTGACGAAGGCTTAGGCTTTTTTACTCAGACTATACAAAAGCAGTATTCCTAAAGGATGCTGCTTTTTTTTATGGATGAAAATACGGTGGTTAATTATAAATATTTATTAAATTAGCCCAACACAAAGAAACACCTATGACGGAAAAATTACTCCAATACCTTTGGAACTATAAAGTATTCACCCATTTCGACTTTAAAAACACGGCGGGCGATCCTGTGGAAATCCTGGATTTCGGTAAATGGAATACTGATGCGGGACCGGACTTTTTAGCAGGGAAAATTAAAATGAATGGGGTGGTTTTCGCAGGAAACATCGAGCTTCACGTTAAATCTTCCGACTGGATTTTCCACAATCATTCCATTGACCCCAATTACCGGAACATCATTCTCCACGTCGTTTTCCAGCACGATCTTGAAATTGAGGAACTGGTGGAGCAGAATATTCCGACGCTTGAGCTGAAGGAGCATATTGATACTACCGTGCTCCGGAAATACGAAAAGCTGATCGGCGAAACCCGGTTTATTCCCTGTGAACAAATTTTCAGACCTGACCAGATTCCGGTTCATTTTCATGAATCAAACATCCTGAAAAAACTGGAAGATAAATCTGCTGAACTGGAACAAAACCTGAGCCAGTTTAAGAATAATTTTGAAGCCGTCCTGTTTCACAGCCTGGCCTACTCTTTCGGATTAAAGGTAAACGCTTTCATTTTCCGTCAGATAGCCGAAAGCATTGATTTCGTTATCATTAATAAGGTCCGGCAAAACCGGTTCCAGCTGGAAGCCTTGTTTTTCGGAATCGCAGGCTGGCTGGAGAATCCGGAAGATGAACAGATGGGAATGTGGAAACGTGAATTCGATTTCCTGAGCACCAAATTTCAAATTCCAAAACTTAAATTCCGGCCGAAATTCTCAAGGCTCCGTCCTCCGAATTTCCCGACCATCCGGCTGTCACAGCTCGCCGGTCTCTATCACCAGCACCAGAATCTATTCTCAAAAGTTATTCAGATAGAAAAACCGGAAGAATTATACGGGTTGCTGCGGGAGGTGAAAGCTTCGGAATACTGGGATCACCGTTTTAATTTCGGCAAAATATCTTCCGTTGATCAGCCGAAAAACCTCACCAGGGATTTTATGGAACTGCTTATCCTGAATACCCTGCTGCCGCTGAAGTATACTTACCATAAATACCGTCGTGAAAATATTGCGGATGAGATCATTAATTTTTACAATGCCATGACGGCAGAAAAAAATTCGGTGACGGACGGCTGGAAAATCCTTGGAATGAAGTGCAGCACTGCCTTGGAAAGCCAGAGCCTGATTTATCATTTTAATCATTTCTGTGAACAAAAAAATTGCCTAAATTGCAGCATTGGATTTAAACTTTTAAAAGAACCTTCACATGCTAGATAATATCCGCCACAAGATGGAAAGGGAATGGTTTGGAGCCCTCACCAGAACCGGTACAAAGTTGGGCATCCCTGTGTCGAAACTGCGTGTATTTTTCATTTATTCCACGTTTGCAACGGCAGGTTTTTTCTTTTTGATTTACCTGGGACTGGCCTTTACCCTTTGGGTAAAAGATATTTTCATTACCAGAAGGCCCAATGTTTTTGATTTATAACTATGGAATTTATACAGATTACTTCTGCTGAAGACTACCGGGTCCGGGAGATTTTCGATGCTTACTGCAAAACGTTTCCTGAAAATGAAAGACGGGACTGGAACAAACTGCATCCGCTTTTCTCACACCCTAAAGTAAAGATCGTTTCGGTACTGCATGATGCTAAAAATATCGGCTACCTGATAATCTGGGAGCTGAGCAGCTTTGCTTTTGTGGAACATTTTGAAGTATTCGAGGACTTCAGAAACCAAAAACTGGGATCAGCGATTACCGGATATCTTTTTGAGAATTATCCGCGGATCATTCTGGAAATCGAACATGGCCATTTAAATGAAAACACTCAGCGGCGGTATTCTTTTTACCGCAAAAACGGATTTACCCTGATTGACGAAATGTACGTTCAGCCCAGTTACGGCGAGGGCAAGGACCCTATGGAACTGTGGCTGCTGGCCAATTATATTCCTGAAAACCTGAAGGAGGTGAAAGACGAAATATACGATATCGTATACCATTAATATATAACCGGAATTTATTGTTCCGGTTTTATTTTTCTGTCTGCGATTCTTTCAGCCTTGCGAGGAAAACAGGAAACGCGTCTTCCATTCTCGACAGCACGCCCGTTAAATTTTTAGCCCTTACAAAAGTTCTGGATTGTGGACGGTTGACAAAAGCAAATTCAATAAATTCGGAAATTCTTTCAGCCGGGATGCCTTCTTTGGTAAAATATTCATCTTCCACCCGGGCTCTGATCCATGCTATATCTTCCTGGAGATCATCATACCGGTACTTCCGCTTCATCCTTCGCGCGTCTCCGCTTACAAGGTCATACATGCCCTGCACATTCAGATTTCCCAGAAGAATCGGGATCAGTACCTGCTTGACATCAGCCGGAGTTTCACGCATTTTGCCCACCGGTTGCGGAAGGCCTACCGCATCTTCCACGACCTGCGACCGGTCGATTCGGGCCACTGCTTTTGAGTCTCTGGTAAGATCTCCGGTCAGCTTAGCGACCTGCACTTCCTGAATTTCCCGGGCCACTCTTATAAGACGAATGTCCAGCACCTTATTGATCCTGTCCGAAGCTTTCATGGAGGATCTTTCAAAGCCGCTTCTCACGAATCTGATCTCGTCACCGGGAGAAGATACATCGATGGAAAAACTGCCGTCATCCGCGGTGTATACTTTTTGTTCCGTAGCCATATTCATTACGGTGACCGCCGGTAAAACAATGCCGTCTTCATCCGAAACTTTTCCCGATATTTTCTGTTGTGAAAACAGGAATATATAAGTAAAAAGCAGTATCAATGACAATCCGGGCTTCATCAGAACTTATTTTTGGGTTTGCGGTGCCCGGTATGATGAAATCCTTACCAATACGGCGCGCTGAAACCTCATGAGGTCGGCATCGCTGCAGAAACCGTATTTCAGGATATTTCTCCGCTCAAAACCACCGGCCAGAACATAGTAGATGAAATGCTGGATAAAGGTCTTATCAATTTTCAGATCGGTAAAATACTTTTCGCCCAAAGCGTAAATCAGGTAATTGGCTAAATCCAGATCGTCCCATTTGTCTTTCACTTTACCGATGGCAAAGCCCTGACCTTTCGGCTGAACAAATTCTCCCGGCCTTGCCGCCATAATCCTTGGATCGGATTTCTGAGACATGTAAACTGCCAGGTCGCTTTTCAGCTTTTCTACTTTTCTAGGAGCATTCAGGTTTTTGGAATCGATTTTAAGGTCGCCCGTCAGATTTTTCTTAATTTCCACTTCAGCGATCAGCTCTGCTGCCCTGATCAGCGTAATATTGATGGACGAACTGATATTTTCCCGGGTGACTTTCTTATTAATCCTTTCATAGCCGGTCTTTACCAGACGAAGCTCATCCCCTGCCCTGCCGGAAATCATAAAATGGCCGTCCCGGTTGCTTAAAACCCTTTCATCCGTTCTGATGTTGATCACCGTAACATCGGGCAGTTCATTGTTATCTTCAGAAGTAATTTTCCCGAAGATATACTCCTGGGCACTGAGGTTAATGAAAAAAACAGTAAATAAAATAAAGAATAGTTTAATTTTCACGGACAGTTTTTTTATTGAACAAAACTAAAGTTATTTTCAGACTAAACCATAAGTTTAACCACAGTTAACGCGTTTTGGCATTTCTTTTAGAATTTTATATTTAAAACTGTTAAATACAGATGTAAAATTGTTAAAATTTGATCTGAAAATTAGCTAACTTGCAGTTTGAATTCCACTAGTTTATGCAAAATTCATATACGGTAATTAATGCTTCGGCAGGTTCCGGAAAAACCTATGCCTTGGTTCAGAGGCTCCTGATGATCTGCCTCCGGTACCCCAATCAGCAGCAGTCGATCAGGAATATTCTGGCATTGACTTTCACCAACAAGGCAGCCAATGAGATGAAGGAAAGAATCCTGACCTGGCTCGGGAATTTCTCTGCCGGTAATTTTGCAGAAAACGGGGATTTAAAAAACATCCAGAAAGCTTTTGAAGAAGAAGGCATAAAAATAACCATTGATGATCTTCATCAGAGGGCAAAAAAAATGCTGGATTATGTGCTCCACAACTATTCTACTCTGAATATCGGAACGATTGACCGTTTCAATTCGCGGTTGGTCAGGAGCTTTTCCTATGAATTGGGACTGGCCAAGAATTTCAACCTTGAGATCGAAGCGGAGCCTTACCTGATCGAAGCCGTTGATAAAATGCTCGACCAGATCGGGGAAAATGAGGTGATCTCCAATTCTTTTATGGATTATGTGGATTACAGCCTTGAAAATAATGAAAGGATCAATTTAAATAAGAGCCTGTACGGATCGGCGAAAGAGTTTGTAAAGGACATCCACTACGAACATCTGAAAAATAACAAGGATTTTGATACGGAGAATTATGAAAACATAAAAAATACGCTTCGTAAAGAAATTGTATTCAATAAAAAACAGGCTGCCGAACTTGCTGCGAAATCCATTGAACTGTTCAGATCCAGAAATATTGAAGTCGAAGATTTCGCACAGGGAAAAAACGGGATCGGAGGATTTTTCATGAAGGTGCAGGATTTCTATCAGCAAAAAAGACCAGGCTTTCCTTTTCCGACTACCGCCGAAGAATCGGTGGTAAATAATTACCGGAAAGGAGCATCCTCGAAATCCAAAGGAAAGGAACCGGAGATCTTTGAAGTACTGGACCAGCTGCTGGAAAACCGGATGCAACTGATTCGTCTCTATATTGAAACCCAGAAAAAGGAGAAGATTTTATCAGCCCTGCTTCCTCTGAAAGTAAACAAAGACATTCAGGATGAATTAAAAAAAATAGAGGAAGAGAATGACCTCGTCTTACTTTCAAAATTCAATATTCTCATCAATGAAAATCTTAAAAATGAACCTTCGGCATTTATTTACGAGAAAGTAGGTTCACAGTTCCAGCATTATTTCTTTGATGAATTTCAGGATACTTCAGAACTGCAGTGGCAGAATTTCCTTCCTTTGAGGGACCATTCCATTTCTACGGAAAATACCTCTTTCACGCTGGTTGGTGATCCTAAGCAGAGCATCTACCGGTTCCGGGGCGGCGAGAGCAAGCTGATGCTGGATATCATCAACAAAAAGGAAAGAACGCCAAAACAGGCCGATCTGCTGGTCCTGAAGGACAACTGGCGGAGCGCTAAAAATATTGTCCGGTTTAATAATGAACTTTACAAATACCATTCGGAATACCTGACGGAGGAACATAAAAACATTTTCGGAACCGACGGCGAGCAGAACCCGAAATCTTCAATGGATGGCCGGGTGAAGGTCAACCTTATTGAAAATCTCACAAATGAAGATTTCTATACCGATACTTCCGAAAGAATGCGGAAAGACATTCAGGAAATATTGGATAACGGCTTCCGGTTTTCCGACATTACGATTCTCTGCCGCGGCAATTTTGATATTTTCAGCTATTCGCAGAAACTGGGAAATCTAAAAGTCGTTTACCGTGGGGAAGAAACCAATATCAAAACGATCTCCGACAAAGGCCTGACCCTGGAACTTTCCAATACCTTAAAGGCAGTGGTCGAATTCCTGAGATGGGAAACCAACCCCAAGAATAAGCCGAATCTGATTATGATGATGTACTACCTCAATAAGCTGGGAAGGATTCACATGAAGGATTTCACGCTGGAAATGAAAAAAATCCTGGAGATTGAGGGCCATGAGGAAGTCCTGCAGTTTATCCGGGAGAATTATTCGGTAAAGGTAAGGCAGGATAATTTTCCGAGGTTCAATCTGTATAACTTTATCGAATACTACATCAATGAATTTTCAGTGGGGCATAAAGAAACCGACTTCCTGCTGAACTTCCTGGAAATGCTTTTCAACTTTACCCAGAATTCCGGTGCCAGCATCAAGGAATTCCTGAAGTACTGGGATGAGGAGGCTTCTACCTACACGATACAGGCTTCTGAGAATATTGATGCCATTCAGATCATGACCATCCATAAGGCAAAAGGACTGGAGTTTCCGGTTGTCTTTATCCCGATGATGAATAAAAACCGGGATGCGGAATTTACCAATTGGTTTGAAACGGCTACCGACAGCGCTCTAAGATCCGTGAATATTAACCAGTTCAGTAAAAATCTTGAAGTATACGACGAAGAGATTGAAATTTTCAACAAACAGAATGCTTATAAAAATATGGTGGACCGGCTTTGCCTGCAGTATGTGGCAACCACACGTCCTGTAGAGCAGCTGTTTTTTTATGTTCAGAAAGCCAACAAGACGTCAAACAATCTGGAACTGCTGGAATTCCTACAGTCTAAGAATCCTGAAGGCCTTGATGAGTTCGATATCTATGAAACCCATCATGCAATGCTGAAAAAGTATTCGAAAGATAAAACCTCTCATTTTGAGACCAAAGACATTCCGGCTTTAAAGAACGTCAGCGAAAAAAATACTTCGATCAGGATTGCCACTCCTTCAAAGAACTACCAGGTGCGGGTGGAAAAAGTGAGGATCGGCCTTTTTGTCCATGAATTGCTGTCACAGATCAACACAGCAAAAGACATCCGCAAAGTCCTGGGATGTTATGTGCTGGAAGGACACATTACCATTGAAGAAAGCAAAGAAATCCACAGCAGCCTGGAAACGATTGTCCGCGATAACGCCGAATTCTTCGATGAACAATGGGAAGTCATCAATGAAAAAGACATCATGATTACGGAAAACGGGGAAAGCCGCGTGTACCGTCCCGACCGTATCCTCAGGAACCACGAAGGTTATATCATTGTCGATTTTAAAACCGGTGACCCATCTGCCAAGGATGAAAGGCAGATTGAAAATTATAAAAACATCCTGGAAAAGCTGGGGAGGAACGTTCTGAAAACCCAGCTGATTTATCTGTAACCGTAATGGCTCCTTTTAAAAAGTATACCAATTACCTGTCAGCCGCTTTAATTACCGGACTTTTGATTTATCACTATCTGTTCATAAATAAATACAAGACCTCTTACGAAGCGGAGGGGCTGTATGCAACAGGCAAAATCCATGAAGTAAAACCTTATGGAAGAGGAACGGGGTATGATTTTATCTATACTTTTCAGACCGGAGGGAAAACCTATTCATCGGAGACGGGTATTAATCCCTTACATTTTTATGAAGCACAGGCTTTCACAGGAAAAAATTTCCTGGTGGTTTATCTAAAAAGCAACCCGCATATCAACCGGCTTTACATTTCCGTTCCTATTATAAAAGATACCGATCCTGAAGAACTGAAAAAACAGGTAGATTCCGATCCGTCGGTCAGGCAAAAACTCAAAACCATTCCTTCTTCGGGATGGTTCTGGAATAATTATTTTTAAAGAAGCAGGCATAAGTTTCCGGCGGCACCTTTGGTGCCGCCGGAAACTGTTATAATAAAACCAATTTAAACTAAGCTGTCGCATCAGGAGTGAAAACCCGCTGGGCGAGTTCCTGATCGAAAAGATACAATGCGGAAGGATTATCGCTTACCATTTTGATCTTGGTTACCAATTGCGAAGCACTGGCTTCCTCTTCCACCTGCTCGTTAATGAACCACTGCAGGAAAGAAGTTGTGGCAAAATCGCCTTCGTCGTTGGCATTTTTTACAATATTAAAAATACTTCTGGTCACCACTTTTTCGTGGGCTAATGCTTTTTCAAAGATGTCGATGGCATTGGCAAATTCATGCGGAGGTTTTGGGATTTCACCGATAATGATTTGTCCGCCTACGTCATTTAAATAGTCGAACATCTTATCCGCATGCATCAGCTCCTCTTTACTCTGTACCCTGAAATAATTGGCAATTCCGTCAAGATCTTTTGCGGAAAACCATGCCGACATCGAAAGATAATATTGTGCCGCATACTGTTCGTGGGCGATCTGTTCATTGATCAATCCTGCAATTTTTTCGCTTACCATAAGTCGTAAATTTACGTCCAAAATTAGGGAATAAAACCCCGAAATCAAAAGTTTTAGCTAAAATTAATAAAAAGAGCGGAATTACCTTCCGCTCTTAAACACATTAAAAAAACACAAATTATAAACTACTTAGTTTGCCTGTGGAGCCGTATTCATCGGCTTATGCATTCTCGGGCCTTTCATCCCTTTCTCTTTCATCGCCATTCTTCTCTGCTCCATTTTTGCTTTCCGGTCAGCCTGCCATTTATCATACTGCTGAGGCGTAAGGATCTGCTTCATTTCCGCATCCATCTGTGCCCTCTTGGCTTTCATCTGTTCCATCTTTGCCTGTCTTTCACCTTTATTTTTCTCAAATTCAGACTTCATTTCTGCCTTCTTCCTGTCCTGAAGCGCTTTGATCTTATCGACCTGGCTTTGGTTCAGGTTTAAATCCTTCTGCATCTGCGCCAGGTGTTCCTGTTCTCTCTGCTGGAATTTTTCTTTCATCTCCGCTCTTTTTGCCTGTCTCTCCTGAGGAGTCGGAGTGGTTTGCTGAGCCATTGCAAAACTTCCCATTCCGATAAACGCTATTGCTAAAACTAACTTTTTCATATTCTTAAATCTTTAATTAATTGTTTTATATCTTTTTGATTATCTGTTAAATTAAAAGTTAAAACCAAATATTCATAATAAATGTTAAATTTAAATATTAATTATTTAAGCATAAAAAACAAAAAGAGCAGATCCTAAGATCTGCCCTCACACCACTTAAATATAATATATGAAAATTAATTTTTTGCAAATCCGTTGCGGAAACCACCGTTTCCTCTGTTTTCCCCACCTCCTCTGTTCTGCTCTCTCTGGGGCTGGCTTTCGCTTCTTCTGAAACCACCGTCATTTCGGAAACCTCCTCCATTATTTTCTCTTCGAGGAGCTTCTTCCCTTCGGACCTCACCTCCTCCGAAACCATCGCCACGATTGCCGTTGTTTTCAGTTCTTTCGGCACGTTCCGTACGGAATCCGCCATTTTCTCTTGTACCTTCAGGCTTCATTCCTCCGCTGCCATTGCTTCCCCTGAAGCCGCCGCTATTATTGCGGATTCCCGGATTATCGTTTCTGAAAACCGGATTCCTGTTTTCATTCTTGCTACGGAATCCACCGTTGCCTTCCCTTACTCCCCCTCTGAAACCGTTATTAGGTCTGTCATTTCCCCTTACAATATTGAATGTCGGGTTATCTGCTCTTCGGAACCTGGCCCGGTCTACCCTGTAAATGTTGATGTTTACATTCCGGTAACGTGGCATCGGCCTGCAGATTGCTCCGTAATGGGTCCTTCTGTAATTCTGGAAATAGACTACCGGGCTGTATCCTCTGTAGTAATTGTTCTGGAAAACCACAAATACTCTCGGTCCCATAATTCGCTGCAATGCATAGAAACGGTCATAATACCAGCGGTCCGGATTGTAGCGGTAGAAATTATTCCAGGTAGTGAAATTCACATACAGGTTGTTCAATCTCATGATCTGGTCTACCTGCCAGCGGTTGAGCCTGTTCTGGGCAAAGAAGACGTTCCAGTCGATATTGATGATGCTGCTTCTGTAATCATTATAATTGGTCATGTAATAATCCTGAGGATAATAGTCCTGCGGATAATCGTAATAATAATCATCAGGGAAATAATTCTGATCATCCTGATCGCTGTAATATCCTCCGTCATTTTCATAATAGCCGTTATTATTATCATTCCAGCTTCCGTTTGGGTACTGTTGAGCAAACGACAATGTCGCAATACCCAAAGCAAAACCGATCAATATTTTTTTCATTTCTAAAGTCGTTAATTGGTTAATAAAGCAGAATTCTTGATTCTACCTTTTTGATGTAAATAAAAAAAAGAAGTTAAATCTTATGATAAAACTTCTTTTAATTTATTATTAACTATTTGATAATCAAATATTAAATTTACAATCTCCCGCTATCTTTCACCCAATAAGCTATTTTCGCATTAAAATCGGACTGTTCTTTCAGTTCTTCGAGATTAAGATGCATCCTGTATCTCCAGTAGTGCGGAAACACAGCAGGGTTGTTAATCCGCTCGTTATCCGTTTTCGGATTCATCAGTTGCTGATCGGTGGCCAGGAATTCCTGGATCGGAAAGACAGCCAGCATGGCATTATTGTAAAGATGCTGCTTCATGATGATTTCGGCCAGGTGAGTATCCAGTTCTTCAGGGGCTTTCCCGTACTGTCCCAGCTGCTGGTTGAAATATTGCTGGGTCAGGTCAGGGTTTTCCTTCCACCACTGTCTTAAGGTAGAACTGTCATGGGAAGAAGCCGTCACCACATTCAGGTATCCCGCATTTTTCGGATTATAGAAAGGAATGTTGTCGGAAGGCATCCGCTGGACTTTTAAGGCAACAATCGCCAGTTCATCCATCACTTCAGGAACACAGTCCGGCACAAGGCCAAGATCTTCTCCGCAGATCAGCATTTTGGTGGCATTCAGGATGACGGGAAGTTTCTCCATGGCTTTCTCCTTCCACAGATGATCCTGTCTTTTGAAGAAATAATCGTTGTACAGATCATAGATTGCTTTCTTTTCCCAATCCGACAGATGATGGTAAGAATCAGTATGGAATACGTTGAATCTCGGATGATAAACCACCTGCCCGTTTCGCTCTTCCACCAAAAAAAGAACATTGGCACAAAGCGAAATCAGCTGTTCACCGATCGGATTTCCCGGGTTTCTTTTAAAGAAATCGGATAATTTCCTTTGGGTATCGAATTCTTCTTTAAAGGAATAGGTCCCGTCATGATTATTGCTGACAAATTCCAGAGCCTTTTCTTTATTTTCGCCAAAGTAATTCCACAGGATCTGATCATTGATAAACGGTTTGCAGTAGCGGTCGAAACTGAACGGAATATGGCGTGCGTTAAATTCGTCCAGCGTTACCGGAACGGCAGGATAAAAATAGCCCAGAATTCCCTGGGTAGCCGAAACCGGCATTCTCCAGATCCTGAAAAAGCCAAGAATATGATCGATCCTCATGGCATCAAAATATTGTTCCAGAGCCTTAAACCTGTTTTTCCACCACTGGTAATCATCTGCTTTCATGGCTTCCCAATTGTACGTCGGGAATTCCCAGTTCTGCCCGAGTTCCGTAAACTGATCCGGCGGTGCCCCGGCCTGAAAATCCATCCCGAAGAGTTCGGGTTCCGTCCAGGCTTCTACGGAATGCCTGTAAATCCCGATCGGCAAATCCCCCTTTACGGAAATTCCCAAACCATGGGTGTAATCAATCGCCTCTTTCAATTGCTTATGAAGCTGGTACTGCACCCAGGCATGCAGCATGGAAGCATCGTAATCCTTACTTTTTGCCGTAAAGAAAACAGATACCTTCCCTGCGATATATTTTTTATGGGTTTTCCACTCGTTGAAATTCGGTGTTCTGTATTTATCCCTCAATACGCAGAAAGCAGCATAAGGAACCAGCCAGCTTTCGTTGTCTTTGATGAATTTTTTGAAATTCCGGTCTTTATAGATCTTTTCTTTATCCTGATGGAAAACGGCTTTCAGGTATTTCCATTTTCCGGAAATCATTTTTTCGTAATCGATAAGCTCCAGCGCATTCAGCTCAGCTTTTTCCGTCCGGTATTCTTCCAAAAGGCTTTCCGGCAGCTTAAAATCCAGGTTTTCCAGCGAAATATACTGCGGATGCAGGGCATACACTGAAACGGCAGCATAAGGATAAGAATCCGTCCAGGAATAATTGGCTGTCGTATCATTGATCGGAAGGATCTGGATGATCCCGAGTCCTGTTTCGTTTGACCAGTCTGCCAGTTTCCTCAGATCTGAAAATTCCCCTACTCCGAAGCCGTCTTCCGTCCTGAGAGAAAAAATAGGAACCGCTACCCCAGCATCATGATACATCTGGTAAAGCTTAAATTTAAAATAATGATCGGAAACAATATGCAGAACATCTTTCTGCTGATTCGGTACGGCAAACCGGTTTTCACCGCTCTCCACTTCCATCACTTTTCCTTCCGTGCTGTTGTACAGTGCATATTTGTACTGAATGGATTCGTTCTCCGGAATTTCAAGCGATGTTTCCCACACCCCGAAGCCGGTCTGTGCAAGATGGATCACTTTACCGTAATCCCAATTCCCCAGCGAAGCCGTACTGCCGAACAGAACGACCTTCCAGTCCGGATGGTATACCGGTGCCTCTATCCTGAACAGATGGGTATGCCGTTTCAGTACTGAAATTTTTTCGGGCCTGAAAGTATTGAGTTTATTGTGAAGAATTTTATTGTTTAAATAATTTTCCGGAAAATTTTTATTGTTCCATTCGTCGGAAATGACAAATTCTTTGTAGTTGTGCGGAAAGTTCAGCCGATGCGGCACAAACTCTTCCCGGAGAACCTTTCCCCTGTCGTCCACCAGGCGGTACTGATAGGCAATTGATCTGGAGAAATAATCCACTTCACATTTCCATGATCCGCTTTCCCCGTAAACCATTGTATGGATCTGCTCTACGCCTCCTTCATCATTGATCACCAACTGCAGCTGCTCTCCTATTTTCGTGTTGTAACCTACATTAAAATATAGCTTCATTTACATTTTTTTATAAAAATACGTTATAATACTGAAAAAGAAAACTTAATGAATATCAAATATTCATTAAAAAAACCTTTCCAAAAGTCTGAAAAGGTTTTCAAGTTTTACCTGTATGCAAAGATTATTCCGAAACCAGGATCTTTTTATTCAGCAGTATTTTTCCTGCTTCATCGGCAATGGTCACCAGATAGGCCCCGCTTACCAGATTTTTAAGATACACCTGCTGGGTCAGCGAGCCGTCTTTTACTGCCAGGTTCTGCTTCAATACATTTTTACCGGAAAGATCAAATACATTCAGCCTTAAGTTTCCTTTTACGGATTTATCATGTACATTTACGTTGATCAGCTGATCATCCACTCTTGTCGGATAGATATCAAGATTGGCTGAAACGGTATTGGAAACGGCTCTGTCGTTGGCAAAATATTTACTTGCCAGATCATAAATATGCAGGTTCTGTTCGCCTCCGAGAGGTTTTGCCTGCAAAGTATGAATATCCACTTCATATAAAGGGGCGCCCTTGGCACTGGCAATCACAACTTTTCCTTTTGAATTCACTGCCGATCCGTTCACGGAATAATTATCGGGAATCCCGGAGATTTTTCCGACAAACTTCGCCTTCAGTTCCTTTGTTGAAACTTTGAATACATTGCCGGAAGCTGAAAAGATGTAGAAATTGTTATCCGCATCAGCAATCATATCCCCTCCGAATCCGGTTTCAATGGTGGTGAAAGAATTTTTGCCGTTAGCAGCATCATCCTTGATAATGCCCAGATCGTTCACAACGTACTGATTTCCTTTTCTGCTGATCTGAAGAAACTGGGTTCCCGCATTGTTGACTGCATAAATATTTCCGTCATACCCGGTGGCCATCCTCGTGATATGGGAATTGATATCGCAGGATGTTACTCTTGTGATGCTGTTTTCCACCAGGGTAATTTCTTTAGTCCCGGCATTTAAGACATAGATATTTGAAGAAAACATCGGCATGTAAACCAGGTTGTTGTTATAAGGATCATACGCCAGCGTTGCCATACTGACAGCCTGAGCGTTGTTGGGCGCATTCTTATCTTCAGTAACGGCGCCATTCCTGCTTTGTGAAAAGACCCTTGACTGAGCCTCCGATGTAAAAATTTTCTCTCCTGAAGTTCCGCTCGCCCCGTCGAGTGCACGGAAGTCACTGAAAACAATATTCGGGGTATCTTTTCCGACCAGTGCAAAGAAGTCCTGCTGTGCGAAAGCATTGGCGCCAGTAAGCAAAAGGAATAAAGGAAGTAAATGTTTTTTCATAGTTTCTGAATTTTAATGTTTAATGATTTTATTATGACTAAGTTACATAATTTTAGGATTGATCCGAAAAAAAATTAAGATAAAGATAAAGGCTGAAATCAAAGGGATTAGATCAACATGAACCTAAAATAGAAATCGGATCAACAGGCCGGAAGAGGAAACCCGGATGCAGGAAGTTTCTCTTGTCAGCATCCTAAAAAAAACCTATCCAAGAGACTCACTTAAAAAATTGATTTCAATATTCAACAACCAAATAAATCGATTTCACATGATAAGAATATATCCGGATAATAGGCATAAAAAAGCTCCCACAATACCTGTGAGAGCTCTTATATCTGAATATTTTAAAATTCTAATTCAATACGTAGGAGGTTCCTTCCCTCCCGTCTTTCAGTTCAATGCCTTCGGCAAGGAGCTTATCACGGATCTGGTCGGAAAGCTCGAAGTTTTTGGATTTCCTGGCCTGGTTCCTTAATTCAATCAATACTTTTAAGGTCTGGTCCAGCTTTTCGTTGTTGTTTTCCTCGATGGTCTGAAGTCCCAAAACATCAAAAACAAGTGCATTCATTATTGTTTTCAGTTCTTCCAGATCTTTTGCCGAGATGGTTTCTTTGCCGTCATTCAATGCAAAGATATATTTTACCGCTTCAAATAAATGGGCAATCAGGACCGGAGAATTGAAGTCGTCCGTTAAAGCATCATAGGCTTTGCTTTTCCATTCTTCCAGACTGAATCCCGATGGTTTCTCATCATTTGCAGCAACTGAATTTAATGTCTTAAGGGCTTCGATCAACCGTATGAATCCTTTCTCACTGGCCAGCATCGCGTCATTGGAAATATCCAGCACGCTCCGGTAATGGGCCTGCAGAAAACAGAAACGCACAATCGACGGATGAAACGGTTTTTCAAAGAAATCGTTTTCACCGGTGACCAGCTGCATCGGCAGGATATAGTTTCCGGTAGATTTGCTCATCCGCTGGGAATTCATGGTCAGCATATTGGCATGCATCCAGTAGTTCACCGGAGCGGTGTCATTGCAGGCTTTTCCCTGTGCGATTTCACATTCGTGGTGCGGGAATTTCAGATCCATTCCGCCTCCGTGGATATCAAAGGTTTCGCCTAGGTATTTCGTGCTCATCGCCGTACATTCCAGATGCCATCCCGGGAACCCTTCGCCCCAGGGCGAGTTCCACCGCATGATGTGTGCCGGAGAAGCTTTTTTCCAGAGGGCAAAATCCTGCGGGTTTTTCTTTTCGCCCTGTCCGTCGAGATCGCGGGTGTTGGCAAAAAGCTCTTCGATATTTCTTTTGGAGAGTTCACCGTAGTTCAGGCCTCTGTTGTTGTACTCCAGTACATCGAAATAAACGGATCCGTTGCTTTCATAGGCAAATCCCCTTTCGATTAATTTCTGGGTTAATTCGATCTGCTCTACAATGTGACCGGTCGCGGTAGGTTCGATGTTCGGCGGCAGGAGATTGAAAAGCTCAAGAACCTTGTGAAAATCAACGGTGTATTTCTGTACGATCTCCATCGGCTCCAGTTTTTCCAGGCGGGTCTGCTTGACGAAACGGTCGTTGTTAACGTCACCGTCATCGGTAAGGTGCCCGGCATCGGTGATGTTTCTTACGTACCGTACTTTATAGCCGAGATGCATCAGGCTCCTGTAAATAAAGTCGAAGGAAAGGAAAGTCCTTACATTTCCTAGATGCACATTGCTGTAAACGGTAGGTCCGCAAACGTACATTCCGACATTTCCTTCTAAAATGGGTTTAAATATTTCTTTTTCGCCTGCAAGCGAATTGTATATTTTTAATTGCATGATTGTATTCAAAGTTCTAAGTTTAAAATTTAAGGTTGTTTAACAGGTTACCGGTTACAACAGATAATGGTCGTAATAAAAATTTTGTGTGAAACTTTTTTAAATTTTATCATGATTAACTTTAATGTTTTTACTTTTGAAAGACTGTTCTTCCGAAGCCAGTTCGCCTGTTCCTTTGCTTCTTCTAAAGTAACCGGCGACTGCGTTGATAATATTTTCATATCCAACCCCGCCCTTTTCTGAAAAGATATTTTGGAGTTCATGTTTAATATTGTTAAAACACTCCAATTTCATTTAATCCAGCTTCGCGTGGCTTCCTACATAATGAAGGAATTCCTGTCTGGTAATCGGGTTGGTCCTGAAAATCCCGCTAAGCTCCGCTGTAATGGTAGAGCTTGCCGTATCTTTTATTCCCCTGCAGTTTACGCAAAGGTGCTTGGCATCGATAATACAGGCGACATCTTTCGTTCCCAGGGCTTCTTTCAGGGCATCCACGATCTGCATCGTCAGCCTTTCCTGAACCTGCGGCCTCTTTGCATAATAATCCACAATCCTGTTGATCTTTGAAAGTCCGATCACGTCACCGTTGGAAATATAGGCAACATGGGCTCTTCCGATAATCGGCAGAAAGTGGTGTTCGCAGAACGAATATACGGTAATATCTTTTTCCACCAGCATCTGGCGGTATTTATATTTGTTGGAAAAGGTTGAAATTCCCGGTTTGTTTTCCGGCAGCAGTCCCCCGAAAATCTCATTTACATACATCTTGGCCACCCGCCTCGGCGAGTCTTTCAGAGAATCGTCGGTCATATCCATGCCCAGGGTCTGCATAATCTCTCCGAAAAGTTCCGTGATTTTTTCGATTTTTTCTTCCGGCGATTTATCAAAAGCATCTTCTCGTATGGGGGTATGTTCTTTTCCCGTGAAAATATCATCATCGTTATCCGTAAAATCAACCATTTTTATTTAATTTGCACAAAAATACGGATAAAATTTATTCGTCATATTTAATTTGGCTGAAAAACATTATCTTTCGCCTCCACTATCATTTTTACCCCATGATTATTGCTGAAGAAGTACAAAACGACTCCCAGAAAAAGGAATTCTTAGAGTTTCCGGCAAGACTTTACAAAGACGACAAAAACTACATCAGACCGCGGAATGTTGATATTGAAGAGGTCTTTAATCCTGAAAGAAATAAGTTTTTCAAAAACGGAGCATGTACCCGGTTTTTATTTAAAAACGGAAAAAATGAAACGGTAGGAAAAGTAGCGGTTTTTATCAACAGAATCTATCAGCAGGACCAGCCGACCGGAGGAATCGGATTTTTCGACTGTATCAACAGCCAGGAAACAGCGGATTTTATTTTTGATCATTGCAAAAGCTGGCTCCGGGACAGGGGCATGGAAGCCATGGACGGACCGATCAATTTCGGTGAACGGGACAAATTCTGGGGACTGGTAATCGAAGGATTTATCGAGCCCTTGTATGGGATGAATTATAATTTTCCTTATTATAAAGAACTTTTTGAAAATTACGGCTTTAAGATTTACTTTGAGCAGCTCTGTTTCTCCAGACCCATCTTTGCCGAAGTATCGAGGGTTTTTACCTTGATGCATGCCAGACACAGCAAGAATCCTGATATTTCCGCGAGGCCGATGACAAAGGCCCATCTTGAGAAATTCGCTAAAGATTTTACCGAAATTTATAATAAAGCCTGGGCAGCCCACGGTGAAGGCAAACGCATGGAAGAATCCAAAGTGCTGAAAATGTTTAAGACGATGAAACCCATCATCAACGAGCATATCTCCTGGTTTGTCTATGAAAAAGATAAGCCTGTGGCCATGTGGATGAACCTGCCGGATACGAACCAGTGGTTCAAATACCTCAACGGGAAATTCGGATTGTGGGAAAAGCTGAAATTCCTCTGGATTAAAAAATTCAGGAAAAACGAGAAAATGATTGGTCTTGTTTTTGGTGTGGTTCCGGAGTGGCAAAGAAAAGGCCTTGAAGGGTATATGATCTGGGAAGGAACCCAGCATCTGAGAAAGCATACCGATTTTAAAGTTACGGAGATGCAGTGGATCGGCGATTTTAATCCCAAAATGATAAAAATCGCAGAAAATCTCGATACGACGGTGACGAGAAAACTGGCCACTTACCGGTATCTTTTCGACCGGAACAAGACTTTTGAGAGGCACCCTGAATTGTAATGTAAAACTTAAACTCTACACTAATGACCTCAATCATTATTTTAATTATTATTTTACTGCTCTTCCTTTTATCGATTCCGGCGATTATTTTTCTGATCGCTTACCTCGCGGCAAAAAGCCGGAGAAAAAAACAGAATCTGCTCCTGCAGGAAATCGGGACTCCGGAATATTATGCCTTCGTACGCTACAACATGGGAAATGCCCAGAACGAATTTTTTAAAATTAAGGCTTTCCAGGGCAGCGGGATGATTTATATCGAAGGCGATAACATCCATTTTGTAGACACTTTGCATCAGCACCCCCATACGTTTCCTTTACACGAGAGTTCCATTAAATGGGAAGACATCAATATCGTTAACGGCCTTTTAAAATGGTTTTCGGTACAGGATGAGAAAGCCAAATATTATTTCAACATTGAAAGCGGGATGTTTATTTTTAATCTGAATTCTTCAAAGCCAACTACGCGCAGTGTCTTTGAAACGCTTCTGAAGTATCAGACGGAAATCCGTTAGTCCAAACAAAAAAGAAAGTCCTGCTTTCCGGCAGGACTTTCAGAAGATTCACATTACTTTATCAGAACAGCGCACCGGCTACTTTCTTTATATTATCGCTTTTCCCCATGGAATAAAAGTGCAGCACCGGAACACCGAAATCAAGAAGCTCCCTGCATTGGGCAATGGCCCATTCGATACCGATCTGCTTTACGGCTTCGTTATTTTTGGCGTGCTCCACCTCATTGATCAGGTCTTCCGGCAAATCGATTTTAAAGATCTGCGGTAGTATTTTCAGGTGCTTTTTGGTGGCAATCGGTTTGATCCCCGGGATAATCGGCACGGTGATGCCCATATCACGGGCTTTCTGTACAAATTCTATGAATTTCTTATTGTCGAAAAACATCTGGGTAACGATGTAATCTGCTCCGGCGTCTACTTTCTGTTTCAGCCATTTCAAATCGTAGTTCATCGAAGGGGCTTCCATATGCTTTTCGGGATAGCCCGCTACACCGATGCAGAATTTGTTAAGTTCTTCACATTCCTTTTCTTCGTTGTGCAGGTATTTGCCTCTTCCCAGGTTATTGATCTGGTAGACCAGGTCCATGGCGCTGGTATGGCCGCCGGCGGTCGGCTCAAAATACTGGTGTCCTTTCATCGCATCGCCTCTCAGTGCCATCACATTGTCAATGCCCAGATACATACAGTCGACCAGAAGATACTCGGTTTCTTCTTTGGTAAAGCCTCCGCACAGCAGATGCGGAACCGTATCCACATTGTATTTATGCTGGATAGCGGCGCAGATCCCCAAAGTTCCCGGGCGCATCCTGGTGATCCGGCGTTCCATCAGCCCGTTTCCTTTGTCGATGTAGATGTATTCTTCTCTTGAGGTCGTCACATCAATAAAAGGCGGTTTGAATTCCATCAGCGGATCGATGTTTCTGTAAAGGTCTTCGATTCCGATTCCCTTTTGTGGTGGAACAACCTCGAGAGAAAATAAGGTTTTTCCATTTGCGTTTTTTATATGGTCGGTGATTTTCATTTTAATTTTTATAGTCTGAATATTTGTAAAATAGTATATTTCAATACCAAAAAAAACTGGTATTAATTAATCCGCTAAATTCGGCGACAACCATTTTCTCGCTTCCTGCAAAGAAATTCCTTTCCTTACGGAGTAATCCTTCAGCTGGTCTTCTGCTATTTTTCCCAGACCGAAATATTTGACATGCGGGCTTCCGAAATAATATCCGGAAACTGAAGCCGTCGGGAACATGGCCAGGCTTTCGGTAAGGTAGACCCCGATCTGTTCTTCTACTTTTAAAAGATCCCAGATGGCATGTTTTTCCAGATGGTCGGGACAGGCCGGATAGCCCGGTGCCGGGCGGATTCCTTTGTATTTTTCGGCAATCAGTTCTTCATTGGTCAGGCTTTCCTGATTGGCGTAGCCCCAATATTCGGTTCTGACTTTCTTGTGTAAAAATTCGGCGTAAGCTTCCGCAAAACGATCGGCCAGGGCTTTTACCATGATGGCGTTGTAATCGTCGTTGGCTTTTTCATATTCTGCAGCCAGTTCATCCGTTCCGAAACCGGTAGTTACACAGAAAGCTCCCATATAATCGGTTTTCCCGGAATTTTGAGGAGCGATGAAATCACTTAAGGCCAGGTAATCTTTTCCTTTGGAACGCTGCGCCTGCTGTCTCAGTGTAATAAATTTTACCTGCTGCTCATGATTTTCATTGAAGATCAGGATATCATCCGTCTCATTGGAATTGGCCTTAAAAATTCCGAAAACCGCTTTGGCCGTCAGTAATTTCTCGTCTAAAATCCTTTTTAAAATCACCTGGGCATCTTTGAACAGTTCTTTTGCCTGTGCGCCTACTACCTCATCTTCCAGAATGTTCGGGTATTTTCCATGGAGATCCCAGCTCCTGAAAAACGGAGACCAGTCGATGAACGGCAGCAATTCCCGTAAATCCTGGTTTTCAAAAACCTGAATTCCTAACTGATTCGGGGTAAAGATTTGTTCGTTTTCCCAATCGATTTTAAATTTATTCTCTCTTGCTTCCCCGATAGATACATAATCTTTTTCCACCTGCCTGTTCAGGAATTTTTCACGGAATTCGGAGTAGTCGTTTTTCAAATCTTCAACATATTCTTTGTTCCGGTCGCCCAGTAATGAACTGACCACATTTACCGCTCTTGAAGCATCATTGACATGAACGACGGCATTTTTATATTTTAAATCGATCTTTACGGCGGTGTGGGCTTTTGACGTAGTTGCCCCTCCGATCAGCAGAGGGAAATTGAGGTTCTGCCTCTCCAGTTCGGAAGCGATGTATACCATTTCGTCAAGGCTTGGCGTAATCAGCCCGCTCAATCCGATCACATCCACCTGATGATCAATGGCTGCCTGGATAATTTTTTCAGCCGGCACCATGACCCCAAGATCGACAATTTCATAATTGTTACAGCCCAGCACGACACTCACAATATTTTTTCCGATATCGTGAACATCCCCTTTTACGGTGGCCATCAGGATTTTTCCGTTCGCCGGCTTGGACCCGTCTTTTTCCGCTTCGATGAACGGCTGCAGGTAAGCAACGGCCTTTTTCATCACCCTTGCGGATTTTACCACCTGTGGCAGGAACATTTTCCCGCTGCCGAAGAGATCACCCACAACGCCCATGCCCGTCATCAGGTTTACTTCGATCACATGTAATGGTTTTGCCGCCTGTTGCCTGGCTTCTTCCACATCTTCTTCGATGAAACGGTCGATTCCTTTTACCAGGGAGTGGGTGATCCTTTCCTGTAAAGGCTTGGTACGCCATTCCAGTTCTTCAACTTTTTCTTTTTTTACGGATTTGTGCTTTTCGGAATAATCCAGAAGACGCTCGGTTGCATCTTCTCTTTTATCAAGAATCACATCTTCTACCAACTCCAGAAGTTCTTTATTGATTTCATCATACACTTCCAGCATCGCAGGATTTACGATTCCCATATTCATTCCCGCCTGAATCGCGTGGTACAGAAATACCGAGTGCATGGCTTCCCTTACGGTATCATTTCCCCTGAAAGAAAAAGAGACATTGGAAACGCCACCGCTCACGGATGCATACGGAAGGTTTTGGCGGACCCACCTTGTTGCTTCTATAAAATCGATGGCGTTCCGGCGGTGTTCATCCATTCCCGTTGCTACCGGGAAAATATTCAAATCGAAAATAATATCTTCCGCCGGGAAATTTAACCGATTGACCAGAATATCATAAGAACGTTTTGAAATTTCAATTCTCCGTTCATATGTATCGGCCTGCCCTGTTTCATCGAAGGCCATAACAATGACTGCTGCACCATATCTTTTGATGGCTTTGGCCTGTTTGATGAATTCTTCCTCCCCGCCTTTTAGGCTGATGGAATTCACCACACATTTCCCCTGCGCCACCTGCAATCCGGCTTCAAGAATCTCCCATTTCGACGAATCGATCATCAGGGGAATCCGGGCAATATCCGGTTCTGAAGCAATTAAATTCAGAAATTTCACCATGGAAGCTTTTCCGTCGATCAGTCCGTCATCGAAATTAACGTCCAGAATCTGTGCCCCGCCTTCCACCTGGTGGCGTGCAATATCGAGTGCTTCCCCGAATTTTTCTTCTTTTATTAACCTTAAAAACTTTTTAGAACCGGCAACATTGGTTCTTTCCCCAACGTTGATAAAATTACTTTCCGGTGTAATAATCAAAGGCTCCAGCCCCGATAATCTTAAATATTTCATCAATTTATTATTCTTCTAAAATGTAGTATGCGTTGTTCGCATTCTGCTTCAGCAAATCCACATGCTTGCCCAAAGCCGTAAAAATCGGAAACCGTTTATACCCCAGGTTATGTTCTCTGGAAAATGCTTCGATCTCCTCGGTAATTTCATTATAATAAGCGTAACTGTAATTCGGGAACAGGTGATGAGCCACATGAAAGTTAAAATTTCCCAGCACATTCCGTACGAACCAGTTGTTTTCCTTTAAATCGTTGGTAACCTCCAGCTGATGACGGATCCAGCTGAACGGCAGTCCGTTTTTCTCATCCAGTTTCGGAAAAGCATTGTCCGGAAGCGGATGCAGCGGCAACAGCACAAACAGGGCAAAAATACTGGCTGCAATCACCTGTAAAAACCAGGCACCTAAAGCCAATCCGATTGAAACTTTAAAGAACAGTACAGGTACGGCGATCTGGTAGAAAAAATAAAAGAGTTTATAAGCCACCATTTTCACTTTTTCTTTTACCGGAATGGCACCCTGGGTTTTAAGGATTACCCTTTCATTATCAAAGAAGTCCCTGAAATCCCTGATAAACATCCAATTGAACAAGTACAAGGGATAAACCAGGAAGAAAAACCGGTGCTGGTACTTCTGAATACCTTTCGCTTTAATCCACGGAACGATCAGGAGCAACCCGCTTTGCTCAATATCCGTATCCCAGCCGTCTACATTGGGATACGCATGGTGGCTGGCAATATGCCTTTTTTTCCAGATGTAAGAATTAGCGCCTACAAAATCAAAAATCTGCAACACGATGCTGTTGAGCCTTTTGCTTTTAAAAATATTATTGTGTGCCGCTTCATGAATGAGATTCAGATAAATCAGAACCAAGGAAATTCCCATCAGCACAAAACCTGAAATATATGCCCATGGCTTATCCCCATTGAAAATGGCAAATACATATAAACCGAAATAGACCAAAGGCAGAATGACTGCTTTGATCTGAATATAAATATCGCGGTTTTCAGGAATGGCTTCTACTCTACGGTTCACTTTCTTCCTTAGTTCATTAAACAATTTTGCATCTTCCGAATCTTTTAAGTAAATAGGTTTTTCCATTATATCTAATTTTGTGTAACTGAATAAAATATAACAGTAAAAATTGTTCCCTTCTGCTTCTCAATTCATCAAAAAATCAATTAAACTCAAACAAATTCTTTTACTTTTCTCGGCGGATATCCTGCCACCAGATCGGCGATTGCTCTGATGTGCTCGGGTGTAGTCCCGCAACAGCCTCCAATGATGTTGATCAGGCCCTTTTCAGCATATTCCCTGATCTGGCCGGCCATGTCTTCCGGGGTCTCGTCATATTTCCCGAAAGCATTCGGTAATCCCGCATTCGGGTAAGCGGAAACATGGAATTCCGAATTGTGCGCCAGCGTTTCCAGATAAGGTGTTAACTGATTTGCTCCCAACGCACAATTAAACCCTACACTCAGCAGGTTCAGATGGGACACGGAAATCAGAAAGGCTTCTGCCGTCTGTCCGCTTAAAGTTCTTCCGGACGCGTCGGTAATGGTTCCGGATACCATGATCGGGATTTTAATGCCCCTTTCATCCTGGATTTCATCAATGGCAAATAAAGCTGCTTTGGCATTCAGCGTATCGAAGATGGTTTCTACCAGTAAAATATCAGAACCGCCATCCAGCAATGCTTCACACTGCTGCTTGTATGCTATTCTCAATTCTTCAAAGGTAATCGCCCGGTATCCGGGATCGTTTACGTCCGGGCTTAAGCTTGCCGTTCTGTTGGTAGGCCCGATGGACCCGGCCACAAATCTCGGTTTGTCAGGATTTTTAGCCGTGTATTCGTCACAGGCCTTCCTTGCGATTTTTGCCGATTCATAATTTAAATCATACACCAGATCTTCCATGTGATAGTCGGCCATCGCAATCGTGGTTCCCGAGAAGGTATTGGTCTCGATGATATCGGCTCCTGCTTCCAGGTATTTTTTATGAACCTCTTCAATCGCATGAGGCTGGGTAAGAGACAACAGGTCATTGTTTCCTTTTACCGGATGTTCCCAGTTTTTAAAACGCTCGCCGCGGTAGTCTTCTTCTTCAAATTTATACCGCTGAAGCATGGTTCCCATGGCCCCGTCGAGAATTAAAATTCTTTCTGATAGCGCCTTGTATAGTTGTTGTGTATTTTTCATTTCTTTATTTTTTGCCCTGAAGGGGCTTTATCATAAGCATTGGGGTAAAAACTGTTCTTATTGGGTTAATCCAACGCCTGTTTCAGATCCGCAATGATATCATCCACATGTTCCAGACCGACTGAACAGCGAACCAATCCTGCGGTAATGCCGACCTCGTTTCTTTCGTCATCCGTCAATTTGGAATGGGTGGTCGAAGCCGGATGCGTAACGATGGTTCTCGTGTCTCCAAGATTCGCAGAGAGGGAACACATTTTAATTTTGTTTAAAAAATTCCTTCCGCCTTCAATACCGCCCTTGATTTCGAAGGCAACGATGTTTCCGCCGAGCTTCATCTGTTTTTTAGCAGTTTCATAACCCGGATGGGATTTCAGGAACGGGTATTTTACCAGTTCCACATTCGGATGACCTTCTAAAAATTCAGCAACCTTCAGGGCGTTTTCGCAGTGTTTTTCAACACGGACAGCCAAAGTTTCCAAGCTTTTGGATAATACCCAGGCATTGAACGGCGACATGGCCGGTCCGGTATTTCTTGCAAAAAGGTAAATTTCACGGATCAGGTCCTCCCTGCCGACCGTTACTCCTCCTAAAACACGGCCCTGACCGTCGATTAACTTGGTGGCAGAATGAACCACGAGGTCTGCGCCGTATTTGATGGGCTGCTGCAGATAAGGTGTTGCGAAACAGTTATCCACAATAAAAATCAGATTGTGTTTTTTCGCAATCTGTCCGAAAAATTCCAGGTCCAGTACTTCAATCGCAGGATTGGTAGGGGTTTCCAGATATAAAATTTTGGTATTCGGCTGAATGTAGTTTTCAACGTTTTCCGCATCTTCCGCCTTGAAATAGGTGGTTTCGATATTCCATTTCGGAAAATATTTGGTGAATAAGGTGTGCGTGGAACCGAAAACCGACTGGCAGCTGACGATATGGTCACCGGCATTCAGAAGGGTTGCGAAAGTGGAATAAATCGCAGCCATTCCCGTAGCAAAAGCATAGCCGGCTTCCGCACCTTCCATTTTGGTTATTTTATCGGTAAATTCCGTTACATTCGGGTTGGAGAAACGGCTGTATAAATTCTTTGGCTTTTCTTCGGCAAAGCTTGCCCGCATATCTTCCGCATCCTCAAATACAAAACTTGAAGTAAGGAAAAGCGGCGTCGAATGTTCATCAAACTGGGTTCTCTCCGTCTGGGTTCTTATGGCAAAGGTTTCAAAATTTTCCATATAAATAAAATTTACCAATGGAACAGTGTATCAATGAAACAATGGAATACCAGGAAAAGTCCGGCACTACAATTAAATCATCGGTAAACTGCTGCATGGTTATATTGTTACATTATTATTATTTCGTTTCACTTACTCTTAAAATATCTCCGAAGACTCCTCTTGCGGTTACTTTGGCTCCTGCACCGGCGCCCATGATCACGATCGGGTTTTCACCGTAGCTTTCGGTATAAATTTCAAAGATGGAATCCGAGCCTTTCAGCTGGCCTAAAGCGGAACCTGCAGGAACAGAGATGAGGTTCACATCCAGTTCGCCTTTATCTTTCTGCAAATCTCCGTGAAGATCACCGACATATCTCAGTACATGTCCCGGCTTCTGGTTTTCTTTAATTTTCTGATATTCTTCATCCAGCTCGTCCAGCCTGGAAAGGAATTCCGGTTTTGAAATATCCAGCAGGCTCTCAGGAACGAGATTCTGGATTTTGATGTCACTGAATTCGTTAATAAGGTCGAGTTCCCTTGCCAGGATCAGCAGCTTTCTGGCTACATCGTTTCCGGAAAGGTCTTCTCTCGGATCCGGTTCGGTATATCCTTTTTCCAATGCTTCATTGATGATGGCTGAAAATTTTTCGTCCCGTAAAGAAAAATTATTGAATACATAGCTCAGTGTCCCTGAAAAAACCCCTTTGATCCTGGTGATATTTTCTCCTGAAAGATGCAGCAGCTTTATGGTATCGATCAGAGGTAAACCGGCGCCTACGTTGGTCTCGTATAGATAGCGCCTGTTGTTTTTGTTCAACGTATATCTTAGTTTTCGGTATTCTTCGATCGGAAGGGTGTTGAATATTTTGTTTGATGACACCAGGTCGAAACCGTTTTCTGCCAGGGCGTGATAGTTATGGACAAAGTCTTTGCTGGCAGTGTTATCGACAACGATTAAATTTTCCAGCTGGTTTTCTTTTGAAAATCTGATCAGCTCCTGAACATTTGACGGATGTTCTGCCGTTTCCACTTCATCGGTCCAGCGATCGTCGAAACCTTTTTTATTGAAGGCCATTTTTTTTGAATTGGCCACTGCTACCACTTTCAGATCAATTTTTTTCCGTCTCCTGATTTCTTCCGAAGACTCCAGGACCTGCTGTATCAGGGTCTTGCCTACGTTTCCATGACCGATGATGGCCAGATGGACCGTTTTCGGCTTCTTGGATATTTCAGATTCGATGATATTTTTTGCTTTTTCATCCTGCGAAGAGGTAACGACAATATTCACCCGTTTTTCCGCTGCAATCTGGTTCAGAAGCAATGGAAAAACATTGTTCCGTGCCAGCTCAGCCAGCACTTTATTGAAATCTTCAGCCACAAAGCCAATGACCGATACATTATTGATGCTGTAGATCTGGGATACCTTCCCCGATTTTCTTTCGGCCTCGAATTCATCGATCAGGCAGTTCACCGCTTTTTCAGAATCGCTTTCCTGCACCAGGATGGAAAGTCCGTTTTCAATGGCCTGCTGGGAAATCACCCCAACGCTGATCCGGGCCAGGGTCAGTGCTTTAAAAATCCGTCCGTCAATCCCGATTTCTCCCAAAAAATCTTCGCCTTCAAATTTGATGATGGACCTGTTTTTCAAAAATTTTATTTCGTTTTCGTTATTCTTCATCTTACAAAATGTTTTTTATGATCGTATTCAATTGTTCGTATTCCATTAAAAAGGCATCATGCCCGTGAATTGACTGTATTTCGTGACAGAAAACCCTCTTTTTATTTTCTTTCAGCTTCCGGTAGCACATCCGCATCTCCGAAGCCGGAAAGAAGAGATCGGTGTCTACCGAGATCAGGTGTATTCCGGACGTTATATCTTTTAGCTTTGTTTCATCAGCATTAATATTCATCAGCAGATGGTTCATCAGCTTGTAGGACTTTAAACTAAATCTTTCGTTTAATGCATCCCCATGATAGGTCAACCAGTCTTCCGATTCCAGCCGGTGCTTTTCGGCATTGTATCTGTTTCTGAATCTTTCATTCAGTGATTCCGGAGTCCGGTAGCACAGCATTGCGTGGATTCGCGCTTTCTGTAGTGGTTCCTCTTCCTGATTCAGCAAGAATTTCTGCACCAGGCATTGGGCATGAAGCCAGTCGTGAGTCCTGAAATCGCAGGCAATCGGAATGAAAATTTCAGACAGTACAGGATTTTTAACCAGCATTTCCCAGCCGATCCCGCCGCCCAGGGAACCGCCGATAAGTGCATGCAACTTTTTAATATTTAACAGTTCAAGACCTTTAAGGAAAATACCGGCAATGTCTGCCGCCGTAAAATCTTCGTATGCATCAATAAAAAAATCATCATAGCCGTTTCCGGGGATATTAAAGCACAATACCGTATAACGGTTCGTATCGATCGCCTGGTTTTCACCGATTAACCTTTTCCACCATCCGTTTTCGCCGGCAACTTCCGAATTTCCCGTCAGCGCATGGTTCACCAGAATGATTGGGGCAGAAAACAGGTCTTTTCCGAAGAGCTGACAGCTCAACGGAATGCGGTATTCTTTACCGGAACCGGTACGGTACGAAAAAGGAATGGTTTTAAGTTCTGCTTTCAATTTTATTATTTTAATATCATTGAAAATGCCACAGGAAATGGCTGAAAAGAACTTCAGTAAGTTATCTGTCCAAAAATAATTCTGGTAGAACGTAGCACCTTCATTGCTTGCGCAAAGGGTTGCTAAGGTTTCACAGGGTCTAATCCCTCAACCTTTCTTGATAACATTTTCAATATTTGAATGAACGAATGGTGCAAAGATAGAACTTTTCTTTTACATTTTTATAAAAATTTAATTTAACATTCAAAGACGCATCAACAGAAGGCTCTCCGGGAAATATTAAAGATAATTTAAATGATAAGGGTTGGAATTTTTTTCAAAAAAAGCTAACTTCGTAAGGAAACTGTTGAAAACATGATTGTAGAAAAACAAAGATTACAGGACAGCAACTGGAAAAACTGGGGACCTTATGTAAGCAACCGGCAGTGGGGAAATGTGCGTGAAGACTACAGTCCCAATGGCGATGCGTGGAATTTCGCCAATCATAACAATGCAGAAAGCTATGCCTACCGGTGGGGTGAAGAGGGTATTGCCGGAATCTCCGATGCCAAGCAGATTTTCTGTTTCGCCCTCTCCTTCTGGAACAAAAAAGATAAAATCGTAAAAGAGCGTTTCTTTGGCCTCAGCAACCCCCAGGGCAATCATGGGGAAGACATCAAGGAAATCTTTTACTACCTGGATAACACACCGACCCACAGTTACATGAAAATGGTGTATAAATATCCCATCAATGAATTTCCTTATGATGAAATCCGCTCCGAAAATGCAAGACGGAGCAAAAAGCAGCCGGAATATGAGATTTTCGATACCGGAATTTTCGATAAGGATGAATATTTCGATATTTTTATTGAATATGCAAAGGCAGACCATAATGATTTTTTAGTCCGTGTTACGGTATGCAACCGCAGCCAGGCCGATGCCCCGATCGTGGTGGCCCCGACCGTGTGGTTCAGGAACAACTGGACCTGGGGTTACAATACCTATAAAGGGCAGACGAACGCTTCGCATGAAGGCTGCATCAATATTAACCATGACAGTATCGAGATCAAAAAATTCTACTCGAGAAACATGCGTGCAGAAAGTGTTTTCTGCGAAAACGAAACCAATCATCCCAAACTGTACGGAGCCCCTTACCCGGGAAGTACCTATTTTAAAGACGGAATCAACGACTATATTATTTACGGGAGCAATACGGTAAATCCTGAAAAAAGAGGATCAAAAGCTTCTTTTCTGATTAATGAAACCATTGCGGCCGGATCTTCAAAAGTATTTGATTTCAGATTGTCGCCTAATGATCTGGATGAGCCTTTTGAAGATTTTGATAAAATTTTTGAGACCAGAATTGCTGAAGCCCGGGAATTTTATGATGAAATTCAGAGCGATATCACAGATGCTGACGAAAGAAATGTACAGCGCCAGTCATTTGCAGGACTTCTCTGGAATAAGCAGTTTTACCATTACAATGTAGGAAAATGGCTGAAAGGCGATCCCAATTTTGCGGCGCCACGCGATTTCAACCATTATGTAAGAAATACGGAGTGGAATCACCTTCACAATAAAGACATTATTTCGATGCCGGACAAATGGGAGTATCCCTGGTACGCTACCTGGGACCTTGCTTTCCATTGTGTACCGTTTGCCCTTATCGATGCGGAATTTGCAAAGGGACAGCTTCTTCTGTTGACGAAAGAATGGTATATGCACCCTAACGGGCAGCTGCCTGCCTATGAATGGAACCTCAGCGATGTCAATCCGCCGGTACACGCCTGGTCGTGCTTCCGGGTTTTCAAAATTGATGAGAAGCAGAACGGCAAACCCGACCTTCTGTTTCTGGAAAAAGTTTTCCAGAAACTGCTTCTGAATTTTACATGGTGGGTAAACCGGAAAGATAAGAACGGTAAGAATATCTTCGGAGGAGGCTTCCTTGGGCTTGATAACATCGGGGCTTTTGACCGGAATATGGTCCTGAAGGACGGCCAGCATCTGGAACAGGCCGACGGTACCAGCTGGATGGCAATGTACGCCCTGAATATGATGCGGATCGCCATGGAACTTGCCCAGTATTATCAGGTGTATGAAGATATGGCCATTAAATTTTTCGAGCATTACCTTTATATTGCGGAAGCTATGGAAAACCTGGGTGACGGTACCGAGGGACTATGGAATGAAGAAGATGGCTTTTTCTACGATGTGCTCCAGCTGGGTAACGGCGAAAGTGCATCGCTCCGCCTAAGGAGTATTGTCGGGCTGATTCCGATGTTTGCCGTGGAAATCATTGATCATCACCTGCTCGATAAGATGCCGAATTTTGTGGAGCGGATGGACTGGGTACTGAAAAACAAACCGGAACTTACCAAACTGGTCTCCCACTGGGAAGAGGAAGGCCATGGCCGGAAGCACCTGATGAGCATTCTGCGTAAGACCCGGCTGACCAAAGTTTTATCACGGATGCTGGACGAAAAGGAATTCCTGAGCCGGTACGGAATCCGCGCCATGTCGAAAGTCTACGAAGAAAACCCGTTTAAATTTTCGGTGCACGGCGTAGAAAATGTCGTGTATTACACCCCGGCGGAAAGCGACAGCCGGATGTTCGGCGGAAACAGCAACTGGAGGGGACCGATCTGGTTTCCTATCAATTTCCTGATCGTGGAAAGCCTGCAAAGATTCCATTTTTACTACGGGAACAGCTTGAAGGTCGAATTACCTACCGGAAGCGGGGAAATGAAAAATCTTGATGAAGTAGCTCAGGATGTCAGCAACAGACTCTGCTCCATTTTTCTGAAAGATGAAGTAGGCCAGAGGCCTTTCAATGGTGGCAATGCCAAATTCAATTACGATGAAAACTTCAAAGATTATATCACTTTCTTCGAATATTTTCATGGGGATAACGGCCGGGGCGTCGGCGCATCCCACCAAACCGGCTGGACGGCTACTGTAGCCAAGCTTTTAAAGCCGAGACAAAACTAAATAAAACATCTTAATCCATATCTGAAGCCTTCCGTTTGCGGGAGGCTTTTTTAAGGACTTATCATATTATTTATACAAATTGATTATAAGGATTCCATAGCCAAAATCTATTTAAAATAAATAATTCAATAGATATCACACCCATTCTTAGAAAATTTAATACAAAACAGGGACATCAACTGAATTTTTAACATCAAATTCCCTATATTAGCACTATAAAAAATAAAAAAATTTATGAAAAGAAAACTACTCATTTCTGCCGGCCTGATGGCTGCCGGCCTTTTTACGAATTGCCTGTATGCACAGGATTATCAACCCTTTACCGTTCAAAGCGGGTTTAATGCAGATGTAATTGCCAATGGGGTTGGTCCTTCTGCTTCATCCACCACCAATGATGTGGATGGCGTAAACTATGCATTTGTTTCCCAGGATTTCAAACTCACGGCAACCAGTGCAGCACTTACCTATGGCCTTCCGACTAATGGCATGATCAGTTCTGCCGTTACCTCTACTCCCGGACTGACTTATCAAATGGGATCTTACAGCGCCAATAACTCTTTAAGGCTGCAGAATGCCAATGACAGCGGAACTTTACAGTTTTCAAACCCTCTTGCTGCAAGTGTGGTGTATATGCTGGCCACCGGTGGAAGCGGAGACTGTACGGTAGATGCGACTGTGAATTTTACGGACAATACCACACAAACCTTTACCGGCATTGCTATTTCCGACTGGTACGGAGGAAGCAGCTATGCGATCCAGGGAATCGGAAGGATCAACAAGACCAATGACAATCTTGAGTCCGGTTCCGGAACCAATCCGAGACTGTATCAACTTCCTTTAGCCATCTCTGCTGCCAACCAATCCAAAAGCGTAAAGAGCGTAACCGTAACCAAAACAGGAACTGGAGGAATTCCTAATATCTTCGGGTTCTCGGCCAATGCCTACAACCCTTGCGGAACCCCTGACAATATCATGGCAACCACCACCATGACCGGTGCTACCCTGAGCTGGACCGCTCCGGCAAGCGGTGCTCCGGCTTCAGGATACCAATATTACTTAACCACTTCTTCTACTGCTCCTACAGCGACCACAACGCCTACGGGCACGGTACCTTCCGGAACTTCGGTAAATCTGGGAACTTCCCTGACCACAGGACAGACGTATTATTTCTGGGTACGCTCCAACTGCGGCGGCTCTTCACAAAGTTTCTGGAGACTGAAGCAGTTTGTACCGGGACAGCTTTCAGCTACATATACGGCAGGCGACATCAGTACCTTATATGATGATTCCGGTGTTACAACAGCATCTGCAACTTCATGTCCAGGAGCATTAAGTATTGTTATCCCTGCAGGTTATAAAGTACAGAACACTTCAGTTTCTTATACTATGACTGCTGCGGGCGGCGGATGGATGTCTGAACAGCGAAGTCTGCTGGCCTGTACGAATAATAGTAATACTGAAGCTTCCATATCTTCAGGAACCGGTAGTAACGGCGGAACGTTTTCTTATAACAGAACGGGACTTACTTTGGCGAATAACCTTACCGGAACAGTAAATTTTGAAATTAGAGCATGGAGAGAATACGGAGGTTCAGGATGTGGAACTAATTATAACAAAGTAGATAACGGAACTTTTACGGTAACCGTGACGCTGCAGCCTGTTTCCGCATTAGCAACCAATGAAGTAAGCGCCAAAGGAAATGAAAAAATCGCATATCCGAATCCATTTGCCGATACCCTGTATCTGGAGAAAGCGGAAAACGTGAAAAAAGCGGTGATAACCGATCCTTCGGGAGTGGTGGTAAAAACCATTGACAATCCGTCTTCTGAGTTATTCCTGGGCGGAGTAAAATCGGGAATGTATATTCTGACCTTAACCATGAAAGACGGTTCGGTAAAGAGTATGAAAACAATTAAAAAATAAATAGTTTACACATTCATACGAAAACCCCGGTCGGAATAGTTTCTGACCGGGGTTTTGATTTTGGTAAAGGTAATTTCAGCTCTCTGCTATTGTTCCGTTCACGAATACTTCGTAGCCAATTTCTACATTCGGCTCCAGCGTCTTGGAAACCGAGCAGTACTTTTCGAAGGACAGCTGTGCCGCTTTGTACGCTTTTTTAGGATCGATGTTTCCTTCCAGCAGAAATTTCACCTTGATGGACCTGAAAGGCTTTGCATCTTCCACAGGAATTCTTTCACCTTCCACTTCAGCCTGAAAACCCGTAATTTCCTGACGCTGCTTCTTCAGGATTGCTACCACATCGATTCCGCTGCATCCGGCGACTGCCATCAATACGCTTTCCATCGGGGAGACTCCTTTTGCGCCAGGCTGTGTCGTATTATCCAATAAAATGGAATTTCCCTGGGCATTGGTACATTCAAATAAAAAATCGTCGTTGATTCGGTTGAGTGTTATTTTCATTGCTTATTGCTTATTGCTTATTGCTTATTGCTTATTGCTTATTCAAATTTACAAAATCCCCCGGGCTTTGATCTCCAGGTATTTATTAATGACATCTACATTCAGGTTTTCGGGAAGGGTATACACTGAGTAGATCCCGTATTTTCTGAGCTCCTGGATAATCAGTTTTTTCTCAAACTCAAATTTTTCAGCAATAATTTCATCGTAGATTTCCTGGGTGCTTTCAGGATTTTTATGAATAAGGGTCTGCAGTTCTGAGTTTTTAAAAAAGATGACGACCAGCAAATGGTTTTTTGCGATTCCGCGCAGATATTTGAGCTGGCGGTTGAGGCCATCCAGGGTTTCAAAATTGGTAAAAAGCAAAACCAGGCTTCTTTGGTTCAGAGAATATTTCACATCCTGGTATAGCCTGTTGAAATCGCTTTCAAAAAAATCCGTTTTGATGTTATACAGGGCTTCCGAAATTTTCCTCAGCTGTCCCGATTTGTTTTCTGCAGCCACTTTATTTTCCGTTTTTTTGGAAAAGGTCATCATCCCGGCACGGTCGCCTTTTTTAAGAATGATATGGGACAAAGCCATCGCCGCATTGATTGAGTAGTCCAGCAGGCTTAACCCTTTAAACGGCATTTTCATGGTTCGTCCTTTATCAATCAGCATGAAAATACGCTGGGATTTTTCATCCTGGAACTGGTTAACCATCAGACGGTTTGTTTTGGACGTCGCCTTCCAGTTGATCGTCCGGATATCATCGCCCGGCACATAGTCTTTGATCTGCTCAAATTCCATGGTGTGGCCGAGCTTTCTGATCCTTTTAATTCCCCCTAAAAGAAATTCGCTCTGCAAGGCCATCAGCTCATATTTCCTCAGATGGATAAATGACGGATAAGCCGGTAAATTCGCATCTTTCTGAAAGCTGAACCTTTTAGAGACCAAACCCAGAGGCGACGAAACGTAAATATTCAGGCTTCCGAAGTTGTATTCTCCTCTCTCCTTCGGCTCAAGGATATACTGAAAAAAATTGTTTTTTCCGGCTTCAATTTTCTTTTTGATTAAAAAATCCCTTTTCTGAAACTGGAACGGAATTTCATCAATGACGTTGGCATGGATCGTAAATCCGTAATTATTTCTGATATCGATTTTCACCGGGTTTTCATCGCCGTTCGACAGTTTTTCAGGCAGGATTCTCTGGGCTGAAATTCCGTTTTTTTGATTGAAGATGAGAAGCCCGTCGACCATTGCCGCCAGAAAACAGAGCAGCAGAACCATATGGGCAACGATCATCATCCACGGAAAAAAGAAGGCAAAAACATACAGTATCCCCACTGCGATGAGTGCGAAGAAAAAGCGTGTATTGAGGTATAAGTTCTTCATTGACTATATGCTTTATCTGAGAGGAAAGCCCTCTACTGGTTTCTATCTCGGAATTTCTATTCCTTCCAAAATCTGTCTGATGATTTCATCGGCCGTCAGGCCTTCCATTTCCCGCTCCGGCGAAACGATAACCCGGTGCCTTAATACGGCATAGCTGGCTTCCTTGATGTCTTCCGGCGTTACGAAATCCCTTCCTCTTAAAGCGGCAAATGCCTTGGAAGCCGTCAACAGGGCCAGACTCGCTCTCGGAGAAGCTCCCAGATACAGGAACTGGTTTTCCCGGGTGTTGATGATAATTTTGGCAATATATTCCATCAGCTGTGCTTCCACAATGATTTCTTTAACCAGATGCTGGTAATTCTTCAGCTGCTGAGCGGTAATGACTTTCCGGACTACATCGGTCTTATCTTCCTGTTTGCTTTCGTGCTGGTTTCTGATGATGGCAATTTCCTGGTCAAGGTTCGGATAGCCGACATTGATCTTGAATAAAAAACGGTCCAGCTGGGCCTCCGGAAGCCTGTAGGTTCCCTCGTGCTCGATCGGGTTTTGGGTAGCAACGACCAGGAAAGGTTCTTCCATAATATACCGGGTTCCGTCCATGGTGATCTGCCTTTCCTCCATAACTTCAAACAGGGCAGCCTGGGTTTTGGCCGGCGACCTGTTGATCTCATCAATCAGGATAAAATTGGAGAAAATCGGCCCTTTTTTAAATTCAAACTCCGAATTTTTCACGCTGAAAACAGAAGTACCCAAAATATCGGAAGGCATCAGATCCGGCGTAAACTGAATCCTGCTGAACCCCACATCGATGGTCTTGGCCAACAGCTTTGCCGTAATGGTTTTGGCGACTCCCGGTACCCCTTCGATCAGGACGTGACCATTAGACAAGAGTGCAGCCAAAAGATGTTCAATCATACTTTCCTGCCCGACAATCACTTTCGCAATTTCGGATTTTACTTTTTCAAGGCTCGTACGAAGTTCGATCATATCAATCCGCGACTGAAACTGATCTTCTTTTTTATCAAGATTAATGAAGCTTTGAGGCTCCGGATTCGGGTTATCTAAGTTTTCCATATTTATTATTTTTTCAATGTAACAATTTATCAATGTACCAGTTTACCAATTATCAAAATCGTTAATGATGACATGATTAGAATTTTATATTGTTATGTTTGTTTTATTTTTATACTGTTACATGGCTACGTTGTTACATTATTACATTATTAATTCCGTTCTTATCTAATTATTTCATCCAGCAGTTTATTCATTCTGCTAAGGTCTTCTTTCATTACCTGCGCATACGGATCCTGCGCTTTCCTGATCAGGACGATGGCTTCATCAATCGTTTCCATGGGCTTGCCGGTTTTCAGGTGAAGCTTTTTCGCAAATTCCGCGTCCAGGTTCTGGGTGTCAATCAGAAGATCCATTCTTACTTTATTCAGGAAATACTGGGCTTTTTTAGCCATCATATCGTGAAAATCGCCTTCCTGTAAATACAAATTCCCAATGCTCTTTACAAAATCCACTGAAGTATTTTTCAGCGGTTCCACTACCGGAACGATGCGCTGTTTCCTTTTGGCATTGAAGAAAATAAAAAGGAGCAGTCCGCCCAACAGGAGCCACCACGCATATTTCAGGGCAGGATTTGAAAGGATGAATCTCATAAAAAAATGCGATTCCACCGTGTTGCTTTCGTCAAACCATATTGTTTCCCTGTCATCAAGATAAGAAAAAACATCCTGCGCATATTTTGTGCTGCCTTTTTTCAACAGATAATAATTGGTGATAAAAAGCGGTTCACAATGTACGTAGAAATGGCCCTTCCCATAATTTACCCTGATGAAATTCGCCTGGTCGGTGTTGTTCTTTTCAACGGTCTTCCCCAGTACTTCCGCTCCCGGCCTGATGAAGGTGAATCCTCTCCCGGATGGAAATTTATCGAGCCGGATAAAATCGTTCCGGTATTTTTTATCCGTAAGCTTCAATATATTTTCTTCCTCAAACGAGATTTTGGAGTCGTAATATCCGATGCTGTCGGAAACTTCTTTCGGAATATCACTGACGATCAGCATAGCGTCCGAACCTTTGGCTACCTCATCGAAAACTTTATTCCAGGATTCGCCATCCACCTCATGCTCAATGATAAGAATATTGTGCGCTTTTTTCGTTTCGTTCTGATTGTAATAGTCGTAAGGCGTCTGGTCACTTTTTGTTAGTTTATTTTTAAAAAGATCCTTGACCTCATGGTTAAAGATAAAAATCCCGAACGGTGATTTCTGATCGGTTTTAAAATTTTTACGCCAGTCTGTGCTTTCCGTTTTATTAACCTCGAACAACGCCAGAATAATCATCACCACGATGAAGATTACAGCATATATTTTGAAAGTTTTGTTCATGATCAGGTTTAATTACGGTTTAAATGACTGGTATTGGTTTCGGAATTTCAGGTAATCCGCTTCATTGATGGTAAATTCTCCGTACCAGACATAATCGAAGATATAGGCAAGGTCGTAAAACTGATTTTTCAGCTGGGGTGCCTTCAGCTCCGCCAGATAATCCTTATTGGTTTTTTCGGGATTCCAGGCAATGAGCTTTTTATCGCTCAGTTTTTTCAGGATATACAGAAACTGGTACCGTACCGCCGAACGGAAATCGCCTGACTTTTCAAACTTCAGGATGCTTTCCGGGAAGTTGATCTCATGAATGTTTTCATGCAAGTCTTCCTCCCTGATCTCCAGCTTCCGGTTTTTCTTTCCGAAAAATGAAATTCCGCCGTTGGCAATTAAATATTTAATGATGAAATACAGCAGGAAACCGACCAGCAAAATAGCAAAAAAACGGATCAGCACACCGGCAATGTTTCCTGTTCGCGTGAAAATGGTTTTCCCGAAAATGCGGTCCAGCAATCTGCCGATCTTATTCATTAATTTTTCCCAGAAGGACATCCGCGGCTTTACCGTGGTATAATCAAAATCTTTTTCTTTATACCGTGACGGGATATTGGGCTTAAAGTTTTTGGGGTAAACGGTATTTTCGCTGACCGGATTTTTCTGCAGGACAGAATCGGCACGGTACATATTCCGGTAATGCCCGGTATCCATAGAATCTACATATACTTCCGATACCGGAGGAGGCGGGTCATTTTCCGTCTGAGCAGAGAAATATTCAGCGGTAAAAAAAATCAGTAAGAGAAAAATCAGCTTATTCATTATTCCCGATGGTTTCTATTTCTGCAAGTTCCATTTTCTGGTGAAGGTCCGTACGGCTGTCATAGTACATCAGTCCTGAATTGATGTACATCATGTTCATCAGTAAGGTGGAAAACAATGTCGAGATGCCGTAAATAAAGAAAAATACAATGGCAAAATCTCCTCCCAGGGGATTCTGCTCAAAATTTCCGTCCGGAGCAGAGGTTCCCAGTTTTATCATGTAAATAATCATCGGAACGGCTGTAAAAATACTGCTTACGATGTAGAACAGCAGCCCCATAATCAGGGTAGCGCCCCAGTACTTCCAGTACGGTGAGCTTTCCCGCCCGTTCGGATATGAAAACTGTGAACGGATGGCATAGCTCAGGCTTTCGAAAAAGCCCCTGTTTCCGTTAAAATAATCGTAGCAGAGAAATGTTACGGTATTAAACAGGTTAGGAATTACAAAAAGCAGTAAAGCCAGGCCTATAATAAGGAAGACCAGAATGTACGTAATCCCGAAAAGCACTGTAGCAGCAGGCATTACCAACAGTGTTAATCCAAGATAAAGAATCAGGACTTTTCTGATATGGGTTTTAAAATCACTTAAAATATCATCTGTTTTGATGAGGGTTTTTCCTTCTGCAATCCTTTTCATGTAAAAGACAGGAAAAAGAAGATTGATCGTCATTAAAGCTGTTGAAAGGATAAACAAAAAGATTCCCAAACCGGCAAACATTCCCAGATTATCGGAAAAATACCGTTCCAGGTAATAGCTCTGCCCGCTGATATTGGATCCGAAGACAGCACCGAAAAACTCCCTGAATCCCAATACCACAACGATGACCATCAGGATCAGCAGCAGTCCGTTCAGAAGAATAAAATTTTTAAAATAGTTCTTCCCATACAGTTTGAAAAACGTAAAGCTGTCGCTGATAAAACTTCCGAAATCTCTTTTTTTATAGAATTCCATGATGAATCTGATTATTGTTTTTTTTATTGACCATGGCCGGATAGACGAAATAATAAAATCCGATCACCACCAGCGAGCCGAAGATGATGATTAAATTCATAAAGAAAGGCATAGTCAGTGCGTGCCGCGTCACATACCCTTCGATGATGCCTGCACAGATGGTAAAGGGGACCGTGCTTAAAAATATTTTAAATGAATCCCGGAAGCCGTTCTTAAAAGAGCTGAAACGGGAATACGTTCTCGGAAATAAGATGGATGCACCTAAGATCAGGCCGCACATGGCTTCCACGACCATGGAAAAAATCTCGAATACACCATGAAGCCAGATTCCCCGGGCACTATCTTTCAGAGCTCCGTAATCATAGAAGAAATACTGAAAGGAGCCCAGCATCACACTGTTGGAAAGCAAAGCATATAAGGTCCCGATCCCTCCGGTTACGCCATAAATATACAGCTTTGCCCCTACTAGAATGTTATTGAAAATAATTCCGATGGTGCTTCCCCAGGTTGAACCGCTCTGGTAAACCCCTACGGCATTTCCGCTCTTGATATTTTCGATGGTCTGATTCACATAGTCTTCCCCGAGAATGATTTTCGTGAAATCCTTATCATAAACCGCCGAGAGGACGCCGATCAAGGTAAATAATATAAAAAAAAGAAAAGCATATCCTAAATACCGGCGGTAGTGATAGACCAGCAGAGGAACCTCGGTCTTAAAGAAATACACCAGCCTGTTCTGCTCTACCCTTTTGGTTTTATAGATCTTCTGGAAAATCCCGGCCGAAAGGTGGTTAAGGTAAACAGTGGTATTGCTTTTTGGATAATAAGTCTGTGCAAAAGAAAGGTCATTCACCAGGTTGATGTACAGCGAAGAAAGGTCATCGGGATTTTTTTTAATTTTCCCCTGGATAACCTGTTCGATTCCCAACCATTTTTCTTTATTTTGTTTAATGAAATAAACTTCTCTCATAATTGTAAGGCTAAAATAATAAAAAATATGTCTCAAATCGCCATCAATACCTCACAAAATGTAAATATTAATTTCAATACCGCCAGTGTCGGAGACCGGATGATTGCATTTATTCTGGACTTCCTGATCAAGGTGGTATACGGCATTCTTATTTTTTACATTTTTTTCAATATTCTGGATTTGGGCAGCCTGCTGAACGGTCTAGATCCGTGGTCTATGCGTGCCATCTACCTGACTCTTCTTTTTCCCGCATTTGTTTATCCCCTGGTACTGGAAATCCTGATGGAAGGCCAGACACCGGGTAAGAAAATAATGAAAATCAGGGTAGTGAAAATCGATGGGTACCAGGCGGGATTCGGCGATTATATGATCCGCTGGATATTCCGGATTATCGATACGACGTTTATGGGCGTTGTAGGCCTCATTGCCATGATCGTTTCCAAAAACAATCAGCGATTGGGAGATATTGCTGCCGGCACAGCAGTGATTTCCCTGAAAAACAGCATTAATATTTCGCATACAATTTTAGAAAATATCAAAGGGGATTACCTTCCTACTTTTCCACAGGTGATTGCTTTGAGCGATAATGATATGAGGATCATCAAGGACAATTACTTAAAAGCGATCCGTGTAGACGACCGGCAGGTCATCAGCAGGCTTTCCGACAAGATAAAAAGCATCCTGAAGATTGACGTGGACGCCACGAAAATGACGGAAAGACAGTTTATCGGAGTCGTGATCAAGGATTATAATTATTATACGGGAAAAGACAGTTAGGCATTGAATGGTTAATTTTGCCTTGCAAAGGAGTGGTGAATGTATTATCGTCCTTAAAATTTTACTGTCTTTTTCATTTTAAACTGAATATTATTTTCCGGTATCATCTAAAACGTTTATTGAAAGATTTAAAATAGACAGTGAAGCTGATTCACTATTCACCATTGACTATTTGCTGTTGACTTAGGCTGCACGGTGTGGTTTTTGTACTTCCAGATTAAAATTGGATTATGAAATTCGAGAATAATAAATCAGGAAACGGCGGAGTTATTACTTTGAATAATGAAACTAAGGAAGTAGGAAGACTGACGTATACGATCTTTCCGGAGGATGGCAGGCTGGTTATCTCTTTTGTTTTAGTACATCGGGAGTTTGAAGGACGGGGCATGGGAAAATACCTGGTGGAAGAAGCCATTAAATTTGCCCGTGAAAACAACTGGAAAGTATATCCGCACTGCTCTTATGCAAGAGCGGTGATGAGAAGGATGAGTGACGTAGAAGATGTATTCCTAGAGCGTTAAAACTTCATTCACCAGTATCTCCTCGATATCATCTGGATAATCGACTTTAAGGTGCTGATCAGCACTTACCCAGTTCCTTATTTCTTCAGGATCCAGAACTTTCGAATTCGGTATTCCCATTCTATCGAGGGCACAGGCGTTGCACTCCTGTTCATACTGATTGTGAATAGGAATAACAAATAGCTTTTTATCCATAAACAAAGCTTCGGCAGGACTTTCAAAACCTGCGTTACACAGGATTCCTTCACAGTTTTCAAAAGCATTAAGGTATTGCAGCTCATCAATCGGAAAAACCTCAATGTTATTTTTCCTGAATTGCAGGCGTGAATATTTGGAGAAGATCTTCCATTCTACAGGAATCTGCTTGAGGACTTTTATGATATTTTCATCTGAAAAGCTCGGCAGGTAAACCAGATAAAATCCTTTCTTTTCAGGATAAAGGTTCCTGATTTTCCTTCTGATGACCGGCTTTTTAATCTGCGGATGATAATTTTCGAAATGAAAACCGATTCTCCGTTCACCAGGAACATAATATTTCAGAATAAGATTTCCTAAAAAATCCTTTTTTTCAGGTTTGGGGGTTTCTTTAAAAAGCATTGATGCCTGATGGCTCAATTCGATCATCGGCAGTTTTTTCAGTTGGCATGCCCAGCCGGTCAGCGGTTCGTAATCGTTAATGATCAGATCGTACTTTGAAAGCTCAATTTCCCGCATGTCCTTTATAGCTTCGGTGAAACTGTTATTAGTAAATGTTTTGCGATAGGATAAACCGCCTGTCTTATTATAAAGCAGGGAAACTCCCCTATATTGAAAATTAATGTCAAAATCTGCCTTCAACTGCGACTGATGACCGCTGATTAAGGTATCAACGGCAGCATATTTCTTTAGAATAGGAACAATTTCCTGTGCACGCGCCACATGGCCGTTGCCGGTTCCCTGGAAAGCATACAGGATTTTCATTTGGTAAAACTGGTTACGATTTTTAAAAGCTCCGTGTTGTCGATTTCCTTAATTTCCTCGACATCATCCTTCAGCAAATGTTTGTGTTCGTCATAATAAAAAATTCTCCATTCATTGTCATGGTATTCCAATGCCGATAAATTTTCAATCCAGTCTCCTGAATTCATATAGACACATGACCCTTTTTTATTAACGACTTCGCGGATCTGCGGCTGATGGATATGGCCACAGACTACGTAATCATAATGGTTATCGATCGCCAGTTCGGAAGCGGTGAGTTCGAAATCCCCGATGTATTTCACCGCCTTTTTTACATTGTTTTTGATTTTTTTTGAAAAGGAGTATTTTTCCCGCCCCATCTTTTCCAGAAACCAGTTGACTACGTTATTGATAACAATCAGGAGATCGTATCCCTTACCTCCCAGTTTGGCAATCCATTTGGAATGCTGTACAGACGCATCAAATACGTCGCCGTGGAAGATCCAGGTTTTTTTGTCGTTGATATTCAGGCAGATTTTGTTGCAGACTTTCAGCTTACCCAGCTCGAAGTCGGTAAATTTACGGAACATCTCGTCGTGATTTCCGGTGATGTAGTACACATCGGTATTTTTTGTAGCCAGGGAAAGGATCTTGCGGATCACTTTCAGGTGGGGTTTAGGGAAGTAAGACTTTTTGAATTGCCAGACATCAATGATATCCCCGTTCAGCACCAAAGTTTTAGGCTGAACAGAGTTCAGATACCTCAGTAATTCTTTAGCCTTACATCCATAAGTTCCCAAATGAACATCCGATATCACCACCAATTCAACGTTTCTTTTCATAGTTTTATGCAAAGAAACTACTTGAAAATTAACTGTATATGAATGCTATATTATTTTTTATATCGTTTCCATCAGCGCTTCCGTGATTTCCATGTTGTGGTACACGTTCTGCACATCATCATCGTCCTCAAAACGTTCCAGCATTTTCATATTTGCTTTGAACTGCTCTTCGTTTACCTCTTTGGTGTTGTTGGGAATCCTCTGTAATTCCGCACTTTTGGCTTCAATTCCCAAATCATCCAGTTTGTGGGATAAAGAACCGAAATCCTCGAAAGCCGTTGTAATCATAACTTCGTCTTCGTCTTTCTCTACATCTTCCGCACCGCCGTCTATCATCTCCATTTCGAAATCATCCCAGTCCATTTTGATTTGTGCTAATTCAATGGTAAAGATTCCTTTTCTGTCGAAGATAAAAGCCAGTTCACCGTTTTTCCCAAGGTTACCGTCAAACTTATTGAAAATGGCTCTTACGTTGGCTACCGTTCTGGTCGTATTATTCGTTGTACATTCCACGAAAAACGCAACACCGCCCTGGCCATAGCCTTCGTATGTAATTTCTTCATAGTTTTCCGCATCGGCACCGCTTGCTTTTTTGATGGCTCTTTCTACATTGTCTTTCGGCATATTGGCTCCTTTCGCATTCTGAATACATCTCCGCAATGCAGGATTGGATTCAGGGTCTGTTCCGCCGGCTTTTACAGCCAGTGCGATATCTTTACCTATTTTGGAGAAAGTTTTGGCCATCTTATCCCATCGGGCCATTTTAGAAGCTTTTCTATATTCAAATGCTCTTCCCATTTTAAATTTTTAATTTTCAACAAAATTAATTAAAAGTCAACGAAAAAAAAATACCCCCAGAACACTGGAGGTATTTATATTCAGAAAAAATTAATTATTTTCTTCTTTTTTTAGCCGGAGCTTTTTTCTTAGCCGGAGCTTTTTTCACTTTTACCGGAGTCGGATCATCGTAATCTCTCTTTTTAAGAGCATTCCACTGAGCCGCATCTTCGATAGCCGTTACCACTACTTTTCTGTCTACCTGTCTTTCAGCATCAGAAGCTGTAGCAGGTACAGTAGCTTTCGCTTTACCTACACCGATAGATTTAAGTGCATTGGCATCTACACCTCTTGCATCCAAAGCAGCAACTACTGCAGCAGCTCTTTCTCTGGATAATTTCAGGTTGTAAGCCTCAGATCCTTTAGCATCGGTTCTACCTTCTAATAGGTAATTACCTTGATCTTTCTTAATTAACTCTGCAGCCTCATCTAAAGCTGTTTTAGATTCAGCTTTGATTGTCGCTTTGTTGAAATCAAAGAATACGCTTCCGAATTTTTTCTCTAATTCCTCAGCCGTTACTTTCTTAGGCTTAGGACATCCGTTGTATTCAGGAAGACCTGGTACGGTAGGACAAGCATCGTCTTTATCAAGGATTCCGTCACCGTCTGTATCTGGCCAAGGACATCCGTTGTTTTCTGCAGGACCTGCAACGGTAGGACAAGCGTCATCTTTATCGATTACACCGTCACCGTCTGTATCTGGCCAAGGGCATCCGTTGTTTTCAACCGGACCTGCCACATCTGGACATTGGTCGTCTTTATCTGGAACACCGTCACCGTCAGTATCAGGACATCCCTGGAATTCCGGTAAACCTGGTGTATCAGGACATAAATCGTCTTTATCTAAGATACCATCCTTATCTCTGTCTCTGTTACCAAATCTGAAGTTAAGAGAGGCAGAAGCTTGCCAGAAATTAGCAACGTTTGATTTATCTCCAGGAGTTGCTACGTAATCTCCCTGTACTCCTAAACCGAAGTTCTTCGTTAACCAGAAGTTAACACCAGCACCTGCTGCTACAGCGAAGAAGTTAGCTTTACCGTTTTCGTTACCGTTATCTCCATTGCTCACCATTACACCGTTAGCATCCATTCTTGGGAATGTAAGTGAAGTGTAATCGTGTCTCAGGTAGTTAGCACCAACTCTCAAATATGGATCGAACCAAGATTCTTCGTTCCAGATAAGCCCTGCAGCTTTAGCCTGGAAACCAAGACCTGTCATCAACATGAACTCTTTACCCATGTTAAATCTCTTATTTTCCACGTTACCAACGGTAGTCTGCCAGTCGATAACCAAACCTTTACCGATGTTCCTAGCTACGGTAAGTTTTGACAATGGTGGAGTAATAGAGAAATTGTTCACATTGAACATTGTTTTTGTCAAGTTTCTAGCAGAGAATGTATTACTGAAATTACTTCCCTGTGCAAGGTGATTTTCCGCATGAGCACCAACCCCGATCAACCACGGATTGTTGGTAGTCTGAGCGAACACAGTAGAAGCAACAGTAAGTGCCAATGCTGAAATTCCTAATTTTAGATTTTTCATAGAATTAAATGATTAAATAATTGATAATGCAAAATAAATATAATTTTTCTTTATATACAAAGTTTTCACGCTGATTTTTAACTTTTCTTTAATATTCTGTCGAGGTTTCGTTTATTTTCTCTATCTTTTATGCTTTCCCTTTTATCAAAGAGTTTTTTACCTCTACCAAGCGCAATCAGGACCTTTGCTTTACCCCTGTCGTTAATGTATAATTTTAAAGGAATGATTGTATTGCCTGCATCCTTTAACTTTTTTTCAAGTTTTTGTATTTCTTTTTTGTGCAAGAGCAATTTCCGTTCCCTTTTTGTTTTGTGGTTATAAAAAGTTCCCAATTTATATTCATCAATCGTCATGTTGATAATGTATAATTCCCCATCAATAAACTGACAGAACGATTCCGTGATAGAGGCTTTCGACGAACGCAGCGATTTGATTTCCGTGCCTGTCAAGACCATCCCCGCTTCATATTCTTCAAGGATTTCGTATTCGAATCTTGCTCTTTTGTTAAATATATTTACTGTCTTTTCAATCTTCATTTTAAGTTGTTGTATTATGATAAATGCAGAAAGAATGCATTTTTTTTGCCAATCCTTACAAAGGCTTCTCACCGCCAGGTTATTTATATGATGGAATATATAAAAAAATATCCTATATTAAAAACTTGACAATTACATTATTACGAAATACCCAAATTCTTTTCGTATTTTTGCGCCAAATTTACAAAACTATATGTTAACAGTATCTAACTTATCTTTACAATTCGGGAAAAGAGTTCTTTTTGACGAGGTAAACATTATGTTTACAAAAGGAAACTGCTACGGGATTATCGGAGCAAATGGAGCGGGAAAGTCGACCTTCCTTAAAATATTGACCGGAAAACAGGACCCAACGACAGGACATGTGTCGCTTGAGCCAGGGAAAAGGATGTCAGTTTTAGAGCAGGATCACTTTGCTTACGATCAGTATACGGTGCTTGAAGCGGTTTTGAGAGGTAACAAAAAATTATTCGAAATAAAAGAAGAGATGGACGCGCTTTATGCGAAAGAGGACTTCTCTGATGAAGACGGAATCAAAGCAGGGGAACTGGGTGTGGTGTATGACGAAATGGGTGGATGGAACTCGGAGTCTGATGCGCAGACCATGCTTTCCAACGTCGGGATCAAAGACGATATGCACTGGCAGCTGATGAGCGAACTTGAAAACAAAGACAAGGTAAAAGTTCTACTGGCTCAGGCACTTTTCGGAAACCCTGACGTACTGATTCTGGATGAGCCTACGAACGACCTGGATATCGAGACGATTTCATGGCTTGAAGACTTCCTTGCAGATTACGAAAATACGGTAATTGTTGTATCTCACGACCGTCACTTCTTAGACACGGTTTGTACGCACATCGGAGATCTGGATTATGCTAAATTAAACCTGTATACCGGTAACTATTCTTTCTGGTACCAGGCTTCCCAATTGGCGACAAGACAAAGAGCCCAGGCTAACAAGAAGGCGGAAGAAAAGAAGAAGGAACTTCAGGATTTTATCGCAAGGTTCAGTTCCAACGTTGCCAAAGCTAAACAGGCAACGGCAAGAAAGAAAATGATCGACAAACTGAACATCGACGATATCAAGCCATCTTCAAGAAGATACCCGGCGATTATTTTCGAGATGGAAAGAGAAGTGGGAGATCAGATTCTGGATGTAAAAGGTCTTGAAAAAACAAAAGACGGAGAATTGCTGTTCTCGAACATCGATCTAAATCTTAAAAAAGGAGATAAGGTTGCTGTTTTGTCTAAAAATTCATTGGCCATTACCGAATTTTTCGAAATTTTAGCAGGAAATATTGATGCCGACAAAGGAACCGTGGCTTGGGGAGTTACCACAAACCAGTCTCAGATGCCTTTGGATAACACCAAATTCTTCCAGGAGGACATGAGCCTGGTAGACTGGCTGAGACAGTTCACTAAAAATGATGAAGAGCGTCACGAGGAATTCGTAAGAGGATTTTTGGGAAGAATGCTTTTTTCCGGTGATGAAGCTTTAAAATCGTGCAAGGTGCTTTCCGGAGGTGAAAAAATGAGATGTATGTTCAGCAGGATGATGCTTCAGAAAGCCAATGTTCTTTTACTGGACGAGCCTACCAACCACCTGGATCTGGAAAGTATCACGACATTGAACAATTCATTATCCAACTTTAAAGGAAACCTTTTACTGGCTTCTCATGACCACGAAATGCTGTCAACCGTCTGTAACCGGATTGTCGAACTGACGCCGAAGGGAATCATCGACCGTGAAATGACGTACGACGAATATCTCGGCGATAAAAAAATAAAGGAGTTAAGAGAGAAAATGTATTCTTAATCTACCTTCTCACAAAATTTCAAAGCGTTTCCACCGGAAACGCTTTTTTATTTATATCTTAGGATAAAATAATCCTTCCCGGTCATGAAAAAATTATTTTATCTGATGATCCTGCTGTGCTTCGGTACAGCTTACGGCCAATCCAAAAATCCCCGGTATCAACCGAAACCTTACGTGGAGATCAGCCATCCGGAATGGACGAAAAATGCCACCATTTATGAAGTGAACATCAGGCAGTATACGCCGGAAGGTACCTTTAAAGCTTTTGAAAAACATCTTCCCCGCCTGAAAAAGATGGGTGTGGATATTATCTGGCTGATGCCCATCCATCCGATCGGGGAACTCCACCGGAAAGGCAGCCTCGGAAGTTATTATTCGGTGAAGGATTTTAAGGGGATCAATCCTGATTTCGGATCGTTAGCCGATTTTAAAAACCTGGTAAACAAAATCCACAGCATGGGAATGTATGTGATTATCGACTGGGTCGGAAACCATTCGGCGTGGGACAATCCCTTGGCCAAGCAGCATCCGGAATGGTATACCAAAACTCGGGAAGGCAAATTCCAGCCGACTCCCTGGTATGACTGGGATGATGTGATCGATTTCGATTACAACAACCCTGATTTCAGGGAGTACATGACCGGTGCGCTAAAATACTGGATTTCACAAACAAATATCGACGGCTACCGTTGTGACGTTGCCGGATTTATTCCGGTAGATTTCTGGGAAAATGCAAGGGCGGAACTTGATGAAATAAAACCGGTTTTCATGCTTGCCGAATGGGAATCACGGGATCTTTATAAAAGATCTTTTGACATGACCTATTCCTGGACGCTTTGGGATAAACTGAAACAGGCAACCGCAGAAAAGAAAGGTGCGCCTGCCCTTTTTGAGTACATGGCACATGATGTCAACAGTTTTCCTTTCGATTCTTACCGGATGACCTTCACGGATAATCATGATAAAAATTCCTGGGAGGGAAACCAGTTTTCCAATTTCGGGGCCGGTCTGGAAGCGGCTATGGTATTATGCAGCACCGTCAACGGAATGCCTTTGATATACAGCGGCCAGGAAGCGGGCTTAAACAGGAGCCTTGCTTTTTTTGAAAAAGACCCGATCGTGTGGAAAGAGCATCAATTTGCCTCGATGTATGAAAAACTATTTAAACTGAAACACAGCAACCAGGCATTGTGGAACGGCAAATGGGGCGGTGAGATGGAACGGGTAACCAATGATCACATGAATAGCATCCTGTCTTTTTACCGGGAGAAAAACGGGGATGCCGTGCTTACCGTTATTAATTTTTCTGATCAGGAAGCGGATGCAACACTCGATTCAGAATATATCAGAAACAGCTATACGGAACTCTTTACGGGAGGCACCTTGATTATTTCCCGGGACAAAACACCCCTTAAACTTAAGGCCTGGGATTACAGGGTTTTCATAAAGAATAAATAAATTTTATCCTGCCAAGCTGCCGGAATTTAGCACAGTTTCTAAAAAAATTTTCCCTATTTTTGTGAAATGAGTCAAAAATGGATTTACAAGCCCGAACCCGATGAAGAAATTGTGGATGGACTAAGTTCGTCACTTGGTTTTGGTACTTTTGAATCTAAGCTCCTCGTTTTAAGAGGAATTGACAATTACCAAAAGGCCCGGGAATTTTTCAAGCCGAACCTCACCGACATCCACAACCCGTTTTTAATGGCCGATATGCAGAAAGCAGTGGAACGTATTGCCACAGCCATCGAAAACGGTGAAAAAATAATGGTCTACGGAGATTATGACGTGGACGGCACCACAGCCGTTGCCCTGATGTACCTGTATCTCAGCAAGATTGTTCAGAAAAAATATTTAGATTATTATATCCCTGACCGGAACTCCGAAGGGTATGGAATCTCGACGGAAGGCATCGATTTTGCCAAAGAAAACGGCTTCTCGCTGATCATCGCGCTAGACTGCGGGATCAAAGCGCTCGATATGATCAGCTATGCCCGGAATCTGGGCATCGATTTTATCATCTGCGATCATCACCTTCCCGGTGAAGAAATCCCGAATGCCGTTGCCGTACTGGATCCGAAGAGAAGCGACTGCCGCTACCCCTTTAAAGAACTTTCAGGATGCGGCGTCGGATTTAAACTTTGCCAGGGCCTGAATACCATCTATAAACTTCCCGAAGCGGAATTATTTGAATTAACCGATCTTCTTGCTATTTCCATTGCCGCCGATATCGTATCGATGACCGGGGAGAACCGCGTCTTGGCTAAAATGGGGCTTAAGATACTCCGTAAAACCAGAAACCTGGGATTACGCTTATTGATTCCCGAAGAAAAACTTTCGCATTTTGAAATTTCAAATATCGTTTTTGAGATTGCCCCGAAAATTAATGCCGCCGGAAGGATTTCCCATGGGAAAGCAGCCGTCGAACTCATGGTTTCCGATAATCTGAAGCATGCACACCAGATCGTAAGTGACATCATGAACCTAAATGACGAAAGGCGGGAACTGGATATGAATTCCACGCTTTCGGCTTTAAACCAGGTCATTGAATCCCAGCAGGAAACCAAATACACCACCATCGTTTACCATCCGGAATGGAATAAAGGGGTCATCGGAATCGTAGCCTCCAGGCTGATCGAAACGTACTATAAACCGACATTGGTATTTACCGACGGAAATAACGGGGAAATGGTTGCTTCGGCACGTTCCGTTTCAGACTTCGATGTCCATGAGGCGCTGGACCTGTGTTCGGAATATTTTCTGAAATTCGGGGGACATCATGCGGCTGCAGGACTTTCGATGGAGAAAGAGAAATTTGATGCTTTCAAGGAAAAATTCGAAAGAGTGGTTTCCGAGAAAATCAAAGAACATCAGAAGGAACCCTGCATTACAATCGATTCTGAAATCCAGATTGATGAAATCAACCGCGAATTCATTAATTTCCACAGGAAGCTGGCTCCGTTCGGTCCTCATAATATGAAGCCGATCCTGACGCTGACCAACCAGAAAGTATCGGGCTACATCAAAACCATGGGGAAAGACAACAACCACCTTAAGTTTTACATCCGGCAGGAATCGACGGGAAGAAACATCGAATGTGTAGGCTTCAAGCTGGGGCAGTTTGCCGACGATTTCAGGAACAAATATTTCGACCTGGCCTTCACGCTGGAAGAAAATCACTGGAAAGGCAACGTTACGCATTACCTGAATATCAAAGATGTAAAATTCAGGGATTGATTTATTTATTAATCCTTCAACGTATCAATTAAAATGAAAAAGATCGGACTTTTTTTCGGTTCATTCAACCCGATCCATATCGGGCATCTCATTCTGGCCAATTATATTCTGGAACATTCGGATATGGACGAACTTTGGTTTGTGGTAAGCCCGCAGAATCCGTTCAAGGAAAAAAAATCGTTACTGAAAGACCATAACCGGCTGGATATGGTACAGCTTGCCGTAAAAAATTATCCGGCGATGCGGGCATCCAATGCGGAATTTTCTTTGCCGCAGCCCAGCTACACGATTGATACGCTTACTTACCTTCATGAGAAATATCCCGATTATTCGTTCAGCTTAATCATGGGTGAAGATAATCTGGCAAACCTTCACAAATGGAAAAATGCAGATACTTTAATTAAAAACCACCACATCATCGTTTACCCGAGAATTTTTGAGGGGGAGAAAAAAGATTCCGATCTGCTGCTGCATGAAAATATTTCCCTGATCAAAGCTCCGGTAATAGAACTTTCCGCGACGGAGATCCGGAATATGATCCGTACCGGAAAAAATGTACGGCCCATGCTGCCACCGGAAGTTTTTGAGTATTTGGACGGAAGCAGTTTTTATAAGTAATTCTGATGAAATTTTGTATCGTATTTTTTATTTTTTTTATACAGAATCTTATTCCCGGCCAGGCTTTCCCGAAAGAAGATTCCATAAAGATTATAAGAGAAATAGAATCAAGAAAATGGATAAAGGAAAGGGCATATTACCGGAAAAGAGAATGTTCCAACGATTCATTGCGTGCAGTAAACGATGCTAAACTGATTAATAAATATTTTATCAGTATTGCAGCCCCTGACGGTTTTGATTTTCCTGCCCAAAAAGAGCTTGAAACTGCTTTGAAAAAGCTTCGAATAGTTTGGGGAGGGACCTGGATGGGAAACTGCATAGGAGCCTATACGCCCAATTCATGTTATTATACAAACATGAATAAATTTACGGAAGAAAAATATGGAGAAAATGTTATAAACAATGTCATAAGACAAACTCTTCTGGATTATATTGATAAAAACCCTTCTGTAATTTTTGAATACAATGATCATCTAGATTGGTTATATGAAGATAATGAAGTCATAGCTAACGATATGATCAACAAGTTATTTTATAAAAAATTTGCTTATCCCAAAGGATACAAAAAGTCATCAAATCAGAGACACTCTTTTACAAAAGTATTCCTTATTTTTGATGATGAATCACAAAGATTAAAGCTGGATCATTTTGAGCATCAAATGGATGATTATAATAGGGTAAAATACCTATATTATTTTGAAGGAAAGATTAAAGATTTTATCAATTCATCTATCTTTGTGCTCTCGAAAGATGCTGGACGTTACAATGGCGTAAAAACCTCATTTATCATTTATTATAAATAGTTAATGAATTTCTTAGAAAAATTATTCTCAAAATACCCGCAGGAAAAAGTGATCCGATGGTTCAAAAACATCTGTCTGGCAGAAGCGGTTTCCTGGTTTTTCCTGTTCACCGCAATGATCTGGATCCGGACCAATCCCAAAGATATTTTCCCTATTGTGTACATCAGTACGATCGGCAGCATCCACGGTCTGTTTTTTACCCTGTACCTCATATTCCTGCCTTCAGTCAGAAAAATATTTGCCTGGGACGATGAGGACAGTGTCTTTGCTTTAATCGCGGCATTTTTTCCTTTCGCCACCATCTGGATCGATAAAAAGCTGGCCCGTTTCGACCGGGAATAAAAGGTATTTTAGAGGACCACCAAGATCCTTATTTTTTCAGTATTATTTAAAACTTAACAGGCTTGAAGAGGGAAGCAGGATGATGGAAGTTTTATGTTGACGCATAAAAAATACTTAAATAGCAAATTGATGTGTTATTCTTTCTATAATCTGTAATTTAACGAGATTCGACTGTACTAAAATCATATTCAGCTATTTACTTAATTAAAAATAAAATGAAGGCTGATTCAGCCAGAGTTTAAAGAGTTCAGCCCTACAAGGTTCTTACCGTATTGGTATCATTACTTATGTCATCCTAAGGTTCTCGAAGGATTTTTACGCCGCCAATATCCTTTGTGAAAAGCTTCGGGAACCTCAGCCTGACAGCGCTTGATTCAAACTGGCTTGAGTTGAAATAACGTGAATTCGAAGAAGAACTTGAATTAATCGGCTGGAAGAGGGGTGCCGGATTCCGGAAGTTTCTCTTGTCAAATATAGGATTAAAGGGCTTGTTCATCAAACTGATTAAAGTCCTGAAGGAACGGCTTGGTACAGGGTAATAAAATCCTGTCAGAAGCGTGAACCTTTTATTCGTTCTACCAGGATGAGTGGTTATCCAAAATTCCAACCGAATTATTCTGATTTTGTTTTTTGAGTTAAATAATCGACTGAATATGATGTCAATACGGTCGAATTCACGTTAAAATAATTCTTTACTATAAAGGAATGCAATTCCGGTTAGTATCAGCGTTGCGTCACCCCGAGGTTCTCGAAGGATTTTACGCCGCAGGTTTCCTCTATGAAATAACTCCGGGAATCTCCTTTAAGTAGAATGAAAAAAGATTCACCACCCTGTTTCTTATCGTGGTCTCTGAAAATTCTCTGATAAACTCATTATTTATTTTTGAAATTTTGTTCCGTTATGTAACAAAATGAGGTCGTGAATTGTCTTAATGAGTAATAAGATAATTGATATTAAAAATTTATCCTAAATTTTAGTAACTGAAAACCAAGCATTTAAACTAAAATCAAAAACCTTTTAAGTACTTTGTATTGCATGATACTATATTTATTATATATCTTTGCAATGTTAAATAATAACAAATACAAGCTATTAAACTCTCTAAAAGATAAAGTCATGAAAACTCAGATTCTTATTGCCGCCATATTCTTCAGTGGATTTGCTTTTGCCCAGGAAAAAAAGCAGGATACCGTAAAAACGAAAAGCATCGAAGCCGTTACGCTGACAAAGCAGGTCTTCAAAAAGCAGAGCGACCGTTTTGTGTATGATGTTGCTGCCTCTCCGGTGACGAAAGGGAACAATACTTTCGATCTTCTGAAACAGACGCCGCTTCTATCTACTACCGACGATAAAACCCTGAAAATCGCAGGCAAGAACAATGCGGTGATCTATATCAACGGAAGAAAGACCAATATGGATGCGGAATCCCTTACCCAGTTCCTTAAAAACACACCGGCTGAGAACATTCAGAAAATAGAAGTGATTACGGTTCCGGGAAGCGAATTTCAGGTGGAGTCTTCAGACGGGATTATCAATATTGTTCTTAAGAAAAAGATGAGTGACGGGACCAGCGGAAATATGAGAATGACGAACTCCCAGAATAAATACAATGCCGCCAATGCCAGTTTCTCCGTAAATTACAGGAAAGACAAGCTTGGAGTTAACGCTAATTTAAGCGGCGGCGAGAATATCAATCCGCAGTCGTATGTATTGAGAAACGGGAACAGCTTATCCTCCAACGAATCGGTAGGAAATATCGATGATCCGAACAAAAACCTTGGCGGCTACCTGAATATGGATTACCAGCTGAATGAAAAGAGCAATCTGGGATTATCCTGGAATACCTGGGCCAATAAAAGCTACAATTCGACCATCAATCTTTTCAATACCATCCGTTCTTATGATGCGAAAAATAACGTCTATGTTGAAAATTACACAAAATCCCGGAACAAGGAAGATGCAAGATCTTATAACAACTCACTGAATCTTAATTACGAAATTAAAACGGATTCTCTCGGAAGCAAGCTGAATCTAAACGCAGCCTATCTGAACTACAAAAGATTCCAGTACACGGATAACAAAACCATTATCTCCGATATCAACCAAAACGACCTGAGGCTGAGCAGACAGATTTTCCAGGAACTTCCGCAACAGATCAATAATTTCTCCGGAATGGCAGATTATATCCAGAAATTCAAAAAAGATTTTACGGTTTCCGTGGGCGGAAATTACAACAGGACAAAAACGGATAACGATACCAAAAACAGCAACCTGGATTATATCTATGACGAAAACGGCCAGCTGAAAAATATTCAGAATACATTGTTACCGAATCATTTTATTTATGATGAGAATATTTACGGATTTTATTTAACTTTTGAAAAGAAGTTTTCCGATAAGTTCTCCGGAAAAGTTGGAGCCCGATACGAAATTACCCACAGCTTGGGAACTTCAGACAATGCCTCCCCGGAATACCGGAGAATCGAGCAGAATTACAAAAACCTGCTTCCTTACCTGACCTTTAATTACGCGATTAACGATAAAAACAATATTTCCTACGCTTTCTCCAGCCGGATGAGAAGACCGAGCTTCTGGGAGCTGAACCCGGTAAGGAATATTTTGACGGAAGACAATTATACGCAGAATAATCCTTTTGTAAAAGCATCGTCCACTTACAACCAGGAACTTACCTACATGTATAAAAATTCCTACTTCCTGATCCTGAACCATTCTTATGAAAAAGACCAGATCACCCAGGTTCCTTTACAACGGGATATCCTGAAACCTAGACTTGACGATATGGGAAATCCGGTAAAAGATGCCAGCGGACAGGTGATCATGGATCCGCGTAAGCAATTGCGTTACATCAGAACCAATTTCGGAGATAAGCAGGAAATGTCGGCGATGCTGGGTGTTCAGAAAACCTTTTTCAAGCAGTATCTTACAACGAATTTCAATATCGGGTTCCAACATAACATCAATAACGGAAGCCTGAGCGTAGACCCTACTTCAGGAGACGTTTTCCCTGCCTATGTGAATAACAGACGTTCAACCAGTCTTACCATCCAGACCAACAACACCATTCGTCTCGATAAAAGCAAAACCTGGTTTTTAGGAGTCAATTACTTCTACGTAGACAAACAGCAGATCGAGCTGGGGGTTCTGAAAAACCTGATGAGCCTTGACCTGAGCATCAAGAAAAACTGGAACGACTGGACTTTTGCCGTGAATGTAAACGATGTGCTGAGAACCAATGTCGTAGAAATCGAAGATTACCAGAGCAACGGCAATTACAATTACATTAAAAACGATATGTACAGGAGAAACATCACGGTAAGCCTTACCTATAATTTCGGAAACCAGAAGGTGAAAAAAGTAAGGTCCATCGAGAGCGCTTCGGACGAGATCAAGAACAGGACAAGATAGTCAATAATCATTTCTTCATATAACTAATTATTTTTTGTGGTAAACTCGCCGGGAAACCGGTGAGTTTTTCTATTTTTAAATGTATTAATCTAAACTAAATCTGATGAAAAGGCATCTGTTGATTTTTTTAAGCGTCATGATCCTGATCCTTTCGGGCTGCCGGCAGAAAACCATTGAGCTGGGTAAAAACATTTCGTTCACCTCGGAACAGAATATTTCCTACGGCAAGGATCCTGCTCAAAAACTGGATCTCTATATTCCGGAAAAGAAAGGGAATACCCAAAATGTCTTTATCATCATTCACGGTGGCGGATGGCGCGGCGGAAGAAAATCCCAGCTTACCGGCTTTACCTTCGACCTGATGAAAAAATTTCCTGATAGGATTTTCGTCAATCTGGAATACCGGCTGGCTTCAACATCCCGTTTTGCGCTTCCCGATCAGACCGATGATATCAAAGCAGCAATGAATTTTGTTGAAAAGAAATTAAATATCAAACCGACATATATTCTTCTGGGCAACAGTGCCGGCAGTCACCTTTCAATGTTTTATGCTTATCATGACGATCTGGAAAAGAAAGTAAAGGCAGTGGTAAATATCGTCGGTCCTGCAGACCTGAACGATCCGGGATTTAGAAATTACGACGATTACGCTTTTGTAGAAAAGCACCTCATCGATCCGAAAATTGTAGAGGACCATCTTTCATTGATGGATTTCGGAAGCCCCGTCCATTGGATTTCCCCATCCTCAGCTCCCACCCTTTCATACTACGGTACTACCGACCATGTGGTGCCTGCTTCACAAAAAAAGATTCTGGATTCCGCTTTGTCCTCAAACAAAGTGTACCATGAATCGTATGAATTCAACGGCGATCATGTGGGATGGGAGCAGCCGACTCATGTATCATTTTTAGTTGGGAAGATTGAGGACTTCCTCGAAACGGTGGATCAAAAATAGGGATAAATTTAACGCTACCGACGCAAAAAATGATTCATATTGCAGCCGCAGATTTTCGTTCGCAATGGCATTTCATTCAGCAAATGATAGCTGTGAATATACTCTATTTTATAAATCTTTATATTCTTTTTATATTATAAACAATCTAAAATAACACTATAATTAAGTTAAAAAGATACATAGTTTTCGTATCCAAATCAACTTTTGCTTAATTTAAAGTTTGTTTTTTATTCTGATTTAAAAATTTCCGATCTTTCCGAAGTGCCGTTGGCATTGAAGGCTTCGATCTGGAAATAATAGGGATCGGTACGGTCGGCACCGGTGAAGAAATATTCGTTTTTGCCGTAGACCATGATGCTTCCGTATAACTTTTCCGGCGATTTCCCCCAATAGATCACATAGCCATCGGCTTCGGAATTCTGCTGCCATTTCATCCAGATGCTCCTCCTTTCGCCGTACTTTTTAGGATCGGCTCTCAGCGGGACGAAATTCTGAACCTTTCCCGGAACGGCTCCCGCACCTTTTCCGAATACCCGGAATCCGCTCAGTGCAAATTTTCCCGTCGGCATTTTCAGGTTTTCCATTTTCAGGAACCGGGCTTTGGCTGGTTTTTCCAGTTCCACGTAATCGTGAGGGACATCTTTGGTATTTTTGCTTTTATCCACAACCACGTTCCATTTTTTCCCGTCGTCGGAGCCGTAAATTTTGTACTGATGCATTTTGCCCAGGGTCTTCCCCATAAATTCGGCATCCTGGTCTGCATAGTTGATCTGGATGGCGTTGATGGTGGAAACTTCGCCCAGATCGGTCTGGAACCACTCTCCTTTGTCGCCCGTTTTTGCGCTCCAGTAGGTTTTAATATCCTCGTCCACCGCGTAATTGGAATGGTAACCGCCCAGCGTTGATGAAACCTGAACCGGCTTATTGTAATTCAGCAGCATCCAGCCTGCGAACAGCCCTTTTGAAAAGTCTTTTCCCTGGGCGTATTGCGGCAGATAGGTCGGATAATCGCCATAGGCCGTGTTGCAGTACATCACATCATCCTTGTCGAATCCTGCCGGCCAGATGCCCAGCCTTCTTTCGAAATTATTTTTAGTGGAAATAAAAATGGTTGAAATATGCCACCAGTTTTTATAATTATCTTCAAAAGTGGCTCCGTGCCCCGCTCCCCTGGCAAAACCTCCCGGCTTGTAGGAAAACGGATTGTGCTGCTGGTACTCGAAACCTTCCAGAGGCTTGTTGCTCACATAGACGCCGTCAGAATACCCGCTGAATTCAGTGGCCGGTGCGCCGTACTGCATATAGTATTTCCCATTGTGTTTGGTCATCCAGGCGCCTTCCACGAAAGGCTGCAGGAAAACGTTGTCGTTGTATTCGCCGAAACGTTCCCAGCCGTGGTCTTCGGGTTTCAGCCTTAAAATCGGTTTTACGAAACCCTCCGACTGCAGGGTTTTTGTTTTCACTTCGGTTCCCAATAAAGGCCATTCGTTGCTGGATCCCCAGTACAGGTACAACTTATTTTTGTCTTCATCATAATGGAAAGCCGGATCCCAGGCACCGACCTTCAGGGTATCGACGGCGATCTTCCAGTCGTCTTTGGTCGGATTGGTACTTTTCCAGATCGGGAAATCCTGTTCCCAGGTAGAGCCGAAAACGTACAGGGTATCTTTCATCGCCCAGACCGCCGGTGCATTCAGGTCGTGGATATACTTGTTGTCCCTCAGGAATTTTCTTTTCACGAATTTCCAGTCGAGCATATCATCGCTGTACCAATACCCTTCCTGATTGGTAGAAAAAAGGAAGAGCTTATTCTTAAAATTAACGATCACCGGATCGGCCGTCGCCCGATGTTTTCCCTGCTTCGAAAAAACCTCAAACGGAGTATAACCGTAATCGATATTGATCGGGTTACAAAACGTCTTCTGCTGGGCTTTCATACCCAACATGCCGAACAGCATTATAAACATCAGGAAGTACTTCTGCATAATCTATGGTTTCTTATTTCACAAAAATAAGTAAGTTTTTTTTAATTGTAGTCTTCCCTAAAAAACAGGATCATTAAAAATTAGTTGTTAATATCTCTTCCTTATTCTGTTCATAATCTAAAACAGATACCCCACTATTGCTTTTTATCATAATTTTTAAAGAATCTTTTGGCTTTAAAATAGAATCCCCAACTTTAATTTTCTCATCCCATTCTGTATGAATGGGCAAACTGTCCCTTCCATAAACTACATATATGGCTCCGTGATTAGTATAGTCTATACTTTTTTTGGTCACTATAGATTTGATAGATTTACTTCTAATTTTTTTAAAGAGCAGAACATTCATATCATCAACACTCATTGGGTTATTTTTAAAAAAAATGAAAATGAAAATAAAAATGCCTACTACTATAAACATTAGCCTAAACATTATTGGCGGATATTTCTTATCAAAACGTATCATTGTTCCAGTATTGTATTTGTTCTTGTCCAAGCCGCACCAAAATCTAATCCGACACCAAAACCTCCACCAGCAGTGGTATAGCCATTGGTATTTTTACCCCAAGCGTCTGGATTGATATTTTGCATAAATCTCATATTTTTACCTGTCGATCCTTCAGTAATAAGTGATGGTCCAAATCCTGCCGAATAAGAATTACCATAACCACCAAAATCCTTTGTATGAAATAATCTATCGGGATTTGTAGCTTTAATAGGAATGAAATCAACTCCAGCTCCTAACATAAGCCCATTAACTTTTCCAAAATAATAATAACGTTTCCCTACTCCATAACTATCTTTAACATAACCTGCAGCCATAGTAAATCCAGGCACTATTAAAGGGGCAAATGTAAAGCTAGCCTGAATATCCAAACCATTTACATTAGTAGCAGATGTAGTAATCATACCACCTGAAACCATACTCAATGTTTCACCACCTTCTGCATGCAAAAGTTCAGTCTTATCATCTCCCGTTTTTACTGTAGCAGAGCCATTAGCGTGTAAGTGATACATTCTATCATAACCATCTGCAGAATCTCCAATTGTTGTACTCCTGCCTAAACTTGTATAACCTTTGATTTGCTTATCAGTATCTTTGGCTATGATACTCACGCTAAGCAGGATTATTCTATATCATAATTATCTATTCTAAAAAATGTCTATAATAACTCTTTTTTAGCTATTAAAAATATTATTACAAGTGAATACAAGATTAATAAAATAGAACTTATTTTAAAACTTGGCTGAAACCAGTTCTTATTTATTATTTCAATAACTTTAGGATGATTATTTGTGTATTTCAGATAATAATTAATAATTTTATTGGGAAAAAAAATACCCATTATTCCTAAAATTAAAATTAATATCATAAAAATAATTGTTAAAATGTAATATATATTCATATTATTATTTATTAAAAATAAGTTCATCAGGAGTCCAATTATATGAACCTCCAAATTGGGGTGTATAAAAACCTAAAGTTGTCGCTGTTCCATTTCCTGGAGAATATGATAATCCTCCGCCTACTATATTACCTCCGCCTATACTAAATCCATTACCACTTAAAAATGTGTTCAATTGCGATCCTGTAGGTGTTTTTAGTTGATTTATCCAATTCGCTGTTAAACTTCCTGAAAAGAGACCTGATGATTTTCCTAAACTTCCTCCAAATGGAGATGCGTAAATAGTAAAGTTTCTATCAACAGTAAGTGTTCCATTCCAACCAACAAAAGAGCCAGTTAATGGATTAGGTATTGCAACACTGATATTTGCAGTATAATAGTCAGGAAATCGAAACCCTGGATTTCCTCCTTGACCTGGTTCTCCGCCATCTGCATTTAAAACGGCTTCCCAAGGCTGTCGAGAGGTAATTGTTCTACCAGTAACTGTTTTTACAGAGTATCCATTAGTTACTGTTTCACCGTTGCGAGTGATGCTTCCATCACTATTAAGCATGTTAGTATTCGTAATATTGCCAGAACTATCTTTTTCTATTACAGCAATTGATTTTCCTTCAGCTTTTTGAGTAAGGTTAATCTCCCCTTTTCTTTCAGCACTGCCATCATGCCATTCAATATTTTTTGTTAATTTATTTTCGTACCAATCTTTTACATCTTTCCCATCTGGATCAATAAAACGTACAGGATTATTAATGGCATAATTGTAATGAGAAAAATTGTGACCTTTTTCACCTAAAGGATCTACAACACCCCATCTTCCAATATCGCTCATATAAAACCTAGCTCCATATTCATGCATCCCGGATTCAGTTTGCAGTTCTTTTCCGTTATAGCCGTATTTGTAAACCGGGTTTCCGGCCAGGACGTTATAGCCTTCGTGTTTCATCCCAATAGGATTATTCAGTCCCACTATTTCTCTTGTTCTCCAATAGTCGATACAATTCAACTGGTCTTCTCGATATCTAAAGATACTCGCGGAACTCTCGCCAGCATGGAGAGTTCTTTATTCAAAGAATACTATAATTTACAAATATTTGTATTTATATTCCCCAATTTTAATCAATTAACCTTATAAGCTCACCTAAATACAAAGGTTTATTACTGAGATTACAATCTGACGGAATATTGATAATATATTCGCTTTTACTTTTTAATTTCCCTCTTTGCAAAACTATTGCTGTGTTTTCTACACCATCATAATTTTTTATAAAATCAGCTATTGGAAGATTATCCTTGTCAACAACATATAGAGTATCATTATTATATATATTTTTTACAACATAAAAATTTAATTCTTTTTCATTTGATGCTGAATAATAAGATAATAATTCAATATAAATATTATCTTGAGGTTGAGTTAATTGAGAAAATCTAATTTTTCTCTCAGTTAATGATGTTTTTTCTGTACAGGAAAAACATATTATTACTAATACTAAAAATAATTTTTTCATCTTTCGTATATAGGATTAATTTTTCTACTATTTAATTTACCTGTCTTATATAGTCTATACATTCTATTCATTTGATCAACGGTTAAACCACTAGGTTTCCGTATAGTTCCTTGTATCATAAAATTACTTTTAGGGGTTGAAAATGTTTCAGGTAAATCAAACCAAGTTTCTTTTGTTGCCATAGAAGGATGCTGTAATCCTGCAGTATGGCCAACTTCATGAGGCATAGTCTTATTATTTGTACCATTAATCATATCGTTCACATATTTCTCATTTACTGATATTTCCTTTCCGTTCATTTCACTCGCCGCAATTTCAGTTTTTCCATCGTTAAAAGCATCATGGAATTCTTTTGAACTTGAATTTTTTATTTCTATCAGGGTTTCGGTACTCTTAAGATCTTCTTTATCATCAATAGCTCTAATATTTATGTTTGCAGAAACTGTAATATTTGGATTATTTCCAATATTATTAAAGATCTTTTCAGTTTGTGATTGGACAGCACTGGCAAATTTCTTCATATCAATTTTTCTATTTGAAGAACTATTTAATACGGCTCCTGTAAATGTTATTTGATAGTGAGTTGTATTTGTCTTTTTATCATAACTTTCAGTAATAGTCCAGTCTCTACCATCCGGATCAATCATCATGATAGGATTATTGGCAGCGTACATCATGGGGTTTAAGCCTGGATGCTTTTCCGCCAGCGGATCCACAACACCCCATCTCCCAATATCAGGCATATAAAATCTTGCTCCATAATCATACATCCCAGTCTCCTGCAATTCTTTTCCGTTGTATTTGTAATTTTTATACGAACATGCTCCGAAGAAAGAGTTCCCACTTTTCAGATGATTAATTCTAAACGGCTAATAATCATTCACATCTACGAGTTCTAATTTCCTAAAGTGTTTCTTGCCAAACTAATTCTTATATTTCGTACAGCATAGCATAATACGCAAACCTCGCTGCAAAATGTAGTGAGGTGAACTACAAAATACTAACCAAACGCTCACTCCAGAATTGAGAATGATTATTGAAAAACTTTTATTTATAATCTTGTAAAACTAAAACTCCATATCCTTTAAAATCATAAACATCGGAATAGTTAACTTTTAAAATTAAAAATCTCTTGCTTTTCTCTAAAATTTCTATAGAATTAATTTTTTCAAAATGACTCGGATAATTACCTGTTGATGAAATCACTTTAAAACTCTTTTCATTCTCCTTTACAACAGTAAAATTCCTGAAAATACCCAGAAAGTTTTCTTTCGAAATTATCTTTTCATTATTTTGAAAACTTAAAAAGCTTTTGAAGACTTTTTTATCCTGATCAAAAATATACACAGTTTTATCGTCAGAACTGTACTTTAGAAAGTCACATTGCATATCCTTAACATTAGGATTATAATAGTCTAAAACAACTTTGTTTACTTTTTCATTATTAATATTACCATTTGGTAAATTACTAATAAGTATAGGGCTAAACACTTTTAAGTCTTGACTTTGAAAAAAATTAAAATAACAAAATAGCGTTATTAATAATATTTTACTTCTTACTTTTATATTTTTCTTCATTTTGAAGTTGTATTATTTTTATTAACTGTTTATCAAATAGATCCATCGGAGAATTAGGTGTTATATAACCTTGAAATTTTGATTCACCAAGTTTCTTGTGGTCCTGATCTGCGTCGCCTGTTCTGTCTTCAATATGAGCTTTAGTTTCATGATAAACCACTTTTGTTAAGTCGGATAAGTCATATTCTTCTTTAACTTCTCCTAAGGTAGGACTATTGGTGATTTTGGTATATTTTTCTGAAACTTCATTTGTAAAAAAAGATTCATTAAATGCCATTAAGTGTACATTTTTATCTCCTGATTTTGAAATATCTAATCCTTCAAAACTTTCTAATGACGGATATGTTTTACCAATATTAGAAATTTTATTATCATTTAAAAATGATTCTTTTCTTGTTAAAGTGTATGTTTCAGCCATAGTTCTATCATTTTTAGGGAACACACTGGAATTTATATAAATATCATCTGTTTTACTACTTCCGTATTTATCCCATATTCTTTTTCCTTCCGCAGTTTTATACATAAGATCCTTAGATGCCTTAAAAGAACCATTAGCTGTTAAAATAATAATATCCTTTCCTGACCTTCCATCTGGGTCAATAAATCTTATCGGATTATTAAAAGCATAATTATAAGGACTATGTTTTCTCATTTTCTCCGCTAGCGGGTCAACCACACCCCATCTTGCAATATCCGGCATATAGAAACGTGCGCCATAATCATACATGCCGGATTCAGTTTGCAGTTCTTTTCCGTTATAGCCGTATTTGTAAGCCGGGTTTCCGGCCAGGACGTTATAACCTTCATGTTTCATCCCGAATGGATAATAATTATTTTCCTCAACAACTTCCAGGCTGCTGCCGTTGTTAAAATAACTGAGCCGTACATTCCCCAAATGATCGGTATAGTTGTAAATATACTTATTATTTTCAAAATTGTAATAGCCTTCCGCAGTAGGAATAAACTTTAAGGCCAAGGCGGTTGTCTGACCTTTTAAGCTTTCACCGGATTCGTATTGAAAACCGTCCAGATACTCGGTTGTTTTTGTTTTAAGCTGGGTAACTGTTCCTGACGGATTAAAAGGCGCATAGTTGTAGGTCTTTCTGAGCTTGATCCCATCAGCACGGTACAGGTAAGAGGTGTTTTCACGTTTTACCCCCAAACGCGTATATAAGGCTTTGTAAAAAATGATGTTGGAAGGAAGGTTAAGATAATTGTAGGTTATGTTCAGAATTCCTTTGTCCTGATAATGATTGATATTGGCATTATTGTCATATTCTATCTGGGTCCCAGACGTATCGGGATACCCCCGATAATCAGTAGATGAATCCGTTACGGTATTCAGCCTGTTTCCGGTATAGGTATATGCCAAAATATCGATGATGCCGGCAAAATTACCCTGGTCAACATAAGCAGATCTTTTCAGATTGGTAATGTTTCCGTTCAGGTCATAATCCATTTTTTCAAAATATTCCTTTGCGGAAGGGTTGATATCTTTCTGATAAAATCCTGCAAGCAGCCTGTTGAGGCCATCATACACATAACCGTATCTTCTTAAATGATCGCCGGGAACCGTGGAGGTTTTCCATACTGTTTCAGCAATATTCCCATTGAATTTAGGCTTTACTTTCAGGCTGGAGAAATCAAGATTAGGGGTTTCCATCCCTTCCACCACCGTATAATTGATCTTATAGCCAAAAAGGTCGCTTCCCAAGTTCTGAGGATCGTTAATTTGGGTCATCCAGCCGCGGATGTTGTAAGCATAATCTATATTCTGCAACGAAGCGGAAACAGAAACCCCTCCCACTTTTTTGCCGGTAATCTGCGACAGGTCGTTATACGTATTCTGTGTCAGGATTTCTTCAGGGTTCGTATCCACCTGATGTTTATGGACAAGTAACCTGTTCTGGGCATCATACTGGAAATTCTCTGTGATTACCCTTTCCGTATCGGAAGAAAGCCTTTTATGACGGGTAACGGTCTGCTGGGCCACACCGGAAAAATCAAAAAGAGATTCTGTTTTGGTATATCCGCCCAGATGGTTAAAAGAATAGATTCCGACGGCTCTTCCTCTTTTATCATACCAGCTGTAATTTTTCGTCCAGTTATTATCTTCAATATTTTTCACAAAAGAAGCTAATGGAAGACTTTTGGTGGTAATTCCTGAAGCAGCCGTATCTGTAATAACCTCCTGTGCCAGGATCTGTGTTGGTAATGAAGGAGCTCCTGAAGGATAAGTATCATAGTAATTGACGCTTAAAACCGTCATTCCCGTGGTAGGAAAAGCATTTTTCGTATAATAGACCTCCATTCCATTCAGCGTTAAAGGCGTACTGCTTCTTGCTTCCATGTTTTCGGAATTGGAAGTCATGTTATTAATTTCCGTCTGTAAGGCTACTCTTCCCGCCGTACTGGCAAAAAACCCTGTGTATACCACTCTTCCGAACTGATCATACTTCGTAAATATCCATCCCGGTGTATTAAAACTATTGGATGCCGTTCCGAGATTGGGATCCTGCGAAAGCACCAGCCGGTCCTGACGGTCATAAACCATGTATTCCCAGCCTTTACCCGGAAGCTTTTTTTCCACCAGCCTGTTCCGTTCGTCATATTTGTACTGGTAGCAGAGCTGGTCTAAAGTGGTTTGATTTAACGCTCCGGAAACGGAAGCTAAAGGTGGAATCACATAAGCCAGCTGGTTGTATTCATTATAAACATAATAAGTGTCGGCCTTTTCCGCGGCACTCAACATTTTTCTTATCAGGATGGTTTGCCCGCCTTTGTCTTTAAATTCAATGCTCACATTTCCATCTTCATCGGTAGCCGTATTCTTGTAAAGCTGATTTTCCCCATAAGTTCCGGAAAGGCTGATGGAGGATTGTAAGGTTGAATAGTTATATGTCGCCGTATATTTATTGACATCACCTCCATTGACCTCATATTCCAATCCTACCGGGTGCTGCTGCCAGTCTGATCCCGGCTGCACCTGGCTAAGCACCCTGTTTAAGGGAGATGCTTCCATATTATTACGCGAAAAAGGGAAATTATCACTGTAATAGGTTTGTGCAGCACTTCCCACCCCGGACTGGATGGCTCCGTTTGAAGTAGCCATCGGTGCCGGAAGCCAGCTCTCGGCCTGCCTGCCGAACGGGTCATACGGAATTTGAGTCACCAGGTCTTTGCCTGATGGGGATGCTTTCACACTGACCACCTGGCTTGGCCTTCCCAAGCCATCGAAATACTGTACGGTTTCAGCGATTTTGGGCGTTCCGGGAAGTGAAGGGTCCGATAAATTGGTTTTGGTATAGATATAATTTTCTCCGCTGCTGGGATTGGCCTGTGCAGAGAGGATGCCCGATGCTGCAAACAGCATCCAGACAGGAATGATTCTTTTTTTCATGGATTCGGTTTTATGGTTTATAGTGGTAGTTAGTCGTTTTAATCGTTTTCTTTACATTTCCTTCCATGATGTATACTTCTTTCAGCCTGCCGAAGGCATCATAATCGTAGTATTCGGTCTGGCCGTTTTCATTCATGATGCTGGTCTGCGTTTTATAGAAAGGATCATACGTATAAGTCTTCATCCTTGCATCAACCGGGTATACCCGAACCTCATCAATGTAGGTATAATTTGACCCGATGCTGTAGTTTTGTGAACTTCCCAGGGTAACGGTATTTTCCACATACTGCCAAGGCGAAGAGGCACCTGATTTGCCCCAATAGGAAACAATCACCTTATCATATCCGAGAGCAGCCGGAGGCAGATTAACTATATACGCTCCGGTATGGGAAACCTTCCCGGTTATCGCATAAGCGGTACTGATATCGACACTTTCTTCTTCAAAACTTGTATGGAACGGAACAGAAGCTTCAACAGCATTGTATACCGTGAAGTTAAAATTGTTTTCAATCTGTCCCTGGTATCCGTTGTATCCGATATTGGTCAGCTTTACTTTATAGGTTCCCGGCTTTAGATGTACCGAAGGCGAGGTATAGGTATAAAAGTTTCCTGACGCCGGAGTGGTATCGGTAAAAAATACGGTACCACTGCTGTTATTCATATTTTGAAAACTCGTCTGGTACATTACCGAGTAATTTTCCGGATAGCGCTCGTAGATCCGGTCTATCTTATAATCTTTTTCTTCCGTAATGGTAAAAGTTCCCAATTCCTGATTGATATTCCCCGGAGGAATCTGCAGCCCGGAATAAGACACATTCAGATCATTGTTAATCGTTTCCGATACATATTTTGCATTTTCTACAGCGGCAATCGGTAAGGTTTTGTTGTATCCCCAAAGATACGTCAGCGGGTTGCCGACTTCTTTTTTTACCGTCAGAGGATTGGTTTTGCTGTCATAAGAAAGATAGCGGATCCTGTTTTCCAAGGGACTTGCCGCATCCATCTGACCTTTTACGATTTCCGGCTCAATGATGTTATTTCCCCAATCTTTATAGGAAGTCTGGGTTTTCTGGAGCTGCTTGTTCAAAGTGGTATTGCTGATGGTCTGCTCTATCACCGGTGTCAGAATATTTTTACTTAACATGGTCTGATAAGGCTGAACCGAGCTAAAATCATACGGATACTTATATTGTGTCTGAATGTTTTCTCCTTTGCTATTGACCGTGGTTGTTTGCTGTATCATCAGATTATGCTGATTGTAGCTATAGGCGGTGGAATCTTTGATAAACTTATTAGGGTTCAAATGATCATATTCTTTCTTAATAGAATAATCCAGTAAGCTAACTTTTTGATACGCCTTAGTATCAAATGCCCTGATAGATTGAATATAATCATTGGTACTAAAAGGAGCGATTTGACCCGTTGGTGAAGTTGCGTATACAGGTAAATCCGAATTTCGATGTCTCGGAATATAATCGAGTGTCCTGATAATATTAATTCCTGTCTTGAATTCATGTTCAAAATGATCCGTATAAGAATTGTATTCTTCAGAAATTAAACTTCCAGTTTTTGACTTAATAATTTTCCCTATCAATTTCGGTTCGTAATTTCCTTTATCATTCTGGAAAGTATGCAGGTCTCTTATAAACCCCGTATACAAAAGCAAATCAGGCGTAGAATAATAATATTTTGTAGAACCTAAATTATCGGATAATGTTCCGTTATATTCTGTAACGTCTGAATAAGCAATGGCTAAGCCAGGTGCCAGATCATGAGGTGCAATAGGGCTGGAGCTTATAATATTTCTCTTATAAAAAACCCAGCAATAGTCATTAGCTCCATTTGCAATCGGGGAAGGAACGTCATAATAGTCAATGTATTTTTGCAGATAACTATAAAACTCTGTTGTAATCTTGTTAAATTTTGGACCTGAATACACATAAGACTTTATATTGGCTATTTCATTATCTTTTAAATAATTAGTAATTTTTGAAATTCTAAGTGCGCCAATATATCCACCACTGTTGACAGGTCCATCAAATAGTCCCTCTACATAAGCGCGTTCAAAATTAAATTTCGTTTTTCCACCTGTGGGGTACTTAATTTCTGTTAAAATACATGCTTTTGAAAAACTTCCATTATCAGCATGTCTGTCACCTCCATATCCATGTCCCTGATAATTGATAGGCAACATATTTTCAGGCGTAGCCGAACCATTATTTGTTCCATTATAATATCCCCAAAAATCAAAAGCCCTTGAGAGATACGGAGGCAACATTACACTTTGCTCATAAGTAAAGGAATAATTTTGCGTAACCGAATTGTTTGCATCATAAACATTTAAAGAATTCAATTTCAGCCTTTTGTCCATATCCATACCCCAACCATAACCTTTGGTGCCAAAATATGAATGGTCAAAAGTTATTTTTTTCCTTATAATAGATGGTAAATTCTTAGAAGCAACTCTTATTTCTGAAACTTTTTTTAAAAATTGGAAATCTTCTCTGTCAGTATATGAAAATGTAATTATATCATCATTAGTTTCAATAGAAGATAGAACGACAGAATAAGTTCCGCCTCCTGTCCCGCCTCCATATTCCGAAGGATAACTTTCGGATTCTGCCGGATTACAATTATTTCCATTCATAAATTCTTTTGGAGTGAAAATCGTATTTACAGATGATCCAGTTGGTGTGGGCTGCTGTGTAATATAATTGAATTTTATGCTTTCAGTACCGTCTGCCGAAACCATTTCATTTAAGAACCATTCAGATGACCCATAGCTTGAGTCCTGAAATCTTTGAAAAGTATATAAAATACCATGATCATCTTTTATTTTAAATTGATCAGTTATTGTTCTTTCAATTTTAAAAGGCCGATATGGAAGAGTTATTAAAGTATCCCGTGTTGGATAATTATACCGAAAAATACCGGAAACACCGCTTGGCAAACTATAAAAATAACGATCAGACATTAGATCCTCGTTATTACATTTGGTATCTAAATACATTTCAAGCGAATGTGATCCAGGATAACAGGAACAGCTGGTATCCAAACTACCATAAATAATATTGGGAATAGCTGTCAGAAATTGGCTAGCACTGGAATACGTTTTAATAGATGCTCCTGCTTCATCCATTGTATCTAACATCATTCTTGTAACAATACCTCCTGCATTCAATATCCAGCCTATTCCGATTTCCGATGGTACATCACTTACTTTTATTCCTGAAGCATGGTAGGATATAGATATTGGGAATTTCAACTGCTTGCCTTCGACCGTATATATTGGTATTTCTATTTTGGGTACTCCAGTACTATAATCAACAGGAATTTCTCCATATCTCATAAAGTTTTGAGCTACAGGTGATGGTTTAATAATATTTGGTAATTGATAACTTTGAGTGCTTTGTCCATCAACAAAAGCATTCATAAACATAATTAATACTACCAGCAGATTTTTATGTTTGAGAGATATCGGATTACCTCCAAATAGATTTATTAAATAATTTTTTCTCATGGTTATTTCTTAATTAATTTAGTACTCGCCGTTTTTCCATTATCCGTCTTCACCGATACCAGGTAAGCTCCTTGGATAAGAGGCTGCGTGTTGATCTTGGTTACCTTATTTTTTGTCTTGATATTCTGAAGCTGTCTTCCGCCCATATCATAGACGATAATCTCCGCGGAAAAGTCGGTCCCTGAGCCTGTCGAAGGGAAGCCGATTTCGACATAAGCATAATCTGACACAGGATTCGGATAAATCTTGATGTCTTTCTTCTCGATCAGCTGATCGATCTGTTTATCGCCGAGTTTAATGATCTTCCAGTTTTCTTTCCCGAGTTCTTCAGCACTGGTTCCGGCAAGGATGATGGAGCCGTCACGGTTCAGCTTAATATCCGAAAGCCGTTCTTCTTTTTTATGTGATTCTCCTTTTACATGCTTCCGCCACTGCTCATTACCATTCTGGTCGAGATACAACATCCAAAACGTCTCATCATCATTCTCAATTCTTCCTTCCGCCTGCGTATAACCACCCAGCAAATAACCTTTCGCTGATTTATCATCTGAATTCAACAGTACGCTCATTCCCATTAACATGTCTCTGTTCTTGAAATTGTAAGATTTCTGCCAGATTTCTTCACCGTCCAGATTTGTTGCGATCAGCCATAAATCGGTTCCTTCTTCAATGCCTACCGTTTTATTACCTGATCGTTCCGATCTGGATTCGCCGCCAATCAGGAAACCGGTGGAAGTCATCGCGAAGGTTCTTAAATGGTCATCCCCTTTTCCGCCAAAATTCTTTTCCCATTCTACCTTATTATCTTTAGAAAGCTTGATCACCCAAAAATCTCCTTCGCCATAATTGCCGCTGGCTTTTGGCTGACGGCTTCTGGCTGATGAAAGCGATGAATTTGCAGACTGCTGTGTCATTCCGGGATTTTGATTTCCACTTTCCGTCACGGCTCCGCTTCTGGAGTATATCCCTAGCAAAGCCCCTCCATCCATCGTCGGAATCATTTTTTCAACCTCATCCAGTCCTCTGCCGCCTAAGACAAGCTGCGAGATTTCTTTTCCGTTTTTATCGAGCCTAACCACCAGTACGTCTTTGGAGCCGTAACCTTTATCCGCTCCCTGAGCAGAACCGGAAGCAATATTGCCTGCAACAAAAAACCCAAAATCCATTGTCTGCACCACGGCACGCGCTTCTTCATCTCCAGCTCCGCCAATGGTTTTCTGCCAAAGTTCATCGCCGAATTCATTGATCCGGATAAGCCAGAGGTCCGAGCCACCCTTTGAATCCTCTTTTTTATCCAATCCCTTATTGCTCCATGAGGTGCCCGCTAAAAGGAAACCGCCCTCCTGGGTATTTACTGTTGCGGCGAGATAATCGTGATTTTTACCGGAAAAATGTTTTTCCCAGACTTGTTCCCCTTGTTGATTCAGCTTTATTAGGCTATAGTCATAACCGTAATTTTCGCCAGTTTGCGAATCTGAAACAGGCCGGATTGAACTCCCTGTAATTAAATACTGATTATCAATAGTTGAGGTCACCTGAGAAAGAAAATTCTGCGTCGGAGATTGGATGTCTTTCTGCCAGACCACTTCCTGAGCAAAGAATCCTGAAATCGTGTACAGGGTAAGTACACTGGTAAAAACTTTTTTCATGCTTTACATTTAAGTGTTATTAATTTTTGAAATCAGGAAGATTCAGCAGCGGTACTTTAGTGTAAAAATCGAAGGATTATTTTCTTCAATTGAAATTATGCAGTATGGAAATGCATAACGATAAAGCAACGGTACTTTGTCTGTCATGATCAGTTTTTCTGTTCTAAATATAATAAATAATTCAAATGAAAATGAAAAATCAGATATCATTTATTTTATCTGTTTTCCAATCTTATATTATTCAAGAAAAAAATTTTCAGACGGATAATCTTTTCTTTAAATAATCGGAAAAAGGCAATATCAACCAATAACTAATTAGAACAAAATATAATTCATGCCTATACTTATCATAAAAAACCATATTACCCAACTGAAATTCTGTACCTTTTGACATGAAAATTCCGGAATCCGATCAGCCAATTCTGATCAGATTCCGGAATTTTTATAGTTTAGATAGAAACCTGGATATAATAGTTGAGCTGTTATTTTTTCGGCAAGAAAACCTCAGCCAGCATACAGCGTGCGCTTCCGCCTCCGTTTACTTCAATCGTATTAAGATCAGAATAGATGATTTCACAGTATTTTTCAATGGCTGCCACCTGATCCCGGGATAAGGACCGGTAGGCGGTTTCACTCATGATCAGAAACTTCTCATCGTCTTTATTCTGAACCTGAAGCATATTTCCTGCAAAATGATGCATCTGCTCTTCTGAAATCTCAATAATCTCCTTTCCGGAATTTTTAATGGTCTCGATGACTTTGCTTCTCTCCAGTTCGTTATCAATGCAATCCAGGCAGATCACAACAAACCGATCCGCTACACACATCATGACATTGGTGTGGTAAATCGGCAGCCTTTCCTCTCCCACCGTCTGAAACGAATGGAATACCACCGGCGTGAAACCATATTTTTCACAGAATTCCCTGAAGAGGTTTTCATCCAGCCTTAAGGAAACCGAGCCGTAAGCAATTTTATTGTCGTGATCGAAAATCATGCTGCCGGTTCCTTCCAGATAATGTCCCTGAGTTTCCGGTAAAGACCAATCATCGATTTCAGCCACTTCATATCCCTGTTCTTTAATGCTTTCGATGATATCCTCCCTTCTTTCGACCCTTCTGTTGGAGGCAAACATCGGATAAAGCACGACTTTTCCGTCCCGGTGAAAGCTGACCCAGTTGTTCGGGAAAATGGAATCCGGCGTATGCGGGTCCAGCGTATCTTTGATGGTGATGACGTTGATGCCTTTGCTTCTCAGCTTTTCCACAAACATCTTAAATTCCGATAACGCCTTGAACTGAATATCGAAGCCTTTCTGCTCGGTCTGGAAATAATTATTTTTTGCGGTTTCTTCATTAAAGCCAAATGCGATCGGCTCGATCATGAGTACGGTATCTGTTGTCTGCATAGTTTGGGTAGAAGGGTTTTAGTGTTTTAGTGTTTTATTGTTTTAGTGCAAATTTATTTTTTATTATTTTGTAATTGAAATGCGCACCAATTCTTTGATTGGACCATCATATTGACCAGCATTCCGATTATTTGATTGTACTGCTTATTCAATATTCTAAATTGTTCTTCGTTAATATATTTACAGGCTAGCGCAAATTGAAGCCAAGTCTGGGTTTCTCTTGCTTCGCCTTCAGAATCTGTAAGCTTGGCGATAAAAGATCTTTCATATTTTCTTTTGCCCCAGGCCTCGCTAATATTGGCCGATACGGATCTGGAAGATCTTCTGAGCTGGTCTGTAAGAGAGTAGATTTCTTCTTTGGGAAAAGTTTTTGAAAGCTCGTAGATTTCCATTGCAGCGTCAAAAGAATGTTGATAGACTTTCAGATCCTGGTGAAATTTAATGGTTGACATCTTTTGTATTTTTAACTAAAATAGGAAAAAAATATCAAAAATATCCTCAACTACATTTTAACATAAAACCCCTCCAACATTAAAACACTCTCACACTCCCACTCTACTTCTCCATCACACTCAAACCTGATCACTCCCTCACCAGCGGCATCGTCGAGCACCTCAGCAATCCGCCCATCTTGGAAATTTCGCGGTAGGGGATTTCTTCAACGGTCATCCCCCATTCATTTCTTAGGTGGTTGTTCATCCGGGTAAAGGTTTTGTCTGAAACGATGACTTCCGGGGAGATGGAGAAAATATTCGGGTTCATTTCAAACATTTCTTCTGCCGTTACGTGGAAGCAGTTTTCTTCGCCGAAAATATCAACAATCAGGCGGTAGTCGCTTTCATCCACGAATCCTTCCTTGTAGATGATGCATTTGTCTGTCCCGACAGGATTAAACGTACAGTCCAGATGCAGGATACCTTCATACGGAATCCTGTCATTTTTTCTCAGCTCCAGGTCGATGATCCTTTTTTTAGGGAAATATTCTTTTAGGATTTCAATCGCATATTCGTTGGTCCGGGCCGTTTTATAATTCCGGTAGTCTTCGCTGAAACAGGTTCCGATAAACAGGAAATCGTCCCATACAATCACGTCACCTCCTTCGATATGAGCGGTTTCCGGAAGGTTGATGATCTTTCTCCAGGCTACTTTTTCAAAAACGGTCTTATACGCTTCCTGTTCGTCTGCCCGGTCTGCAATAACGTTGGAAATAATCATCTTATCATCGATCACAAAGGCTACATCCCTGGCAAAAACCTGGTTATAATCTTCGATAATATCAGGACGCAGAACCTCTACATCATATTTCTTCAAAACCGCTTCAAAGGCGTTCATCTCCCTGATGATTTCCGGTTCTTTCGGATAAAGGTTGTTCTCAATTGAATAGTACGATTTTGCATCATAGCTTTCCAGCAGCGCAGGAACCGGCCCCATTGAATTGGGCTGTCCTAATACCACTGATTTCAGCCTGCCGGTCTCGTTTTTTATATTTAGTTTCATAAAGATTTATGCAATGCTACAAATATAAGTAAAGGGCTGAATCTGGGAAACTTTCAGGCCTTTTTTAAAGAGTGACAGACAGATAATTCTAGCATTATACAACATGCCAGTTTTTTATTAATGCCTTGCCGACCATCGCTATATTTTATCTCTGGTTAAATTCCCTTTTGCAGATATTTTTTTAATTGATTTTTAACAATGATCATTTCAATTAAATTCACAATTTAGTGATATATTAATCATGTTAAATCACTCACCATCAATCATTAAAACCATTGAGTATGAAAACAAAGAATCCGGTGCTTAAAAATGCACAAAAACTCGGAAGAGATCAGTAAAAGACCATTATCGGCGGGGCCTCGGCAGTGAGACGCTGTTGTGAGTGGAATGAAGCAGGAGCCTGTACCTTATGGGCCTGCGACCGGTGCCAATGCCCTTAACCAATCCTCTAATACCTGCCATTTTCCGGCAGGTTATTTTTTGTTTTTTTTCCGGAAATACTGTTTTGAAAGAAGGATGACCGCAATACCGCTACAGATCAGCTGTGCAGGAACAAAGGTTCTCCGGAACAGCGTACTGAAAGCATTGGCCTCTTTATAGATCAACGGGACCCAACGCTCTTCCGTTTCGTAAAAGTACAGGTAATAAACGGTCGATGCCCTGAAAAGCAAGACTGCCAAAGTTGTAAGAAACCATGCGACCACCGACTGCCTGGTAGAAATGAGAATGATAAAAATGAATGCACAGATAAAGCAGATGATCATTTCCATCTGGTAAAAGAGCACATTCACCAGATCATAGGTCGGATGAAAATCTTTGGGCTTGGTATGAAGCATTTCAAGAAAGTCAAAGGTCTCGATCAGAAAAATGAGCCCGTAAATGATGTAAAGCGCAATAATAATACGTATTATATTTTTCGGTGGTGACCGCTGCAGATTTTCCATCCTTTAAATTAATAAAATTCTGCTATATAAAAAAATCCCGGAGCTGAGCTCCGGGATTTCCTATATGTTAAAATATCGATTATCTGTTTACCATATCGATGTAGTCTCTTTTCTGAGCGCCCTGGTATACCTGTCTAGGCCTTCCGATCGGGTCTCCTTTCATTCTCATTTCTTTCCACTGGGAGATCCATCCCGGAAGTCTTCCCAATGCAAACATGACGGTGAACATTTCCGTAGGAATTCCCAATGCTCTGTAGATGATTCCTGAATAGAAATCGACGTTCGGATACAGCTTTCTTTCTACGAAATACTCGTCTTCCAAAGCTACTTTTTCCAACTGCATGGCGATATCCAGGGCTTTATCCTGAATACCCAATGAGTTCAGGATGTCATCCGCTGCTTTCTTGATGATTTTTGCTCTCGGATCGAAGTTTTTGTATACTCTGTGTCCAAAGCCCATCAGACGGAAATTATCGTTTTTATCTTTCGCCTTGGCCACCCATTTGTTTACGTCTCCACCGTCTTTTTCAATCAGCTCAAGCATTTCGATTACGGCCTGGTTGGCTCCGCCGTGAAGTGGTCCCCAAAGAGCGGAAACCCCTGCTGAAACGGAAGCAAAAAGACCGGTATGGGCAGATCCTACCATTCTTACGGTAGAAGTAGAACAGTTCTGCTCATGATCGGCGTGAAGAATAAGTAATTTATCCAGAGCCTGAACCACTACAGGATCGATTTCGAAGTCCTGGTTCGGCATTCTGAACGTCATTTTGTAGAAGTTCTCTACATAATTCAGGCTGTTGTCGCCGTGGTTAAGCGGCAATCCCTGGGTTTTTCTGTAGGTCCATGCGCAAAGGTGAGAGAACTTGGCAATCATCAGTTCTGCGGCAAGATCCATTTCTTCTTTAGAGTTTACGTTAACCGCTTTAGGATTAAAAGCCGTTAAAGCAGAAGTCAAAGAAGACAAAACGCCCATAGGGTGAGCAGAACGAGGGAAAGCATCGATGATTTTTTTCATCTCCTCTGCTACGAAGTTATATTTTTTAATGTTTGATTCGAAAGAAGTATACTGATCCTGATTAGGTAGGTCACCGTTGAGTAAAAGGTACATTACTTCTGTGAAGTTGGATTTGTCTGCAATCTGCTCGATCGGATATCCTCTGTAGAATAATTCTCCTTTATCTCCGTCTAGGTAAGTGATGTCACTAAGTGTAGCCCCGGTATTTTTATACCCTAAATCAAGCGTGATTAGACCGGTCTGGTCTCTTAATTTTGAAATATCGATTCCTCTGTCTCCGATAGTACTATCCACGATTGGATATTCATACGAATTACCGTCGTAATTCAATATTACTTTGTTGTCTGACATTATTTATTTTTTTTCTAAATATACTATTTATTATAAAATACGGCAAACTAAAAATTTCGCTTGCCGTAATTTATAAATTCGATTGATTATCTTTTGATTTTAAAGGCATCCAGCCCAGGGAAAACAGCTGTTTCCCCAAGAGCTTCCTCGATCCTCAGCAACTGGTTGTATTTTGCCATACGGTCTGATCTTGAAGCAGATCCTGTCTTGATCTGTCCGCAGTTCATGGCTACTGCCAGATCAGCAATGGTAGAATCTTCCGTTTCACCGGACCGGTGGGACATAACTGAAGTGAATTTGTTGTGCTGAGCCATCTGTACGGCAGCCATGGTTTCAGATAGAGAACCGATCTGATTTACTTTAACCAGGATTGAGTTTGCAATTCCTTCATTTACTCCTCTTGCTAATCTTTCCACATTGGTTACGAATAAGTCGTCACCCACCAGCTGCACCCGGTCTCCGATTTTATCGGTAAGCATTTTCCAGCCTTCCCAGTCGTTTTCCTGCATTCCGTCTTCGATCGAGATAATCGGATATTTATTGGCCAGTTCAGCCAGGTAAGAAACCTGCTCACTGCTGGTAAACTGAGCCGCATCCGGCGTCTGGAATTTTCTGTAATCGTAAACGCCGTCTTTGTAGAATTCCGAAGCCGCACAGTCTAATGCAATCATCACATCATCACCAGGCTTATATCCTGCTTTTTCGATGGCCTGAAGCAAAGTGTCCAGTGCATCTTCCGTTCCTTTAAACGTCGGTGCAAAACCACCTTCGTCCCCTACTGCCGTAGAAAGGCCTCTTGAATGAAGAATCGCTTTCAGGTTGTGGAAAATTTCCGTTCCTTTTCTCAGCGCATGAGAGAAGGAATCCGCCTTTACCGGCATCACCATAAATTCCTGGAAGGCAATCGGTGCATCGGAGTGGGATCCCCCGTTGATGACGTTCATCATCGGAACGGGAAGGGTGTTGGCATTTACACCACCCACATATTTGTACAAAGGCATTTTAAGTTCAGCAGCGGCGGCTTTGGCGGCTGCCAGAGAAACCCCAAGGATGGCGTTGGCTCCAAGATTTCCTTTGTTATTCGATCCGTCAAGGTCGATCATGATCTGGTCGATCAGGTTCTGATCGAAAACCGGAAGGCCTACCAATTCAGGGGCAATTACTTCTCTTACATTTTCCACAGCTTTGGAAACGCCTTTCCCCATCCATTCCGAACCGCCGTCACGCAGTTCTACTGCTTCATGTTCCCCGGTAGATGCTCCGGAAGGTACTGCAGCACGGCCCATTGCCCCGCTTTCCGTGAATACATCTACTTCTACTGTAGGATTCCCTCTTGAATCCAAAATTTGTCTCGCTTCTATGTAAGAAATGTAACTCATTGTTCGTTTTTTTATAGTTCAGACAAATTTAATCAATTTTTAACGGCTGGGAACAAATGAGCGGGAATTTATACGTTTATTCAGAGTTAAATTTTAGTTAATTTAATGTTTGTGTGAATTCTTGATTTTAAAACAAAAAAACCTTCTTTAAAATTTTCATCAAAAAAGGTTTTCAACTTACAGTCTTAGTTGCCTATTCGTTTTGCACTCCTTTAAAATTGAAACTGATGTTTAGAAAGCCGAAAAATTTTCCGTTGTTTACATCATATTTTAAAATTAAAGGCACCCACAGATTCTTTAAAACCCTTAACCTTACATCTGCATTCGCTAAAAACTGATTGTTTTTTTCATCTTCCATTAATCCGGAAAAGATTCTTTTAAACTCGAAATTAGGTTTTAATTCTAAAAAAGATATTTCATTCTTTGACATTACTGAAATGTTTAAACCTAATTGAGAAGAAAATTCTTTCCTTTTATATGCAACCGTTGCAATACTGTCGAATACTTTATAGCTATTTCTAAAATCCATTTCCATTTTTATGTTATTGGTTTTTATTCCCTGTAAATAAATAGCATGTATTTTATAATTGTCCAGAATTTTAGATTGATCATTCAGAGAATTATTTACACCAATAAAAAAATAAGGTTTTCTTTCTATTTCTTCTATATCGGCTTTATTTTGCTTTAGAAAATTTTCTGCATAATTTTCGTATTTCTTTGATAAAAATCTTCTGAAATCTTCCGGGAATTCTGAGAGCGGAATTATTTTAATTTTATTTTCATTAAGCTTATGATTATCTTCAATTTCTCTAATAATACTCATTTTCTCCTCAGTCAAATTTTCGCCTTCCGTTTTTTCAATGTAATACATGTAGGCTTCTTTTGCATCTGTAAGATCTTGTCTATAATTATCAAAAATAATAGCTGATTTCTTATTAACCAAAACGTTCATACTTCTGTCTCTTCCGTCAAATGACCATCCAAAACCATATGTAAAAACATTAATTTTATTATTCTCTTTTAAAGACAAACCTGCTTCAATCTGAAAGTTTCTTGAAAATTTTTCTTTTTCATAATTATAATCAATCCAAAGATCTTTATCAGCCTGAGCCTTTAGATTAAATAATGTTGTTTTCAATTCAAATTTCTGGTTCTTTTCGCCTAAGTTTTTTAATGCCAACTGAAAATAATTTGCAATTACATCTTGCCAGTTCGCAGATTTCTTATCAGTAATTTCGTCAGAAATTATTCTTTTTGCTTCGTTCTTTACAGATTCATCTGCCAAGTTTACTGTATCTTTTTCTTGACAGAAAGCATTATATGATATTATTAAGCAAAGAATTGTAATTATCTTTTTCATACCGTTTTAAAATAATAATCTCCACTAATTTCGTACGTCGTTTCTTCCAAAGGATTATTAGATGACATCTTATCAATAAGATCAATTTCTGTATCCTTGAATAAAAGCTTAATAGTTACTTTTCTGTCATTCGTCGCCGGCCCTGCTCCATAAACATAAAGCGAATATTTGCCATCTAACTCTGTGAAATCTTTTTCAAAACTTCCGGGGTACTTTTTTGCCTGAATTAATTGTCCTTTTTTATAAAGTCTGTAAGTGATTCCGTAGTCTGCTAATCCGCCTGATACTGTTACTTGTAATATTAAATCTGCCATGATTTTACGCTTTTAAATTGTACCTCAAAGTTCCCACAAAAACAAGCCCCTGTCAATTCCACAAACGGGTGATTTCCAATAAAAAAACAGCACCATAAAATGATACTGCTTATCGGTACTTAAACATTCAATCAGAGTTCTATCCTGAAAAACAGATGGGCTCCGTTTTCAGTAGTAATTTCACAATGCCCGTTCTGTTCATGCATCCGCCGTTTCATATTGCGCAGGCCGTTGCCTTCCGGCTTTTGGGAATCAATGCCAATTCCGTTATCCGAAATTTTCATCAGGAACTCCTTTTCATGCTGGATAAAAGAAAGGATTAGCCTGTCGGACCGGCTGTGCTTGTAGGCATTGTTAAGGGCTTCCTTAAGGCATAAAAACAGATTGCGCCGCTGTTCGGTGGTGATGGTTGTCTGAGCAATTACACTTTCGTTTTCGATGTGGAGAACAATGGTTGTTTTCTTAAGGAAATTCTGGGCATAGGATTGGGCGTAATCGATGAAGCTCCCGAGGGTATCATTCCCGGAATTCAGGCTCCAGAGCATTTCCCGCATGGAGAGGTTCATTTCTTCGGAGGTTTTCAGCAACTCATCGATGTCGCTTTTCAGATCTTCGTCTTCAGCCCGCTGCTTTAAGAATTCAGCCTGAAGTTTCAGGGCGGAGATGCCGGCTCCGAGATCATCATGCATATCATGGGAAATCCGCTCGCGTTCTTTTTCGATCAGCTTTTGTTTTTCCAGCTCTTTCTGGAGGAGCTGGTTTTGGTGCTCGGATTCTTTGAGTTGGTTTTCTTTGAGGTGGAGCAGTTGTCTTTTGTTGTACATAAAAACAATAAAAATGATGAAGATTACGAAAACCATCATGATTCCAATAGCTATTATGTAGGCCAGTTTTATATCATCTTCAATGTAATTCATTTGACTTTTCATATTTTAAAAGGGAAATATAGAACATCGCATACATTATGATATTAATAATATTTTGGCCATCTCTTAAAAAATTAAGAAATGAGGTATCTTCTTTTGCAAAGTAAAACATAGGAGTTACTCTAAAAAGAAAGAAGCAGCTCCACATTAGTAAAGCGGTAGAAATCCAAAATGTAGGGTCATCTGTAATTTTAGATTTATCAAAAATGGAAATCTTTTGATAAAACCAAAGCAACGAATGTATTATATAAAACGACAATAATATAATTCCTATATTTTTATCGAAGTCCAAGCTAAAAAATGCTGTAAAAAACAAGATATAAATTATTGAAATAAATGTGATTAGCAATGATAGCTTTTTGAAAGTTTTTTTAAATTTTTTAAAAAAGTAAAAAGAAAAAAAGATAATGGAAAATACATCATAAAAATGGTATAGTATTCCATTTTTAATATCTGGATTGATAATATATAATACAAATGAAAATACATCTGTAAATAAAGATACAGTAAGATATGCCAATAAATAATTTTGAGCAGATAGATTCAACTTTCTGCTCAAAGTATAGGATTTTACCGTTACTACTAACAAAACTATTTTATATAGTATTCCGATAATCATCTTATGGCCTCAAATCACCCATATCAAAAAAGCCTTCTTTCCCAATAATGTCATCCGGCATATATTTACCTATAATAGTAAGTCTCTTTTCATGCTGTAAATAAGCAGCTTTATATGCAAGAGCATCAAAATTATAGTATGGATTTAGTTTAAAATACTGTAAAATTATATTATATTCTATTACTTCACCCATAACAAATTGTACGTCTTTATAAAGTCTGTTATCTATGTTTCTTTCGATAGTAATATTATTGATATCTGCCCATGGATAATAAATATATTCTGTTGGATTTGTATGATTACTATAAGAAGCCATGCTATTGTAAAGACTGCTTGAACGAAGTTTTGTAATGAAATTTTGTAAATCATTATCATCAATGACATCACGATCAATTTCAAATTTGTGGTTCAAATTAAAAATAACATAATGAACATTTGATGGTTGATCATTATTATCGATTGGTGTAACAAAAAAATATAAAAAATCATCGGCTTCTGTAGAGACATTTATATCACCAGTATAACGAATATATTCTAAAGTATTGATTAAAACAAAGTCAATTTTTATTCCTTTTCCTCTTCCATTATATTCATTATACAAGACTCTGAAAGTGTCAATATCAACATTATAGCTTTCTAAATGAGGCTTATTACCTACAAAAGATTTAAAAAAACCTCTCATTGCTTGGTACATAAACATAACACCAATATCATGATCTACATGTGCTTCAACCAATATATTACCTTCTTTGTCCTTATTCCTTTCGACTAAATTTTCAAGTTTATTTCCATTACCTTTGAATCCATACTGAGGTTCCTTAACGTCTGATAATTCCATAATTTCTTAGTTTTTAAAATGGTTAAATTTATTAATAGCCTCCACTTTATTATTGACGTGGAGTTTGCGGTAAATGTTGCCGACGTGTTTTTTGACGGTATCAATGCTGATGAATTTCCTGTCGGCGATTTCTTTGTACAATAATCCTTGAGAGAGTAGCTCCAGGACTTCCTTTTCCCGGTCCGTAAGTTCATTGAAACCCCGGATTTCAGGAAGTTTACGTTCAAAATAGCTGAGGACTTTCCTGGCGATGGAGAAACTCATCGGGGCACCGCCGTTGCATACATCGCGGATGGAAGCAAGAATCTTGTCCATGTTTTCCCCTTTTACGAGATAGCCCATGGCACCGGCTTTCAGAGAATTGAAAATTTTATCGTCATCTTCAAAACTGGTACACATGATAAATTGGGTGGACTGCATCTGCCATTTCAGTTTTTCAATGATTTCAATGCCCAGCATATCCTGAAGTTGAATATCCATCATCACCACATCCGGTGAAAGATCAGAGAGTTGTTGCAAAGCCTCACGTCCGTCGAAAAACTGGGCAACCACTTTCATGTCATCCTGGTAATCGATCACTTTCATCAGGGCGTTGTTATAGTTTTTTTCGTCTTCGACGATGGCTATTCTGATTTTCATCCTGGCAGGGTTTAGGGAATATTCGGTCCGGAGTTCCGGCTTTTAAATGAAGGGCTTCATCCAGATCAGAAAAAGCCCTTTAAACATTATTTTGAAGGACATAATCCGTCTCCGAGATTAATGACCATTCCAATCACCATCTTCAGACCGGGATTTTTAATGATATTCTTCAAGAGTTCGAGACCGGTCCTTGCAGCCGGCCAGGCAGCACAGAAATTTACGCTTTCAGCGCTTTTTTCCAATGATACGTTTTTGATGTCTGATTCTGTTAACATAGTAATAAGGTTTTTGAATACGCCTACTCTGTACAGTTTTCGGCTTCCCTGATTTATTACTGTAAATTTCAGAATCTTAACGGAGCGGGTCAATTACCCGTTTGTGTAGTTTTAGAGAGATTTGGTTCACTATGGTTGGTTTAGTTTTTGTTTTCATTAAATTTAGCAAAAATTATTTTACACTACAATACATTTAACAATCAGTACATTAAAAAAAATTAACATCATGAAAAAGATTATTCTGGCCGTGGTTCCGGCGATTTTTCTATCCCTGGTAAACTGTAAAAAAAGCGAAGGCGGCAATAAAGAGGTTATTGAATCGGAGAGTTCGGAAACTTCAGTGGAAAACAACAATGGCAAAATAGATTCGGTAAGCACTTCATCTTCCATTACTGAGGTCAACGGACAAAAAACTGAAAAAACGAGCAATATCTATAAGGCGACCGACGGTACTCTGGTCAAGGTAATTTTTGAAACTACGCCCAAAGAAAGCACCATGTCCATCAGAAACAACAATAAGACCTTTATTCTGAAAAAAACCGGAAGTACTGCCAACGAGACTATCTATACGAAAGAAGATATGACCGCCAAAGTAACACAGGACAGCATTCATCTGATGCAGGGAAATAACATTATCGAATTGAAAAAGACGAAAATCTAAGGCATAAAAAAACCGTTCAGAATTCTGAACGGTTTTTTTTATATCTGATGAATATTATTCTTCAGTTTTTTCCTCTGTAGAATCAGCAGCTTCAGCCGTTGGCTCAGCAGCTTTTTCTTCTACTACAGGAGCATCAGCTACGACAGCTTCTTTCTTAGCTGTTGCAGATCTTCTGCTTCTTCTTGTCGTCTTTTTCTCTTCCGCGTTCGGATTGTAAAGCTCGTTGAAGTCTACAAGTTCGATAAGAGCAGTATCGGCAGCATCACCTGGTCTGAATCCTGTTTTGATGATTCTTGTATAACCACCGTTTCTCTCAGCGATTTTAGGAGCAACTGTTCTGAACAATTCAGCAACCGCTTCTTTATTCTGAAGATATGAAAAAACAATTCTTCTGTTGTGTGTAGTATCTTCTTTTGCTTTTGTTAATAGAGGCTCAACGTATACTCTTAAAGCCTTGGCTTTAGCTACAGTAGTGTTGATTCTTTTATGCTCAATTAGAGAACAAGCCATATTAGAAAGTAATGCGCTTCTGTGCGAAGCCGTTCTTCCTAAGTGATTGAATTTTTTACCGTGTCTCATTATTAATTAATTATCAGCGTCTAATTTATATTTTGCAACGTCAAAACCGAAGTTAAGACCTTTTGAATGCACTAATTCTTCTAGTTCTGTCAAAGATTTTTTACCAAAATTTCTGAATTTCATCAAATCAGACTTACTGTAAGAAACCAATTCGCCAAGAGTTTCCACTTCAGCCGCTTTCAGACAGTTCAGGGCTCTTACGGAAAGATCCATGTCTGCTAATTTAGACTTCAGGAGTTGTCTTGTGTGAAGAGTCTCTTCATCATATTGGATCGATGCTTTTACGGCTTCCGTTTCAAGGGTGATTCTCTCGTCGGAGAACAGCATGAAGTGATAAATCAATATCTTGGAGGCTTCCGTTAAAGCGTTCTGAGGACTGATAGATCCGTCAGTCTCGATATCTAATATAAGTTTTTCGTAGTCTGTTTTTTGCTCTACACGATAATTTTCAATGCTATACTGTACTTTCTTGATAGGCGTGAAAATAGAGTCGATGGCAATCGTACCTACCGGTGCATTGTTTGACTTATTTTGTTCAGAAGGTACATACCCTCTTCCTTTTTCTACATTGAAAGTAATTTCGAAAGTTACATCATTGTTTAGGTTACAAATCACTAAATCCGGGTTCAAGACCTCAAATCCATTGATCGATTTTCCTAAATCTCCGGCAGTAATAATCGTCTGACCCGATACTTTGGCAACAACCTGCTCATTCGTCTGGTTTTCTGCCGTTGCTTTTAATCTTACCTGCTTCAGGTTAAGAATAATTTCGGTAACATCTTCGATTACTCCCGGAATAGTTGAAAATTCGTGCTCTACACCTTCTATTTTGATAGATGAAATAGCGTATCCTTCCAGAGAAGAAAGCAACACTCTTCTCAAAGCATTACCGATTGTAAGCCCGAAACCTGGTTCTAGTGGTCTGAATTCAAACTGACCTCTAAAATCATCAGAGTTAAGTAAAATTACTTTATCGGGTTTTATGAATTGTAAAATTGCCATATTATTGGGTTGAGCAAAAATTTGATTAAAAAATTATTTAGAGTAAAGTTCGACGATAAGCTGTTCCTTGATGTCCTCCGGAATCTGGATTCTCTCAGGAGCAGAAATGAAGGTACCTTCTTTCTTCTCATCGTTGAATTGCAACCACTCATAATTTGCTTTGGAAGCCAATGCATTGGTAACCACTTCAAGAGATTTTGATTTCTCTCTTACTGCAATTACGTCACCTGCTTTTACCAAATATGAAGGAATGTTCAGAATTTCCCCGTTCACGGTGATGTGTCTGTGAGAAACCAATTGTCTAGCAGCAGATCTTGTTTTAGCAAAACCTAATCTGTATACTACATTATCCAATCTTGATTCGCAAAGCTGCAAAAGAACTTCACCGGTTACTCCCTTGCTTCTGTGTGCTTTTTCGAAAAGATTAGCAAACTGTCTTTCAAGGATACCGTATGTATATTTAGCTTTTTGTTTTTCAGCCAACTGAACTGCGTATTCAGATTTCTTAGCGCCTCTTCTTTTGTTAGGACCGTGTTGTCCTGGCGGTTGGTTTTTTCTTTTCTCGAAGTTCTTGTCATCTCCGTAGATTGCAGCACCAAACTTTCTAGCAATCTTAGTTTTAGGTCCAATATATCTTGCCATAATGGGTAAATTCTAAAAATTAAACTCTTCTTCTTTTTGGTGGTCTGCATCCGTTGTGTGGCATAGGCGTCACGTCAACGATTTCACTTACTTCGATTCCTGAATTGTGGATAGATCTGATGGCAGATTCTCTACCTGCACCAGGACCTTTTACGAACACCTTTACTCTTCTTAATCCCGCTTCGTGAGCTACAGCAGAGCAATTTTCAGCTGCCATCTGAGCAGCAAATGGAGTATTCTTTTTAGAACCTCTGAAACCCATTTTACCGGCAGAAGCCCAAGAGATAACCTCTCCGTTTTTATTTGTTAAAGAAATGATGATGTTATTGAAAGAAGCCTGAATATGCGCTTCACCAATAGCTTCAACTTTTACTTTTCTTTTTTTAACTACTTTAGTTTGTTTTGCCATAATTCCTAACGATTATTTACTAGCTTTTTTCTTGTTAGCAACAGTTTTTCTCTTTCCTTTTCGGGTTCTAGAGTTGTTTTTCGTTCTCTGGCCTCTTAAAGGTAGTCCTAGTCTGTGACGTATTCCTCGTTGGCATCCTATGTCCATTAATCGCTTAATGTTCAATTGCACTTCAGATCTAAGTTCTCCTTCCACCTTAATGTTTTCGGAAATGTAGGTTCTGATGGCAGCCAATTCATCGTCATTCCATTCGTTGACTTTCTTGTCTTCGCTGATACCGGCAGCTTTAAGGATTTCGGAAGAAGTACTTCTTCCTACTCCGTAGATGTAAGTTAAACCGATAACACCTCTTTTGTTTTTTGGTAAATCAATACCTGAAATTCTCGCCATAATTTAATGTTAGCCTTGTCTTTGTTTAAATTTTGGGTTCTTTTTGTTGATTACGAACAGTACACCTTTTCTGCGTACGATTTTGCAATCAGCGCTTCTTTTTTTAATTGATGCTCTTACTTTCATTTTGTTTGATAGTATTTATTTTTTTAACAATAGCCAAACGGAACGTGTGCTCCGTCTGGCATTGTTTTAATATCTGAAGGTAATTCTCCCTTTCGATAAATCATAGGGAGACATTTCCAGCTTCACCTTGTCTCCAGGTAAAAGTTTAATATAATGCATTCGCATTTTACCGGAAATATGGGCGATAAGTATATGCCCATTTTCTAGCTCTACACGGAACTGGGCGTTGGAAAGTGCTTCCGTGATAACGCCGTCTTGTTCAATATGTTTTTGTTTCGCCATAAATTAATATCCAGTCGTTCTTGATAACTTAGACTGCATCAGCCCATCATAATGATGGTTCAGCAGATAAGTATTGATCTGTTGAACGGTATCTAAAATTACTCCTACCATGATTAATAATGAGGTTCCCCCGAAAAACAGGGCAAACGCATCTGTCTGGACAAAGGTTCCATGCACTATTGCCGGAAGGATTGCAAAGATAGATAAAAATATTGCACCCGGCAAGGTAATTTTTGATAAAATATCATCTAAATAATCAGCCGTCTCTTTGCCCGGTCTTACTTTAGGTACCAGGCCTCCGTTTCTCTTCAGATCATCAGCCATTTGGTTTACCGGAATCGTAATTGCAGTGTAGAAAAACGAGAAGATAATAATTAATAGCGCAAACAATACGTTGTACTGCCAGCTAAAAACATTCTTGAAACCTGCAAGAAAAGTATTGGACTCATCTACTTTCGTCAATAAACCCGGAACGAACATCAGTGCCTGGGCAAAGATGATCGGCATTACACCGGCTGCATTCACTTTCAATGGGATCCACTGTCTTGCTCCCTGCATGAGATTTCTGTTTACACCTCCTCTTGCCTGAGCTCTGCTTACATACTGGATCGGGATTTTTCTCACCGCAACGGATAACACCACTGCCAGAAGAACCACCAGCATCCAGAAGATTACTTCAATAAGGATCATGATTGATCCCATTCCTCCTTTTCCGTTCTGCACGGCCATTTCCTGTACGAATGCCTCAGGCAGTCTTGAAAGGATCCCCACCATAATCAGGATAGAGATACCGTTCCCGATACCTTTGTCGGTGATTTTCTCACCCAACCACATTGCGAACACTGAACCGGCAACCAGAATAACGATACTCGGCAGCCAGAACATGATGGAATTCGGCTCTACATAGTAGGCAGACTGGAACTGAGCATAAGGTAAAAACAGCTGAGTGATCGAGGTTAAGTAAGAAGGGGCCTGTACAAGACAAACGCCGATCGTTAACCATCTGGTGATCTGGTTCAGGGTATTTCTACCGGACTCTCCATCTTTCTGAAGCTTCTGAAGATAAGGAATAGCCATCCCCATCAACTGAACAATAATAGAAGCAGAAATATAAGGCATGATACCTAACGCCATTACGGAAGCGTGGCTGAAAGCTCCCCCCGTAAACGACGAAAGCAAGCCAAGGAGACCTGCTCCTTGCTTGTTACCGCCTTGATTTTTATAATGCTCTAAGAGATCCCCTACTTCTGCAAGGTTAATTGCAGGTAAAGAGATATAAGATGCGAATCTATACACAAGAATAATCCCTAAAGTGAAGATAATTTTATCCCGTAATTCTTTAAGGCTCCAAATATTTTTGAGTGTTTGTATAAATTCTTTCATTAGTGATTATTATAAGGTAATTGCTTTTCCACCTGCTTTGGAGATCAGCTCTTCAGCAGATTTAGTGAATTTGTCAGCAGAGATTGAAACCGCAGATTTCAATTCTCCTCTACCCATGATTTTCACTAATTCGTTTTTCGTAATTAAACCGTTTTCAATCATCACTTCTCTTGTAATATCTCCGGTAATGGATTTATTTTCAATTAAAGTCTGGATCGTATCCAGGTTAACTCCTCTAAACTCTTTTCTGTTTACGTTTTTGAATCCGAATTTAGGTAGTCTTCTCTGTAAAGGCATCTGACCTCCTTCAAAACCGATCTTCTGAGAATATCCGGCTCTTGCTTTCTGTCCTTTATGTCCTTTTGTAGAAGTACCCCCTTTTCCGCTACCCTGTCCTCTACCGATTCTTTTTGAATTGAAAGTAGATCCTGCAGCTGGCTTTATGTTGTTTAAATTCATTTTAAAATTATTTTAAAAATTATTTTTGAACTTCAAGTAAGTGACTAACTGCAGCTATCATTCCTAAGATAGAAGGCGTAGCTTCGTGTTCTACAACTTGGTGAAGTTTCTTAAATCCTAATGCTTCAAGCGTTCTCTTTTGGGTTTTTGTTCTTCCAATAGCGCTTCTTACTTGCTTTACTTTGATTGTTGCCATTGTTTTATCTATTAACCGTTAAACACTTTAGTTAGAGAAACTCCTCTCATTCTAGCGATTTCTTCAGGTCTTCTGATATCCAGTAACGCTTTGAAAGTAGCTTTCACCACGTTGTGAGGGTTAGAAGATCCTTTGGATTTTGAAAGGATATCGTGTACACCGGCAGACTCCAATACCGCTCTTACCGCACCACCGGCGATAAGCCCCGTACCATGAGAAGCAGGTCTTAAGAAGATATCAGCACCGCCATATCTGGCAGAAGTCTGGTGAGGAATCGTGTGGTTCATTACAGGAACTTTCACCAAGTTTTTCTTAGCATCTTCTACCGCCTTGGCAATAGCAGAAGCAACTTCCTTAGATTTTCCCAAACCGAAACCGATAGTTCCCGCCTCGTCTCCTACAACAACAATTGCAGAAAATCCGAAAGCTCTACCTCCTTTGGTTACTTTTGTTACTCTGTTAACAGCTACGAGACGATCTTTAAGTTCTAATCCTCCCGGTTTTACTCTTTCTATATTATCTAGTCCTAACATATTTTCCGAAATTTAATGATTAGAATTTAAGTCCACCTTCTCTCGCACCGTCAGCAAGAGCTTTCACTCTTCCGTGGTATACGAATCCGTTTCTATCAAATACAATATTTTCGATTCCTGCAGCGATGGCTTTGGCAGCGATAGCCTTACCTACGGCAGCAGAAACTTCAGTCTTGGTTCCGTTCGCTTCAACGCCTTTCTCTCTTGAAGAAGCAGAAGCCAGGGTTTTTCCACTGTTATCGTCGATTAACTGAGCGTAAATTTCCTTATTACTTTTGTATACAGATAATCTTGGCAATTCAGAAGATCCGGAGATTTTCCCTCTTACTCTTCTTTTGATTCTTATTCTTTTTTCTACTTTAGTTAATGCCATAATACTTATAATTTATTAAGCAGATTTACCAGCTTTACGTCTAACAATTTCTCCTACGAATCTTACCCCTTTTCCTTTGTACGGTTCAGGTTTTCTGAAAGAACGGATCTTTGCAGCTACCATTCCTAGAAGTTGGTTGTCGTGAGACGTTAAAGTAATAATTGGGTTTTTACCTTTTTCAGTCAATGTATCTACCTTTACTTCACCTGGAAGTTCTAGTACGATACCGTGAGAGAATCCTAAAGCCAACTCAAGTTTCTGACCTGCGTGTGAAGCTCTGTATCCTACCCCTACCAATTCCAGTTTCTTTTCGAAACCTTGGTTTACACCAACAATCATGTTGTTGATCAGCGCTCTGTATAAACCGTGAAGCGCTTTGTGTTGTTTAGTATCAGATGGTCTGTTTACGTTCAGTTCCCCATCTCTTTGTTCAATAGTAATTCCTGCAGTAAGTTCCTGGGATAATTCTCCTTTAGGCCCTTTTACCGTTACCACACCGTTGTTTTCAGTGATGGTAACTCCTGCTGGAACTGTTATAATTGCTTTACCAATTCTTGACATTTTCCTGTAATTAAAAATTAATAAACATAGCAGATTACTTCACCGCCTACTTTTTCTTCTCTGGCTTTCTTATCAGTCATTACTCCTTTAGAAGTAGAGATGATCGAGATACCCAAACCGTTCAGTACTCTTGGAAGTTCAGTAGAACCTTTGTACTGTCTCAAACCTGGTCTTGAAGCTCTCTGAATAGACTTGATCGCCGGTTTGTTGGTTTGTTTGTCGTACTTTAAAGCGATTTTGATCAAACCCTGAACAGCATTGTCCTCAAACTTGTAGTTCAAGATATACCCCTGATCGAATAAGATCTTAGTAATCTCCTTTTTGATTTTTGATGCAGGAATTTCCACCACTTTGTGGCCTGCGCTTTGTGCGTTCCTTACTCTAGTTAGGAAATCTGAAATTGGATCTGTTACCATTTTTCTTTTATAAATTATTGGTTAAAGAACAATCAGTATTGCTAAGACTTAAAGAGTAAAATATCAGACCTCAGAAATTTCGGTCTGATATTTTTATCTTTAGTTTCCGAACAACTTAATTGTCCCGATTTTTTTAGTAATAAATTACCAGCTTGCTTTTTTAACCCCCGGGATAAGACCGTTGTTTGCCATTTCTCTGAAAGTTACTCTGGAAATTCCGAACGTTCTCATGTATCCTCTTGGTCTTCCTGTTAATTTACATCTGTTGTGTAATCTTACAGGAGAAGCATTTTTAGGTAATTTCTGAAGTCCTTCATAATCACCTGCTTCTTTTAAAGCTTTTCTTTTATCAGCGTATTTAGCAACTAACGCTTCTCTTTTGCGCTCACGCGCTTTCATTGATTCTTTAGCCATTTCTTAGTTCTTTTTGAATGGTAAACCGAAGTGAGTTAATAAAGCTTTAGCTTCTTTGTCTGTTTTCGCTGTAGTAACGAAAGTGATGTCCATCCCCTGGATTTTTTTCACTTTGTCGATTACGATCTCAGGGAAGATGATCTGTTCAGTGATCCCTAAGTTGTAATTTCCTCTACCGTCGAAACCATCAGCTTTGATTCCAGAGAAATCTCTGATTCGTGGCAATGCAGAAGAAGTAAGTCGGTCTAAGAATTCGTACATCTTGTGAGCTCTAAGGGTTACCTTAGCCCCTACAGGCATACCTTTTCTTAATTTGAAAGCAGCTTCATCTTTCTTGGAGATTGTACCAACAGCCTTCTGACCGGTAATATTCGTTAGTTCTTCAACAGCATAATCGATGATTTTTTTGTCTGCCGTAGCATCACCTAAACCTTGAGACAATACGATTTTCTCTAATCTAGGTACCTGCATTACAGACTTATATCCGAATTCTTCCATCATTGCAGGAACAATCGTTTCTTTATATGCTTTTTTGGGTCTTGCTATATATTCCATGTGTTCTTAAAAATTATAAAGTTTCACCCGTTTTTTTGTTGATTCTTACTTTCTTATCTCCTTCGGTTTTGTAACCTACTTTGATTGCTTTTCCGTCTTTACCAACTAAAGCTACGTTTGAGATATGAATAGAAGCTTCTTTCTCCGTAATTCCACCTTGAGGGTTGGAAGCTGAAGGCTTAACGTGTTTCTTAACGATGTTAAGTCCTGCAACAACTACTCTAGGGTCTTTTCCTTCTTTTTTGATCACTTCAATAACTTCACCTGTACCTCCTTTAAGACCTTTCTTACCGGTAGTTACGATTACGTTATCTCCTCTTTTTATTTTTAACTTTGACATTTTTTTACAATTTTAAATATTAAAGTACTTCAGGAGCTAATGAAATGATTTTCATATATTCTTTGTCTCTCAACTCACGAGCAACCGGTCCGAAAACACGCGTTCCTCTCATTTCTCCCGCTGCGTTCAGCAATACACAAGCATTGTCTTCGAATTTGATGTATGAACCATCTTTTCTTCTCACTGCTTTTTTAGTTCTTACTACGACAGCTTTAGATACCTGACCTTTCTTAGCGTTTCCTGATGGTGTGGAATCTTTGATAGTAACAACGATTTTATCACCAACTGAAGCATATCTTCTTCTGGTTCCTCCCAGAACTCTGATAACCAATACTTCTTTAGCACCTGTGTTATCAGCAACTTTTAATCTTGATTCTGTTTGTAACATTATTACTTAGCTTTTTCAATGATTCTTACTAATCTCCATCTCTTGCTCTTGCTCATCGGTCTTGTTTCCTGGATCAGAACTGTATCTCCCTCTGTGCATTCGTTGTTCTCGTCGTGTGCAGTATATTTTTTCGTTTTCAAAACGAATTTACCGTACATCGGGTGCTTTACTCTTGTAGTTTCACTAACAACAATAGTTTTTTCCATTTTATTGCTGGAAACCACTCCGATTCTTTCTTTTCTTAAATTTCTATCCATTGTAAAATGAAATTATTGTTTGTTAGTTAACTCAGTGTTTAGTCTAGCGATTGTTTTTCTCAAATCTCTGATTTGGATCGGGTTTTCAACTGGGCTGATTGCATGAGCCAATTTCATTTTAGAATATTGAGCTTTTGCTTCAGTAAGTTGAGCTTGAATATCACCCGCGCTTAAATTTTTAATATCAGCTTTTTTCATTGTATTCAAAGATTAAAGAGGTTTAACAAAATCGTTAGCAACGATGAATTTGGTAACTACCGGTAATTTCTGTGCAGCAAGCCTAAGAGCTTCTTTGGCTACTTCGTAAGGAACCCCTCCGATTTCGAACATAATCTTACCAGGTTTTACTACAGCTACCCAATATTCCACGGCACCTTTACCTTTACCCATCCTTACTTCGGCTGGTTTCTTGGTAATCGGCTTATCCGGGAAGATTTTGATCCATAGTTGACCTTCTCTCTTCATATATCTTGTCGCAGCGATACGAGCAGCTTCAATTTGTCTTGCAGTGATCCAAGCACCTTCTGTCGCCTTAATCCCGAAAGTTCCATAAGCAAGTTGATTGCCTCTCTGGGCATTCCCCTTCATTTTCATCTTATGAACTCTACGGAATTTGGTTCTTTTTGGTTGTAACATAATTTCTAAATTTTAGATTTTAGATTTTAGATTTTAGATTTTTTTTATTTTAAAAAAGTAACGGTAATTTAAAATTCAAAATGGTCTAATCTAAAATTTTTAATTATTATTGTTATTATTGTTGTTGTTTCTTCTAGGTCCTCTGTTGTCTCTTCGGTCTCCTCCTCCTCTGTTATCTCTTCGGTCTCTGTCGCCTCCGGACTGACCTCCTTTCTTCTGCTGTCCCACTAATGGAGAAAGTTCTCTTTTACCGTAAACTTCCCCTTTCATGATCCAAACTTTAACACCTAGTTTTCCGTACTGAGTCAATGCTTCACCGATGTGGTAATCGATATCCGCTCTGAAAGTAGACAATGGAATTCTTCCGTCTTTGAAAGATTCTGATCTTGCCATTTCAGCACCGTTCAATCTACCGGAGATCTGAACTTTGATCCCTTCAGCCCCCATTCTCATGGTACCTGCGATCGCCATTTTAACAGCTCTTCTGTAAGAAATCCTGTTTTCGATCTGCTTGGCAATGCTGTCAGCAACCAATACGGCGTCAAGCTCAGGTCTTTTGATTTCGAAGATGTTGATCTGAATATCCTTTTTAGTCAATTTCTTCAACTCTTCTTTCAGTTTATCAACTTCCTGCCCTCCTTTACCGATGATCAGTCCCGGTCTGGCGGTAGTGATTGTAACTGTTACTAATTTTAATGTTCTTTCAATATAAATTCTTGAAATCCCACCTTTAGATAATCTAGCTTCAAGGTATCTTCTGATTTTGTAGTCTTCCGCGATTCTGTCTCCATAATCGTTTCCGCCAAACCAGTTAGAATCCCATCCTCTGATGATACCTAATCTATTACCAATTGGATTTGTCTTCTGTCCCATACCTTGATTAATTTTCTTTTGTACCTAAGATTAGTGTAATGTGGTTTGATCTTTTTCTGATTCTGTACCCTCTACCTTGCGGAGCCGGTCTCAGTCTCTTCAATTGTCTTGCACTGTCTACGAAAATTTCTTTAACGATAAGGTTGGCTTCTTCGATATCCGCACCTTCGTTTTTAGACTGCCAGTTGGCCATTGCAGAAAGAAGTACTTTCTCCAATTTGTTAGAAGCATCCTTCTTAGAATATTTTAGTATATATAAAGCTCTGTCTACTTCTACTCCTCTGATGATATCGGCTACCAATCTCATTTTTCTTGGAGAAGAAGGGCAATCATTATGTAATGCTTTTACTACATCCTGATTCGTTAATTTACGTGCTAATGCACTTTCTCTTTTTCTTGATCCCATGATTATCTGCTACCTTTGTTTTTGTTACCACCATGACCTCTGAAAGATCTTGTTGGAGAAAATTCGCCTAACTTGTGACCTACCATGTTTTCTGTAACGTAAACCGGGATAAAAGATTTCCCGTTGTGTACAGCAATAGTCTGTCCTACGAAGTCCGGAGAGATCATCGATGCTCTAGACCAAGTTTTGATAACTGTCTTTTTACCAGACTCTATATTTGCCTGAACCTTCTTATCTAAAGTATGATGAATGAATGGTCCTTTTTTAAGTGATCTTGCCATAATTATTTTCTTTTAGATACGATGTAACGGTTAGACACTTTGTTTTTCTTTCTAGTTTTGTATCCTTTAGCCGGCATACCGTTTCTAGATCTTGGGTGACCTCCTGAAGAACGTCCTTCACCACCTCCCATCGGGTGATCTACAGGGTTCATCACTACTGGTCTTGTTCTAGGTCTTCTACCTAACCATCTGCTTCTACCAGCCTTACCTGATACAGTTAATTGGTGATCTGAGTTAGAAACTGAACCGATCATTGCCATACACTCAGTAAGGATCATTCTGGATTCTCCTGAAGGCAATTTGATGATCGCATATTTTCCGTCTCTTGAAGTAAGTTGAGCTGAAGAACCAGCACTTCTTGCCAAAATAGCCCCTTGACCAGGCTTCATTTCAACACAAGAGATTACCGTACCCAATGGAATGTTTTTCAATTTCATTGCGTTACCAATATTCGGTTCTACGCTTTCACCTGAAACTACTTTCTGATCTACTTTGATACCGTTCGGAGCGATGATATATCTCTTCTCTCCGTCTGCGTATTCTAATAAAGCGATAAATGCAGTTCTGTTTGGATCGTATTCTACAGTTTTTACAGTGGCTTCAACGTTTGCTTTATTTCTTTTGAAGTCAATAATTCTGTATTTCTTTTTGTGTCCACCTCCGGTGTAACGCATGGTCATTTTACCAGTTTGGTTACGTCCACCTGACTTACTAATACCAACGGTAAGGGATTTCTCCGGCTTGTTGGTAGTAATTTCCTCAAAGTTGTTTACAACTCTGAATCTCTGTCCTGGGGTGATAGGTTTTAATTTTCTAACAGACATTACTATTATTTATAATTATAATTAATTTACAGCAAAAATATCGATAACGTCACCTTCAACAAGTTTGATTACCGCTTTTTTCAATTTGTTCGTCTTTCCAACCTGAAGACCTTTTTTAGTGTATTTCGAAGAAACCTTCGGAGCATAAATCATTGTATTAACGTCTGCTACTTTTACACCATAAGCCGCTTCCACCGCTTTTTTAATCTGGATTTTATTCGCCTTAGGATTTACTAAGAAAGAATAAGAACCTCTTAAATCCGTAAGGTAATTAGCCTTTTCTGAGATAACTGGTTTAATGATAATAGACATGATTTATTTCTTTAGATTTTCCTGGAATTTTTCAACTGCACCTTCGAAGAATACAACCTCACCTGCATTTACAATATCGTAAGAACTCACTTCGTTGAAGTTCATCACTTTGGTTTTAGGTAAGTTTCTTGAAGACAAATACACATTCTTGTTAGCTTCAGGAAGAATGAACAAAGATTTTTTACCGTTCAATGCCAAAGCATCCAATAAAGTAATGAAATCTTTAGTTTTAGGAGCCTCTAAGCTCATATCTTCTAAAACTCTGATGCTGTTGTCTCTCATTTTCTGAGATAAAACAGATTTTTTAGCCAATCTCTTAAGCGCTTTGTTCAATTTGAATCTGTAGTCTCTTGGCTTAGGACCGAATACTCTACCCCCACCTCTGAAAGTCGGAGATTTGATATCCCCGTATCTTGCAGAACCAGATCCTTTCTGCTTCTTAAGTTTCTTGGTAGAAGCGGTAATTTCGCTTCTTTCTTTGGATTTATGAGTCCCTTGTCTCTGTGCGGCAAGGTACTGCTTAACTTCTAAGTAAACCGCGTGCTGATTTGGCTCAATTCCGAATACTGTTTCGTCTAGAGTTACTTTTCTTCCGGTCTCTTTTCCTGATGTATTTAATACTACTAGTTCCATTTTCTGATAATTACATAAGAATTTTTAGCTCCCGGAACAGCACCTTTTACTACTAAAAGATTTTGTTCTTGATCCACTTTTAACACCTGAAGGTTTTGTACAGTCACCTGCTTACCTCCCATTCTTCCGGCCATTCTCATCCCTTTGAATACTCTTGAAGGGTCTGAACCAGCACCGATAGAACCTGGAGCTCTAAGCCTGTTGTGCTGACCATGAGTTGCCTGCATTACACCTCCGAAGCCGTGTCTTTTAACAACACCCTGGAAGCCTTTACCTTTTGAAGTACCTGTTACGTCTACGAATTCTCCTTCGTTGAACAAGTCTACTTTTACTTCTTCTCCTACTTTTACTTCATCAACGAATTCTCTGTAGAATTCCACCAATTTAGCTTTAGGAGCAGAACCAGCCTTTTTGAAATGGCCAGCTAACGCTTTACCAACGTTCTTCTCACTCTTGTCATCGAAACCTAATTGAACTGACTTATAACCGTCTTTTTCAATGGTTCTGACCTGTAAAACCGAGCACGGACCAGCTTGGATAACTGTACAAGGAATGTTTTTTCCTTCTTCGTTAAACAAAGATGTCATACCGATTTTTTTACCAATAATACCTGACATTGTTTATATTATAATAAAATTTATCCTTTATTTATCATCATTTCCAGGAGGTCTGAAGTAATTTCTACGTTTGATATAGGCATACTACGCCCCTAAAATGAGAGTGCAAATTTATGAATAATTTTATTACTGACAAATATTTACTGCAAAATATTTTGATTTTTAATGATTTACATCAAAACTAAAAGGTTATCATCCGTTTCTGACCGGACATGTTAAAAATATTCCGCAATCCATCGCAAAATACTGCTTCATCCGATAAGCTGTCCTGCCGGCAATCTTAATCCCTTTATCAAACCTGCTTCAAGGCTACCAAAAAAGCCGCTTGTATAGGGCGGCCTGATATTTTGTAAATACGATGGTCATGGCTTCAGTTCGATAGGATTATTCCTCTTCTTTATTCTTTCCTTTACTTTTGCCTCTGCAGAAGCATCGATTGTAAATCCGCTTTTGGAAATTTCCGACACCAGATTTTCCTGGGAGTTCTTCAAGGCCCTGTAATAATCTGCCTTGGACACTTTTTTTCCGTTGGCTCTCTTTTCCGAAATCCATAGGGCAGGCTTATCAGCCAGATTTTTATAGCTTAACAGCTCAAATGTATACTGTTTCCCGGAATCTTCCATTTCCACGATAAGTCCGGGAAGTCCGTAAAATTTATACGGTCCGTCGGAAACAGGAATTTCATTGGTAAACCAGGCCTTGTAATTACGTCCGGCGTAAGCGAGAAGTGCTGCCTGGCATTTCAACTTGCCGATATTTTTCTTCTCGTCTGTGATTTTCCATTTGAACTCAGGACTCTCTTCATAAATAAAATCATTCCTTATGATCTTATCGTAAAACAGGACCTGTTTCTTGGCAGGATCTTTTACAATCCGGTAGGTGAAATTGGTTTTGGGAATATTAGTCAGATCAAGTTTTGAAATTTGTGTATTTGATCCGTTGGCCATTTCAGCCATTACAGAATCCCTCTTGTAAGAATTAAGGCTCATAAATTGGGATTTCCCCTTACCGCGTTCCAGGATAAAATATTCTTCGCCGATATCGGCTTTATCCAGGGAATCTTTCTGGTAGGTCAAGAGGTAAACATATTTCGAGTCCACCTGATCCAGATCAACGGTTTTCTGTCCGTAGATATTACACGCCATAAGAAAGAACATAAGCACTGCTCCGATGCATTTATCCATAGTTTTCATTTTTAAAAGGCAAAAGAGGACCTAGATCCCCTTTTGCAGCTAATTTAATTAACATTTAAAGTTGTAGCCGATTAATTACCGCAGAGAATGTCATCTGCCGTCAGCACAATATCGATAATATCTCCTAACGTCTCACCGCAGGCTACTCCACTGTAACCGCACGATAAGGTTACATCTACACACCCGTAAGCTTTTGCTTCAGTCTGAGGCTGTTGCCCTTCCGGTAAAGTTTCATTTTCTACTGCAATCGTGTTTGCACTCATGGTTCCGGCAACTGCGAACGCTGCCATAAAGATTAATTTTTTCATGATATTATTTTTTGAATTTGATTTCACTAAAGTATGAATAATTATCAAAACGAACAAATTATTTTTTAATATTTTTGCATTTAAAGTAAATTATAAAAACTAAAAAGTAGATTTATTTAAAATAAAAACACCAATAGATGCACTTTTGAGAATAAATTGCAAAATGATTATTTACATCATTATTTAGAGCCTGTTTAAATTTACCTTTTATATTTTAACATTAAGAATTTAAGGCATTTTAGCTTAAAAAATCAATATGTCGGTTGCCCGGCAATATTCAATTAAGTCAATTGAAATCATCGTATTAAAGTGAAGAATAAACAAAGTTTATTTAATTCAGAAAATTAAGAGAAATGACGGAAAGTTTGATGAATTAAAATTTTAAACAGGCTCTTAAAGTCTGTCTTCATTTACCTGAAATAACCTCTGTATCTGAATTATTCTTAAGATGCTGCACGCTCCGGAATGCTTTCAGACATTATCTTCCGTGATTTTACGGTGTAATTTTTGCTCAGAACATTTTACTCTTGAAAAAATAAAAAAACTGTTGCTGCGGATAGATGCAGTTTCATTTTTGATTTTTCCGGCAAAGACATTTACCATACATTATTAGAAATCATTGAAACGATTATCATATCCTGAAGCAAAATTTAGTTCCCCAATGAAAATTTTACGTTTCCTTTTTTTTCTGCTCCTTGTCGTTTCCTGCAGCAAAACGCATAGACACCGGTATACGTTCTACTACTGGAAAACCAATCTTTCCTTTGACCGCACGGAAAAAGATGTTCTTCAACAAGCTTCCCTGCCTTTTTTATATACGCGGTTTTTTGATGTGGATAAAATCGACGGAAAATTCCAGCCGGTCGGTGTGATAACCAAAGACAAAAGTTTCATCACCGGTAAACAGATTATTCCGACGGTTTTTATAACTAACCGGACATTCCTGAACATTACCGGTAAGGAAACCCAATTCCTGGCTGAAAGCATCTATGCCTTGATTCAGAAGAAAACTTCGGAATACCATTTAAAAACAGGCAATGAAATTCAGATCGACTGTGACTGGACAGCCGGCACCCGCGGCGATTATTTTAAATTTTTAAATGATTTAAAAAAAATCTCCGGTAAATCCGTTACCTGTACACTGCGGCTGCATCAGGTGAAAGACAAGAAACAGATGGGGATCCCGTCCGTTGACAAGGTTTACCTCATGTGCTATTCCACCTCTTCTCCACTGGAAAACTCCGGTAAAAATTCAATCCTCGATGTGAATATCCTCAAAAGCTATCTTTCAAAAATAGAAGATTACCCTGTAAAGGACATTGCCGTTGCATTACCTATTTATTCCTGGGGTATTGTGACGAATCATCTGGGAAAACACCGGCTGATCAACGCACTTTCCGGAAAAGATCTGGAAAATCCCTCCTTCAGAAAGATTTCGGGAACGGAAGCCGAAGTCCTGAAAGACGGGTTTTATTTCGGCCATTACCTTAATAAAGGATTCCGGATTAAAGTGGAAGAAATTTCGGACGAACAACTTCAGGAGGTGGCCGGCTTTCTGGAAAAAAAAATAAACCCATTTGATATTATTTATTATCAATTAGACCGTAAATTTGTTACAGGCCAGCGGTTTGATTTCTAGATAAAATGACGTTTAAAGTAAATAAGCCCAGATTCTTCAAATAACCTATTACTACAACTAAACACCATCATAAAATGAAAAAGCATTTGCTCTCACTTGCGGTTCTTTCGCTTTTCTATACCGAATCCCGCGCCTGTGCCTGGTCGGATCCGGATTATGAATATTTCAATCTTTTCACCCAGAGCATTATCCGGGACAAATCCTACCTCCCGTTTCTGCACAGCTATTCCACGAGGTTCTATTCGGATTTCAAAACTTCACAGATTCCGGACGACAACATCTACACGTGGAAGAAATTCTTCAACAACCAACTGAATTATGCGGAAACGGATTACCTGGTGAACAAGATGAACATCAATGATCTGAATGCCCTTAAAAAAGGAACTCCATCCAACCCGTTGCTGGTAAAGCTGGGAGCCGGCTTTTATCCGAAATACCGTGAGGCTGTGGATTACCTGATCGAGGCTAAGTACCTCGAGCCCTACATGAAGATCAACTATGTTGAAACGCCCGATTCCTTCTATTACCGGGAAAATGAAAACAGCAGCATGAATGCAACCAACCTGGATTACGGCAAAACGGTTGCAGCCCTGACTTCCCTCTACAATGCAGCTACGAATCCTGAAATCAGGCAGCGGTACGGATATCAGCTGGTCCGTTTCAATCACTATACAAGAAATTACGATGCAGCGGTTCAGGCATTCAAAAAGTATGTTGAGCCTATTAAGTTAAGGGGATCTGCTTATTTTATGGCTTTGGACCAGTTGGCGGGTGCACAGCGCGGCCTGGATATGAAGAGCGATGCGAACTGGAATTTTTTCCAGGTATTCATGAACAGCAAGAGCCGGAAGGAATCGGCTTTTGTATCCATGAAACTTTCCGACACCGCTTCGTTCAACAATATCCTGAAAAGAGCAGGAACCAGCCAAGAGAAGAACATGGCTTACTTCCTGTTGGGTTATGAAGATTTCAACAACCCGATTCCGACCATGGAAAAAATGTTCGAGATCGATCCGGATTCGGAAATCCTTAAAGTGATGGCTGTACGGAGCATCAATGAGCTGGAGCGAAGTTACCTTCCGATCTATTACTATCAGGATGCTGAAGGAAACGCTTCCACCCAGACGGCAGCTTCAGATAAATCACCGGATCAGGCAAAAGCCGCAACAGCAGAACCGAAAAAAGAAGAACTCTCTTTCTGGCAGAAAATCGTACGGTTTTTCAAAAACCTTTTCAGCAGCAAAAAAGATAAGAATTCAACAGACAGCAAAGCGGATCAGAGTGATGACGAACTGCTGGACAACCCGAACCGGATTCCGGTATTCAGCAAAAACAATTATTGGTATGATGACAAGACCAAGGACTTTCTGGATGACCTGGAAAAATTTACCGGTAAAGCCAAAGAAAAATCGAAGGATGAATACTGGCAGATTGCTGATGCCTATCTTAAATTTTTAAAGAAAGATTACAAAGCCAGCACTGAGATCTTAAATGATATTACCACAACGAATCCGGAATACCAGGAGCAGATCAAAAGAATGAAGATCCTGAACGATATCGTTTCCCAGCCCAAGATCGATGCGGCATACGAAGATCATCTGATGAACGATTATCCGGAGTATTTTACCGATCAGCCGGAAGTAAAAAAAGACAGCACCGACGCAGCGGATGGTTATTATGGTGATGTCCCGTCTACCAAAGATTTCCTGAAGGACGTTCTGGCCAACCGTTATTTCCTGCAGGGTGAAGACGGAAAATCTTTCCTGATGAGCAATAAGCTGTCGGATCTGCAGTACAGTCCGAATTCAAGCCTGGTGAAAAGCGTGGAAGACTTCTACAGAAAAACTGATAAGACGAAGTTTGAAGAACAGATCATTGCCAAAAACATTGACGATGTCGGAAACATTGATGCTTTCTTCGCTGTGATCTACGGCGACCGGGCGATGAGGCAGGCAGATTTTGAAAAAGCGAAATCCTACTATGCAAAAGCTCAGAATTTCATCGGTATTCCAAGAACCAACTATGACTGGGACAACAATACCCGGAAAGAAATTCCGCATCAGTACGGCACAGGTGAATACAACGGCTTCAGAAATATTTCCGATCTTGTTTTCGGACACAACGTTTGGGAAAGCTTCCAGAGTACCCCCGAGGAAAGCATGAAAAAAGAGGATCATTCCCAGTTCCCTTTCATTAAACCTTCCATGAATAAACTGGAGCTGGCGGATGCTTTACTACAGCTTAAAAAAATAGGGTCCGGAAAAGACCGTAAGGCTGCCACGGCCAACCAGCTGATCGGAAACCTGCTGTACAACACATCGATCTTAGGATATTACCGCCAGCTTTTTGTGATGGATATCGATAATACGAATGGCGGAAAATATGATTTCTGGAGTACGGAACGTAAAAATCCGTATCAGTATTATTATAAGAATTTCCCGGACCGGACGTATATCGAGCCGGATAATTTTGATCTTACCATCAGCTATTACAAAAAAGCCTTTGACCTTTCCGCAGACCGGGAACAGAAAGCAAGGGTTCTCTTCCAGATGGCCAGTGCGGAACAGGGTAAATATTACCAATATGAAGCAAAGCACCCTTCCGCCATCGATTACTCGGATCCGAAGTACAGTGAGAAAAGCGATGCTTACCAGAAGCAGCTGGATCAGATCAGGAATCAGCAGTACCGCACCAGCTTCGCCGTACTGAAAAACCAGTATGCCGATACGGAAACCGCGAAGGAACTGATGGGAAGCTGTTCTTATTTTGGTTATTTTATGAGATAAATTTAAGTAAGAAAGGAATCGAAATTTCGATTCCTTTCTTACTTCTGCTTAATGGTTGCCTATTTAATTCCAGCCGCCAAGTCAAATATAAAATTTTTAATAACTCTTTTAAGACTTAATCCAATTCCATAGATTCATATTGGACATTTTTTGGCTTAATTGTTAATGGGCTCCCATCTTCATTATAAGCTTTCCCATTATAGAAAGCGCCAGGATTTTCTTTATATACCTTCCGAACGCTTTTGAATTTCTCTCTGGTGACTTTTAATATCTTTTTTTCATTTCTCAGATAGATGGGCTTAGGGCTTTTATCAATCCCTACAGCTATAAAACTATACTTCTTATCAATGTCTTCCACTTCTAAGATTAATCCAGGAAGGCCTCCGAATATATAAGGTCCGTTATATAATGGAATGTCTGGCGTATACCATGCAAAATAAGTTCTGCCAGCATAATTCACTCTGGCTTTTTTGCATTTGTATCCTAACAGGTCTTTTTCTCCTTTTTCCAAGTTCCAGTTTAATGCAGGCTGTTCACCATCATATTGGTAAGGGTATCTGAATCTGTCCTGTACAGTTAAAGAATCACCGTTTTTGAATATAACATTATTCCACAATACTTTTGTTTTGAAATATTCTCCTGCCTCTTTCTGTCCCAAAGTATTTTTATTGCGGTATACTTCATCTAATGAATCAATTCTGATCTTATTGTTATCAAAAAATTTAGAAACTTTATCATTTACTTCCAGTATACATATAATTTCTTTTTTACTGGAAGGCAAAAGGGCATTATCCAAAAAATCAACTTTATAGTATATATTGTAAAAGCTTTTACCATATTCAATAATCTCAAAGGGAGAAGGCTTGATTGAAAAATTGGGAGAAATAATTTTTTGACCATTTAAAGTAATGGTGAATAAAAAAAATAGTAATAAATTATATTTCATTTTTACTGATAGGTAAATAGGTAGCATACAGCTGCCTATTCAGGATTAATACATAATTTTAGGTATACTGGCCAACAAATGTACCCGAACATTGCTGGTCAGTAAAATACATAGCTGCATCATTAAGCTCATCCATGCTTGTATAATCATTAGCATCGAGATAAAAAACTTTCCACACCATGTAGAAACACCAATCCAAGCAATAGGTTTCAGCGCAGCTTTCGAATCTTTCTAAGAATCCTGTTTTGTATTCTCATCACTTTTAGATTCTACTGTTTGTGTTTTGTCTTTCGGTTTTTTGATTTCTGCGTTCTTTGCTTGACTTACCTTGCTACACAGATGATAGCAACAAATAATAATTTTTTGATAAAGTACATAATAAATCAGTGATTCAAAATTATATAAGAAAATTATTTTTTTCAAATATTTCATATTAAATAAATGACCTGTTTTTTTATGTTAAATCACTTTTATTAGATTTATATTTACTAAGATGAATCGATTGAATTTTTATAATAATAATTGATTACTGTTCATTAAGATTAAAATGCATTTGTTAAAATATGTTAAAGGAAATTACAGTTATTCATGTTGCTTATTTTGCTGCTTCAACCACTCCTCATGGCGCTTTCTGAACATTTCGTCTTTATGGTCCTGGTTCTGCTGGGCGGCATCAATGGAATGGGAAGCATGGATATCTTCGTCTTCTTCGGCAAAGTCTGCCAGCTTTTCATAATAGCAATGCAGCTGATCGAGCTCTTTTTCCGTCAGGTCTTCAATATCCACGATCCGGTTGCTTGCTTTTTCATTAGCGGCAATAAGCTCGTTCAGTTTGATCTGAATCGCTTTGGAATCTTTGTTCTGTACCTTCTGGATCAGGAAAACCATCAGAAAGGTAATGATGGTCGTTCCGGTATTGATGACCAGCTGCCAGTCTTCCGAGTATTTGAAAACAGGCCCTGAGGCAGCCCAGATAATAACGATTAAAGTAGCACTTATAAAGGCGTAAGAGCTTCCTGTAAATTTGGATGCCCAATCCGAAAATTTTTCGAAAATACTTTTGTCTGACTTAGTCATTTTCTTTTGATTTTAAACAAGGTAGGGATATCAAAAACTCCGCCGAAACGGCAGCGTTTTCTGGCCCAGATGATTTGGACTTATAATCAGTATTTAATAGCTTTATCCAGCTCAATCGGATTGTTGTTTTTCCTGATGCTTTTCTGCATCATATCCGACAGTTCCTTCATCTGTTCCGGCCTTTTGACTTCAATTCCCATCACCCAAAAATGGGCATTCGGATCGGTATTGTTCTTATATTGTTCCTTGAATTCACGGAGGGGATCATTGTAGTTGTCAAGCATCAGGTTCCGCAATTTCGCTTCGTTGATTTTTACGGGTTTCTGACCGCCGAGATTTTCAAGGATGCTAAAAGTTTCGTATGTTTTCTGCATCTTATAGCTTTTAACCAAGGAAAATTTAAAATTGTCCCGGTCATCATAAATTTCAAAAATCATCCCCGGCAATCCCCTGAACTTGTATGGCCCTTCGCTTAAAGCAATATCCTTTGTAAACCATGCCGTCCAGTTCCTGCCACCATAACGGGTCGTCGCTTTCTGTACTTTGTAGCTTCCGATGGTTTTGGTCTCATCAATAAGATTCCAGTTCATTTTATCATCAGTATCTACCACAAACATACTCTGGACCATTACGTAATTGGTATTTACCGTAGAATTTTTTTTTCGGATAAGCGCGGGCGTATCATCCCAGATCACACTGTTTTCACCTCTTGTTTTGTTGATGGAATCCGTAACAATAAAATCATAATTGTAAAATTTAATCTGGTCAGGATTTACATCAAGCGCCATACTGACCTTCCTTTTTTCGGTGGAAGAAGAATCTGTCCTAAAATGGTATTCGTAAATAAAACGATGCGTTTGTGCGGTAGCCGACAAGCCAAACAGAATCATCAGCAAAAGTATTTTTTTCATAGTAAAATTTTTTATAAAGGTACACATAAAACAGAACCTTGCAATACATAATACTAAATTAAATTTTATTTTTATATAAATGATAAGCCATGGATTATTTTTTAATTTCAGGATAGCGCACTGCCCGGTCAAGTTCAATAGGATTGTTGTATTTCCTGATCCGCTGCTGTTCTTCGATACCGTACTGCCGGAGTTCTTCGGGCTTGTAAATAACACGGCCGTCGTCCAGTCCCAGTTTATGGTCTTCATTAATTTCAGTCTGCCCGCTGTTGATAAATTTCAGCGGATCCGAGTAATAGCTTAACAGCATGGATCGGTATTTGGAATAAGGAATTTCAACGCCTCTCCCTTTTGCATTGATGTAAATACTGTTAAGTTGGGTATCGGTAAAATTCTGCGATTTGTTTAGGGTGAAATGGTAGTTTTTCTGATCGTCATAGATCTCCACGATCATTCCGGGCAATCCATGGAATTTATATGGGCCTTCCTGAAACGGGAAGTCTTTGGAAAACCAGGCCGTCCAGTTCCTTCCCCCGAATCTGGTGATCGCCTTCTGAAGCTGTAACGAAGAGAAAGTTTTGGTCTCCTTTTCTATTTTCCAGGAGATCTGGGGCGTATCCTTCAGCTGATAAATATCGAAACTCTGAATGCTGTATAAAACATATTGCCCGGTCTTAAGATTCCTGCTTAAAAGATCGCTGGGCTTGCCACTGAAGATCCTTCTTCCCGATGCTTTCTCAATAGAATCGCTAACAAAAAAGGGCCTTTCATAATAAAAGCTTTCTTCCGGATTGATATCCAGATAGTAGTTGGTTTTGCGTACCTCCGTTGATGCAGAATCCGGCCGGTATACCAGGTCATAAATAAAGCGGTGGGTCTGTGCATTTATTGAGATACTGATCAGGACCAGCAGCGGCAAGAATCTTTTCATGATAATAATTTTAACGAATATAAGATAAAATAAGACCGTACCAAAATCAGGTACGACCGATCGATTCCCAGTTAAAACAAAAATCCGCTCCTTTGCAGGAACGGATTTTTTATAATCGTTAGAAAGTGTAAGGATCACACTTTGATTTCAACGTCTACTCCTGAAGGAAGCTCTAATTTCATCAGGGCATCTACAGTTTTAGAAGAAGAAGAGTAGATATCCATCAGTCTTTTGTGAGCTGACAACTGGAACTGCTCTCTTGCTTTCTTGTTTACGTGAGGAGATCTCAACACGGTGAAGATTCTCTTATTCGTTGGCAATGGAATCGGTCCGTTTACCACAGCACCGGTAGCCTTTACCGTTTTTACGATTTTCTCTGCAGATTTATCTACCAGGTTGTAATCGTAAGATTTAAGTTTTATTCTGATTCTTTGTGACATTTCTTGTACTTTAAAAAATTAACCTTTTGCTTTAGCAATAATATCTTCAGCAACGTTTTGAGGGGTAGCCTGGTACTTCTCTAGCTCCATGGAAGAAGTTGCTCTTCCTGAGGAAAGGGTTCTTAGAGTCGTAACATATCCAAACATTTCAGAAAGTGGAACTGAACCTTTGATTACTACAGCACCGTTCTTTTCTTCCTGACCGCTGATGGTACCTCTTCTCTTGTTAAGGTCACCGATGATGTTACCCATATATTCTTCCGGAGTTACAACTTCCAGTTTCATAATAGGCTCCATAATTACCGGCTTGGCAGCACGTCCCGCTTCTTTGAATCCTAATTTAGCAGCCATTTCGAAAGAAAGGGCATCAGAATCCACCGCGTGGAAAGATCCGTCTTTAAGAATAACTTTAATTCCTTCAACTTCGAAACCAGCCAAAGGACCGTTTTTCATTGCAGCTTTAAAGCCTTTTTCAATAGCAGGAACAAATTCTCTAGGAACGTTACCCCCTTTGATCTCATTGATGAATTCCAGGCCGATTTTACCTTCTTCTGCAGGTCCAAGTTCAAATACGATATCAGCAAATTTACCTTTACCACCGGATTGTTTTTTGTAAACTTCTCTGTGCTGGGCAACTTTTGTTAAGTTTTCTTTGTACTCTACCTGAGGCTGTCCCTGGTTTACTTCAACCTTGAACTCTCTCTTCATACGGTCCACGATGATATCCAGGTGAAGCTCACCCATACCGGAGATGATCGTTTGTCCTGAAGCCTCGTCAGTTCTTACCGTGAACGTAGGATCTTCTTCAGCCAGTTTGGCTAAAGCGTTACCCATTTTATCCTGGTCAGCTTTCGTTTTAGGCTCAACCGCGATACCGATTACCGGATCCGGGAAAACCATCGATTCAAGAACGATCGGGTTTTTCTCGTCACACATCGTATCACCGGTTTTGATAGATTTGAAACCTACCGCAGCACCGATATCTCCTGCTTCAATATATTCTACAGGATTTTGCTTGTTCGCGTGCATCTGATAGATTCTGGAGATTCTTTCTTTATCACCTGAACGGGTGTTCAGGATATAAGAACCTGCATCCAGTCTTCCGGAGTAGGCTCTGAAGAATGCCAGTCTTCCCACGAACGGGTCGGTAGCAATCTTAAATGCCAAAGCGGAGAAAGGCTCATCTACAGATGGCTTTCTTGTGATTTCAGCGTCTGTTCTTGGGTCAGTACCTTTGATATCATCTTTATCCAATGGAGAAGGAAGGTATTTACATACGGCATCCAACATAAACTGCACTCCTTTGTTCTTGAATGAAGAACCACAAGTCATTGGGATAATAGATAAATCGATCGTCGCTTTTCTAAGCGCTTCATTGATTTCTTCTTCAGAGATAGAATCCGGATCTTCGAAGAATTTCTCCATCAAAGTCTCATCGTAGTCAGCTACTGCTTCTACCAGTTTCTCTCTGTATTCAAGTACTTCATCCTTCATGTCTTCAGGAATCGGCACTACTTCGAAAGTAGCTCCCTGTCCTGCTTCATCCCAGATGATCGCTCTGTTTTTAATTAAGTCTACAACCCCTTTGAAGTCTTCTTCAGCACCGATCGGCAAAACGATTGGAACGGCATTGGATCCTAACATTTCTTTTACTTGTCTTACAACGTTCAAGAAGTCAGCACCTTGTCTGTCCATTTTGTTTACGAATCCCATTCTTGCTACTTTGTAGTTGTCAGCAAGTCTCCAGTTTGTTTCAGACTGAGGCTCTACTCCGTCTACGGCAGAGAAAAGGAATACCAATCCGTCCAATACCCTTAGAGAACGGTTTACTTCTACAGTAAAGTCAACGTGTCCCGGGGTATCGATGATGTTGAAGTGGTAAGGTTTTGTTTCAGCAACAGGTTTTCCCTGATCTGTCGGGAAGTTCCAAGAACAAGTGGTAGCCGCAGAAGTAATGGTAATCCCTCTTTCTGCTTCCTGCTCCATCCAGTCCATGGTAGAAGCACCATCGTGAACTTCTCCAATCTTGTGGTTTACCCCTGTATAGAATAAAATTCTTTCTGTAGTGGTTGTTTTACCTGCATCAATGTGAGCAGCAATACCAATATTTCTTGTGTATTTAAGATCTCTACCCATTTCAGATTAGAATTTAAAGTGTGAGAAAGCTTTGTTTGCTTCCGCCATTTTGTGAGTATCGGATTTCTTTTTGAAAGCAGCACCTTCTTCTCTTGCAGCAGCTACTACTTCGTTAGCCAGTTTCAAAGCCATAGACTTATCGTTTCTCTTTTTAGAGTAAAGGATTAACCATTTCATGGCCATAGAAATCTTTCGGTCTGCTCTGATTGGCATAGGAATCTGGAAGTTGGCTCCACCTACTCTTCTGGAACGTACTTCTACGTGAGGCATTACGTTGGTAAGTGCATCTTTCCAGATTTCAAGGGCAGTCTTCTCAGTTTCTCCTTTTTTAGTTTCTACGATATCCAATGCATCATAGAAAATTTTGAATGCGATTGACTTTTTACCGTCAAGCATTAAGTTGTTTACAAATCTTGTTACCAATTGATCATTAAATTTCGGATCTGGTAACAACGGTCTTTTTTTCGCTTTTGTCTTTCTCATTGCTTCTGTACCTTATTTAATGATTATTTTTTCTTTCCTTTAGCTGGTGCAGCAGGTGCCTGACCTGGTTTAGGTCTCTTAGCTCCGTACTTAGATCTTCTCTGTGTTCTTCCATTTACACCTGCAGTGTCCAATGCACCTCTTACGATGTGGTAACGTACTCCCGGTAGGTCTTTCACCCTTCCGCCTCTCACCAATACTATCGAGTGCTCCTGAAGATTATGTCCTTCGCCCGGGATGTAGGCGTTGACTTCTTTCCCGTTAGAAAGTCTTACCCTTGCAACTTTTCTTAGTGCAGAGTTAGGTTTCTTAGGGGTGGTAGTATATACTCTCGTACATACCCCTCGTCTTTGTGGACAAGAATCAAGGGCAGCCGATTTGCTCTTCTTGGCAAGCGTGGCTCTTCCTTTTCTTACTAATTGTTGAATAGTAGGCATTTAATTGCTTTTTATTTTAAGGTGCAAAAATAATAATATTTTTTTAATTAACAAGCAGTTATGTAGAATAATATTTTTACGTGAAAATTAATTAACAGATACTTACAGTTCATCCATAAGGGTTACCTGAACATTCCGGTTCCATTTGAATTTCCGGATATTTTCCTGAAGCTCATGTCCGCTAGTATGATTAATGGAATAGATGGACACCTCGTCTCTTGAAACCGTAACGGGATTTTTTATTTTCAGAACGGCTGCTTTCTTCCAGTTTTTAGGGATATACGGTTGCAGCCAGGCATCATAGATGACGGCAATATCATAGTTCCTGTCGGCGGTATACCGGGTGAGGAAATATTCGAATTCTGCATCGGGCTTTCTTTTGTTTTCATTAAAAGGGATGGTTTCCACTGATGCCAGACCCGCCGTATCCAGAAGATGAATATCCGTAAAATAAGTAACGGCACCGATGTCATTGGCCACCACCTTCGATTCATTATAATAAGTATGCAGGAATTTCGCCGACTGGATTTGCTGTTCGTAGATATTCTTTCCGCCTTCAGATAACATCCGGTGCGCACTGAAAAATTTATAGAACATCAGGACCACATTCATCAGGATAAAAACAGAGAGCACTTTTTCTTTTTTCAGATAGGAACCGGGATCTTCGAGACATCCTTTTACTTCAGGAATGATGACCATGGAAAAACCGGTCAGCAGATAAGCCTCGTACCGGAACAGCCCCTTCAGATCCGCAAACATGGAATGGCAGATCATCACCAGGGAAATAACGATCAGCAGAAAATGATCCTGAACAACACGCTGAAAGTTTTTACCCTTAATGGCTCTGAATATCAAAACCAGACAGATCAGTACCGGAAAAAAACCGATCTTATAGAAACTTGTATTCAGCAGGAAGTTATCAAGGAAAATCTGTTTCAGCTGTTGCGGAAAGTGGCCGTCAAATGCCAGTTTTGTCCCTTTTACCATTACCGAATTGGGAAAAAGGTACCCATCCTGCTGATAGTTGATACAGCAGAAAGCGGCAATGGGGATAAAACCGGTCAGTAAAACAGAAGCTGCTTTCTTCCATTGTTTCAGCAATACAAAAACAAAAGCCAGCACGGCAAAATAAAACATGCTTTCGAAACGGACCATCCCCATCAGCAATAAAGACAGATAAAAGCCGGAAACAGCCCGTTTGTCTTCCGGTCGGGTAAGGCAGAAAATATTTAAAGCCAATAAAAAAACATGCAGCACATGCTCCATTCCGGATAAAACCTGCAGATGCAGTACGGAAATAAACAGTGTAAAGAGAACTGAAAGAACTACTGATCCAGGACTTTCGAATATCCTGCTGAAATAAAGGTTCAGAATATAAACCGTCCCTGCTCCGAAAATCAGATTCACATACAAAGGGATCTGGTCGTTGTTCCCGAAAATTTTAATTAAAAAACTTAAAAAGCCCGTAAATAAGGGCGAAGAGGAAGTTGATGAAAATTCATATCTTGTAACACCCCACATTTCATACAGGGCAAAATTTTTCGCCATTGCCAGATGGGTGTAGGCGTCATCTATAGGATACACGTAATGGCCATCCGTTTTTGAAACGGACATCATATAATAGATAACACAAACCGTAAAAAATACAGCAGATGAAATCCAAAGGCTTTTCAGCCCACTATCCGTACGATGCCTCATATTATATTTATTCTAAAGATTCCAAAGATAAGTATCATCAATCGTGCAACCATGCTTTCGGCACAATATTTACTTAATTTTGCTTTTATAAATAATAAACTGCTTACTCATATGAAAAACGCCAACATTATCGGTCTTCAGGAAAATGACTGTACAAAAATTGCAGAAAAATTAAATATTCTTTTAGCAAACTATTCTGTATTTTATCAGAATACGAGAGGTTCCCATTGGAACATCAAGGGAGATCAGTTTTTTACCCTTCACCCTAAATTTGAGGAACTGTACAACAGCCTTGTTTTAAAAATCGATGAAATCGCAGAAAGGATCCTTACGCTCGGTGCCACTCCGGCACATAATTATTCGGATTATCTGAAAGTAGCTACTATTCAGGAAAGCCAGGAAGTAAGCGATGGCACCAAAAGTGTTGAAAACATCCTGAATTCCTTTAAAGTCGTGATTGACCTTCAGAGAGAATTGCTGGACATCACCGACCGGGCAGGCGATGAAGGGACCAATTCCCAAATGAGCGACTACATTACCGAACAGGAGAAAGAAGTATGGATGTACAACTCGTATCTTGGAAAATAACCAAAAATTTTATCACGAAAAATCAAAAAAATCACCTTACATTTAGGTGATTTTATTTTTAATTACTAAATTTGCGTATAAATTACACAATTATGCACAACGTACGTTTGAACTCCATTCTGGATAACGATTTCTATAAAATAACCATGCAGAACGCCGTGGTGAAACTATTCCCGGGCTCTATTGTAAAATATGAATTCATCAACCGGGGAAAACACCAGTTTCCTCAAGGTTTTGATGCCGCCCTGCGGGAAGCCGTGAACAAAATGGCAGAGCTGAAACTGACGAAAGAGGAAAAGAGATTCATGGCCAGGACCTGCCCTTACATTGACCTTCCTTATCTGGATTTCCTCGAAGGCTATCATTACGATCCGTCCGAAGTGAAGATCCACCAGGAGGGCAGCGAACTTTCCGTAACCGTGGAAGGGCTCTGGTACCGCACCATCCTCTGGGAAGTTCCTTTGCTTGCACTCATCAGCGAACTGCATTATGAGATGAACCACATGGAAAGGGATTCCAACGAAATCGTGATGAGCAAAACCCTTGAAAAAGCAGATGCCCTGGCAGAGCTCGGTGTAAATTTTGCCGAGTTCGGAACCAGAAGGAGGCATTCCCATAAAGTTCAGAACCTGGTTATGGAAGCCCTGATGCAGAAAAAAGATTCTACTTTTATCGGGACCTCCAATGTACACTTCGCCATGAAATACGGCGTCAAGCCAATCGGTACCCACGCCCACGAATGGTTTATGTTCCACGCAGCGGAATACGGTTTCAAAATGGCCAATGAGCTGGCGCTCGAACATTGGGTAGACGTTTACCGCGGAGACCTCGGGGTTGCCCTTTCCGATACCTATACCACCGATGTTTTCTTCCAGCAGTTTGATAAAAAATTCGCCAAACTTTTCGACGGTGTCCGCCACGACAGCGGTGATCCGCTGGAATTTGCAGACAAGACCATTGCCCATTATCAGAAACACGGGATTAATCCTTTATTCAAATACATTATTTTTTCCGATGGCCTTAACTTGGAAAAAGTAGAAGAAATTACCAAGTATTGCAGTGGGAAAATCGGGATTTCTTTCGGCATCGGGACCAATCTTACCAATGACGTCGGCTTAAAACCAATGAATATCGTGATGAAGCTAATCGGTGTCCAGGCACCGAACAAAGAACTCATCCCTACCGTAAAGCTTTCCGACGAGCACGGAAAATACACCGGCGACCCAAAGATGATTGAACTGGCGAAAGAGTTTTTAAGGATAAAAGAGTAAACATTGAAAAAAATAATCTGTTTGTTTATTATCTGCAGCTTGCTGACGTCATGTGTCGCTGTAAGAGGGAAAAACGGTACCCCGGGAAAACCGGGAAGTTCAGGCGTAAGCAGCAATCGCAGCAAATAACTGCTAAAATAAAACAGGCGGTCTCTATTTTGAGGCAGCCTGTTATCATTTACGATTAATCAAGACAAATAAAAGGTCTGTTCGGCGGATAACAGCAGTACGGGTTGCTGCAGAAAATGTATCCCGGCTTGCTGCAGCCTCCATCTGTCGGCGCTTCACACGCAAGTGCTGCTCCTCCTAACACATTTTTTAATTCTTTTCTGTTTAATGATTTTAAATTTTTCATAATAATTTGTTTGATGATTTTCCTACTCTTTAAGATTTTCGGATGCCTCTGTTTAATTCCATTATTGGAGATTTAAATATACGCTTTATTTTAATACAGAAAAAAATAACCGTTTCCAAACGGCTCAAAGACTGTAGAAGCAAGATAATCAACAAAATAGATTCATTTTAAGATTATTTTGTTATCTTAGGTATTCATTTAACATCACATTACAAGACGGTAAAACAATAAACAAAACCATAAAAATGTATTTCTATGAAAAATTCAAACGTAGTTAAACTTTCAAGAGAAGATCTTAAAAATGTCTTCGGAGGAACTTTGTATCCGGCCTTGGAATGTTATTCCGACAGAGAATGTGCCCGGTATGGAGAGGCATTGATCTTATGTCCTGACGGCACTTCCTCAATGACCAATTATATATGCATGGGAGGAACATGCATGATGAACACAGGAATCTGCCCGTCACCGGAAATTGGAGTTCCTACAATAATACAACCTTAGTTAAAAAATGAAGTGAGTCTGCCGGCTCACTTTTTTTGATTTTTAAAATCGCCTAAACATTCACAGAAGCTTTTTTCTTATATTTATCCAAATAAAAACCACCATGAAAACCATCGAAGAAGTTCTTAAAAGATTAGATGAGATCATTAACTGGGCTAAGGAGAACCAGAGTCCCGCCGGCTACTTTGCCTGCACCTACCGGATCATGACCGCGCAGGTCCTCAAAGGGATTCAGCAGAAAAAATTTGAGGACAATCCGAGGATGACTTTACTGGATATCGCCTTTGCCACCCGCTACCTAGAAGCCTGGAATTCTTATTCAAAAGGCGAAAGATGCACCAATGCCTGGTACATTGCTTTCGAAGCGGCCAAAAACAAAAACCTGCTGATCCTCCAGCATATTTTTCTGGGGATGAACGCCCATATCAATCTCGATCTGGGGATTTCCGCCGCCTCCATTATGCCCAACCGGAAAATCGCTCCCCTGAAAAAAGATTTTGAAAACATCAACAGCGTTATCGCTTCCATCAACCAGAAAGTACAGGACTCCCTGAACCGGATCTGTTATCCCGTAGAACTGATTGACAAAATCTCCAATGGAAAAGACAACACCGTATTGGATTTTGCCATCTCCAGGGCCAGGGAAACTTCATGGGCCACCGCCGTAATGGCATCCAACACCCCTAACTTCATGAAAGAGTCAGTGATCGGAATTGTGGATTACGCTGCCGCAAAAGTAGCTGCACAGATTACCAACCCCAACCTCCTGACTCCCGCATTGCTAAAAGAATTAAAGAAGTGCGAGAGCAGTGACGTAAGAAAAAATATAGAAATTCTGGCCGCTACAAAAAATATTTAGCTAAAAATACCTTAGATTTTACTCAGCTTTTTCATCAGGATGCCTTCCATTTTTTCGTATCCTTTTTCCGTTGGGTGGATTTCATCTTCGGTATAGATTTTATCCAGCCCGTTCCGGGCATCTTTCATTGCGGAATGGTAATCTACATAAGGAATATTGTGTTTTTTAGCATAATCCTTGATCATTTTATTGAGTGCGATCACTTTATCTGCCGGATGCATGTCTTTTCTCCAGCCGAAATCATAGGCGGGAAGAACGGAGCACAGAACAACCCTGATGTTATTGGCTTTGGCCAGTTCCGCCATTGAAACGATGTTTCCGAAGACTTTGTCCAGAGAAATCGGCCCCTGGTTTTCGGCAATATCATTGGTTCCGCCCAGGATGATCACGCGTTTCGGTTTCAGCTTAATGACATCTTCACGGAATCTCAGAAGCATCTGCGAGGTTACCTGTCCGCTGATTCCCCTTCCCACGAAATTATTCTTTTTAAAAAACGAGGGATCTTTTGAAACCCAACCTTCCGTAATGGAGTCCCCCATGAAAACAGAATTGGGTACAATCTTTCCGGCTACGATTTCCTGGTTCTGCTTTTCATATTTTGCGTAATTGGCAAAGTCCTGTCCCGATACGGCCGCAGAAAACAGAATAGCGGCGATGCTTAAAAATTTCATAGATTAAATTTTACAATTTGACTACATGAAATAACGGAAAACAAATTGATCCTGCAAATATAGTCCTGCCATTTTCAGCAAAATCAGCAACTTTAACCAGCGAATATTGAATTTTCTGTCCTGAGTAAAAATTACGGCTTTCCGTAAAAAGAATACCCTTTCCTTTTTGTAATTTTGATCAATGGAGATCACTTATTTATTCATCGGATGCTTTGCCGGAGGGATTATCGGAGCGGCCATCGCATATTTTGCCCTGAGATCATCAAGCATCTCGAGAAATTCTTATGACGAACTGAACAACTTATATATAAAGAACAATTCCAACCTTGAAAACGCAGGCCTCAGGATTGATGAACTGACCCGGCAACTGGAACAGGAGAAAGAATATACTGTTCAGCAGACAGATCTTTTCAATGACCTGAAAAATGAATTTGCAAGAATATCTGCAGAATACACTTCCCTGCAAAAACAATTTTCAGAACAGAAGGAATTTGTTACCCGGCAAAATGCCCGGCTGGACGTTCTTTCAGACGAAAAACAATCGTTGTTTGCCAGGAATTCGGAGCTTACGGCTATCAACGAAAGCCTGCAGAAATCCCTGCAGACCCAGAAAGAGGAAATTGCCAAGATCCAGGAGGATTCCAAAATACAGTTCGAGAACCTCGCCAATAAAATTCTGGAAGAAAAGACGGAAAAGTTCACAACCTTAAATCAGAATAATTTAAAAAATATCCTCGAACCTTTCCAGGAAAAAATCACGGACCTTAAGAACCGGGTGGATGAAGCTTATGAAAAAGAAAACAAGGAACGTTTTTCCCTGGCGGAGAAAGTGAAGGAACTGGCCGAGCTCAACCAGCAGATTTCCGAAGATGCCAAAAAGCTGACCCGTGCCCTGAAAGGGGAAAGCAAAACCCAGGGAAACTGGGGCGAGATGATCCTGGAAAGCATCCTGGAAAAATCCGGACTGGTGAAAGGAAGGGAATATTTCCTGGAACATGAGCTCCGCGACGAAGACAATAAAGCCCTCTTTTCCGAATTTTCAGGCAAGAAAATGCGTCCCGATGCCGTGGTAAAATATCCTGATGAGAGAAATGTGATCATTGATTCCAAGGTTTCACTGACCGCTTTTACGGATCTGGTGGATGAAACGGATCAGGACGTTTACCTCATGAAACTTAACCAGCATTTATCGTCCATTAAAAACCACATTACCCAGCTCAGTCAGAAAGCCTACGATGATTACGGGAAATCCCTGGATTTCGTAATGATGTTTATCCCCAGCGAACCGGCTTATATTGCAGCCATGCAGGCGGACCAGAATCTTTGGAATTATGCCTACGACCGGAGAATCCTGCTATTGAATCCGAGCAATCTAATCACTTCCTTAAAACTGATCGCTGACCTTTGGAAAAGGGAATACCAGAACCGCAACTCCATGGAGATTGCCGAAAGAGGGGCTAAGCTATATGATAAATTCGTAGGCTTTATGGAAAACCTTGAAAAGGTGGGAAAAAACCTGGATCAGGCCAGAAATGTGTATAATGAAGCTTATAAGCAGCTTTCGACCGGAAATGACAACCTTATCCTTCAGACCCAGAAACTTAAATCCTTAGGAATCAAAAATAAAAAAGACCTGCCGCCAAGCCTGGTGGAAAATTCCCAGATCACCCTTGAAACTCCGGAAGAATAGCATACACAACCTCAGATGAATACCAAGGTTTTTATTTAACGCAAATTACAACATATCCAACTCACATTCAGATGTTTATTTAAATAAACAAGGTTAATTCTATCAGTTTTTTTAAAAGAATTCTTCCAGATTAAAATGAATAAAAAATTCATGCTTCTGATAGAATTCTATCCTATCCTGTAGAAAACTTTAGCTTCGGGATTTTAAAGCAGAATAAATTCAAGTTGTATTTAATGGCATGCTCAGTTTAAATAACATAAATATGTTCATTCAGGATTTTAAATAGAATTCTCTTGAATAAAATGACAAAATGTTTCGTCCTGATCATCAAAACCTTTAATGGTATCTTTGACCAGAGAAACTTCCCGCACCCAGCTTCCATCTTCAGACCTGTTAATCGGGTTCTTCTTCGAGTTTACATGATTTAACTGTAAATTTTAACTAATTTTGCAGTATGGTTATAGAAAGCTTTCAGAACGAAAAAGTAAAACACATCACCAAACTTCTTACCGACAACCGCTTCCGCAGGAAATCCGGTGTTTTCGTGGTAGAAGGCCAGCAGGAAAACGAAAGGGCACAACGATACGGTTTTGAGCCTGTGGAATTTTTCGTCTGCGAACCTGTTTTTCAGCAAAAGCTGCCGGAAGGAAAAATCCACCTGGTCAGCATTAAAGTCTATGAAAAGATAGCTTATCGCGGAAGTTCGGAGGGAATTTTGGGTATTTATAATGCTAAAGAATCCGATTTGTCTTCATTCAAACCGGAGGAAGATGCTACCGTAATCATTGTTGAAGGAGTGGAAAAACCGGGAAACCTGGGAGCAATCCTCAGGAGCTGTGAAGCTTTCGGCATTGATGCTTTGATTGTTGCTGACGGCAAAACCGATTTTTATAACCCGAACGTTATCCGTTCCAGTGTCGGCTGCCTGTTCGGAATGCAGGTTTTTCAGGCAGAAAACCGGGAAACACTGGAGTTTCTTAAGCAAAACCGTTTTAACATCTATACGACCATGATGGATGAGACAGCAGAGGACCTTTACACAAGGGATTTCAGGCAAAAATCCGCCGTATTATTTGGTACCGAACATTCAGGCTTAAGTGATTTCTGGACCGGTAAAGGAAAGAATACGCTGATTCCAATGGCCGGGAGCATCGATTCCCTGAACCTGAGCAATGCCGTGGCTATTACCTGCTATGAAGCTTTAAGGCAGAAAAAAGGATAACCTGAAACAACATGCTTATCTGGCAGTGGAATGATAAAAATAAAAAAACCGCTCACTAAGTGAACGGTTCTTTATTTTTTAGCTAAACTAAAATTATTTTTTAGCAGCGTCAGCTTTTTTCTCTTCAGCTTTGATTTCTTCTTTAGCTACTTTAGCGTCAGCCTTAACTGAATCTTTAGCAACTTCAGTAGCAGTGTTGATAGAATCTTTAGCAGCGCTAGCTGTAGAATCGATCGCAGTTGTAGCTGAATCAGAAACAGCAGCTACTGAATCTTTAGAAGCTTCTGTAGAAGTAGTTTCACCTTTTTTACAAGCTACTAGAGAGATTGCAGCGATAGCAGCTACGAATAATGACTTTTTCATAATAAATTAAATTTAATTTTGTTAATATTGTTTTATAAAATCTTTTCTCTGTTCCGTTATTTGAACAAGACAAAGGTATAGCAGATAGAAAATTTGTTTATGAAAAATAATTGTAATACCTTTGTAAAACTGTTTTACAATTAAATAGTACTGATAATCAATAATTTAATTACTTTAAAATACTTTGACCGATTTAGATCTATTACATTTTGAGCAACTGAAAAAGGATGTGCAGGCTCAATATTTGAAAGGCCATACGCCTTCCTATGACGATATTTCGAAATGGAAGGGTATTGACATCATCTATTTTCAGGAAGATCTCAGAAAAAAGGCTAAAGGAAACATCAGCGAAAAATCATTTTATACCTATTTCAAAAATTCACCCGTCACCAAACTGCCAAGGATCGATATGCTCAATTTACTGAGCATTTATGCAGGTTACGAGTCCTGGTATGAATTTAAAAAACAACATCTTTTTGCCGGAGAACTGTTGCAGGAAAATGAAAATTTTGATGATGATGACCTTAAAGAACTCGAAAAAACAGTTTCTGCATCCATCGAACTTCCGAAAGATGATAATATTGCCATAAAAACGGAAAACAAAAGCTCCGAAACTGCTGATTTACAAAAATCAAATACTGATAACCAAACGGTTACAAAAAAAGAGAATGTATCTCAGATTGCTGCTCCAGAAGCTGAAAAACCTAAGAAAAACTTCTTCAGAAAGAATGCATGGATATTGATTACCGCACTTCTGATTATTGCCACCGGGCTTCTCGGATTTAAAGATGCCATCTTCCAGAAAACCTATGTATACTGCTTTACTGATGCAGACCGGAATATGAGCATTCAGCGTGAAATAGAAATCAAAGTAATCAAGGAAAATGAATCCCCGATCCTATACCGTATCAAACCCGGGGAATGCTTCCGCTATGCCACTAAGGATAAGATTCTTAAAATGCAGATCAGCTCTCCGTTCTACGAATACCTTGAAGTAAGCAGGAATCTTGAAAATGCGCCTGAGGAGGAAATTATCGAACTGAAACCGGATGATTACAAAATGGCGCTGTATTATTTTTCCACCAAAGACATCAATGGCGGGAATCCCCAGGAACAGCTGAAGCTGATCCGGCAGAAAAGACAGCAGCTGGAAGACCGCATCAGCGATAATGCCGTTATCACCCAGGTGTACGACAGTGATATTTACGGGCTTGAAACCCTGGATAAGGAAGATTATATCACGCTGATGACGACGCCGACCACTTCACTTAAAAACCTCAATGTCATCGAAATGAAGAAAGATAAAAAAGGAAAGATCGTATCTATTAAGTTTAAAATCTCGACCAATGAAAACAATAAGTAATATTCTATTTTTTACGATACTTCTCGGAATTATCATGACTTCCTGCATCAAAAAAGACGATAACGCAGGGCCAAGCGATCTTGAAAAACTCAGAAATACCAACAACATCACGGTAAAAATGGACAGCGCGCAGGCAATCAATTCAATCACCATGCAGAAAGTACAGGATGTGCTGGATCTGTCTACCCTCTATCTTTCAGGGCAAAAAAATACTGAAATCGATACGGCCATCTATTCTAAAATTGAGAAATACTTCCAGAAATCAGATTCCACGACATTTAAAGATTTATTCAAGGAACTGGAAAGCCTGAATGTGAAGAAAGTGAAAGTCAGCAACATCAATGTATTCCAGAAAATAAAGGAGAAAGACACATTGCACTTTGCCAAGTTCAATGTGGAATATACCGGCGATAAAAACCGGAAAATCGGAAATTTCGAACGGAATGCTCAGTATACGCTGGTTTCAAAACCGGACCAGAAAAGTAAAGAATTTAAATTCTATTTCGTAAAATTTTATTCCGACAAACCGGAAAAAGACAGCACGGCATCCGGAGTAACCAAATAGTCAAGCGGGATATCATGATCCCGGATATCATCGATATTTTCATCGGGGTTAAAATAATTAACCCCTATCTTTTTTGTATCCGCGGAAATGCTTTCAAAAAAACCGTCATAGAAACCTTTGCCGTAGCCAACCCTGTTTCCTTTCCGGTCACAATATAGCAGAGGCGTGATTACAAAGTCAAAATCAGTAATCCCTGAATCCTGATCGGAATCAGGCTCGGCAATACCCCAGGTATTTATTTCGTAACGGGTGCCGGTAAAGATTTCAACCGAGATCAGTCCGGTCTTTATTACTTTAGGCACGAAAACGCGGATGTTCCGGCTTAGAAAATAATCGATAAATAATTCCGTATTTATTTCCCTGAATTTCCGGATCGGAACAAAAATATGGATCTTTTGATTCGGAAACGGTTTAAAATAATCTATAAAATTTCCGAAGATCTTTTCAGATAACAAGAAAGCCTCATCATCCGACAAGGCTTTTCTTTTTTGCATATATTTTTTCCTGAACTCAGCTTTCAACATCGCATTAAGCATTTTCAGTAGGTAAAATTTTATACAGTTTATCAGACAGACGCACCCTGAACGGAAGCTTAAAGGTAATCTGATCTCCCGGCACGGCGGTGTTTACCGGTCCTCCGTTGGCATGGATCTCCGTAACGGTAATTTCCTGTACGCCGGTGGTAGGTCCTGAAACCAGCACCTTATCCCCTACAGACAGTTCATTACTTTCAATAAGGAACTGGGCAATTTCAGACTTGGTAAAGTAATGCTCGGCCTTTCCTATTAATGTTTTCTTGATTTTTATTTTCTGACGGATATCTTTTGTTTCCGCCTTGGCCAGAGGTTTATCCGGAAGATCCCCTGATTTCTTAAACTTCAGAGATTCGGATTTCCCTTTTCTGAAAACTTTATTTCCGACCTGCAGGCCTTTTCTCAGTTTCAGCTGCTCTTCCCATGGCAGATGGATGGTTTCGAGACATTCCGTCGAACAGCAGTTTTCCATGGCTTCTTTACATTCATCACACTGGATAAACAGCAGATGGCAGGCTTCATTGGCACAGTTCGTATGGTTGTCGCAAGGCTTTCCGCACTGGTGGCACTGCGCGATGATATCATCCGTAATACGTTCTCCCAGACGGTGGTCGAATACAAAGTTCTTTCCTATAAATTTACTTTCGATTCCTTCTTCCCTTATCTGGCGGGTATATTCGATGATCCCGCCTTCCAGCTGAAATACATTTTTGAAACCCTGATGCTTGAAATAGGCACTGGCTTTCTCACAACGGATACCGCCGGTACAGTACATCAGAAGCTTTTTATCTTCTTTATGGTTCTGCAATTGCTCATTGATGATCGGAAGGCTTTCCCTGAAGTTTTCCACATCTGGGGTAATCGCCCCTTCAAAATGGCCCACTTCGCTTTCATAGTGGTTCCTGAAATCCACAACGATGGTATCCGGATCCTCAAGCAGTTCATTGAATTCTTTCGCTCTCAGATGAATCCCTTTATTGGTTACGTCAAAAGTCTCGTCATTCAGGCCGTCTGCCACAATTTTATGCCTTACTTTGATGGTCAGTTTTAAAAAAGAGTGGTTGTCCTGCTCTACTGCCACATTCAGCCGGATGCCTTTCATAAAATCATAGGCCTCCAGCGTATGGCGGAATGCCTCGAAATTTTCTGCGGGAATACTCATCTGCGCATTGATGCCCTCATGGGCTACGTAGATACGGCCTAATGCATCCAGGGCATTCCAGGCTATAAATAAATCGTCGCGGAATTTTTTGGGATCTTCAATTCGGGCATACGCATAGAAAGACAGGGTAAGGCGCTCTTTTCCGGCCTCATCGATAAGTCGAGCTCTTTCTTCTGCGCTTAAGGTGTTGTACAGTTGCATGCTATAAACGTTTTAAGTGAGAAAAATTAAAGTGCAAAGATAAACATTTTTTCAGATCTGATAAGTGTAAAATTAAAACGCTTCTTCTGCCATTGATCCTGTATTGAAAACTGCCGATTTAACTTTTAGCATGACAATTGTATCTTACTCATGACATTTTGTCTTTAATAAGTTTTTAATATTCGTTAATTCAGGCCTTAATAATTGCGACATAATCCATAAAGTATTGCTATTCCTGTTAAATTTTAGTTAAAACTGAAACATTCTATAGCAATTGCATACTCATTTAGCATTAAATTTGTTTTAGAGTAAAACGAAAAAGTGAATAAAATAATTAATCAAATAAAGAAAGATATACAATGAAGAGTACTTTAAAAAAACTATTGCCATTTGCTGTAGTAGGTGTTATTTCAGGAGCTACTACCGTTGGAGGATTACAATACCTGAATCATAATTCCGACAGTACGGATCAGTCCTACTTTACGAAAGCTTCCAATGTATCTTTTGCAGGAATGAACTCTTCGGCCGTAGGTGATGATTTTGTAAAAGCAGCCAAGACTACCGTTCCGGCTGTCGTTACCATTAAAAATTACCAGTCGAGATCCACCAGCAGGGCTTCGGAGCAGGATATGTTCGATTTCTTCTTTGGTGATCCTTTCGGAGGAAGAGGCCAGCAGAAACAGAGACAACAGCAGCAGGTACCGGATAACATGCCTTCGGGAATGGGATCTGGCGTTATTATTTCCCCGGACGGCTATATTATTTCCAACAACCACGTGGTGGCAGGAGCCAATAAGCTGGAAGTGGTTTTAAGCAATAAAAAATCTTACATCGCAACTTTGGTTGGTACAGACCCGAATACCGATATTTCCCTGCTAAAAATTGAAGAAAAAGGATTGCCATTTTTAAACTTTGCGAATTCGGATAACATCGAGGTCGGACAATGGGTACTGGCAGTAGGAAACCCTCTTGGACTGAATTCTACGGTAACGGCAGGTATTGTTTCGGCTAAAGGAAGGGGAATCGGAATCCTGGGCTCACAGGGAAAAGCCGCCAACCCTATAGAAAGTTTTATCCAGACGGATGCGGCGATTAATCCCGGAAACTCAGGAGGTGCCCTGGTCAATACCAATGGTGACCTGATCGGTATTAACTCAGCGATCCAATCTACAACAGGATATTACCAGGGTTACGGATTTGCCGTTCCTGCCAACCTGGCAAGAAAAATTGTTGAAGATATCAAGAAATTCGGAATTGTACAGAGAGGATTTCTGGGGGTAACTTCACTGGATCTTTCGAACGACCAGCTGGTAGCAGCATACAACAAAGAAAAGAAAACAAATTATAAAGCCGGTTCAGGGGTCCTGGTAACCGGATTCGGAGAAAGCAGCGGTGCTGAAGATGCCGGACTGAAGACCGGTGATATCATCACCCAGATCGACACGGTGCCAATCACTGATTTTGCTGATCTTTCAATTGCGATAGGAAGCAAGCGTCCGGGAGACAAAGTGATGGTAACGTATATGAGAAACGGAAAATCCTCGACCACTACCGTTACTTTAAGAGACCAGAAAGGAGGAACTTCTACCAGAACAAAGGCTGATTTGAGCGTAACCGAAAAAATCGGAGCCGACTTTATGAATATTGATGATAAAACCAAAGCTTATTATGGTCTTAACAGCGGTGTAGTTGCCAAAAATGTAGTGGAAGGCAGTGAAATGGCCAAAGCAGGGATTGTGGACGGCTACATCATTACCGAGATCAACGGCAAGCCTGTAAATTCACAGAAAGATGTGGAAAACATCCTGAATAAATTCTCCGGAACCGTACAGGTAAAATATATGGACGATTACGGCAGAGGCTATCAGAGAGGCTTTAAAATGCCTTAATAAAGAGCAACTAAACTTCACTTCTATATTAACAAAGAACCGCTGCAATTGGATTTGCAGCGGTTCTTCTGTTATTTAGAGTCTGTTGATCTTCTCAGCAATATTCCTTCTCTTTTTCCTTTCATAGATGACTTCAACTATTTTTCCTCCGATCCACGAAAAAGGAAAAAACGTGAGGAAAATGGACACCTTATAAAATGTAGGATGATAGGGAAAAATGATCACGTCCAGCATCGCTATAAACAGCATGATGAAACCGATCAGGATCGCATAGGCTACTTTGGCATATTTAACGATAATGGCTGTAGCCACACCTCCCACCGTAGTTCCCAATCCGGAAATAAACAGCAGGAAGCCAAAAAATGCCCCGTCTTTCTGCATGCTCTGAAGAAATTTTTGCCAATGCTCGAAAGGAGCGAAGGCCTCAAAAGTTACCCATTGCGGAAACATCCTGATGCCAAGAGTGATGATAAGCCCTGCAATGCCAAGGCCTACGATAACCGCAATTGTATTTCTTATAAAATTCATTAATCCTGGTGTGCGATCATGGAAATTTCAATATCAACATTTTTCGGCAGGCAGGAAACCTGTACGGTTTCACGGGCAGGATAGCTTTCCGCATCCAGGTAGGAAGCATAAATGTCGTTCATTACCGCAAAATCATCCATACTTTTAAGGAAGATCGTTGCCTTTACAACATTTCTGAAAGTCATTCCGGCTTCCGTAAGAACGGCTTCCAGATTTTTCATTACCTGATGCGTCTCCTTTTCGATACCTTCTGCAAGTTTTCCCGTTGCAGGATCTACCGGGATCTGTCCCGAGATATACAGAATACCGTTTGCCATATTGGCCTGTGAATACGGTCCGATTGCTGCAGGCGCATTTTCCGTGTTGATTATTTTTTTCATTAGAATTTATTTTGGGTGCAAATATAAAATTTATATTCTATAATCAAATATCAAATCTGATGCTAGAATGGTGCATTCGGCTGTGTAAAACTTCGGTCTTTGTACTTCAGCGCATCGCTCAGGATATTGGCTTTGATCCCGATAAAGAAATCATAGACTTTATATTGCCCGAAAGGCACCCAGTTGAAATTGATGGTAAAGCTCCGCTGGTCCCTTGAAAATCCTATCCTCGTATAAGCCAGCTGCTGGGTTACCATATCGTAGTGCGTACTTCCGTTGATGTTCCAGTAAGGCGTCAGCTTGAGGCTTCCGTCCAGCCCTACGGAGGCCAGCTTGGTTGGTGTCCTGGAAGCCGAGCTTCTCGTATACGCGTAGTTGGCATTGATGTTCAGCGTCCAGGCCTGATCGAAATGGGCATAGTTGTCATCGTCGAAATAATAATTTTCGTTCCTGATCTCCCCTTTTTTGCTGTACTTCTTGCTGTAATCCGTTTTCTCACCGAAGATTTCGCTGCTTAAAGGATAAGACATCTGAACATTGAATCCCTGTACACTGAAGTGCCCGAAATTCTCTGTCCTGATCCCTGCTTCCTGTCCCGGAATGTAGATAATTCGGTAAGGATCGAGGGATAAACTGGTGTTGACGCTCAGTTTGTTATTAAAGAAGGAAGACTGCCCGTTGACGGTAATAATGGAAAAAGGATGATCTTTTGCCGCAAAGTTGTAGTTTCCGGAAAGGTTCAGGGATTCAAAAAGCTTTATTTTTTTCACGCCCGTGGAATCTTTCTTAGACCGCACTTTCATTTCCACATTGTTCCCGATATTGAAACCTAAAGCGCCGACCAGCCCGCTTGAAGGCGACCCGATGATACCGCCTTCAAAGATGGAATAAGGCGTTAAGGCACCGTTGGCATCATAGTAATTCCTGTAGTAACCAAATCCAGAACCTCCGAAATCCGGAGAATAGGTAAACCCGATACTTGGGGTCATCATATGCCTGATGGCTTCAATGGCTGATCCTTTTTTAAAGTTTTTTGTTCCGTACAAAGTGGTCTGCAAACTCGCCGTCGTAGAGAAAGTAGAATACCCGGAAACCCCTTTATTGGTTTCAGTCAACACTTTATTCTGGATGGGATCGTAAAATTTATCTACCGTTTTTGTCGTCAGGGCATTATCGATATTGGCTCCCAAACTGAAGGTAAAATATTTGGCAACCGTCGTATTGGTTCCTAAAGCAATATTGTTTTTAAGTCCCGTCTGCAGCTTGTCCCACATGGCCGCTTTGAAAAGTTCACCTTCGTTGGTCTGGACAAAATTTGTTAAATTGATCCCGGTATTTACCGTTAAATTTTCCAGCAGTCCCGATCTTACTCCCGTTTTGGAACCGAACAGATAAAACTGGTTGATGGCAATATTCATCTGCGGCAATCGGAGATCCGACAGCCCGGTTGCAAAGTTCTGTGAATAGGAAGCGGTTCCGGTAATCGTCACCGGCAGCTTCAGAAATCTTTTGGTAAGGGTTACCGTAGAGTTCTGCTGGGTATTGAGGACATTCTGGTTGAGAATGTAATTGTTGTTCAGGGTATTGTTATAGAATTTGGTACTGACGACATCTACCGAAGCGGAAAACGTAAGGAAAGGATTGGCTTTGGTATCCTGGGTATGCCTCCAGGCAATCCGGTAGGTTCCGGTTTTTCCGTAATTGTCAAGCCCTTTGATCCCGCGGACCATCGTTCCTACATCGGCGGAGAAGTTCCCGGAGTACCGGTATTTCTTGATGTAATTCATTTCCGGCCTCAGGTTCCAGCTTCCTTTGGTATAGATATCCGCGAGGACTTTAAGATCGAAATGTTCACCGATCGGCTGATAATAGCCCAATCCGTTCAGGAAGAACCCGACGTCCTGCCGTTCCCCGAAACTCGGGATCAGGATACCGGCCGACCGCTTGTCTGAAAACGGGAGAATGGCAAAGGGCATAATCAGCGGCGTCGGTACTTCTTCAATATACATCTGGATCGGTCCTGAAATAATGGACGATTTGTTCCGGGTTTTTACCAGCTTGATGTTGGAAGCCCGCAGGTAATAATCCGCCGCCGTATCTTTTTTCTTGATGAAATAATCGTCGGTGGTGTAGATCGCGCGCTTCATCGCAAAAACTGAATCGTTATATTTTTTGGTTTTATTGGCGACAATCACCCCTTCATTTTCTTCCGTCCTCGCATTAAAGGCGATGGCCTGCCTTGTTTTGGTGTTGTACTGAAACTCCGTGGTCTCATAGATCTTCCCGCCCTGCGTGGTGATCACCGGTTCTATAATTTTCCCCAGGGAGTCCTGTTTCCCGCGGGCATACATGATGTTTTTCTGCTCATCGATGGAGATATAATCGGCATCGATCTGCATATCCTGGTATTTCACCTGCGCATTCCTGTTGAGGTAGATCATCTTTTTCTGGAAATCCCGGCGCTGGACATCCGCCTTGGTACGGAGAACATCCTCAAGGGATTCCTTTTTCACTACCACGGTGTCTTTTCTGGAAATGGTATCATTAACCGGATTTTCAGGCAATTTTTCAGGCGTCTGCTGTGCTAAAAAATTGTTAAAAATTAGGATAATTAAAATTTGTAATATATTTTTGGAGACGGTTTTGACCAATTTTTTTGTTATATTTATAGGTATAATACTAAGGGTCAAAATTAATATAATTTTTAAAACTGTAAGATGCACAAAGTAAATTTTAAAATAATTTTATCATTTCTCTTCCTACTCCTTACCAACTTCATTTTTTCGCAAAAGAAATTCATCGTTGTTTTAGACGCAGGACACGGGGGAAGTGACCATGGAGCCAACCGGTCATACGCCGATATCGGGAGGGTTGCCGAAAAGGATGTTACACTGACCATCACCCTGAAAGTAGGGGCCATGCTTGAAAAAAATAAAGATTTTAAAGTTATCTATACCCGTAAGATCGATGAATACCCTTCATTATCCGACCGGACGAATCTGGCCAACAGGAGCAAAGCCGATCTTTTTGTATCCATCCACTGTAATTCCTCGAAGAGGCCTACCGCCTACGGCACGGAAACCTATGTACAGGGACCCGACCAGAACGACACCAACCTGGAAGTCGCCAAAAGGGAAAACGACGTGATCTTCCTGGATGAAAAAGATAAACAGACCTTTGGTTCATACGACGCCAGCTCACCGGAATCCCTGATCGCCCTGAAGCTCCAGCAAAGCAAATACCTGGAATCCAGCCTCCTGCTCGGCGGATTGGTAGAGGATAATTTCGTGAATAAGGACAAAAGGTTTTCCAGGGGGGTGTTCCAGAAAAACCTGCACGTCCTCCGGATGAACGCCATGCCATCGGTGCTTATCGAAACCGGATTCATCAACCACCCGGAAGAAAGCCACTATCTGGCTTCGGAAAAAGGTCAGGAAGAAATTTCACAGAGTATCTATCAGGCCATTATCGATTACAAAAAAGCCATTGACCGGAAATCCGGCATTTCAGCGGTGGTAAAAAAACCGGAACCGGAAAAACCTGCAGAAGTAGCCCTGAAAAATGATTTCAGAATTCTTCTTTTAAGTTCGCCTCAGAAATTCAATGACGGAGATCCTGCGCTGAAAGGCCTGAATTACATTTTACCGATCAAAGAAAACGGTCAGTATAAATACTATTATGGTGTTACCAACCTGGCTTCGGTAAGGGACATCAACATAAGAACCGCCAAAGATGCCGGCTTCAGGAATGCCTATGCCGTCGGATTTATGCCGAACCAGAAACTGAATTCGGGGTATTACACGATTGAGGTCTATGTAGGCGATAAGCTGAACGGAAATTCACCTGTTCTTCAGACGCTGAAAGATGTAGACCGCAATAAAGAAAACGGCGTATTCTATTATACCTACGGAAAAGTCTATACTCTGGAGGATGCTGTGAAGCTGCAGAAAGAGATTGAGGCTAAAGGAATTAAGAATACCATTATCCAAAAAGTTTTCAAATAGCAGAAAATAATTTTGAAGTTAAAAAGTTAATTCCTACTTTTGCAACCTCAAAATTTGGCCTATTCGTCTAGTGGTTAGGACTCAAGGTTTTCATCCTTGCAACAGGAGTTCGATTCTCCTATAGGCTACCAAATTTATATCATGCCGGATTTAAAAATACAGGAAGCAAAATTGCTTTTTAAAAAAATCCACTCTAACCCAAAAAGTTACGATTTAAAAATCAATGAAGACGGGATTGCAGGCAGTGATGATAAAATAAGTTTCAGGCTTTACCGGAATGGAGAAAGAGTCGATTTTGAAGTAACGATTGACGGACTTACCTTCACCAATACCACTGGAGAATGGAACAATGCGATGGTTATGCTGAAAAGCACCATCAAAAAATTAGAAAGAGAAGACGAAAATATTAAAATAGAACAGGCAATAGATAAACTTCGAAAATATTTATCTGAAGAAAATTAAAAATTTTTGAAAATAAATTTGGAGGATAAAAAAAAAGGTTTTACTTTTGCACTCACATTTGAACGATATGGCAAATCATAAATCAGCATTAAAAAGAATTAGACAAAACGAAGTAAGAAGACTTCGTAACAGATACTACCACAAAACTGCTAGAACAGCATTGAAGGTGTTAAGAAATGAAGAAGACAAAGCTGCTGCTGCAGAACAATTGCCAAAGGTTATCTCTTTGTTGGACAGATTAGCGAAGAAAAACATCATCCACAAAAACAAAGCAGCTAACTTAAAAAGCAAATTAACTAAGCACGTTAATAAACTGGCTTAATAAGTATAGTTGGCCCGTTCGTCTATCGGTTAGGACCTCAGATTTTCATTCTGGTAAGAGGGGTTCGATTCCCCTACGGGCTACAAAACTTAATTACTACTCTAACCTGGTAATTAATAAGAGTTGACACTTATAAAAACAAACAACTAACACGCTGTTCATTCAGCGGAAGACAGATGGCCCGTTCGTCTATCGGTTAGGACCTCAGATTTTCATTCTGGTAAGAGGGGTTCGATTCCCCTACGGGCTACTTAAAAGAGATTCAGTTTTTGGATCTCTTTTTTTCTTTTATACCTCCGGCTTTAAAAGCTTGTTTCCATACAACGGAACTCTGCAGGTGAATAAACCTAATTGGTTTTAAAACCCCTTTAGACTCTGCCGGATTGGTTCGACATAAATTCGACCATCCTTAACATATATTCAAGTATTTAATTAATTAAAAATAAAATTAAGACTAAATCAGTCGGGATTTTAAATAGAACTCTTTTTGATAGAACGACCCCTGACCATATTTTTACAAGAAAAACTTCCGGCATCCGGCTTTCTTCTTCCAGCCTGTTAATCCCAGTCCTTCAAATTCATTTTAAAATAAAACCTCCGCCAAATAAATGGCAGAGGCTCAACAATAGGATATGCTGACTGAAGCGTTAGTTCTTGATGAGTTTCTGCTGATATACCGCTTTTTCAGTTTTGGCGATGACCATGTAAATTCCCTTCGGAAGCATGTTGACATTCACCTGTCCGTTGCTGAACGGAACGTTTATCAACTTACCGGACAGATCATAGACGGAAACACTTAAAACCTTCTCCTGGCTTTTAATGTTAAGGACATCAGTTGCCGGGTTAGGGTACATGCTGAATTCCAGTTTTTTCGTTTCAGCGGTTGACAATACGGATGAAGAGCTGGTCACCGACAGGGTCTTATCAACGACTTTTCCGTTGGAATTAAAGCTTATTACAATCGTTGCGATACCGCTTCCCTGAGGAGTAATGACCAATTCGTCATTGGCATTGATGGCTGCTGAAACGGCTGCCGGATTGGTATTGGACTTAACCTTTTTCACAATGGCGGCAGAAAGGTTGTCATTATCGGTAATCACCGTTTTCAGATCGATGACGGTAGTGGTGTTGGCGGTCAGCTGGCTCGGAAATGCGGTGCTGACCACCGGCAGGGTATTATCCGGAAAAACAGCCATGGCCGGGAACCAGTAATAATCATCAAGTTTTCTGGTGTTCGTCAGGTTCCCGTTATTATCATAGGTATGGATCCAGTTGTTCTGGTAATGGGTTCCGTATCCGCTTTCAGTGGTATTCAAAATCAATTCGTCCGTTACAGGATTTACGCGTAAGGCTGCCCCATAGGGAATCTGCTTGTAGGTGCCCGTCTGTCCCGGAAGTGTTGCGAAATTTTCGTTGAAAGTACCGGTCGTCACATCGAATTTTACGATCTGGGTTCCGGAAACAAAACTGTTGATAGAATTGATCCAGTACAGGGTATTGCTTTGGATGCCGGCCGTAAAGCTTCCGGCATTCCAGGCTCCCCAGCTTCCGGAGTACTTGGTGGTCGGAATATTAAAGACAGCCGTTGCGAAGGTTAAAGGATCGATTTTTACCAGCTTCTGATCCTGGATCGCCCATACACTGCTGTCTTTTGCCTGCACAACCGAATTGAAAGCACCTGAGATGGTAGACACGATCGTATCCGTATCCGGATCGATTACCCATACGCCTACCGACTGCCGTACTGCAAAAACATACCGCGAAGTGCGGATCATGTTTCCGACCTGTCCCCCGGTTGCAGGAATCTGGTTTCCGACCTGTAGATTATCGATGTCGAAAAGATAGATGCCATTGGAAGTTGCCATATAGCCTTTGTGCTCATTTACACCTACAAAAGATCTGCCGTCTCCCCCAATGGTGTTGAATCCTGCAATTTTCTGCAGGGTCTGTGCATTGGCGACCACCAGTCTTCCGCCCGGGGTGTACTGGGTATCTCCGCCATCCGCAGCCTGCTTGGAAATAAAATAAAATTTATCCCCGTAAATGGTTCCGTACTGTGTGGTGGCTCCGAAAGCCTGGTTGTTGTTGACGGTGCTGTAAGCCCTGTAAGCTACCGGGCCGTTATTGCTGATGAAATTAAGTGATCCGTTCGTATGGCCGAACCATTCTTCATTCACCATAAAATAACCGTCCGTGTAGTTCGATTGGGCCTGCGTAAGAGAGCCAGCCAAAAAAAGCGATGCAAAAAGATAAAACTTTTTCATTGTAAAATATAATTAATAAGTATTGTTAAAATTTAATGAAGATGCAGATCGTAGGCTCCGGCAACTTCCGTGGAGACCTCTCCTACCCATCCGGCTTCCTGGTTGATCCCGGTGTAGACTTTCACAAAATCCACCCCCGGAAGCTTTACGTATTTCCCGCTCTTATCCACTGCCCAGGAAATGTCGATATTGGAAGCTTCATCATTGTTCGGTGCATTGTCGGCATATCCGTAGTCGTAGGATGTTCCGCCCCAGTAGGATCCGTTTCCGCTCTGGTCAAAATAATTGTTCATCAATTTAGTTCCGGTAAGCGTGTAGGAAGCATCACCAAGCCACAAAGGATAATAACTCTGGTCATGGAAGACGTTTTTCGATTTAAATCCGGAATTCCCGAGGTTATCCTGCCATTTGATATATTCCGCATCAGTCTGCCAGAAATCGGCACCGGGTACGGGAACCTTGTCTTCGTTTGGCTTGAAGTAAGTAATGCTGTAGTCTTTTACCGTTGTATTTTTAAAGTATTCGCTTCCTGCGATTTCATACCATTCTTCCGGGTCGGGTTTCCCGTTTTTATTCCTGTCGTAGGCAACCATGATAATTCCCGGCTCACAGGATCCCGAACGCGGCTGGCTGGCATCATTCCCGAAAAAAGCATTGCCCAGGATTTTAAAATCCCTGCCGCTCATATCCGGAACCGTATGGTCGAAGCCGAATACCACATATCCGCCAAATCCTCCCAACGTCAGTATCGAAGACCCCTCTCCGACTAAAGAAGCCTTTGCCTTCTGCAGCATGGAGCCGGACGAATCCCCGTTCTGAAATTCTGGCATCTCATTGGTAAACTGGCCAACTGCAGGACGATAGTCGAGCACATCGGAAATGTACCGGCTGTAGGTGCCCGCCTCTTTCTTTACGATAATTTTCGAATGGTAGGTTTCCGTATTTCCGCCGGACTCTATTTTCAGCGTCAGGGGATATTCTTTTACGGCCGGACTGATAAATTCCAGCCGGGAATCCTGCGAAATCAGGGAGTCGTTGATGCTCCAGGTAAAATTACCTCCCACCTCCGGATCGATGGTCAGGACTTTAAAACGGTCGACCGTATAAGACTCTTCAAGCCCGCTGAAACCTGAGCTTTCTTCTTCCGTGTCACTTTTACATCCTATGGTTCCTATGAGAACGGCAGATGATAAAATGCTTTTTAAAACAGCCATGCTATTTCTTTTCATATGATATTCTGATTATTTGTATAAAAAAGTAAAATGAGCCGGGATATTACCACCTTCGGTCTTCCATTTGAAGTGTCCGCTTTTATCGAAACAGTACACATATCCCGTAGAGACATAATTTCGCGCATCGGTTATATAAATATCTTCGGTAACCGGGTTTACCGCAATTCCGTAAGGTGTTTTGACAGCATCAATGTACTCCTGACCGATCATCGTATTGGAAATTACCTGCTCGGTTTTCACATTGATGATCCCGAACGTTTTTTTGTAGCTGTGGGTATTGTAATTGAATTCGTTTCCGTAATAATACAGTTTGTCGTTCACGATCGTCATCTCGCTTACCGGAATATGGAAGTCTTTCTTTATCTGTCCGGTTGCCGCATCAATGACGAACAGACTTGAAGGAATGTTGTAGTAATCCCCTCGGGAAGTTACATACAGATCTCCGTAAGAATCTTTTTTAACCCGGTGAAGATTGACCGCCACTTCTATTTTTGAAGTTTCCGTAAAAGAATTCAGATCCACCACGGAAACCGTTTTATCATAATCCGGAAACTTATAGCCTCCTGAATTGGCAACAAACAGACTGTTTCCCACAATTTCCATTTCCTCGGGCTGGTATCCTACCACGGCAGACCGCTGGATCGTCAGGGAAGCCGTATCGATCTCCACTACTTTTCCAAGCGGTGCATTAGGATTCACCGATACCGGGCCGGCATAACTTGATGCGTAAACTTTACCGTTTTTGAAGGTGAGGTAACGGCAATTTTCGAGATTGATGGTTTTGATTCTTTTGGCCGTCCTGGCATCCAGCACTTCGATCTTGTTGGAGACATTGATGACGGCATACAGTTTACTTCCGTAGATCCGGATATCATTTCCCACATCGCCCAGCTCCTTGACAACGTTCGGGTTGATCTCGGCATAAATATTCCGGTGATAGGTCCCGGTTGTATAATCAAAGAAATCAAGCGTGGCCTTATTGCTGCCCATATTGCCTTCGTTCAGCAGATAAAATCCTTTAATGGCCGTATTTTCCGGCTGTGCCAGTCCGCTTTCGGTTTCTTCGCGGTTGATGTATTCATCCGTTCTGCAGGAAATTAAGGTAATCAACAGAATAAGGATCGGGTAAAAGTTTATTTTTTTCATAAGATAAAGCTTAAAATGAATCTGAAGGTCCTGCCCGGCATCGGATAATTCAACACCACGTCATAATATTGATTGAAAATATTGTTGATTTCAAAGCTGGCTTTGAACTGATGTTCTTTCCAGTTTATTTTCCGCTGAACAGACAGGTCATGCGTATACCAGGGCTGAACATAATTGTACTGAATGTTGTTCTGGTTCACATCATAGCGCTCTCCGACGTACATAAAACTGTAATTGAAGCTCCAGTTCCCGTAATCTGCCATCAGGGAAAATGAACCGCTGTGCCAAGGGGTATAGGGGATCTGATGCCCGAAATACGATTCCTTCCGGTCTGAAAAGTCCCGTGCCCTCTGAAAAGTATAGTTCAATAGCGGACGGACTTTTACTTTCCCGAAAAGCAGGTCAGCCTGAAGATTGACGTCCGTTCCGAGGATTTCCACTTCACCGAGGTTCAGCATCAGCCAACGGAATATACTTCCGTTCGGAGCGGCAATAATTTTATCTTCCACTTTGTTGAAATACCCGTCTGCTTTCACGGAAATCCTTTGCAGTACGGATTTTGAAAACCCTCTGGAGTAGGAAAACCCAAAGTTATATTGGTTGGTGAACTCAGGTTTCAGTGAAATGCTGCCGATCATCGTATAATACAGGTCATTGAAAGTAGGCATCCTGAAAATCCTTTTATAAAAAGCCCTTACCGTAAAATCTTTTCCTGCGAACGGCTGATAGCTCAGGAATGCCGAAGGAGTCCATTCCGTCCTGTCGGGTGAAGCTGTATTTTTTTCAACGGTTTCAGAAACAAAAGTGCCCAGCACACTTCCCAGGAATTTCAGGCGGTTCCAGCGGTAGGTGGTTGCAAAAGCAGCCAAAGTGGTATACCGTACCGGATAGGAAAAATTAACCAGGTCTGCATCCAGATTATTATACTGGAAATCGATGCTTGCGCTGACGTCCCAATCCGGGGTAAGAGAGAATATATTTGAATTCGATACATACAGTTCTCTCTGAATGTATTGGTTCTGAATTTTTATGGAGGAAACCGTATCTGTATAATGCGTATAATCGTAGGCGAATTTGGCCTTCAGCTGGGTTTCCAGTTTCGGGAATAGTTTTTTCCTGAAGCTTCCCTGCACGAAAAAGTTTTCATCCCTCTGTCTTTGTCCGCGTCCGTCGAAACGGTTGTTGACAATAGCATCAGGAATTCCCCGGTCGGATAAGTAGCCGTATCCTCTCACATTCCAGCTTCCGTTGCTGAAGGTACCGTTCAGGCTTGTTTCAAAGCGCTTGCTGCGTATATCGGAATCCAGTCTTCTGGCGATTGTATCGTAAGCCACTTTGCCGTCAGGATATTTTTTCCGGTACCGGTATCTGTACTGGCCGTCACTCTGCAGAAATTCCGAACTGAAGCTTGCCGAAATGTTTTCAGAAATTTTCTGTTCTATGCGGAAGGAAGGATCAAAAAGATCAATGGAACTGTTCTTGGATCTCATCACGAGATTTGTTTTCGTCTCACCATTAAACACCGGAATTCTGGGTTGTAAATAAATGGATCCCGAAGCGCCGAAGTCCCGGGCCGGCTGGAAAATCTCGCTTTTCTGTCCGTTGTATAATGAGATTTCTTCCAGGTCATCCAGGGAATATCTTCCCAGGTCTACGATTCCGTTCTGTGCATTCCCGATCTGGATACCGTCGTAGAAAACCCCGACGTGCTGGCTTCCCATGCTCCGGATGTTAATGGTTTTCAGGCCGCCGATTCCGCCATAGTCTTTAATCTGGACTCCAGAGAAATACCGTAAAGCATCGGCTACCGACTGGCTGTTCAGCCTTTCGAGCTCCTCCCCCGACAGCACCTGGGCAGGAAGCACTTCCTTAAAGCTTTTCTTTTTAAGGGCCACCGGAACAATGGTCTGTTCCTTAAGGGTATCTTTCCCGGATTGTGAAAAAACAAGGGTTGCAGCCAGCACAAATATCACGCAGGCGATCTTCTGGAACGGAGATGTAAAAATTGTGGTCACCATTAGCTCATTAAGGATAATGATGACGCTAACGGATATAAGAATACAACGATCTAGCACAGCTGTATACTGCACAGAATCAATGATGTCCTAAGCTTTATTCCACGAAAGCGTCAAACGATAAATAATCCGGCAGGTCTTCTGACTTACTCCGTTTCCGAAATCCTTCCCATTAAAAACAGTGGATGTTGTCTTCAGAAACTTTTTGATGAAGCTTACAGCAGCGGGTCTGTCCCGGATTTTCACCGGATTCCCTTTTAAGCGCTTTTTACGGCTCACCAGACTTCAGCAAAGATAGACAAATAATCCACAGATGCCTTATTTAAATTAAAATATTGATTTCCAAACCAATCGGATTCACAAAACATTCTTTTCCAATGATAACCCCGGTGTTCAGTGCTGCGGTTACAACCGGAATTCAGATTTTTGCAATAGGATGATTTTCTTTTTCTCCTGATTCTTCCCTTTAAAAAAGCCGGCTCTATCATTTTAAGCCGGCCGGTCTTCAAAGGTTTAAGGTAGCTTTTCTAAAATTTATGATTATTTTAATGCAAAAGCTCCCGGTCATGGAACAGCTGCACTTATCAATCAGCGTAGCCAGAAGAGTTCAGATCCCGATATTCAGGAAAAGGCTGAAACGGGATTTTGCTTCGAGATTTCCTCCGGCCAGACCGGAATAAACCGGAAGCATCATTTCGCTGCCGAGACTGATCTTTTTAAAGGCTGCCTCGAAACCAATCTTTCCGTAAAGGGCACTTCCGGAAGTGTCAGGCAGGATCTCACCGAACTGTCTGTTGCCGCCGTACACTTCCCCCTGCATTCCAGCTTTCCCGGAGAAAATGATGTTTCCGTTTCCCGAAATCTGATAAAAGCCGGTAGCAGAATAATTCCACTGGCTCCCGAAACGGTAATGCTTCCGGTTTTCGGTTTTTACCGTATAATCCGTATTCAGCAGGATTGCGGTCTTATCTTTCCGGAACGTGTAATTCAGTACCAGCAGGTAATCCCAGCTGCCGGTCCCGAGCTGAAAACCGGGGTTAACGCCGGAAAGTCCTTTTTCATTAAATTTCCCAATCGGGATTTTTATACCCGCGCCGCCGTTGAGCTGATGCATATTATCTCCTGATTTCAGCAGCCGGTAAATCCCCAGCAGACTGGCATCTCCCAGTCCGCTGATCCTGACGTTTCCCTGCAAGGTCTGCTTTTCATGAAAATGAAATGGCAGGCTGGCATAGACACCCAGTTTTTCCGTGACCGGAATTTTTGCCCAAAGCTGGAGGGTATTGAAATACTGATCCTGGGTCAGGTCGTTCACAAACAGATTTTCTTTTGCCTTGTAATGTTGTGCAAAATATTTAAGTCCGACAAACTGCGGATTGAGCAGCGATTCAAAGCCTGAAGATCCGTTTCCCGCCGCACAGCCGCAGGCATCACAATCATCAGGGGCCGTCGTTTTAAATAGCTTGGGAACCATCAGCAGACTGTCTCCGGGAATTTCGGCCTGAATTAAGCAACAGACCATTAAACTTATTATTAAAAATAGATGCTTCATAGTCTGCTTATTCTGCAAATTTTGGGTTGGTCATGAAATTCTTATCACTCAATGTTTTAAGAAAAGCGATGATATCCTGCTTTTCCTGCCCCGTCATCGGAATTCCGGGATGCCCGTTCTGTTTCAGCACAGGATCGATATTGGGCTGGTCTTCCATGTTATCGGAATAAAAATCCAGTACCGCTTCCAGGGTATAAAATCTCCCGTCGTGCATATACGGAGCGGTATATTCCACATTTCTTAAGCTTGGAACCCTGAATTTCATGTTGTCATTCCAGTCCAGGGTTACCCGGTATCTTCCCCGGTCGCCAAGCTGCGCGTTGTAATACATCCCGGTATTGCGGTAGCTTTCATCCGTAAAAAGACCTCCCGAATGGCAGGCGGCACATTTATTCTGAAACAAAGCCATTCCCCTGTTCTCTTCTGTTGTAAAAACGGCTGTTCCTTTTTTCATCCGGTCGTATTTTGAATCGGCTGAAACCAGGGTTGCCATAAACTGCGACAGGGCTTTCAACATCCGTTCCCCGGTAATTCCTTCATCGCCATAAGCCGCTTTAAACAGCTTTTTATAGCTCGGATCGGCATTCAGCTTCCCTACAGCTTCGGGAAGGGAGCTGTCCATTTCAAAGTCTGTGGTGATGGGAACCAGGGATCTTTCGTCCAGATGATGGCTTACCCCGTCCCAGGTATAATTTTTAAGGAAAGCCATATTTTGGATGGGCAGGGCATTCCGCATGCCGAGACGGTCATCGATTCCGTGGCTGACGTTATGGCCATGGTGGGTAAAAGCATATTCCTGGATGTGGCAGAAGCCGCAGGAAATGGTGTTGTTCCGGGATAATTTTCCTTCGTAGAAGAGTTTCTTTCCTAAGGCTATCCCATTCACGGTAAGCGGGTTTCCCGTAACATCAAAAGTCATTTCGGGAAATCCGGCAGGTTTTTCGAGATGGTAGACTTCGTCTTTAGTTAACGGTTCAATCACTTCATCAGCGCATGAAAACAGGGTCAGCACACTTAAAAACAGTAAAAAACGGAGAGCAGCGCTCCGTTCCGCTCCTGAGGGTTTAAATAATTTAATCATTATGCACATGATCTGCTTTAAACATTTTTGTCAGGTTATTGGTGACCTGTACCAGATGCTGGCTGGATCCCATCGCCATATCATTGGAATTGTCCAGCTTTACAGCCGTTTCTCCGCTCAGGTATTGATTCAGATCCGCCAGAATATGCACGGAGGGGGTAATGTTTTTTGAAACCCTGGCAGCAGTGGGTAAATCGAGGGTGATTTCCCGGTAAAGATCCGGGGTATTGTTGGCCGATGTATTTCCCATATTCCCGCAATGGTTCATAAATCCGTTCGTGGGCGAAGAAGTTCCGTATTTACCTTCCAGCTTGGTAAAAATATACCCGGCAGCCCAGGACCAGGCCATGCCTGCCGTTTTTGCTTTCTGCCAGAAGATTCCCTGGCCGTCCTGTCCCAGAAGATAAGCATCCTGGCTGATTCCCAGACCGAATCTAACCTTCCGGTAGTTATTTCTCGGAATTTCCGTAAGGTTGATATAACTGATTCCGGCAACAGCTTCTGCCTGATCGATAATAAAAGCCCCCTGGTCAGGATTGTTGTAGTGATATCTGAAGACCCCGCCGTTTTCGTCGATCAGCGTAATATTGCTGATGACATATTTTAAAGCGGAAAACTGATGCTTCTGTCCGTTGGAAGAGGTTTGGATGGTCTGGTTCAGTACGATATCCCCCAGATTGTTGAATCCGTTTTCAAATTTCAGCTGGAGTTTTCCTGTAGCTTCCGGTGAGGCGTCATCCTCATCATGGTTGCGGCACGAAACAAAAGTGAAAAAGGTAAAGGCAATAAATAATGAGTACAAAAATTTATAAATTTTCATTGTTGATTTTTTAAGTTGAATTTTTTTAAATAGAAATGGAAATCGAATGAAAAACATCCCATTTGATAAGCAGGCAAAGTTTGATTAGTACGACAGAAAGTTACCCCCGCTCTATAAATCAAAGCGGAATACTGAAAATCAATAAATATCAGACGGATCGACTGACCGTGAAAACTTTTGCCGTTAAAAGCGATAAAAAGCAACTTAAAAAACCGGTGGCCTGAAAATGGACTTCAGGAACAAAAAAAAATAATCTGTTTTATAGGAAAAACCGGTACCGGAAGAGAAAGCTTCAAACTTGGGCGTAACGTCAGCTATCTCAGGAAGAATATAAATATCCAACAGTGTCTTTCCGGAATTTTTGGATTTGCTTAAAGGAAAGGACTCGGGTGCATTGTTTTTTGCGATTTCCCTGGTGAGGTAGCATGTTCCGTTACAGTGAAGCTCCGGCCTGCTTTTGTTGATACAGAGGGTCTCAACAATATAATCATAATTTACAGCATATTCCACCAGTGGGATCAGAGGCCTGAACACCATAAACAAAGTGAGGAATATGCTGCAAATGAAGTTCAAGGATTATTTTTTATTAACCGCTTCTTCGTACCTTCTGCTGATTTCTTTCCAGTTGGCTACATTCCAGATGGCCGTCAGATAATCGGCTCTCTTGTTTTGGTACTTCAGGTAGTAGGCATGTTCCCATACATCGATCCCGAAAATCGGAGTTCCTTTTTCCTCCACCACATCCATCAACGGATTGTCCTGGTTAGGCGTTGAAGAAACAAATAATTTTCCGCTCTTGTCCACGGAAAGCCATGCCCATCCGGATCCGAAACGGTCGGCCCCCGCTTTTGCCATCTTTTCTTTAAAGGCATCCATGCTTCCAAATGCGTCATTGATGGCTTTTGCCAGTTTTGCGGACGGCTGTGTATTTTTTACCGGGGTAAGTACCGTCCAGAACAGCTCGTGGTTGTAATGCCCTCCCGCATTGTTCCTTACCGCCATTGGCATTTTTGAAGCATTCGACATGATTTCAAACAGGGTCTGCTTTTCCTGTGGTGTGCCGGCAATGGCTTTGTTCAGGTTGGCTACGTATGCTGCTGCATGCTTGGAGTAATGGATTTCCATGGTCTTGGCATCGATGTTCCCCTCCAGGGCATCATAGGCATACGGCAAAGGCGACTGCTTGAACTGTGCCAACGCAAACTGCGCTGCAAATACTGCACTTAAAGCAGCTACTTTCATAATCTTCATAACGATTCGTTTTTGTGGTTTGTATTTATTATGCTGGAAGACAGGTGATGGAAGCTGGCAGTTGAGATCAGCGGCCACTCCCCTTTCATCTTCTTCTCTATCCTAGCAAATTTAATGCTTATCAGCCGTTTGATATAAAATTCAATATTAAACTAAATTAACTTCCGGCGTCCGGCATCCCTCTTCTACTTCAACAGCTTTCTGATATCCTCGATCAGTATTTCCCGGTCGGGATGGTATTTTCCCGTCAGCTTCGGTATTTTTCCTTCGGGATCTTCGTAATTCAGACCGGAATAGTACAGGATCGGCATATTCTCTTTGTTATACCGGCAACGGATGTTCCCTTCCTTATCAACCAAGGCAATCATCCCGCTGTGGTTTAAGCTTTCGCTTTCATCTTCTTTATCGCCGACATAAATATTGAACTGGTCTGCCAGTTTTCCAATATACTCCCGGTTTCCGGTAAGAAAATGCCAGTTCGGGGATTTTACGCCGATCCTTTCGGCATGTTCCTTCAGCAGTTTAGGCGTATCGTTTTCCGGATCGATGCTGATGGAAACAATTCCGAATTCAGGATCATTGATTTGCTCTTCGATAGCGCTCATATTGGTATTCATGACCGGGCATATCGTCGGGCACCTGCTGAAGAAGAATTCCACCAGGTATACTTTTCCAAGCATGTCCTTATTGGTAATCTTCCTGTTGTTCTGGTCGGTCAGCTCAAAATCCGGGACTTTCATTACCGTATACAGGTTTTTTTTAAAATATCCCATACCGATACCGATTCCCAGGAAAAGCAATGCTATGACCGCCAAAGGGATGATGATCCTGCTTTTTGATTGCGGTTTTTTATTTCTGGACATATTTTTCCGGATTTTTTTTAAATTCGTCTCTGCAGTACGCACTGCAAAAACCGTACGTCTTATTTTTGTACACAGCCGTATCTTTCATATCCGCTTCAGTCGGCATATGGCAGATCGGGTCTTCCGCATTGGCAAATTTTACCGTTTTTGTATTTGATCTTGCAGCGGAAGTAGTTTTTTTATGTTTTACTTTGGGCGTTTCCTGGGCACAGGCCATCAGGGAAACCGCCATGAATGACATTACAATAAGTTTTGATTTCATTTTTATCGAAATTGAAATTAATAGATACAGGAAAAAACAGTTGAATTCCGGACTCAATTTAATTCCATCCGTCATATCAACCTTACCGGTGACATTATTACGGACGCATCATTCTATCATTCAAAGACAGATACATCCGTATTTGCCGGTGGCAACTTAAATTCAGTGAGGCAAATTAACCCAAAGGGGGATGGAATATCCGGGAATGGTATTCTGAAGTGTGAAAACCGGTAAACTCCGGTCTTATTTTTTGATTCTCAGCATGAGATCGAACAAGTGAACAGGAAAAAATGTCATGAGAAACAAACACATCCAGTCCGGCAAGTTTTAAGTTCTGACCATTGTTCGACTGTTTCTCCGTTTTGGAGAGTTCCTTTTCCAGGTAGCATTTTCCTTTACAGGTAGACTGCGGAACATTTCTTTTTTCACACAGGTTTTCCACAATATATTTATAATTCACGGCATAGTCGATCAGCGGCAGTACCGGACGTAATGCAATGGTAAAAATAATAAATATGGAAATGAAAAATTTCAACCGGGGATTTTATTCCCGCAAATATACTACTGAAAATTGTTTTACGGTGACTTTATGATGAAAGTCATTTCAGGAATAGCTATTTTACATATCGGTCACATGAGATTCAGATTCCTGCTTTGCGCATATTTCAGATCATAGAAGAAGAAAATCAAAGATTTTTAATGGGATTACGCTGTGGCGGCAAAGCGGAGCCTTACTATAAAATTTCACCACAAAGGTCACAAAAGACTATTATACTGCATAATAAAGTTTAATATTGAACGTCAAAAAAGCGCACAAAAGTTTTTAAAAAATCTTTGATTTTTAATCTCATATGTTCTAAAAGTATTTTCAAGCCATTCGAACTTTCTCTGTAACTCATGTGCTAAAATATGCGCAATTATCCGTGAAAATCCGTGTTAATTTCTGGTTAAATAAATTTGGGATGAAGCCGGATGGAAGGTGTCCTCTTTTTAAACGGGGCTAAAGCCCGTGCCTATTAATTGTGCCATCAACATCCATAAATTTATGCAGAGAAATACGTTGGAAACTTTTAACCTCAAAAGAGACAAAAGAGTATTACCCTGCATCATAAAGTTTAATAGGTGATGCTTGATAAGCACACAAATTACAAAATTCTCTCTGTGACTTATGTGTTAAAATAAACGCAATCATCCGTGAAAATCCGTGCCATCTGTGGGAGATTAAATAATCGGTATTTTGCTCAAACTTCCTACACCCATTCTCTTCCTTTAAAATTTCATCCGCTGGATTCTTACGGCATTCAGAATGGCCAGCAATGCAACCCCGACATCGGCGAAGACTGCTTCCCACATCGTAGCCAGTCCTCCGGCGCCGAGAATGAGCACAATGGCTTTTACCACAAATGCTAAAAAAATATTCTGCCAGACGATCCTTTTGGTTTGTTTTCCGATGTTGATGGCCATCGGGATTTTACCTGGCCTGTCGTCCTGGATGACCACATCGGCGGTTTCGATGGTGGCATCGCTTCCAAGTCCGCCCATCGCAATGCCCACGTCGCTCAGGGCAACTACGGGGGCATCATTTACTCCGTCTCCAACAAAAGCAACGGTCTGTTTTTTAGCTTTAATTTCCTTTACTTTATTCACTTTGTCTTCGGGAAGCAGGTCGCCGTATGCATTCTGGATTCCCAGAATACCGGCAACATGTTGTACCACGGAAGATTTGTCGCCGCTGAGCATCGTTGCGGTTACGCCTAAGGATTGTAGCTGGCTGATGGTTTGCTTCGCATCCGGTTTTACCTCATCGGCAATGGTGAGATAGCCTGCAAATTTTTGATCGTATGCTACGGCAATGACTGTGTAAACAATGTTTTCCGGATTAAAATCATAGCGGATACCGGAGGTATCCATCAGCCTGAAATTCCCGACCAGCAGTTCTTTCCCGTTAACCGTTGCTTTCAGGCCCTGCCCGGCGACTTCTTCTACATTTTCCAGTTTGACGGAATGGTCAGGTTCGCCTACGTACTCATGGATAGCCGTAGCAACAGGATGTGAACTTTTACTTTCCAGAGCATTTACCAATTTCAGCAGTTCATCTTTATCGAATCCATTATTAAAATTCACTTCCTGCACTTTGAAAACCCCTTCCGTCAGGGTCCCGGTCTTATCCATCACCACCTGCCGGACGGTTGCCAGCACATCCAGGAAATTGCTTCCTTTAAATAAAATCCCGTTCCGGCTTCCCGCGCCGATTCCCCCGAAATAGCCCAGCGGAATAGAGATCACCAGAGCACACGGACAGGAAATCACCAGGAATACCAGTGCGCGGTAGAGCCAGTCCCTGAATTCATAATGTTCAACAAAAAGATAGGGCAGCAAAGTAATTCCAATGGCCAGGAACACGACAATCGGCGTATAAACTTTCGCAAATTTGCGGATAAACAGTTCGGTAGGAGCTTTCTGGGCAGTGGCATTCTGTACCATCTCCAGGATGCGGCTCAGCTTACTGTCTTTATAGGCGGCTGTTACCTTTACCTGGCTGACGGTATTCAGGTTAATCATCCCCGCCAGAACGGCAGTGCCTTTTGTTTTCGTATCGGGTTTACTTTCACCGGTCAGGGCAGCCGTATTGAAAGAAGCGGTTTCCGAAAGCAGTTCGCCGTCCAGCCCGAGTTTCTCCCCTGATTTTAATTGAATGATATCCCCGATATTCACCTGTTCGGCTTTTATGGTTTGCGGTTTACCCTCCCGGATTACCGTTACCTCATCAGGACGCTGGTCCAGCAAAGTCTTGATATTGGTTTGTGCTCTGGTTACCGCCATGGCCTGAAAGACCTCTCCTACTGAGTAAAACAGCATCACTGCAACCCCTTCAGGATATTCACCGATAGCAAAAGCACCGACGGTAGCAATTCCCATCAGGAAAAATTCAGAGAATATATCGCCGTTTTTAATGCTTTCAAAAGCTTCTTTAAGTACAGGCAATCCCACCGGAAGATAAACCACCGAGTACCATACCGGCCGGATCCAGCCGGAAAACCAGCCGGGCTTTACCACATGGTCCAGTATAATCCCTAATAATAAAAGGGCAAAAGAGATAATGGCCGGAAGAAACATCTGAAATGCAGATTTGCCTTCCGTATCGTGAGAATGGCCGTGGTCATGATCATGATCTTCATGATTATGGTTATGTTCTTTTTTCGGTTTTGTACTGCAGCATTCTTCCATAAAGGTAAATTTTAAATCAAATGTAATAACAAAGCAAATGCAATGCTATTGCAAACTTCCGAGGCAGTGTTCGCAGATTCCCTTAGCAAAAAGCCTGATTTCATCGATCCGGAAATCGGTATTTAACGTTTCCGGAAAAGAAATTTCCTCTTTACAGGTCGTCTGTTTACAGATTTTGCAGTAGAAATGCAAGTGCCGGTCTTTATGGGTGCTTTCACTGCAATGGTCATGGCAGAGCTTATACTTAGTGGTATTATTTTCCTGAATGCTGTGGACGATGCCTTTTTCTTCAAATGTTTTCAGGGTACGGTAAATCGTGGTACGGTCTGCATTCTCAAAATGGCTCTCGACTTCAGATAAAGACAGGGCGGCTTCCTGAGAGCTCAGGAAATCATACACCAGGATCCGCATACTCGTCGGCTTGGTATTTTTATCAAGCAATCTGCTTTCGGTATCTTTTTTCATATTTTTGTTTTTAATGTTCATGTTCGCCTGAATTGGTCAGTTTTGCATTAATGAAATAAGCCCCTTTTACGGCAAGTTTCGCATCGGCGGCAATCTGTTTTACAGGAGTAACCGCTGTATAGCCCATATCGGATGAACCTTTTACCACTTCCACTTTTTCAAAATTAATGGATTGCGGCATTTTTCCAGTTTCTTTCCGGTGGCTTTCGTGGGCATCAGGATTTTCATCCGTCTGTACAAATACATAGAATTTCCCGTCGGCTTCCACTATGCCTTCATCAGGAATGGCCGGGGTTACGGTTTTATTGAGGCTTACGATTCCCGTGATGTTCATCCCGTCGATCAGTCCGGTTTTGTTTCCGGTAACACTGGCATGAACGGAAATGGTTTTGCTGTCATTTTCAAATGAGGAACCGATGCTGTAAATTTCCGCATCATATTCCGTTTCGGGGTTGTTGGTGAGTTTAAAATGGACCACCTGCCCGGTTCTCATCTTCGGCAGGTCTTTTTCAAACACCTGAAGATCGAGATGGATGGAATTGTTGTCGATGATTTCCGCAACCGGCGACGAGACATCCACATAGCTACCGATCTGTGATGCAATGCTGCTGACCGTTCCGCTGATCGGTGCCGTGATCACCAGGCCGGATCTCATGTTGCCGTTACTTACCGACCCCGGGCTGATTCCCATCATCTGAAGCTGCCGTAAAAGCGATGCCTTTTTGGTCCGAAGGGTTTTCAGTTCCGCATCGGCACTCTGCAGGTTCTTCCGGGCGCCGGCATCATTGTCGAAAAGTTCCCGCTGCCTGCGGTATTCCTGTTCGGCGTAAATAATCCGGCTGTTTGTGGTTAAATAATCTTCCTGCAACCTGATGAATTCCGGATTGTCAATGGTAGCAATTACCTGCCCTTTCTTCACGGAACTTCCGACCTGGATGTTTAGGGTCCTGATGATTCCGCCGTACAGGGAAGTTACCGTTGCTTTGTTGTTGTTCGGAACCCTGAGCTGCCCGTTGGCTTTTATGGTTGCTGTCAGTTCCTTCATCTCGATGCTGCCTAATGTAATGCCGACCGCTTTTATCTGTTCTTCCGTTAAAGAAGCGATGGTCTGAGGTGCTTCCTGATGTTGTTCTTCAGACTGTTCCGTTTTCTCTTCTGCATTTTCCACTGATTCTTTTTTACTGCAGCTGAACATAAAAACAACTGAAAATAAAAGCCGTATGATGTTATATTTTGGGTTCATATTATTTGTTGATGATTGAATTAATGAGAATAACCGATTGATTGACCTGCTGAATGGACTCCAGGTATTTCAGCTGGATGTCGGTGGCAGTTCGCAAGGCGAACAGATATTCCACATAGGAAATTTCGCCTGTTTTGTAGCCTAACTGAGCCGCTTTCACAATTTTTTCAGCATTCGGGACGGCCTGCTTCACGTAGTAATCATATTGCAGAACGTCCTGTTCATACTGGCTCCATGCGTTTTTAAGCTGAATGAAAAGCTGTTTTTCCTGAAACCGGGCATTGGCTTCTGCCGACTGCTTCTGATATTCCAAAGACTTTATTTTCGCTTTGGTGGCTCCGAAAGTAAGCGGGATGGCAACCCCTAAGGTTACGGAATGGAACCGGTCTCCCGAATTGTAAAACTGCTCCTGCCCGTTCCGCGTATGAAAGCCAATCAGCGACTGGTTGGTATAGCCGACGCTGAACTCCGGAAGGCCCTGGGATTTTTCAACGTTTTTGTTTTTCTCTGCGATTTCCATTTCCTGATAAAAGGATTTTACGGTAGGATTATTTTTAACTGCCGTACTGTCCAATACATTTACCGCCTTCAGAGGTTCATAGTTTCTGTTGAGCGGAACTTCGATGCTTCCAGAAGTATTCAGAAGAATCTGCAAGCTGTTATAGGCATTCTTCAGATAGACTTCATTCTGATTCAGCAGCAGACCGATCTCTCCTTTCTGGGTTTCGGCGGTATTGATTTCAATTTTCTTAATGTCTCCTGCTTTGAACCTGACCGTGGCAATTCTGATGAAATCCTGATACAGGCTGTCGAGGCTTTTCAGTTTTAATTGATTATACTGCAGATATTCGATCTGATAATAATAAGTCCTTACCTGTTTCATCAGTTCATTTAAGGTAATTTCTTTATCAATCTGACGGCTTTTCACGGTTTCATTAATCAATTCCCTCCTTGCTTTAAACAGCGTCGGGAAAGGAATGCTCTGCGAAACGGAAAACGACTGGTCGAATTTCGGGCTGTTGTATTGCCCCAATTGGGCGTCGAAATTCAGTTTCGGAAGTTCTTTCGCCGTTCCTCTTAAGGCTTCCGCTGATTGAATGCTTAAATTTTTCGATTGTATGTTTAAATGATTGCCGGCGGCCAGGTCCATTGCCTGTTCAATGGAAACGGATCTTGTCTGTGCATGCATCAGCTGCCCGAAAAATAAAGATGCCAGCATGAAAACGGCCGTTACCGCTTTTGGTTTAATTTTTTTCCTTGAAAAGCCCCTGTTAAAAATAAGATACAGCATCGGCAATACGAATAGGGTAAGGAAAGTAGCCGTTACCAGGCCGCCGATCACGACAGTGGCCAACGGTTTCTGAACTTCCGCTCCGGCGCCTGTAGAAACGGCCATCGGTAAAAATCCTAAGGAAGCAACGGTAGCCGTCATCAGCACAGGCCGCAATCTGATCTTTGTTCCTTCAGACACTCTTTTCAGGATATCCTTTTCCCCTTCTTTTTCCAGCTGGTTAAAGGTTCCGATCAGTACAATCCCATTCAGTACAGCCACACCAAACAGGGCAATAAAACCAATCCCGGCACTGATGCTGAAGGGCATATCCCTGATGACCAGGGCAAAGACACCTCCGATGGCACTCATAGGAATAGCCGTAAAAATTAAAGCCGCCTGTTTAAAGGAACGGAAGGTAAAATACAGCAGCATAAAAATCAGCAGCAGGGAAACCGGAACGGCAATCATCAGTCTTTTGCTCGCCGCCTGAAGGTTTTCAAACTGGCCGCCGTAGGTGAAATAATAACCCGAGGGCAGCTTCACCTGATCCAGTTTTGCCTGAATATCTTTTACCACGCTTTCCACGTCCCGGTCTTTAACATTGAAGCCGATGACGATCCTCCGTTTTCCTTCTTCACGGCTGATCTGTGCCGGACCCAGTTTATAGCCGATATCGGCAATCTGGGACAGCGGGATCTGTGCTCCCGAAGGCGTGGAAATCATCAGATTATTTACATCGTCAATATTCGTACGGTGCAGGCTGTCGAGGCGGACCACCAGGTCAAAACGCCTTTCATTTTCAAACACCTGCCCGGCACTTTTCCCGGCAAAGGCCGTGCTCAGCGCATTATTGACGTTTTCGATATTCAGTCCGTAATTGGCCATCCGGATCCGGTCGTATTCCACATTGATCTGCGGAAGGCCGCTGATGCGTTCGATCTGGGGAGCCGTTACTCCTTCCACTGTCTGAATGGTTTTCGCGACTTTATCTGCATACACGGATAAGGAATCCAGATTTTCCCCGAAAATTTTCACGGCAACATCCTGCCGCACCCCGGTCATCAGTTCATTAAACCGCATCTGGATCGGCTGGTTCTTTTCGAAAAACACTCCGGGAATGATTTCCAGCTTTCCGATCATTTCATCGGCCAGCTCTTCGTAGGTTTTACCGGATTTCCATTCGTCATACGGTTTTAAAACGACAATCAGATCGGAAGCTTCCGGCGGCATCGGATCAGTCGGAACTTCGGCGGAACCTGTCTTTCCGATTACCATTTTTACCTCATCAAACCGTTTGAGTATCCTTGACGCCTGCATCGAAGTTTCTATACTCTGGTTCAGTGAGCTTCCCTGCGGCAAAATGCAGTGGAAGGCATAATCCCCTTCCTGGAGCTGGGGAATAAATTCCCCGCCCATATTTTTAAAAATAAAAAGGGTAATGATAAAAACGGCCAACGTTGCGGAAACGATACCGTATCTGAAGCGGATGGCTTTCCGGAGTAAAGGCTGGTAGACCTTTTGCAGCCTGTTCATCAACTTGTCGGAAAATGTTTCTTTATGCGCGATTTTTTTAGATAAAAACAAAGCGCTCATCATCGGAATGTAGGTTAATGACAGAATCAAAGCTCCTAAAATGGCAAATCCTACGGTCTTGGCCATCGGGGTAAACATTTTTCCTTCCACCCCCACCAGCGTGAGAATCGGAATATACACAATAAGGATAATAATTTCCCCGAAAGCCGCACTGCTCCGTATTTTTGAGGCAGACCGGAAAACTTCCTCATCCATTTGCGCCTGGGTAAGCTGTTGTGTGGATTTTTTCAGCCCCAGATGATGAAGGGTGGCTTCCACAATGATAACCGCACCGTCTACAATCAACCCGAAGTCGATGGCTCCGAGGCTCATCAAATTGGCACTTACCCCGAAGACGTTCATCATTCCCAACGCAAATAATAAAGAAAGCGGAATGGCTGAGGCTACAATGAGGCCCGCCCTCAGGTTTCCAAGGAAAACGACCAGTACGAAAATGACGATCAGAGCGCCTTCGATGAGGTTTTTCTCTACGGTCTTCATGGCCCTTCCTACCAGATCCGTCCGGTCAAGAAACGGTTCGATCACCACATCTGCCGGAAGCGATTTCTGGATGACCGGAATTTTAGCTTTGATGTTGTTCACGACTTCATGGCTGTTGGCACCTTTCAGCATCATGACGACACCTCCTACGGCATCGATCTTTCCGTTGTAGGTCATGGCTCCGTAGCGTACGGCACTTCCCAGCCGGACTTCGGCAACATCCTTTACGAAAATCGGAACACTTCCCGTTTCATTTTTCACCGGAATATTCCTGATGTCCTCCAGGGATTTTACGATTCCGATCCCCCGGATGAAATAGGCATTCGGTTTTTTATCGATATATGCACCGCCGGTATTCCGGTTGTTTTTTTCGAGTGCCGTAAAAAGATCCGTCATGCTTACGCCCATGGCTCTCAGCCGGTTGGGATCTAGGGCGACTTCATATTGTTTCAACTGTCCCCCGAAACTGTTGATCTCCGCAACGCCCGGCGTTCCGTTCAGCTGTCTCCTGACGATCCAGTCCTGCATCGCCCGGAGTTCTTTGGGATCATACTTTTTTTCGCTTTCTTTTTTCGGATGGAGAATATATTGGTAAACTTCTCCCAGCCCGGTACTTACCGGCGCCAGCTCCGGTATTCCGGTTCCTTCAGGAATTTCCTGTGCAGCCTCTTTAAGTTTTTCATTAATCAGCTGGCGGGCAAAATAGATGTCCGCATTTTCTTTAAATACAACCGTCACTACGGATAATCCGAATCTTGAAATGCTCCGGGTTTCTTCGATGTCGGGAATATTGGCGATGCTCTGTTCAATAGGAAAAGTAACCAGCTGTTCAACTTCCTGTCCTGCAAGGGTCGGACAGGAGGTAATGATCTGTACCTGGTTGTTGGTGATATCCGGTACGGCATCAACAGGTAACCGGGAAGCACTCCAGATACCCCAGATGATCAGAAGCAACGTCATGATACCGATGACGATTTTGTTTCTGATGCTGAATTGTATGATTTGATCTAACACAAACTAAGATTTTAATTGACGAAAGCCTTTATTTTGAGTACAGCACCTGGTAAAGAACCGGTCCTTTTTAAAATGAATCCACTTTTCACTCAGCATACTGATAAAAAGGCCATCATAAGTTGAAAATACAGATAGACTGACATTTGAAAATGACAGCTGTAAAAATACCCTGCAATACCCTGCAACGGAATTGCAAAGTTTCAGGAATTTTAAAAATCAGAATGGTTAAATCTTAGGCGGCTGCCAGATATGGTCGTACACCTGATAGGCGAAACCATTGGTATGGAAAAGGATTTTCTTTGAAAAATAAGACTGAACTTTTACCGGGACTTCCAGTAAAACAGTCATTTTAAAAGCGGCTACCGTCATCTGGCAACAGTTGCAGACACATAGCGGCGAACAGATATCCCCTTTATCTTTAGAATGAGAATCGTCCGTTGTAAAAGAAAGCTGCGTCTGCGCAGAACCGGATTCTTTGTGCACGTCTTCACATGGCATCAGTGATAGTGCCATGAAGTAGAACGCCAATAAAAATCGCAAGAGGTTCATTTCAACAAAGGTAGCTAATTTTCCTTTATCATTTGTATGGCTGCTTCCTGTAAACATAAAAAGCCGCTGCAATACACAACGGCTTTTATTCAATTTTTATAAGATTACAGATTCGGGTTGTTCTCTATTTCCTTCTGTGGAATTGAGAAGAGATAATATCTGCTGTCGGGAACAAAGGCCGACTGATCCGGAAAAGCAAAAATACTGTGTCCTCTTCCGTTGACCGTCTTCACCGTTCCGTCCGGAGCCGTCACCTGCACTTTGATGGCCTGGCCGTTTGCATCAGTATAAGGTTTTCTCACCACGGTTCCCTGCGTTCTGATGATGTCGGATAAAGCAAAACCTTCCCCGAAGAGTTCTTTTCTTCTTTCGATCAGAACTTCTTTAATAACATCATTCTGGGCCACAGATCCATTGTAAGCATTTGCATTCCTTGCTGCTTTCAATTGATTCAGAACCGTGATTGCATTGGCAACATTCCCGCTTCTGGCTTCCGCTTCCGCTTCGATCAGGTACATTTCCGCCGCCCTCATATAAACGATATCGGCAATCAGGTTGGCTTTGAATTTAAATTTGGCATATCTCAGCAGACCTTCCCTGCCCGGATTTCCGTCCCATGAAAATAAGGAATAACGGACATCATTGGTATCGAACAAATCCTTGAAATACGGATCGGCCATAAAGCTGTAATAATAACTTCCGGATGAGGAAACATCCAGAAAATGGAAAGCATAACTTTCTCCCGACTGTTCCTGGGTCTGGCCGTGCCCCCAGATCCATTCCCCATTGCTGATATCGTTGAAGCCCTGCCTGTATTTTTCAGCCGTCATCAGGGCATAGCCGTTTCTTGCCTGCCTTGCGGAAGCAGCAGCTTTCGTCCACTCTCCGGTATTGAGATAAGCCCTTGCCAGCAAACCGTTGACCACCGACCGGTCGATCTTATCTTTATTGTTCCGGGAATACTGCTGAAGCAGCTGACCGGCATCCGTTAAATCGTTTTTGATCAAGGTATAGATTTCTTCAAGGCTCGCTTTTTTCTTTCCCACAGAAGCGGTCGTGGTAGGTTCGGTATACACCGGAGCCGTTAAAGCCGATTTGTCCCTGAGGTAACTGAACTGGTAAAAGCTTGCCAGGTTCAGGTAACAGAAAGCACGCAATGCCTTGGCCTGTCCTTTCACCTGGTTTTTCTTTTCGGCACTTCCTTCCGCTGCATCAATTTTTGCGAGAACATTATTCATATTATTGATCGTAGAATACAGCAGGCTCCAGATGAAAAGCGGCCGGCTTCCGGTATTGTTGACCAGATCGGTAAAAGCATAGGCTCCCGGAAAACCGTATTTGTTGGTAAGGACCGCAACATCGCTTCCCATGGCATCGCTGGTCCTTAGTACAGTGGAATACCCGATGTTGGCATACGTTGGTCCGTCATCGTTAAATTTTGCCCATGTTCCGTTGATGACCGTTTCTGCACTTTCTGCATTTTTAAAGACTTCTTCCTCATTCGCCTGATTGGTGGGTGCGGTGTCCAGTTCGCTTTCACAGGCCGTAAAAAATAAAGCGGTGATGAGCAGTAAAGGGAGATATTTCAGTTTTTTCATTGTTTTCAATTTTAAATATTAAAGGGTGGCCTGCAGGCCAAAGGTTACGGTTCTCATGGCCGGATACCGGTAGTAAGTGGTACCGTCCAGCGTCTGTTCGGGATCCATTCCTTTGTGTTTATAGAAAGTCAGGAGATTTTCTGCCTGGATGTAGATCCTGAATTTCTTCAGTCCGAATTTTTCAAAATAATCCGACGGTAAAGTATATCCCAGGCTTACATTTTTCACCCTGGCATAGGTTCCTGAATATAAAAACCGGGAGGATGCCGAGGTCCAGTTGTTGGTCGTGGTGCTTAAGGCAGGAACATCGGTATACCGGTTGTCAGGCGTCCACCGGTTGAGCATTTCTGCACTCCATGCCCTGCCTGCGGAGCTTCCGTTATGCATCAGCATCGTATAATCGTTATCCAGGATTTTACCGCCGATGGCAAAGGACACCAGCGTTGAAAAATCGAAGTTTTTATAGGCCAGGCTTGTGGTAAATCCGCCTATAACCTTAGGAAGGGACGAACCCTGCAGCGTTTTTGTCGCTTTTGCATATTCGGAAGTGGTTCCTTCTACGGTGTTGCCACCGGCATCTGTGGTAATCGTTTTCCATAAGGGTTTTCCGTTTGATGGATCTACGCCCACCCATTCCGGGATGAAGAAATCGTAGACCGAACCCCCGACCCGCAATAATTTGGTTCCGGTAACCACTGATCCTTTCGGAAGACGGGTGATTTCATTTTTCAGGGTACTCAGGTTTACATCCACGTTCCATTCGAAATCTTTGGTTTTCACCGGGGTCGTAAACAGGGAAAATTCAAAACCTGTATTTTTCAGCTCGCCAATATTTGCCTGATATTCGTTAAATCCTAAAGACGGTGCCAACGGCATCCCAAACAGAAGATCCTTGCTTTTCCGCCGGAAATATTCCACATTCCCTTTCACCCGGTTATTTAAAACCGAAAATTCGAGGCCTGCATTAAAGTTGAGGTTGGTTTCCCATTTCAGATCGGGTGTCGGCAATTTGCCGGCTACCGTTCCGCCTTCGCCCAGGTTGTTGTAAAAGGTATACAGGCTCTGGTACGCATAGTAGGTGTTCAGCTTGTCGTTTCCCTGACCGCCGTAGCTGGCCCGGAGGGTCAATTGGTTAAAAACATTAAGGTTCCTGACGAAATCCTCATTGGAAGCTTTCCATGAGGCACCGGCGGACCAGAACGTTCCCCATCTGTTTTCGGGAGCAAACCTTGAGGAGCCATCTGACCTTACCGATCCTGAGATAAAATATTTATTTTTAAAATCATATTCCGCCTTTCCCAGAAAACTCAGCAGTCCGAGCTGATCGCTGTTTCCTGTAAATCCTCCCAGCAGTGCGGCGGCGTCCGGCTCATAATAGTAAGGCAGGGAAAACTGGCTCCTGCTTCCCGAAATCGTCTGGTATTCGTAATGATAGAATTCCTGACCTCCTAAAATATTAAGGTGGTGCTGACCGAATTTTTTATCGTAGGTGATTATATTGCTGGTGGTGTAAGACAAAGTCCTGGAATTGGTTTTGGTAACCGAACCCCCGATTTCCGAACCTTCGCCCACCAAAGGATTGCTGTAGTAATGACCGTTGTAGTTCACGAGATCAACAGAGAAACTGGATCTGAATTTAAGTTCGGGCAAAAAGGTAAACTCTGCAAATCCTTTTCCGGAAAAATTGTCTTCCCGGTTTTCATTTTTATCCAGCGGGAGTGTTGCGGCAGCATTTTCATTCTGCAGCGCACTGGTCGGCCTGTATTTGCCGAAATCGTAAATATAATTGCCATTGGAATCCAGCTTATAACTACCATCGGCATTCCTTTCGTAATAAGGGTAGAACGAAGGGATAATCCGTGCTGCGTTAATGATGTTATCGGTTCTGGAGTCAGAAGACGGCGGCGCGTGCTGCAGACTGTTGGTATATGCCAGGTTGGCTCCTATGTTCAGCCATTTCTTTACTTCGGAATTGAGCTTTAGCCTTGTACTGTACTTTCTGAAACCGGATTCGATGGCAATTCCTTTATCATCGAGGTAACCCAGAGAGAAATAGTAATTGCTCTTTTCATTGCCGCCACTGAAATCCAGGTCGGCCTGATTCCTTGAAGCCACCCGTTGCAGGATATCCTTCCAGTTGTCGTTCCATAATGCCGTTGCGCCCGGCAGAAGTCTTCCGTCTGTTCCAACGGGCTTTTCATACTGCGTTCCGTACGGATTAATGCCTAAAGCATTCACCAGATTATCCGTCGCCATCTGCGCAGCCTGCTGCCCCGGGATCTGTCCGGACTGATAACCGTTCCTTAACGCCTCCCAGTACAGCTGGAAGTACTGATCCGTTGTTACCTGCGCATAATCCTTTACCGCTCTGCCTGAAAACCCCTGGCTTATATTAAAGTTTATTCTGGCTTCGCCTTTTTTACCGGATTTTGTAGTAACGATAATCACTCCGTTTGCTCCCCTGGAACCGTATAACGAACTTGCCGTGGCATCCTTTAAAACACTGATCGACTCAATGTCATTCGGGCTGATGGAATTGATGTTTCCGTCGAAAGGAATCCCGTCCACTACAAACAGCGGATTGCTCGATGCGCTTACCGAGCCGATTCCCCGGATCCTGATAGAAGCGGTGGAACCCGGCTGACCCGAAGCGCTGACGGCCTGCAGCCCCGGCACCTGCCCTTCCAATACTTTCGTAATATTCGTAACCGGCCTGCTGTTGATTTTTTCGCTGGAAATCGTTGCCACCGAACCGGTATAACTGTTTTTCTTCGCTTTTCCGTAGGCCACCACTACCACTTCATCAATTTCCTTCTCATGAAGGGTGTCTTTCCTGATTTTCTGCCCCTGAGCATGCATAATTCCAAGGAAGAATACAGCCACCGGCGGAATCAATATCTTTAGACCTATTGAATTTCTGTTAATCATAATCTATTTTCTTTACTGTTAATTTAATTTTTGGCTTTTATTAAAAAGACAGCAAAAAGAATCATTTATTATGATTAACATTCTGCTCATCTTTCCTTTTTCAAGGCTGAATGGAACACCTTACACAATGCAGGTTGTTAAGATTTCACGGGGTCAGTTCCCTCCATCTTTCTTTATAAGCCGGTACAAATCTAAAAACAAAAAGTCTACAAAACAAGTAGACTTTTAAATCAGCGGTATAAATTTTATAAAAATTAACATAAATTTATTTTAAAAACAACTCTTACAGACCGTTAGATAAAATATGAAATTTTTAAATATGAGAAATATCATTAAAAATTATACAATCATGAAGTGATATTTAAATTTTAAGTTCGTGATTCAAAAAACTTATTAATTTTACAGGATGAAAATTCTAATTATCAACGGCCCTAACCTTAATTTGCTGGGAACAAGAGAGCCGGAAATTTACGGAACGGTTTCCATGGAGGGTTATCTGGATGGTTTAAGATGCGAATTCCCTTCCCTGGAACTGGAATATTACCAGTCCAACATCGAAGGGGAAATGATCAATTGCCTTCAGAAGGACGATTTTGATGCGCTTGTGATCAATCCCGGTGCTTACACCCATTATTCGTATGCGATTGCGGATTGCTTAAAGAACATCAACAAGCCTAAAATAGAAGTCCACATCAGCAATATTTACAAGAGGGAGGAATTCCGGCAGAAGTCGGTGACGGCAGCTCATACGGATGCGGTGCTATCAGGATTCGGAATGGATGGATACCGGCTGGCAGTGCTTAGCCTGATATGATCCAAATTTTATGAATTTCACAGATGATTGCGCGTAATTTTAACACATGAGTCACAAAAGAGAATTTTAAATAGTTTGAAAATATTTTAGATCATGTAAGATTAAAAATCAAAGATTTTTAAAAATTTTTGTGGACTTTCTCAGCATTCAGCTTCATTTTACAGGAAGTATCTCTTTTGCCTCTTTTGCAGTTAAAAATCAGCAGTTTACATTGAAAAGTGTAGCTTCGGTTCCGCTCAGCCACAGGACGGTCGTTCCATTCAGAGATGGTATTTAAAATCTTTGATTTTTACTCTGATGTGCGCTGAAATATGCGCCATCCATCAATCTAAAATCTTATGTGACTTATGTGTCAGAAGCTTTACGGTTAAAATCCAGCAGTTTACATTGCAAGTGTGGCTTCGGCTCCGCTCAGCCACCGGATCATCTTTACCTGGAATCAAAAAAAATCCCCAGCATTTTGTCTGCTGAGGATTCTGTATTTTAATTAGTCGTTTGCGTCTGTAGTTGCGGGCCTGAAGGAATCAGCTTCTTCCCTTCTTCGGTATTGCAGTACTGTTCGAAGTTTTTGATATATCTGGACGCAAGATCTCTCGCTTTTTCTTCCCAGTCCCCGGCATTGCTGTAAGTATCTCTAGGATCGAGGATGCCTTCTGAAACATTCGGCAATTCGGTAGGGACTTCCAGGTTCATCACCGGGATTCTTGTTTTCGGAGCGTTTTCGATAGAACCATCGATGATGGCATCAATAATGGCTCTGGTATCTTTCAGGGAAATCCTCTTTCCGGTACCGTTCCAACCGGTATTTACCAGATAGGCTTTTGCACCATGCTCTTTCATTTTCCCAATCAGGGTTTTGGAATACATGGTCGGATGCAGCGTAAGGAAAGCTTCTCCGAACGCAGGTGAGAAAGATGGTTCCGGCTCGGTAATTCCCCTTTCGGTTCCGGCTAATTTTGAGGTATATCCGCAAAGGAAGTGGTATTGTGCCTGATTTTCATCCAATATGGAAACCGGAGGCAGCACGCCGAAAGCGTCAGCTGAAAGATAAACGATTTTTTTTGCATGCCCTGCTTTCGAAGGCAGAACAATTTTATTGATATGATAAATCGGATACGAAACCCGTGTATTTTCGGTGATAGATCCATCGGTATAATCGGAAACGCCGTTATTTACGACAACGTTTTCAAGTAGCGCATCTCTTTTGATGGCTCTGAAGATGTCCGGTTCTTTTTCAGCAGAAAGATCAATGACTTTGGCATAGCATCCTCCTTCGTAATTGAATACGCCATTGTTGTCCCAACCGTGCTCATCATCACCGATGAGGTATCTTTTCGGATCTGCGGACAAGGTTGTTTTTCCGGTTCCTGAAAGTCCGAAGAAAAGGGCAACATCACCTTCTTCGCCTACGTTGGCAGAACAGTGCATGGAGGCCATGCCTTTTAACGGAAGGTAATAGTTCATCATGGCAAACATTCCTTTTTTCATTTCTCCGCCGTACCAGGTACCACCGATGATCTGAAGTTTTTCCGTCAGGTTGAACATCACAAAGTTTTCAGAATTCAGTTCCTGCTCCTGCCAGTTCGGGTTGGTGGTTTTAGATCCGTTGATTACCGTGAAATCCGGCTCACCAAAGTTTTCAAGTTCGTAATGCGAAGGACGGATGAACATATTCGTTACGAAATGTGCCTGCCATGCCACTTCCATAATAAAACGTACTTTTAACCGGGTATCAGCATTGGTTCCGCAGAATGAATCTACGACATAGATTTTTTTAGCATCAGAAAGCTGGTCCAGCACTAATTCTTTACAAGAGCTGAAAATTTCGGGTGTTGTAGGCAGATTTACTTTACCGTCCCAGAAAATGGTTTCTCTTGTAACATCATCCTGAACTATGTACCTGTCTTTAGGCGAACGACCAGTGAAAATTCCTGTTTTTACTGATACTGCACCAGATTCCGTAAGCTCAGCTCTCTCAAAGCCCTGGTTTTCAGGAGAAATTTCAGCCTGATACAATTCTTCGTACGACGGATTGTAAACGACTTCATAGTTTCCCTTGATCCCTAATTTTTCTAAATCCCGGATGATTTTAGCGTTTTTCATTTTACTTATATTTCTATTTCTTTTTTGGCCTCCAACAAAATTAATATTAATTAATTGTTAAAAGTGGTTTAAATATAATGATATAAGTCAGAATGACAAATAAAAAAACAAGTTTATAAATAACTGAATATTAATAAACTAGATCAGAATAGTCGAAAACTGTGGTAAAACCTTTTCCCCAAAAATAGTTCTTAAAGCCGTCAAATTTTGCACTCATGACAAAATCTCCGCCCCAAGCCCCCAAACTTTTAACAAAAACAGGGCAATCTGCAAAAAACCGGCTCTTAACTGTGGGAATTTCAAGGAAATCCGATATTTTTTGCTCATGAATTAACATTAATCCCGAAAAATTTTCCAATTCGTTACATAGCAAAATATTTCTTGTAAGATCCGAAAATTCATCGACGTGTTTTTGGGACTTATTTTTTGAACGGTAGAAAGCAATTCCTTCCCGGCTGTCCTGCTTCTGATTCAGGTGAATAAAAATCAGTTCATTTTTGAAAGAAGGATCGAAATCCACCTTTTCATATTGAATCTCAGGAACGCTTTGATAGAGAACTGCCGACTTCTCTTTAGCTACCGCAATATCATATCCGCTTCCCCCAAGGCTTATCTTATTTAAATGGAACGGGTCGATCGCTGCCCATTCTGCCAAGTTGGTCATCAGGGTAGAGCTGCTGCCGAGGCCATAGTCTGCCGGGAACTGAAGATTGGTTGTTAAATGGTAAGTCAGGTTATGTTTGAATTTAACCGGAGAAAGTGTCTGGACATTTTTTAAAGTCTTTAGAATAAATTCAGCGCTTGCAGGGATGTTGGTTTCGAGAACCTGCCAGCTTTGGTAATTGATGATCGCTTCCAGCCATGGTTTACCCTGATGAAAAGCCTGCCAGAAGATCAGGGATCGCCCGTCCTGCTTTTCTTCAAATGAAAACTCTTGTCCCAGCCGTGTAGGTACGGCTAAGACAAGAGCTCCGTCCATTGCGAAATATTCTGAAGTAAGCATCAGCTTTCCCGGTGAAAATATCCCGCTCATGATTTTTAATTAATTTAAATGGCTGAAGCCATATCTACGGAAGCATCAATTTTCTTGATCAGTCCCTGTAATGTTTTTCCCGGTCCTACTTCTACAAATTTGGTAGCCCCGTCTTTGATCATATTCTGTACCGACTGTGTCCATTTTACCGGTCCGGTAAGCTGGGCAATCAGGTTTTTCTTGATCTCATCCGGATCGGAAACCGCCGTTGTGGTGATGTTCTGATATACCGGAATCATTGCTTTTCTGAATTTGGTCTGCTCGATTGCAGCCGCCAGTCTTTCCTGTGCAGGCTGCATCAAAGGTGAATGGAAGGCCCCGTTTACCGGCAAAAGCAAGGCTCTTTTGGCACCGGCTTCTTTCAGTTTTGTACAGGCTTCTTCTACAGCGGATGTCTCCCCTGAAATCACCAGCTGTCCCGGACAGTTGTAATTAGCCGGAACTACGATCCCGCTGATCTGCGCACATATCTCCTCCACTTTAGCATCTTCCAATCCCAAAATAGCTGCCATCGAGCTCGGATTGGCATCACAAGCGGCCTGCATGGCTTTTGCCCTTTCGGAAACCAGCTTCAGCCCGTCGCTGAAAGACAGGACGCCATTGGCGACCAACGCTGAAAATTCCCCTAAAGAATGTCCCGCTACCATTTCAGCGCCTAACCCGTTTACCGCCTTTAATGCAGCTACAGAGTGTATAAAAATTGAAGGTTGGGTAACCTCGGTTTTTTTAAGGTCTTCGTCTGCCCCGCTGAACATGATCGAAAGGATATCAAACCCTAAAATTTCATTGGCCGATTCCATCAGATCCTTGATGTCTTTTCTGGAATCATACAATTCCTTTCCCATTCCTACGAACTGAGAACCCTGCCCTGGAAATACAAGTGCTTTCATTAATTTAAAATATTATGCAAATATAGATATAATGTTAAAAATATTCGTTAAAAGCGATTTAAAATCATCATTTTACGGTAGTAACCTGATGACCCGGTAACCGGTGTTTACGTAAGCCCCGTTTGCTTTTGCTTTTACAAACTCGAACTTTGTCGCCAGCTGGGTCTGCACCTTGTTCATCTGTCTGAAGATTTCGCCTTTCCTGTTTTCGCGGGTCAGCATATCATTTACGATATCGAAACCTACGATGGCGAATTTAGGAGGCGTCTTGCAGAACTTATTTTTATAGGCGGCAAGAATTTCTTTCTCGAAGCTGCCTTCGGTATTGATTTTCCTGTCCATCAGATAAACCAGACCGGCCTGGCTGAGATCATCCACCTTTTTCTCAAAAACCGGCGCGTAATACATGCTGAAAGCTTTTACCCCCTGCACTTCTTTGGATAAAACAATGGCACGGTTGGCGAATGCTTCAGCAACAGAATCCGTATCGTTGGCCAGGATCGCGATAACCGGAGCCGACTGGCCTGTCATCATGTTCTTGTCCAACTGGATATCTGCAGGAGTATTGACAATGGTGATATTCGGTGTTTTCAACGTTTTTTCAAGACCTGCCTTGATGTAGTTGGCATTTTCCTTTTTAGCGTCGGCAACAATATATATTTTCTGATCGGAGAAGGTTGATTTTACTTCATCCACGATTTTATCGGCATAGGTCTGATCATTGGTTTCCACAATAATCAGGTTGCTGTAGTTATATAATTCCGGAGAATTGGCAAACGGAGCGACAATCGGGATTTTCTGGTTTTTTGTAAACTCCAGGACATCCACCACATTCGATTTGAAGAACGGGCCGATAATCAGATCCGTATTGTTAGGATTGATCTGGGTAAGCGAACTCCTGAACGATGCTTCATTTCCCGAATCGACGATCTTGATATCCAGTTTCTGCCCGTTGGCGGCATTCCTTTCAATGGCAAGCTTTGCACCCGTAAGGAAATCCAGTGCCATGGTCCGGTATTGGGTTTCGCCTGTGCTGTACCCGAAAGGCAGCATCATGACTACACTCAGGGCATCACCGCTTTTCTTTACATAAGCCGGATCCAGCTTTTTTATTTTCAAAACCATGCCGGATTTCAATCCTCTGGAAAGTTCCGGATTCAGGGCAATCAGTTCATCAATGGTAATTCCGAATTTATTAACGATGGAAAAAACAGTATCTCCCTGCTGAACAGTGTAAGTTACATAATCATCCGCTTCAGCAGTCGCTGCTGCAGATGACGATCTTTCGTTTCCGGCATCGACTTTTGTTTTTGAACCTGTATTTTCCCCAAAGACATCGGCACCGGTACTTTTATTTTCTTGCTTTTTAACTTTGATGGATTCACCGGGTTTTAATCCGCGATCTTCCAATCCGGGATTTAATGCAAACAATTCTTCTTTGGAAATACTGAACTGTTTTGAAATCCTGTAGTAATTGTCTTTTGGCTGAACGGTATATTCGCCTTCGGACGCTGTAGCAGCTGAGGTTTCAGCAACAGTTTCCACAGGCTTTGCAGGTGCTGAAACTGCTACAGCCGTATTTTGCTGGTTTCCGCCGTATTTTTTTATGCTTTCAAGAGGAAGGATTACTTCATCTCCGATTTTCATGTTGGAATCCAGCTCCGGATTTAATTTTCGAAGATCGGTTTCCGAAATCCGGTATTGTTTTGTAATTCCGTAGATGGTCTGTTTCGGCTGAAGAATGATTTTACCGGTCTGAACATTGCCCACCGGCTTTGCAGGAGCTGTTTTTGTAACGGCCGCAGCGGTTTTATCATTCTTAACGGTAAGGACTTCTCCCAAAGCCAGCTTGCCGTCCTTCACTGCCGGATTCATCTTCAATAGTTCATCTACCGTAAGTCCGTATTTTTTTGCAATGTTGTAAGGGGTATCGCCTTTTACAACGGTATGCGATCTTTGGGCAGAGACACCCAAAACCATACATAAACTGGATAGTATAAAAAACCTCTTTATCATATTCGGTGATTATAGGTACAAAAATACTTCTTTAAAATTAAATGGCAACTATTATTAGTTTGGACTCCTCAATTTGCATTTCTTCTAAACAAGTTTCCAGCCACGAATAGCCATGATCTGCGAAGAAAACACTAAAGTTATATACCCTTTCCTGCCAGTTTCCGGAAGGATTGACTTCTAAAAATAAATTCTCCAGTCTTTCGAGCAGTTCGCTTTTCTTTATTTTTTCGGCATGGAGCAGCCGCTTTTTCATTCTTTTAAAAGATTTCAGCTGACGTACTTCTTCCGCTTTCACCATGTTGCCGAAAGATTTTTCGGTAGTTTCCGCCATACACTTCAACTCCGAAAACTGGGTCATCAACAGATTTTCCTTTTGTTCCAGTGTTTCAAGAATAATACTGTCTTCCAATATTTTAGCATTGGTCACAGCAGTAAAATTCCGGAAAAAGTCTTCGATTTTCAGGTCCAGCTTTTCAATCTTTCCTACGGTTTTCTCTTTTAAAAAGAGCATGGAGTTCCGGGGAATCAGCACGGGAAACGGAAGATTAATTTTCGAAAAGTAATCTTTCAGTTCCAGCCAGTACATGATTTCGGCATTTCCCCCGATGTATGCCAGATTTGGCAAAACCGTTTCCTGGTATACCGGCCGCATCAATGCATTGGGACTGAATCTTTCAGGGTGATTGTCCAGTTCGTTTAAAATTTCTTCTTCCGTAAAAGAAATGCCTTTATCTACAATGACGTATTTCGCACCATCGAAATCAATCCGGTCCCGGGTATCGGAAAGGTAGAATAAATTAATTTCACGCGGGTTGACCTGAACTTTCCCGTATTTCTGCGTCAGAAAATTCACCTTGTCTTCAGTATTTTTAGATAAACTGAAATTCAGAAGCTCATCTTTAAAGGTTTCTTTGATCTGTGTTTTGAGCTCTTTTGAGTCCCCATCCAGAATCAGCAGTCCGAATTCCGAGAATAACCGGTTGACTAAGACCCTGATGGCTTCCGTTAAGGTATTTCCGGGTTTATAGGCTTCTTTCAGCATTAGAATCAGCTCTGTTCCGAAAACATAGTCTTTGAATTCCTTTTCAAATTCAGAAGTGAAAAAAGTATCGTTGATCGTAATTCTTCCCACTGCCCCGCCGGATTTTTCGTTGATCTCATAAAAACCGGATTCCGTCTTAAAATGGTTGATTTCCGCAAAATCATGATCTTCGGAAGCCATCCAATAGACCGGAACAAAATTAAAATCCGGAAAGTTCTGTTTCAGGTAAGAACAGGTTTTTATGGTCTGCAGGATCTTGTACACAAAGAAAGCAGGCCCGGAAAAAAGATTGAGCTGATGCCCGGTGGTAATCGTGAATGTATCTGAAAATCTGAGATTGCTTACATTTTCTTTCTGTTTCGAGGAAAGTGGCAGAAGCGTAAGCTGTTTTTCCAGGGCATCCGCTAAAATACGTCTTTGCTGTTCCGTGAAAGAATCCTGCTTCTTATGAATCTGTTTTCTGAAATGGTCCAGAGAAAAGGTATGTTCTTCAAAACCTTCAATCTTATGATTCAGAAAATCCTTTACCAATTGAGGAATGCTTGCTATATCCTGGAAAGATATTTTATTAATCGTTTTCAACGCTGTAAAATTTTAGTTGAACAAATACCATACAATCCCAAGGTTCAGCCTGAAGTCGTAAATAGGGTAACTTGGAAATGCATAGGCTTTGTTGTGTGAAAGGAAAGTACCGATCTGCTGCCCTTCGATAAAAAAGAACATTTTTTTCACTTTCATATTGAAGTAAATATCGGCAATCGGCTGTCCCCCGATTGAAAATGAACCGGCACCCGGCAGGATATATTCGTTCAGGATCGGGAAATAGGTTCTTGAGGCAAACTTCGAGAAATAATAGATTTTGATCCCCGTCTGAATTTCAGCTGCTTTTTTGAAAGCTTTGGTCTGATAGAAGAAATTGGCACGGCCGATGAATCCCGGCAGCGGCAAAAGGTCTTTATTGGTTAAAACATTCTGGAACTGCAGTCTTGTATTGAGATGGAAATCGCCATAGCTGAAGGTAGCATCACCGCCGATCTGGGAAATATTCACCGGGCTTCCGCTTTGCTGCGGTATCGCATTGGAGTCGAAATAGGTATAATTGTCGATCCTGTAATAGTTGGCAAACAGTTCCGTTCTGAACCACTTCAGTCCCAGGCTTCCTCCGATTTCAGAAACCGTCTGGTTCCGGGCATTCTGAAGATAGTAGTTGTAGTTATTGTAGATGGAAGTGTTCAGGATGTAATTGAAGGACGGGTAAGCACTCTGAAAATTCACCTTGGCATTAACAAAATAATCCTTTACCGGTTCGAACTTCAGGTTGTTGGTTGTTTTCAGATAGGTACCGAACTGGTTTCCGTTTGAAAATTCGAGGAATGAATTCAGCTGAATTTTATCGAAAAGCCTGACCTGAAGGTTTCCGACCGCTCCGAGCCGGCTTTCCTTGATTTCAGACGGAATTTGCAGTAAAGGCAGATTGATGGCATTGGTCCCGAATTTCAGCATCTGATACCGTACACCTGCGTCAAGCTTAAATTTTTCATTGTCCCAGACAAGGCTTACCGTATTGCTCAGATTATCCGAATATTTTTTCGAGCTCAGTGGCGCATCGGCCACCAACTGCTGCGGAACGTCGTACCAATAAGCTTCCGGTGCATTCTGGCTGTAATAATACTTATTTCCCTGATGCGATATCGTATGACGTATTTTAAAAGGGATTTTTTCCGAATTAAAAGGTGCAAACTGATGCGTCAGGTAATATCTCCGGTACGAGTATTGGGAACTTGACGAAGCCAGGTTCACCTGCATGTTCTGACGGTTCCTGGAGTTGCTGTCGCCCTGCTGGAAGAGGCTGTCTACGGCAATCCCTCCATTTTCCTGGTTGTTGACGTTCTGGTGCAGGTAATGCGCAAACAATTCATAATTGCCCTTTTTTGAAACGTAATGCCCTGTGAATAAGGTATTGTTGTTGGAAGCGAGCGAGTTCCTGTACATTCCCTGGGAACGCAGCCCGCTGTACTCCAATGAAAAATTGAATCTCTTCCCGATGTTCTGGGTGTACATCGATTTTAAAGCCGCTCCGTTTTTCATCGCATTGTGGTAAATGAAAGTGGCAGTCGGCGTTTTGACGTCGTAATAATTAATATCAGCTGCCCCAAGGATCCAGTACGATTTGTTGGTCGGCAGCAAAGCCAGGTTCTGCTCCGGAATCACTTCATACGTCAGCGGATTGAATCCCGCCCCAATGTTGGCGACCTGTGCCCTTCCGAAATTGTCCCGGTTATTATACTGAGAGAAAATGTAGGTTTTATCAGAAGTCATCACCGTATCAAAGACCTTTTTCTCAGAAAACTGTTTCTGGTACAGATAATCGTTGATGGTCGGCTTAAATATTTTCAGGGAGTCTTTCTTTCCCGAATCCACCACCAAAGTATCCTCTTTCGGAAGCTGGTTGGAATCGGTTTTATTGACCACCTGCGCCTGAATGGTTAGGCTGAGGAAAAATATAATGGAAAGGATGTATTTCATTTGGATGTCATTATACAAAATCCTTTAAAATTTGCGTCTCAGATTTTGTAGAGCAAAAATAAGAAATAATAAGCAATAAAAAACCCCGCATTTTGATGCGGGGTGGGTATAAAAAATATTCAATTTAAAATTGTTTGTTAGTAGCCATCGTTTTGTGGTAGTCCTGGATCCTTATTAATTGAAGATTGAGGAATTGGCCATTGCCATTTAAAGCTATTTGCTGGAATAATCTGAGTAGAAGCAGGCACTCCCGTTCCATCAAAGCTAGGTCCTTCTCCAGATCTTTGAAGTCCTAAACCCAATCTTTTTAATGTATAAAAACGATCCATCTCAAATGCAAGTTCCAATCTTCTTTGAAGTAAAATTTCATTTAAAAGTGACTGACCTGATAAATTGACTGGTACATATCCTGTATAACGTTGTGCTTTTAAATTATTAAGCAGTGTATTCGCAGTTGACTCATTTCCCGCTCTATAAGCTGACTCAGCAACATTCAAATACACTTCAGCTGTTCTTAAGTACTTTACTTCTACAACATTTAAAGGCATAGCAGTATCTGAAGTATTATATGCCCATTTGATAACCGTATTAGCAGTTAAGGTACTTGCGCCTTTAACGTAAGTATATCTTCTCATGTAAGCACTTTTTCTAATATCATTATCTGTAAATAAATTATAGAAACTTTTAGGCACAACATACTCTGCAATTATTTGTCCAGTTCCATCTGGTTTAGCTCCTTGCTGATAAACGGCTCCTGTGCTAACACTTTCTGTTTTTGAATTCAGTATTTTAAATAGTACACCATCTGTTTCATTAGAAGACCATATAGAAGGAAACTTTTGCAATGTTCCTACACTTGAAGACAATGCGATGGATTGCTGTCCATAATTTACCGAGTTCTGGTAGTCTCCTTTATAAAGATAAACTCGAGACAACATTCCCAGGATAGCTGGTTTAGTTAACCTTCCTTTATCTGTTGAAGATGTGCTAATGTTATTTGCCGCAAAAATTAAATCATCTATAATTTTATCATAAACCTGTGAAACAGATAATTTACGTCCTTCAGAGACACCTGCAGGATTAAATTCTGTCACATAATCAATACCTCTAGAAGAATTAGCATCAGAACTCTGAGTCGGTATTTTACAATAAGCTCGAACCAAATCAAAATGAATTATGGCTCTTATCCCTCTTGCTTGTGCTGCAATATCATTCTTCTGAGCTCCATCAGGTAACTTATCTATATATTTTAGTGGTAAATTGGCATAACTAATTGCTTTATATCCAACTATAAATAAATTTGTAACTGAACCTAAGTTTCCAGCAAAATTCCAATTGTAAGCCAAGAAATTAGTAGATCTTCCAAGAGGACTAATAACTAGATTATCTGATACTTCATCCGGAATCGCTAATTGGCTTGTATCACCAGAAAAATAGCCATTATCCTTCATAGCATCATAAGCAGCGTTTATTCCCGTCTGGAATCCGTTAATATCTTTAAATGCATCTTCTAACGCAACTTTTTGCGGAGAATATTGATCCAAATCTCTCTCACAAGAGTTTAAGATTACAATAGCAGCCAGGCCAGTAATTATATATTTTATCTTTTTCATTACTATTATATTTTAAAATTTTAAGTCAAAACCAATTGAGAATGTTTTTACTATTGGATATGTATATGCGTAATATGAACTAGGTACATAATTAGCCGTATTTTCACTTAATCCTACAGCTGCTTCTGGATCTCCTTTAAATTTAGTCCAAATATATAAATTTTGACCTTGAACATATACCCTGAATGAATTTATTAGTGAATTATCTCCAAAGAATGTTTTATCAAAAGTATATCCTACACTTAAACTTCTAAATCTGATGTAATCTGTCTTTTGTAAAAATTGATCAGTACTATATAGGCCTGCGTCAGTTGGTTTTGGAAGAACATTAGTATCACCTGGATTTTTCCAAAAGTTTACAGCATCTGTACTTTTATTGGTATTATATTGAGCAGGATCTAACCTATCAAGTTCTGCATAATTAAGTGCCCATCCTCCATATTTATAAGAAAATTCAGCACTTACATCAAATTTTTTATATGAAAACGATGTTCCGAATCCTCCAAATACTTTTGGAAAAGGTGATTTATCTGTAATATTAGTTGCATCTGAAGAATTATAAACATTTGTTGCTTTACCTCCTTCAAGATTATAAAATGTTTCACCAGCATTGGCCGTGGCTCGATTAGTATAATATAAGGCTTCCCCATTATCTGGATTTACTCCAGCATATCTAACCATTTTAAAGATATAAGGCATTTCACCAACTTTCAATACACTGTCTCCATAAGCACCCGTAATTCTTTCTTGTTCGTTATCTTTTAATGATAAAAGTTTGTTTTTAACATTCGTAATATTTCCATGCAAATTCCAGTTAAAATTATTGTTTTTTACAATGTCATACGAAAGTTCTGCTTCTAATCCTTTGTTTTCAAGATCGCCAACGTTTTTATAAAAAGTATATCCTCCATACACATCGGAGCCGGTAACACTTTGTAGAAAGTCATTCCTTTTTGTAATAAAATATTCAAATGATCCTCGTAATCGATTACCATATACGAAATCAAATCCGTAATTCTGCATCTTTGCTACCTCCCATTTCAAATCAGGGCTACCAGCTACAGTAACAAAAGTTGTTGGTGCTGCGCCGTATAATCCAAATGAACCGTAATCTAAGTTAACATAATCAGGAATCGGAGCATCATTTCCTACAGTACCATAAGAAGCTCTTAATTTAAACGTACTTAATTTCGTATTTGCTAGGAAATTTTCTTTTGCAATATTCCAACCTCCACTTACACTCCAGAAAGTACCATTTTTATTATTTTCTCCAAACCTAGAACTCCCATCTCTTCTTAAAGAAGCACTTACAAAATATTTCTTATCGTAATTGTAATCCAATAGTCCGGCAAACGAATTTAATGTATAAACAGTTCTTGATCCACTAGATGTTAAAGGCGTAGCATAATTAGAAAGTTGATAAGGGTCTAATAAACTATTATTAATTCCTGATTTAGCGGAAGACATTGCATTTGATCGACCATTGTAAAATTCATGGAAAACAGTAGCACTAACATTATGGGAGCCAAAGCTTTTATCAAAATCCAATCTATTATTGATGGTATAATTAAATAAATCATTATTACCCTGTGACAGCCATCCTGTTGGATATCCTAAAATGGTACTTAATGTTGATCCCGAAAATATTGATGACCAACCTTTTAATTGAGCATATGTTCCTAATGCTGTAGATCTGAATTTCAGATAATCAGTTATTTTATATTCGCCAAAAATACTTCCGTTTAATCTTAAGTTTTTATTAAAATTCGGATTAGTCTTTACAGCTTCTAAGAATGGGAAACCTGCTCCAGTAGAATTATAGGATCCATCAGGATTAAAGATAGGATCGTATGGATTAGCACCATACATAAATCTAAAAGGGTTCTGCGCATTATACAGATCCCTTTGATTTTCAACAATTTGATATTGAAGAGATGTATTAACTCCAATTCTAAATTTATCAGAAACCTGGCTTTCAAAATTAAATCTTGCCGTATATCTCTTTAGTCCATCTAAATTACGTATAATACCTGAATTATGATCATAACCTAGAGAATAATAATAAGTATCTTTTTTATTACCTCCACTTGCGCTAAATAAGTATGACTCTTCGGAAGAATTCTGTAAAACATCTTTCTGCCAATCATGGTTTTGTGCTGATAGTAATGCGATTTCTTCTTGGCTCCTAGTAGCAATACCAACTCCATCTGCTACCGAATTTTCCCAATTCAACTTTTGATTAGCATCCATCATCTGAAAATTCAGCTCTTTATCTGAAACTTTCCTAGAGAACCCAAATCTTGTTTGAAACATATAAGTTGGCTTACCACTTATCCCTTTTTTAGTTGTAACAACAATTACACCTGAAGCTGCTCGTGATCCATACTGTGCAGTAGATGCCGCATCTTTTAAAATTGTAACAGATTCTACATCACTAGGATTTAATGCATTATACTGAGCTATAGAAGTATACATACCATCAATAACCACCAATGGATCAGAATTAGATAATCCAGAAATTCCGCGAATTTGAATAGCTCCACCATCTCCAGGCTTTCCGCTATTAGCTTGTACAAATACTCCTGGAGCCTTACCCTGGAGCATATTTGTCATAGATAAAGTTGATTGCTGCTCAGAAAACTCTTTTGAAGAGATAACAGATTGGGCCTGAATAATTTCATCTGCTTTTTTAGTACGATATCCTGTTACAACAACTTCTTCAATTTGTTTTTCTTTGGCAAGAGTATCCTGTTTTGTTCCTGTCTGTGCGAAAGCTGCCTGACCCAAAAAAAACATAACTCCAGCACTCAATACACGTAATTTCACATTCATATTAACAAATTTTAATATTTTTTAGGAAACAAATATGTTAATAATTATTAACACTACCAAACTTTTTTTTATCTGGGTTCTTTAGAAAATAATTTAAACAGCCTGCTATTATACTCAATCAATAATATTATAAAATTAACTTCGCCATATTTAAAATATAGTTGATAAAATTAAATTCTGATAACAGCTTTAACAATCTTTACGTAATATTATAAAAGTTATTTAGAAACATTATAAATTAAAGAATAAAAAAATAATCCCGCTCATTTTTGAGCGGGATTATTTTATCATAATAAGACATTAAAGCAATTACTTCAATTTCTTCTTCACGGCAACTTCTTCATAAACTTCAAGAATATCGCCTTGTTCAATATCGTTATAACCTTTGAGGTTCAATCCGCATTCGTAGCCTTTAGTTACTTCCCGTACGTCGTCTTTGAAACGTTTTAAGCTCTCCAGTTCGCCTTCGAATTTCACGATGCCATCTCTTAGTAAACGTATTTTGGACTGTCTGGTTACCTTACCGGTAAGAACCATACAACCTGCAATCGTACCTACTTTGGAAATTTTGAATACTTCACGGATTTCTACGTTACCGATCACCTGCTCCTGAATTTCAGGAGAAAGCATTCCTTCCATCGCTTCTTTTACTTCATCGATAGCTTTATAGATAATCGAATACGTTCTGATCTCGATCTCTTCACGGTCGGCAAGTTCTTTTGCGTTGGCACCTGCTCTCACGTTGAATCCGATAATAATAGCATCAGACGCAGCAGCAAGGTTGATATCAGATTCGGTAATCTGTCCGACACCGGAGTGAAGGATTTTTACGCTGATTTCTTCTGTAGACAATCTCTGCAACTGGTCGGAAAGTGCTTCTACGGAACCGTCCACGTCACCTTTAAGGATGATGTTTAATTCTTTGAACTCACCTAACGCAATACGTCTGCCCAGTTCTTCAAGCGTCGTATGCTTCTTGGTCCGGATTGATAATTCTCTCTGAAGCTGCTCTCTCTTATTCGCAATGGCTTTACCTTCGCTTTCATCAGCATACACACGGAATTTATCACCTGCTGTAGGTGCGCCGTCAAGTCCTAAGATGGTAGCAGGAATAGAAGGACCTGCTTCCGCAAGGTTTTTCCCTCTTTCATCAAGCAAAGCTTTCACTTTACCATGGTTTTTACCGGCTACTACATAATCCCCAACTTTCAGTGTTCCGGACTGTACCAACATCGTTGCCACATATCCTCTTCCTTTATCCAGGGATGCCTCAATCACTACTCCGTTTGCAGAACGGTCCGGATTGGCTTTTAATTCCAGTAATTCTGCCTGTAACAATACTTTCTCCAACAGAAGATCCATATTATTACCCATTTTTGCGGAGATTTCCTGCGCCTGAACATTTCCACCCCACTCTTCTACAAGAACCGGAGGATTCAGACCGGAAAGCTGCTGACGGATGTTATCCGGGTTGGCATTCGGTTTATCCACTTTGTTGATGGCAATGATCATCGGTACTCCCGCAGCCTGTGCATGGGAGATTGCTTCTTTGGTCTGAGGCATTACATCATCATCGGCAGCGATCACAATAATCGCAATATCCGTAATCTGTGCTCCCCTTGCCCTCATCGCCGTAAAGGCTTCGTGACCCGGGGTATCCAGGAAGGTAATGCGCTGCCCGTTTTCCAGTTTCACGTTATAAGCCCCGATATGCTGGGTAATCCCTCCGGATTCTCCTGCGATAACATTTGTTTTTCTGATGTAATCCAGCAATGAAGTTTTACCGTGGTCAACGTGTCCCATTACGGTAACTACCGGTGCTCTCGACACCAGGTTTTCTTCATTGTCGATTTCTTCATCCGCTTCCGCTTCTTCAAGATCAGCATCGGAAAACTCGATTTTATAACCGAATTCGTCTGCTACCAATAGTAAAGTATCGGCTTCAAGCCTCTGGTTCATGGTAACCATAACTCCCAGAGAGAAACATGCGGAAATCACTTCCGTCGGAGACACGTTCATCAAACTCGCCAATTCACCTACTGTGATGAATTCCGTTACTTTCAACGTTCTGTCTGCCGCATCAATCTCCTGCTGACGTTCATCCTGCTCCCTACGGAAATTTCTTTTATCTTTTCTGTGTTTTGCAGATTTAGATTTACCTCCTTTATTGGTTAACTTTTCAAGGGTTTCCTTGATCTGATTTTTAACCTGCTCGTCAGTAAGCTCAACAGGCATGGTTCTTTGTCCAGGTCTGTTGTTTCCGAAACGGTTTCCGCCCGGACCTCCTTGTCCAGCCGGACGATTGCCCTGTCCAGGAGGACGGTTACCCTGGTTGTTGCCGAAACGGTTTCCACCGCCCTGGCCTGGTCCGCCCTGACCCTGAGGCCGGTTGCCTTGCGCACCACCCTGGTTATTTCCAAAACGGTTTCCGCCCTGGCCACCTTGTCCTTGGGTACGGTTTCCACCCTGGCCTGGTCCACCCTGACCCTGAGGCCGGTTGCCCTGACCCTGGTTGTTGCCTCCCTGGTTATTGTTTCCACCCTGTTGGTTTCCGCCTCCCGGTTTCTCAATTCTTTTTCTTTTCTTCTTAGCGCCGGCTCCCTGCTTAGGGGCAAACTGCGTTAAGTCGATTTTTTCACCAACAATTTTAGGCCCGTCAAGTTTCTGATAAACCGTTTCAATCTTTTGAGATTCATGAGGTTCATCCGGAGTATTTATCATTGTTACTTTTGCTTCATCCGGTTTAGCTTCAGATACGGGTACCTCTGCAACAGGTTTTGGAGTTTCTTTTACAGGCTCTACTGCTGCCGGTTTTTCAACAGGTTTCTTTTCCTCTTCTTTTTTATCCTCCACTTTTGGCTTGTCTTTTTTTACGGGTCTGTTTCTGGACTCGATCTGTGACAAATCTATTTTATCCAGGACTTTGAATTCCTGCTTTTCAGGAGTTGCCTTCACTTCGGGAGCGGGGGCCACTTCTTCTTTTTTCTCTTCTGCCACAGGCTGCGGTTTCGGAGCCGGAACTTCTTCCACTTCAGGTTTTTTAGGCTCCAAGTCTATTTTACCTAAAATTTTAGTTTCCGGTTTGTTTGCTTTAGCTCTTATTACTTCAGGGGTTTTCTTTTCCTCTATTTCCAGCTTTTCTTCCGGAACTTTGGTGATCACCACCTCATGGGACGCTTTTCGCTGCTCGCCGTCTTTGGCAAACTCAGCCTCCAATGCAGAATATGCCGCTTCTTCTAATTGAGCGTTAGGATTGCTTTCAACCTCGATACCCTTAGCCTGTAAAAACTCTACTAATCTGGACATCGAAATATTGAATTCCTTAACCGCTTTATTTAATCTAATTTTTGGCATCTATATTATTTACTATTTTTTAATTTTTAAAATTAAAGTATTTCTTTTTACTGTTTATTAAAATTTACTTAAAAATCCTAATCTTCGAATTCCTCTCTAAGAACACGTTTTACTTCCTCAATGGTTTCCTCTTCCAAATCAACCATATTAAGCAAACTTTCAGTTTCTTTATCCAAAACTGATTTTGCAGTCGTAAGACCTACTTTCTTAAACTCATCCAAAATCCACTGCTCGATATCGTCATTGAATTCTCTTAATTCAACATCATCATCTTCGCTGGACTCCCTGTGTACATCGATCTCGTAACCTGTCAGCCATGAGGCCAGTCTGATGTTCTGTCCCTGCTTACCGATTACTTTGGAAATTTCTTCAACCGGAGTATATACCAATGCATATTGCTGTTCCTCGTTGATGTCGATTTTATTGATGGTCACGTTTCCTAAAGCTCTCTTTACAAGAATTTCAGGATTTTTAGACCATTGGATCACATCGATGTTCTCATTTCTCAATTCTCTTACCACGCCGTGAATTCTCGATCCTTTCACCCCTACACAGGCTCCTACCGGATCTATTCTGTCGTCATAAGCATCTACTGCAATTTTCGCTTTCTCTCCCGGGATCCGAACGGCTTTTTTAAGCATAATTGTTCCGTCCTGGATTTCAGGGATTTCCAGTTCCAATAATTTCTCAAGAAATTTAGGTGCAGTTCTGGAAATAATAATCTGTGGTTTTGAACCTTTGAAATCTACCGTTTCAACAATAGCTCTGATATTTTCACCTTTTTTAAAGAAATCGGATGGGATCTGATTTTCTTTCGGCAGAATGAATTCGTTGTCTTCATCATCCAGCAGGATCACATGCTTGTGACGGATGTGGTGGATTTCCCCAACGACGATTTCCCCGATCCGGTCTTTAAACTGCTCATACAACATGGCATTGTTGTGCTCCTGCAATTTTGTAGCCAAGATCTGCTTCAGGGTAAGGATATTTCTTCTTCCCAGCTGAGCAACAGGAATTTCCATCGTAAAATCTTCACCTACTTCGAAAGTCGGATCGATTTTTTTGGCTTCGGAAATCTCGATTTCCAGGTCATCGTCTTCAGACATGTCGTCCTCTACGATGGTCTTATTTAAAAAGATCTGAAAATCCCCTTTATCAGGGTTTACAATCACATCAAAATGATCATCAGAATCATATCGTTTTCTCAGAAGGGTTTTCAGAGAATCTTCAATGATTGCCATAAGATCAATCTTACTGATCCCTTTTTCGTCTTTAAAATCACCGAAGGATTCAATCAACGCTATATTGTCCATTTACTTTTTTTCTTTTAAAATTTAATTGTTACTAATGCTTTCTTAATCTCAGAGTACGGAATTTCTTTTTCCTCCTCCACATCTACTTTTCCCTTACCGATGTCTTTCGGCTTGCGGTACCGCAGGATCAGCGTGATTTTTTCTTCATCTATTTTCGCCAGTTCGCCTTCAATTTTTGTATCATCATTCAGCAAAACCTCGATTTCCCGGCCGATATTTTTAGCGAACTGTCTTGGAGTTGCCAAAGGTTCGCTTAATCCTGCCGACATTACCTGCAGGCTGAAATCATGTTCTTCGCGATCCATATTGAATTCTATGGCGCGGCTTGCATCCAGGCAATCCTGTAAAGAAACGCCGTTGTCACCATCCAAAATCACCGTAATGTCGTCCCCTGCAGAAAATTTCAGATCAATAAGAAATAAATCTTTTCTGGTTTCGAGGAACTCATGTAATAATTCTTCAATTCTTTTTCTAAACTCCATAAATACTGTAAAATCTTGATTTACTCGTACGAAAAAAGGCTTTCTTCCGAAGGCCTTCCCATATTTTTCCGTAAATCCATTGCAAATATACAACTTTTTATTAAAAAAGCAAAATATCTTATTATCAACGCGATAAGTTAATTTGCATTTGCATCAATTTAAAGGTTTAGATGATGGTATTTTTATTACTTTTGTGTCTTAATTTTAAAAACATATATTTTGAACATTACTATTGTAGGCACCGGCTACGTAGGTTTGGTTACAGGAACCACACTGGCAGAGCTTGGTAATTCAGTATACTGTGTAGATATTGATGAAAAAAAAGTAGAAGGCATGAAAAACGGCATAGTTCCCATCTATGAGCCGAATCTTGAAGAAATGTTCTTACGGAACATTCAGGCGGAGCGATTGTTTTTTACCACCAATTTAAAAGAAGCACTGGATAAAAGCGAAGTAATATACCTCGCCCTGCCAACCCCTCCAGGAGGAGACGGATCCGCAGATTTATCCTACGTGCTGAAAGTAGCCAATGACATTGGGGAACTGATGACCGAATATAAGGTAATCGTTAATAAAAGCACGGTTCCTGTAGGTACGGCAGATAAAGTACGGGAAGTGATTGCTTCCAAAACCCAGATCCCGTTTGATGTGGTTTCCAACCCTGAATTTTTAAGAGAAGGATTTGCTGTGGAAGATTCCATGAATCCCGCAAGAGTAATAGTGGGTTCAAGTTCCGATAAAGCCAAGGATGTTATGGCTAAAATTTACCAGCCTTTTACCAACACCGGAATCCCGATTATTTTTATGGACGAAAAATCGTCCGAGCTTACGAAATATGCCGCTAATTCCTTCTTAGCAGTAAAAATTACCTTTATGAACGAAATTGCCAACTACTGCGAGAAAGTGGGGGCCGACGTGGATAAAGTGAGACTGGGCATGGGAAGTGATGACCGGATCGGCCAGCGGTTCCTGTTTCCGGGCATCGGATACGGAGGAAGCTGTTTTCCTAAAGATGTAAAAGCACTTATAAAATCCGGAAAGCAGGAAGACTTCAATTTTCAGATCCTGGAAGCTACGGAAAACGTAAATCTTACCCAAAAGGTAATTCTTGTTTCGGAAATCGAAAAATATTTCGGCGGAAATGTAGCAGGAAAAACCATTGCCGTATGGGGGCTGGCCTTTAAAGCCAATACCGATGACATCCGGGAAGCTTCTTCGCTCGACAACATTGCCCTTCTGCTGAAAAAAGGGGCGAATATTGTCGCCTATGATGCAATTGCTGAAAACAACGTTAGAAAACTGTTGGGAGATCAGATCCAATATGCCAAAAGCATGTATGAAGCACTGGAAAACGCAGATGCTTTACTGATTGCTACGGAATGGCCCGAATTTAAAAACCCGAATTTTGAGCTGATGGCTCAGAAAATGAACGGGAAGGCCATTTTCGACGGAAGAAACATGTACCCTCTTGAAATTCCTGAACAGAACGGTTTTTATTACAAGAGCATCGGACGTAAAACAATTTTAAATTAATCAAATGAAAAATATAATCATCACCGGGGGAGCGGGCTTTATCGGTTCGCACGTCGTAAGAGAATTTGTGAAAAACAATCCTGATACAACCATCATCAATCTTGATGCGCTTACATATGCCGGAAACCTGGAAAATCTGACGGACATTGAAAATGAGCCGAATTATGTTTTCGAAAAAGCAGACATTACCAAACCTGAGGAATTAAGAGCAATATTCGAAAAATACAATCCGGATGCAGTAGTGCACCTTGCTGCAGAGAGCCATGTAGACCGGAGCATTACGGATCCGATGGCATTCATCAATACCAACGTCAACGGGACCGCCAATCTCCTGAATCTCTGTAAAGAGTTCTGGACTCTGAATCCTGATCATACCCACGGAAGATTCCCTGATGAAAAGAGAACTAACCTGTTCTATCACGTTTCCACCGATGAAGTCTACGGAAGCCTTGGAGAAACCGGATTCTTCCTTGAAACAACCGCCTACGATCCACAGTCGCCGTACTCGGCCTCCAAAGCGGCCTCCGACCATTTGGTCAGGGCATACGGAAATACCTACGGAATGCCGTTTATTATTTCCAACTGCTCCAACAATTACGGGCCGAACCATTTCCCTGAAAAGCTGATTCCTCTTTGTATTTCCAATATCATCAATGAAAGGCCGCTGCCCATCTACGGCGACGGAAGATACACCAGAGACTGGTTATTTGTAATCGATCATGCTAAAGGAATCCACCAGATCTTCAATGAAGCCCGGACCGGTGAAACCTACAACATCGGCGGATTTAATGAATGGCAGAATATCGATCTTGTTAAAGAACTGATTAAGCAGATGGACGCCAAACTGGGAAGACCGGAAGGCTATTCGGAAAAACTGATTACCTTTGTAAAAGACAGACCGGGCCATGATAAGCGCTATGCAATTGACGCGACCAAACTTAACAAAGACTTGGGATGGAAACCATCTGTTACTTTTGAAGAAGGACTCGGTAAAACCATTGACTGGTATCTTGATAATAAAGAGTGGCTTGATCATGTAACCAGCGGAGATTATCAGAAATATTACAAAAAACAATACAATTAATACAGCACAAAACAGATGAAAGGTATCATTTTAGCCGGAGGTTCCGGAACGAGACTTTACCCTCTTACCATCGCAGTCAGCAAACAGCTGATGCCCGTGTATGACAAGCCAATGATTTATTACCCGTTATCTACTTTATTGCTGGCGGGCATTAAAGATATTTTAATCATCACCACTCCGCATGACCAGCCGGGCTTTATTAAGTTGCTGGGCGACGGTTCGCAGATCGGCTGCAACATCGAATACATGGTTCAGCCGAGCCCGGACGGACTGGCACAGGCCTTTATTCTGGGAGACCGGTTTATCGGAAATGAGGCAGCCGCTTTGGTCCTAGGCGATAATATCTTCTATGGTTCCGGAATGGGAACCCTTCTTAAAAACAAAACCAATCCGCAAGGAGGCGTGGTTTTCGCTTATCACGTTTCGGATCCTGAGCGGTACGGCGTAGTAGAGTTTGATGACTCCTTCAAGGCTGTTTCCATTGAGGAGAAGCCTGTACAGCCGAAATCCAATTACGCCGTTCCCGGATTATATTTCTATGATAACGATGTCGTGGAGATTGCCAAAAACATCCAGCCTTCCCCGAGAGGCGAACTTGAAATTACCGACGTGAATAATGTCTACCTCCAAAACGGAAAACTTGAAGTAGGTGTACTGGACCGCGGTACGGCATGGCTCGATACCGGAACATTCGATTCGCTGAATGATGCTTCCGAGTTTGTACGGGTGATTGAGAAAAGACAGGGATTCAAAATCGGCTGTATTGAAGAAATTGCCTTCAGGAATAAATTCATCAACGAAGAAAAACTCCTGGAAACCGCAGCAAAATATGGCAAGAGCGGGTATGGTGAGTACCTGAAGCAACTGGTGAATAAATAATAGATTTATAATAAAATCAACAAATATTGATATTTATATTAATAGTTTTTACTATAATAACAACTATTAAATATATAAATTATTATTTTCCTATTTTTACATGAATAATATTTTATAATGTATAAAATTGGAATCAATTAATTATTATAAATTTGAAAAAAAATCTACTTTGAAAACCGTAGTATACACATCTGATAAAAAAACACATTTTTTTAAGGAACTTACATCTATTTATAAAGATATTCGATCATCCAACTTTTTAGCTGTTCAAATGACCAAAAGAGATATACAAGCTCAGCACAGACAGTCATTATTAGGTTTCTTTTGGATTTTGGCACCTGTATTAATCAACTCTCTTGTATGGCTATTTTTAAATGGTTCAGGTGTTGTAAATGTAAATACTCCCATAGGAATACCATATCCCGTTTTTGTAATTTTGGGAACTACTCTTTGGAATATCTTTTCTGAAACCATTCAAAGTCCTATAAATTCGGTCATGACCGGAAAATCAATTATTTCAAAAATAAATTTCCCAAAAGAATCCCTTTTAATGAAGGGATTATATACTACTCTATTCAATCTGATAATAAAAATGATTCCCGTCATTATTATTTTGATAATTTATCAGATTAGTCCATCCTGGAATTTGATATTATTTCCTTTTTATATTTTTTCATTAATAATTTTTGCTTTTACTTTAGGTCTTTTAATAACTCCTTTAGGCTTGATTTACACAGACATAAGTAAAGTTTTAACAACAGGTATTCCTTTTTTAATGTACGTAACTCCTATAGTATATGCAGCTCCTACTGTAGGAATTTTTAAGTTTCTATTTAAGCTGAACCCCTTAACTTATATGATTAATGATACCAGAAATACATTGACCGGAATAGGAACACAATCATTGATATTTACAATAGGCTTAACAGTTTTAAGTTTATTATTTTTACTAATAGGATTAGTTATTTTCAGAAAATCAATGCCAATCATTATTGAAAAAATTGCCGGGTAATGAAAAAGGATAAAGAAATATTAGTTTCTGTAAAAAATATTTCAAAAAAATTCAGCAGGAATCTTAAAAGTTCTCTGAAATATGGGGCTTTGGATATTATTAGAAGTACTTTTGGACTATCTGTAGACAAAAATTTGCGTCCTCATGAATTCTGGGCCGTTTATGATGTTAGTTTTGAGCTTCGCAGAGGAGAATGCATTGGACTCATAGGACACAATGGAGCAGGAAAGTCTACACTTCTAAAAATTTTAAATGGGCTTTACAACCCGGACAAAGGACAGATCGTTATGAAAGGTAAGATCGGAGCTTTGATCGAATTAGGAGCAGGCTTTAACCCTATCCTTACCGGCCGGGAAAATATTTATAATAATGCATCAATCTTAGGATTTACCAAAAAAGAGGTTGAAGAAAAAATGAATTCGATCATTGATTTTTCTGAAATTAAGGAATTCATAGATACTCCTGTACAAAATTACTCATCTGGAATGAAAGTTCGTTTAGGCTTTGCAATTGCCGCCCATCTTGAACCAGATATTCTGATAATTGATGAAGTGCTGGCGGTTGGAGATTTGGGTTTTGTTTTAAAATGTTTCAGTAAAATAGATGAATTACTTCCCCATACTGCTGTTATTTTTGTTTCTCATAGTATGCCTATGATATCCAGGATATGTAATGAAATAATCTTAATGGATCATGGAAGAGTCGAATATTGCGGAAAAGAAATCGGAAAAGGAATACAGCTTTACTATAATAAATTTTCAAATAATAATCAAAATAAGGTATACGATAATCAGATTTTTAAATTAGTTTCTTTTCAGACTGATCTTTTAAATAATGAAATTCATCGCCATCAGGACTTCAATTTAACATTTGAATTTGAGGCCAATACTACTATTGACAGATTACCCGTACTATATCTTGAATTTAAGGATAAAGAACAAAAACCAATTGCAGGCATAACTGTTAAAGAGTATAAAGATAATATCAGTAAAGGATCAAAAATAATTTACAAAACCACTGTCAAAAATCCTCTTTTTACATTAGGAAAATATATTCTGGATTTGGGACTTTATGATCCGTCAACAGAATCTCCTCATATTCGTATTAACAATATTCTTGAGTTTACTGTAGGTGGCGAAAAAGAACAATGGATTCCATTTGAATTAGAGAGCGAAAATATCATAACTTTGCATTAAAATTTATTATGATTCCCGTAACCCAACCCTTTCTTCCGCCTCAGGAAGAATATCAACAATATCTGGATGGCATCTGGAAAAGAAACTGGCTTACCAATATGGGTCCTTTGGCCAGCCAGTTGGAAATGGAGCTGAAAGACCATTTGAGGGTTAGCCATCTACTCTTCGTGACGAACGGAACAGTAGCCATGCAGATGGCATTGAAAGCCCTGGATATTAAAGGGGAGGTGATCACGACTCCTTTTTCCTTTATTGCTACCACCAGTTCCATCGTCTGGGAAGGATGTACACCTGTTTTTGCAGATATCGACCCGACCTCCTTAAATATAGATCCTTCTAAAATAGAAGAAGCAATTACCGCAAATACCACTGCTATCCTGGCAACTCATGTCTACGGAAACCCTTGTGATGTCGAAGCGATCGACCGTATTGCCAAAAAACATAATCTAAAGGTAATTTATGATGCAGCGCATGCTTTCGGGGTGGAAATAAACGGAAAATCAATCTTCGAATACGGCGATATTTCAACCTGCTCCCTACATGCTACCAAACTTTACCATTCCGTGGAGGGAGGATTAGTTATCACAAAAGATTCTGATCTTTTAAAAAAGTTAGCATACATCAGAAACTTCGGAATTTCAGGATTTGATTCATTTGCAGAATTAGGACTTAACGGAAAAAATTCTGAATTTCATGCGGCTATGGGACTTGTAAATCTTAGATATATCTCAGATATATTTCAAAAAAGAAAAGCTCTTGCTGATTTATATGATGAAAAACTGAAAAATTTAAAAGCCGTAAAACCTGTTTGGCATTCTCATGCAAATAATAATAATGCTTATTACCCTATCGTTTTAGAAAGTGAAGAACTTCTTCTGAAATTAAAGACCGAAATGGATAAACAAGAAATTTTCACAAGACGTTACTTTTATCCAAGCCTTGCTGTATCACTACCTTATTTATCAAAGGTAGAAATGTTAGTTACTGATGATATTGCTAAAAGGGTTATGTGTCTGCCTTTTTACTATGATTTAACTTTTGAAGAAGTAGAGCTTATTGCAAGAACAATGTTGAGAATTCAAAATAATTAAATTATGTTAATTGTAGGTGCAAAAGGTTTTGCCAAAGAAGTTTTAGAAATATGTCATATTAATAATGATTTGGAGAATCTTGTATTTTATGATGATGTAAATATAGATGTTGGTATTACACTTTTTGATCAATTTCCGATCTTAAAAAATATTGAAGAAGCTGAAAAATATTTTTTAACAATTGATAAAAGATTCGCAATTGGAATAGGAAATCCTTTATTAAGAAAAAAAATACTTGATAGGTTTATAAAGGTAGGAGGCGTAGTAACATCTACAATAAGCTCCAGAGCTGATATTGGATCCTATAATGTAAATATAGGTGAAGGAACAAATATCTTAGATGGAGTAAAAATTTCCAATGATGTAATCATTGGTTGTTCATCCATCATATATTATAACTCTATAATTACACATGATGTAAAAATTGGAGATTTTGTAGAAATTTCTCCAGATGTAAAAATATTAGGAAGAGCATCAATAGGCAATTTTTGTCAATTAGGTGCAGGATCAATTATTCTTCCAGATATTAGTATTGGAAACAATGTAATTTTAGGTGCAGGTACAGTAGTCATAAAAGATTTACCTGATAACTGTACAGCTGTAGGAATACCCTCAAAGATTATAAAACAGAACTCATGAGCAAGCCAAAAGTAAGTGTTGTAATGATCACTTATGGTCATGAAGAATATATTGAAGAAAGTATAAATGGAATTTTAACTCAAAACTTTGATGATGAAATTGAACTTGTTATTTCTGACGATTGTTCTCCAGATAATACACAATCTATTATAGAAAAAATAATTGTAGATCATCCAAATGGTCATTGGATAAAATATATAAGACAGAGTAAAAATAAGGGAGCCATACCAAACTTTGCATGGACAATAGCACAAGCAAAAGGAAAATACATTGCAATTTGTGAAGGAGATGACTACTGGACCAATCCTTTAAAACTCCAAAAACAAGTAGATTTTTTGGAGAATAATAAAGAATACAGTCTTTGCTTTCACAGAACAGATGAACTTTATCCCAACGGAGAAATAAAAGTTTCAAGTTATACAAAATCAGATGCACATGAAAAAACATTTACTTTATCAGATTTATTTAGTGGAAACTTCATGCATACACCAAGTGTAATATTCAGAAATTCAATTTCTATTCCGGATTGGATCAAGGATGCCTATATAGGAGACTATATTATTTGGCTTTGCGCCGCGGAAAAAGGAAAAATAAAATATCTTCCTGATAACATGGCAATATATAGGTCCGGAATTGGAATATGGAGTTCTCAAGATAAGGAACAAATGGAACTCAAATGGATGAAATCGTTGGCTGTTATTATTATGAATGTAGAAAATCCTGAAATAAGGAATGGCTTACAGCAGTCATTTTATAATAGTTCTATTCGATTTATGTCGTCTGTTTATCCTAGTTACCTTTCATTAATTAACCAACATATTTACAAATATTATAATGATTTAAGTTTTTCAAAACTACTCAAAATGACTATAAAAAAAGTATTTTGATGAATCCAAAAGTTTCAATCATTCTTCCTAATTACAACCATGCTAAATTTCTACGGCAGCGACTAGATAGCATTTTTGGCCAAACTTACCAAGATTATGAGGTCATATTCCTGGACGACTGCTCCCAAGATAACAGTACCGAAATTTTAGGAAAGTATGCCGCTCATCCTAAAGTTTCCCATACGGTTTTTAATAAAGAAAATTCAGGAAGCGCTTTTGCCCAATGGGAAAAGGGGATTGCCCTGGCAAAAGGCAAATACATATGGATTGCGGAAAGCGACGATTTCTGCGAAAATACTTTTTTAGAAACCCTCATGCCTTTTTTTTCACAGAACGAAAATCTGGGCCTGGTCTACTGCCGGTCAAATAACGTCGATGAACACGGCAGCTATCATGATGTTTTCTGGCCGGATGACCTGGATGCCCACAAATGGAAACAAGATTATTGTAATAACGGAATTGATGAGATTAAAACCATTTTGAAATACCGGAACACCATTCCTAATGCCAGTGCATGTATTTTCAGGAAAGAAGCATTTGATTTCTCGGAAATCAAAAATATGTTTTATGCCGGAGACTGGATGTTCTGGACGAAAATCCTGGTTAAAAGCGATATCTGCTTTAGCAGTAAAACCCTAAATCATTTCAGATTCCACCCAAATACAACACGCACTGTAAACCCTTTAAAGAAAAATTACAGAAAATATTCCGAATACCTTAACGTCTTACTGTTTATTTACAGGAGCATTAATGAGAGATTCTCTTTCGACAGGAAACATTTCTGGATCTACAACGAATTTTATAAACAATCTGTATCTTTACTGCATTTATTCCTGCATTTAAGGCCGTTCTTTTATCCTTATTTAATTTTTAAATATAAATTAGCGAAACACCAGATCAGAAATCAATACCTAAAGAGATGAATCAAAACAGAACATTTTGTACCATTATTACCAACAATTACTTCTCATGGGCCCTTTCCCTGTATGAGTCGCTTCTGGAATTTGATAAAGAAATCTCCCTTCACGTAGCAATTGTGGATACCGGAACAGAAGACCACTCCTCCAAAATTGCAGGCAAAAATATCACTATACTTACATTGAATGATTTTGAGAATATCCCGTTCTCAAAAGAAATGATCCGTAAATACGATTCTAACCTAAGTACTTTAAGATGGTCGCTGAAACCGCTTCTTATGATGAAATGTCTCGAATCCTATGAAAAAGTGATCTTCGTAGACGCTGATATTTATTTTTTCGCTTCCTATCAGTTCTTATTTGAAAGCCTGGATAATCATTCCGTTATTCTTACACCACACTGGAGAACTTTAAGCCCCGAAAAGGATCCTGTGGAATTTTATGCAACGTTCAGACATGGTATATATAATGCCGGATTTATCGGAGCGAATACAAATGCCGGTAAAGCATTGGAATATTGGGCTGAAAACTGCCTGGCCGCTTGTGTAAATGACATTAAAAGAGGTTTGTATTATGATCAGATTTATCTGAACCTGATTCCTATTTACTTTGAAAATGTACAAATTCTTAAACACCAAGGCTGTAATGTGGCAAGCTGGAATATAGAAGTCTGCAAAAGAACAATGGATCCGGAAACACAGGAAATAAAAATAAATAATAAATTCCCAGTCGTTTTTATTCATTTTACCAATGTTACCATCGATAAAATCCTGAAAGGAGAAGATAGCTTGTTAAAAAAACATCTCATTAAATTTAATAAAAGCTTAATAAAAAACGGATTTAAGGATGTCGTTAAAGACAGGCTGGAATATTTTGATCGTCTCATCAAAGAAAAAAATGCTCCGTTTAGCGATAAAATTATAAAAAAATTAAAGCTTGTTTATTATAAAATAAAATATTAATCAAACATCTGAACTCATCTATTATGGATGTAAGCATTTGCATAACCACCTATAAGCATGAAAAATACATTAACCAATGTCTTGAAAGTATTTTTGCCCAGGAATTCAGCGGTACGTATGAAATTATTGTCTGTAATGACAATTCCCCGGACCATACGGAAGCGATTATTCTGGAAATCATAAACACCCATCCCAAAGGAAGTACAGTTAAATATTTTAAAAATATTCCTAATCTCGGCTACGTAAAAAATACTTTATTTTCTTTTTCAAAAGCCTCGGGTAAATACATTGCCATTCTGGACGGTGATGACTACTGGATCGACCCTTCCAAACTGCAGCAGCAATTTGAATTTTTGGAGTCCCATCCTGATTTTGCCGGAACCGGAGCAGATTCTTTGGTTATTTACGAAGACATGGACATCGAAAGCCACCGTTTTTCAAATCACACGGGAGCTGTATTGGATAAAAATGATCTAACGGATCCCAAGATCTGCCAGACCTCCACGTTCTTTTTCAGAAAGAGTATCCTGAAAGAAGACTTCCCGACGGAAATTATCTCGGCAGACCGCTGCCTTTATCTGCTCACCGGATGTTACGGCAAAATAAAGATTCTGCCGGAACCGATGAGTACTTACCGGCAGTTTTCTGCAAGCATCTCAAAAAATGTAACGGATGAAGTGATGAAGAAAGACTTTGTCATCATCCCATTCATTAAAAAATATGGTCCGGATTACAGTACGCTTAAGTTAAAAGCCTATTTTTACTATACCCTGATGTCTTATTCCAATAAAATAACGAAATTGAGCTTTTATAAAGCGGCAGCAGGATATTTTTTAAATAATGTTTTATCAAAATTTTCTTTCCATCCTTTAAAGTTATATCATACTGTTAAATGGAGTAAGCATACCATTGATAAAAAGTACCAGATAAAAGTTGAAAACAATAGCTTTCTCTAAAAAACACAGAAAATGATCATAGGAAACGGACTTATTGCCCAGTCTTTGCAGTTTATCGACAAGGAAACCCATTTATTTTTTGCTTCAGGGGTTTCCAATTCCCTCGAAACCAGAAGTTCCGAATTTGAAAGAGAATTTATCCTTTTAAAAAACAGTCTTGAAGAATATCCGGATGCCAGACTGGTGTATTTTTCAACCCTGAGCATAAACGACCAGTCCAAACAGGACAGCCATTATGTGCTTCATAAGCTGAAGCTTGAAGAATATATCCGCAACCATGCTTCCAGTCACCTGATTTTAAGAATAGGAAATATTGTTGGAAATGGAGGAAATCCGAATACTTTATTCAACTTTCTTAAAACCCGGATCTCCCATGGGGAAACTTTTACCATTCATCAGCGGGCCCGGAGGCTGCTGCTGGACATTGATGATGTTTCAAAATTTCTGCAGGTGAATGGCCCCTATTTAAATAATCAAATCATTAATTTTGCTTATCCTTACTATTTTGACCTTAAAGAAATCGTACAGGCCCTGGAAACCAGGATGCAGAAAAAAGCAATATACCGGGAAGCCGATGAAGGGGATTTTTATAAGGTGGATTTTGATGAAACTGCCAATAGTTTTTTTAACGGGATTAACGCAGATGACTATTTAAGGGTTCTGGCCGGAAAATATATTTAAAAATTAAACACAAATGCCTAAGATTTATTTTATTATCGTTACTTATAATGCCATGAACTGGGCAGAAAAATGCTTTACCAGCCTGAGGCATTCTTCCGTGCCGGTTCATTGTATTGTAATTGATAACGGATCTACGGACGGTACCCAGGAATATATTGCAGGTTATTTTCCGGAAGTAGAGCTTATCCGGTCCAAAGAAAATTTAGGATTCGGCAAAGCCAATAATATCGGGATCGAACAGGCCTACCGGAACGGAGCTGATTTCTTTTACCTGATGAACCAGGACGCCTGGATTTATGAAAACAGCCTTGAAAAGCTTCTGGAAGTGTATCATTCTTATCCGGATAAAAAAGAAATCGGCATTCTGAGCCCGATGCACATGGATGGCACGGAAAAGAAACTGGACATTTTTTTCGAAAGGTACCTGGCACGGAATACCCACTTCAACAGAATATTTTCTGATGCATTTGAAAATACATTGCAGCAAAGCTATGAAATAGACTTCGTCAACGCCGCCCATTGGTTTTTACCAAGAAGAACAATAGAGGAAATCGGAGGATTCAATCCCTATTTCTTTCATTATTCCGAAGATTATGAATATGTACAGCGTATTTCTTTTTTCGGAAAAAAAATTATCATCTGTCCCCGGAGCAAAGTAGTGCATGACGGCAGGCAGGACTTTAACAAGACGGCTCATATTGATGCCCTTCGCGTACAAAGAGAACAACGCTACCTGAATCCGGCTTATGATTTCGATAAAAAAATAATGAATCGAGAATTTATTCCGAAAATGATCAAACAGATGCTGATGCTGAAATATTCAGCTGCCTTTAATACCTGGAGGGAATACCGGTACCAATGTTCGAAATTCCACGAAATTATTCATTTCCGGTCTGTTTTAAAAAACACAGGTCCTTCGTTTCTGAACATTCTTAATAATTAATAAGGTTAATAATTACAAAATCATTCTACTGATGAATCCAAAAGTATCCGTGATTATGCTCACTTATCATCATGCTCCTTATCTGAAGCAGGCGATTGAAGGGGTTCTCTTACAGCAAACGGGCTTCCCGTTTGAGCTGATCATCTGCAATGACTGTTCTCCGGATGATACGGATAAGATAGTAAAGGATTTCGCGGAGAGACATCCGGATATTATAAAATATTTTAAGCATGAGAAAAATATAGGATTCGTAGAAAACCAGCGGTTTGCCTTCCGCCTGGCCAAAGGAGAATATATAGCCTATTGTGAAGGGGACGATTACTGGACGGATCCTGAAAAGCTGCAATTTCAGGCAGACTTTCTTGATGAGAACCAGGAATATGTCATGACGACCGCAAGGAACTTTCTATACCACCAGAATGAAGAACGCCTGACCGGCGATGGAAAAGACCCTATGTTCAGCGGTAAAGATTTTGTGGACTATACTCAGGAAAGCTTTTTTACCGCCCGTCCGACGCAGACCTTTACTTACATGATCAGGAAAAAGTTTCTGGATCTTAAATGGGTTGATGTCTATCCGGATTACCGGGATCTCTATTATTTTTATCATCTCCTCGAATTTGGCAAAGGTCGGTCTTTCAACAGAATGATGGGGGTCTACCGTCTTCATGACGGCGGTGTATACAGCTCGCTTAAAATAGAAAATAAATACCGTACTTCAATCAATATTTTTAAAAACATCCGGCAGATCAATCATGATAAAAGGGCAAACACACAGATCATCAAGGACCTGGATCAGCTGATCCTGCAGTATTATTACAGAAAAGAGTTTAAAACCCCTTTGGTTAATTTTAATCTTTATCAATCCATATTCGAAAGGTTTTTCCTCTCGGGAAATGTAAAGATCTTACTGGCGCAGTTGCTTAAAGTAATGAAATATACTTTTAAGAGACAGAAGTAAAAAACAGGGTGCTACACGGCAAAGTGCATGGCTGAAATGTAAAAGATGGATAATGTATTAAAAAGACCGGGAAATTGTTAATTTTGCATAATAGCAGCATCTACCGGAAAATACTTTTATAATATATTGTAAATTTATCCCGTGAAAGTTTAATATAAATGATGAAAAACAAAATTTTATGTGCGGAATAGCCGGAATTATCACTCCGAATGCCAGAAATTACCAGGAGGCCCTGATGAAAATGACGGATGCTATCGCCCATCGAGGCCCCGACTCGGCACATCATGAATTTTACGAGAATGCAGCCCTGGGTCATCGCAGACTTTCTATCATTGATCTTTCCGAAGGCGGAAAACAGCCGATGTTTTCCAGTAAAAAAAAAGAATGTATTGTCCTGAACGGGGAAATCTATGGCTATCAGGATATCAAATCTCAATATGCCGAATATCCTTATCGGGGGAATTCCGATACTGAAGTGATCCTGGCGATGTACCAGCGGAAACAGGAGAACCTTATCCACGATCTGCCCGGCATGTTTGCTTTTGCCATCTGGAATGATGAAAAACAGGAATTGTTCTGTGCCAGGGACCGTTTCGGAGAAAAACCTTTCTATTATGCTTTCGGAAGAAATAATGAATTTATCTTTGCTTCCGAGATAAAAGCTATTCTTGCATCGGGACTTGTCCGTCCGGAAGTGAGTACCGAAGCGATGTCACACTACCTTCAGCATGGCTATGTAAGTACCTATCAGAGTATTTATAAAAACATTCATACGCTGCCACCGGCCTACCAGCTGATCTGGAAAGAAGGCCGGGTAAATATTTCCAGATATTACAGCCTTCCTAAAAAAGACCGGGTGATCAGCCCGTCCGATGCAAAGGACGAATTTACTTATCTTCTGAAAAAAGCAGTAAAAAAACAGCTCGTGGCAGATGTTGAGGTAGGCAGCTTCCTGAGCGGAGGCCTGGATTCTTCTTCTATTGTCGCTTTGGTTGCCGAGTTTTTACCGAAGCAGACAACCATCAGTTTCGGCTACGATCATGAGGACAGCGAACTTAAATTTGCCAAAGAAATTGCTGATAAATACAGAACGAATCATATTGAAGTTCATGAGAAGAAGCAAGACCTGGCAACATCCCTGCTCAAAATTTCTCCGTTTTTCGATGAACCTTTCTCCGACATTTCTTTTATCCCGCATTTCGAGATTTGTAGGAACGCCAGAAAAAACCTGACGGTCGTTTTATCGGGAGATGCCGGCGACGAATTATTTGGCGGATACAATTTTTACAGGGTAGAAAATCAGCTGAAGAACCATTTCAGCTATAAAAATATTATTGCTCAGTTCGGATTAAATTTATACCAGAAGGTGAAACCCATCTCTTTTGTTTCCCAAAACAATATAAAACATAAAAATATCCTGGATTTTCACCGGAATTTTGTCCGGAACGCTTTCAATACTGAAGAACGGCTTGCCTTGGGTATTTCCTCGAAATATGAACAGCCCTACAGCTTTGTTCCTGATCCGGATTCTTTGAATGATCTGATGAGACATGATCTTGAGACCTATGTCCCGGCCAATATGATGGTAAAATCCGACCGGATGGCAATGGCCAATTCGCTGGAAGTAAGAACGCCTTTTCTGGATATTGATTTCGCTGAATTCTGCATCCAGCTTCCCGAACAGCTTAAGCTTACCAACGATAACGATAAAATCATCCTCCGCGAAGCGATGGGATCCTACTGGACGGAGACCATCAGAAAACGCCGTAAGCAGGGCTTCGGGATGAGCATCAAAACCTGGTTTGAAGAAGAGAACCTCATCAGATTGTCGGACCAGCTATTGAAAGATCCAAACCAGAAAATATTCAGCTATGTCGACTTTAAAGCTGCCCAAAAGTTTTTAAACAGGGATCATAAGCACTGGAACCTCTTGCAATTGGCGCTTTGGGCTCATCCTAATAAAAAATATTTTTAATGAAACAAATGAAAAAAAAAATCAGTGCTAACTTTTACTATTATCAGTGGGTATTTAATACACGAGGACTAAGAAAAAATTTCCCGAAATTTAAAATATTAAGTTTTACCGAAACCATTCGTCAGATCATAGAAGATAAAAAATCAATCAGCCGCTTCGGAGATGGGGAATTCCGTCTGTTTTTTCCGGAATTTGCCCTTGAATTTCAGGAAAACAGCGAAGAAATCAGTAAAAAATTAAAAGAGGTGGCAGCATCAGATCTTCCCAATCATCTGGTTTGCCTTCCTGAACCCTTTTATAGCTCAAAAAATTTTGATATCCCAACCAAATATTGGTGGAAAAAATTTATCAATGGGTACGGACAAAGAATCCTTCTTTTTTTAAACAGTGATAAAATCTATGGAAACCAGTTCATTACCCGGTTTTATATTGGATATAAAGATAAATCTGATCCTACCATTCTCCACACTGTTTCTCTATTAAAAAAAATATGGGAAAAACAGGAAATTTTGATTGTTGAAGGAAGATACTCACGATTGGGAGTAGGTAATGACTTGTTTGATAATGCAAAAACACTTGAAAGAATTATATGTCCTGTAAAAAATGCTTTCCGGTGTTACGATAAAATATTAAATGCCGTAAAAGAGCATGGTAAAAATAAGCTTGTTTTAATCTCATTGGGACCTACCGCAACCATCCTTGCTTATGATCTGGCCAAAGCAGCCTACTGGGCTCTGGACGTAGGACATATCGATATAGAATACATGTGGTTTTTGATGAAAGTAAAAGATAAAGTGTCAATAAGAGGACGTCATGTAAATGAAGCCAGCGAACAACAATCTTTTGATATCCCTGACGAGCTCAAGGATAAATACGAAAAAAGTATTATTTTAGACATCAACGAATGACCCTGACTGTTTCTATTATCATTCCCGTCTACAATGCTTCCCGGTTTTTAAGAAAATCGGTTGATTCTGCCTTGCAGTTTGATGAAGTGAAAGAAGTTATATTGGCAGAAGACGGCTCTACAGACGGTTCATTGGCCATCTGTAAAGAATTGGCTGCCGGAAATCCCAGAATACGTCTTTTCCAGCATCCAGACAAAGGCAACCATGGTGCCGGTGCCACCCGCAACCTCGGAATCGACCGGGCAACGCAGGAGTTTATCGCTTTTTTGGACGCCGATGATTATTATCTTCCCAACCGTTTTGATGCTGAAAAAGAAATTTTCAGAAATCCCGGAATAGATGGAGTGTTCGGAGCTATTGGAGTAGATTATCTATCAGAAAAAGGTAAAGAGGAATATCAGGCAAAATTTAAAGATGCACCGTTGACAACTGTAAACTACGCTGCAGAAGGAAAGGAAGTTTTTAAAGGGCTCCTGGGACTTACTCCTGAATTTTTCGGTTCGTTTTTTCATTTGAATGCACTGACGGTACGAAAGTCGGCTCTGGAAAAAACCGGACTTCGTTTCAACGCTGATCTCCGCGTACATCAGGATTCAGATTTTAACCTTAAGCTTTCCTATCATGGTTATCTGAAATCCGGAATCATCGATAAAGCTGTTGCGATGAGGGGTGTTCATGACGATAACCGGATTACCAAAATAAAACCCTATTCTGCAAAATTCTACCGGAACAGCCTTTTTTATAATGAATCCCTTTATCTATGGAGTAAAGCCAATAAACTGGAAAAAAAATATGCAAAAAAAATAAGGCTTAATTACCTTAGTTTTAAAATAGCCCACCAGAAAGGCTTAAAAAAATGGATCTCGTTTTTACTGACAGGTTTGAAGCATCCTGAATTTTTTAAAACAAGATATCGGTTTCATGCCCTAAACCATCCGTATGATCAATAAAAGAATAAATCAGGTCAAAAGGCTTATCAGTGATACTGTAGCCTTTTTGCATTTAAAACTTTATATCCCTCCTGAAAACGATAAGGTATTGCTCATCAGTTTCACCAATCCTAACCTTTATCACCGGTTTTTCTATCTGATGGTCAAGTTTTATCAGCTTTCAGGATATACCATCTGCTACCCTATGAATTTTTCAAGATTCAGGAATCTCAGGAATAAAGACCGCTACCTCGGACTTATGGTACGTGAAAAAAACTTTCTGAGCATCAATAAAAAAAATCTTCCACCAAATGTAATTGAGTTAAAGGATGAAATGTTCAGCCCGGATTACTTCGTCAATTATTTTGAACAACAGAACAAACAAGATAATGTATTTCATGTACCGATGAGCTTCCATCCGTTCATGTATAACCAGGGAATCTGGGATCATACAATCAATACGGACAGAAAACGGTTTAATTCAATCTTCTGTTACGGAAATTTCGACGAACAGGCTTATCTGGATATAAAAAGAACGGAGTTTACGGTAGAAACAAGAACCGGTCTGCTGGCATTTTTTCAGAAAAAGGAAAATTTCATCTCAATCCGCGGAAGAGAGGAAGTTATTTCTGCTGGTGATACCCTGAATGAAAAATATGTATTTGCCATAAAGGAAAACTATGGCATCAGGATGGAAGACATCCGGGAACTGCTTTCCCGCTTTAACTTTTATCTTTGCTGCCCGGGTGTTGTGATGCCCTTATGCCATAATGTGATTGAGGCCATGTCGGTAGGAACCATCCCCCTGATCCAGAAAGAATATGCCGAGGTCATGTATCCTAATCTGAGGCACCGGACCAATGCCGTTCTCTTTAAGGACCTCAATGAATTGGAGCATCTTATTCATAATGAGATATTTAAATATTCCGGACAGGAAATCCTGACCATGAAAAATAATGTCCTGGAGTATTACAAAAAATATCTTTCCCCTGCTGGAATGGTGAAGAACCTAAACCAAAGTATTTTGGAAAAAAAACTGATATATTTACAGGCAGAACACAGAAGTGTAAAATTTATTAAATAAAATATGGGAATTCTACAAGGCCAAATGGCCGGATTTTATGGAAAGAAAGCTTTTCAGGCTTTTTTTGAGCGCCTTTTCTTTATTGCTTTGAGAGGGATGAATTACGGTAACGGTTCGGATTATGAAAAAAGCGGTGAAAAATATATTTTCGGACTCATCAACAGAATTTTCTCTGATAAAGAAATTGTGATTTTCGATATCGGAGCCAACATTGGAGGCTACAGCAGAGCGCTTATTCAAAATATAAAGACTCCCTTCCGGATCTATGCATTTGAGCCTACTACATTCTGTGTGAATGAATTGGAAAAGATAGACCATATAAATTTCATCTATCATCAGTTGGGATTCAGCAACAATCCCGGAACAGCTGAAATACATTACGACTATGATGGTTCCGTATGGGCATCAATAGAAAACAGCGGGTATGAAAGGATTAAAAAGCAGCTCAGCAGAACAGAAACCATTAAGCTTGAAACAATAGATCGTTTTTTGGAAGAACATTCGATTTCTCATATCGACTTTTTAAAAATAGATGTTGAAGGGCATGAGCTGAAAGCTTTTCAGGGAGCAAAAGATGCTATTGAACACGGCCGTATTACAATGATACAGTTTGAATTCGGATTGGCAAGCCTGTATGCCGGAAACCGGTTAACAGATTTCTTCTCAATACTACAAAATTATGACATTTACAGGATCCTACAGGATGGCTTACAAAAAATGACGTATCACGAATCATTTGAAATTTACCTGACTACTAATTATTTAGCCGTAGATAAGAAGGCAAATTTTAAAATATCTTAAATATACACCCATTTTATAAAGATTACCCGCTGTAGAACTTCTTTTTATGATCCCAATTTTCTGAATATAGGTTTTATTCTGCTCTTGTAAGAAACACATCAATTATGAAAATCTCCGTTATCATTCCCGTCTACAATGCCGAAAAATATGTAACCCAGGCCGTAGAATCCGCTCTTCAGTTTGATGAAGTGCACGAAATCATTCTGGTTGAAGATAAGTCGCCGGACAATGCGTTAAAAGTCTGTAAGTATTTGACAGAAAAACACGACCGGGTAAAGCTTTTCCAACATCCCGATAAAGGAAATCATGGAGCCGGACCTACGAGAAATCTCGGGCTCGAAAAGGCCACCGGTGATTTTATCGCCTTTCTGGATGCCGATGATTATTATCTTCCTAACCGTTTTGATGCTGAAAAAGCGCTTTTTAAAGATCCGAATGTAGAAGGGGTCTATGGAGCACTTGGTGTACATTATTATTCCGAGAAAGCAAAAGAACAGTATTATCCGCTGTTTGAAGACAAACTGACCACGGTTTACAAAAAACATGACCCGAAAGAAGTATTTCCGGGCCAGCTGAATATGAGGGGAAGTTTCGGACTGTTCAGTATCGATTGCCTGACCATAAGAAGAGAGCCGATGTTCAGAAAACTGAAGCCGCTTTTTAAGACCCACCTGAGGCTTCATCAGGATACGGAGTTTTTATTCAGGCTTTCATACTACCTGGATCTTTATCCCGGAATTTTGGATCAGGCCATCGCTGTGAGAGGCGTTCATGAAAACAACAGGATTACTACGGTAGATTCAAAAAAAGTAAACCCCGCAATAACCAGGGTACTGCTCTGGAAGGAAATCAACGATTGGGCGCAAAATGAACAAACGGTTCCTGAAGAAGTAAAACGGCATATCAAAAGAATGCACCGCAGTTACGAAATCTCCCTTGCTCCCCCCTTTAAAAAATGGGGAATGATTGCAAAATATTTCATCACGGACTATCCAAGTATCCGATCCGGGCTCTATAATATCAATTTTAAGAAATATTTATTTTAATGATTATTCCTGATCATAAAAAAAACGATTTTCTCAATTATTTGCTTTTTTCCGGAACCATTCTGTTTATTATACTCAGAATTATTTTTTCCTCAGGACTGGTATCCCCTGACAGTATTGAATATTTCCTCCAGGCAAAAAATTTCTGGCACTATAAAACTGATTTTGCATTAAGCTATCCTTTTTTGATTAAAATTTTCAGCTTTTTATCAGGCGGGGAATTTATAGCTTCAAAGCTGATTAACCTACTTTCATATATAGCAATCATTACATTTTCTTATTCAAAAAAGTTCTTTTTCCCTCAAACCTTATTGGTTTTCTCATTTTATCCCTTGCTTCCTTTATATACGACCAGCTTGTCGGAGCCTCTTTATTTTTTGGTTAATTATGTTATCATTTATCATATCTATAAGCTGATTTGTGAAGGATATAGCGTGAAACGTACTGTTGCATTAGGCTTACTGTTCTTTGTATTGGTATCGGTAAGATTTGCAGGTGTTTTTGTATTTATATCATCAATCGTATTTTTTGGTTATTTTACGCTTATTAATAAATATTCTTTAAAACATTTCCTGCTTCTGCTTTTATTAACAGCCGCAGGTGTATCGTTTTATCTGCTTATCAATTACTTTTACTGCGGGTATCTTTTCGGGAACCGAAATCACCTTCATATTGAACAACATAGTTTTATTGATTTTATTGGCAAAATATTATCATCAAGCTTAAGAGATCTAAGTTTTATTAATGTAATAATCCATGAAGGAATAAAGTCCAGACTTTCTTTCCTGAATATCTGGGTCGGCCTGTTGATTTTAGTTGGCGTCACATTTATCATGATTAAGAAAAAACTTAATTATTTTGATATTTACCTGATTTTCTCATTTCTAATGGTATTTGCAGGGATTATATACAGCTACTATACCACCAAAATAGATAATTCGGCCCGCATAAAGAGCAACGCCAATTTATATCTGCTGCTATTTTTAATATTAAATATGAGATTTAAATACATTAACCTTTTTAAGATATTTATCATCTTCATCCTGTGTGTCAACACTCTCACTTTAATAAAATATTATGAGCCTATTTCTGGTTATTCTAAAAAATTCAGCAGCCTGATTTGCAGACCCGATACTGAAAATGTATGCATTGTCTATAAAGATTACCAGACCGAAAGAGTAAAGCCTAAAGTAATGATGTTTAAAGCATTTTTAATAGAAAAGGGCTATAAAATCATAGAAAATAAAGATTCCGCCCAGTATAAAAACCCATCTGATTGTTATATTCAGACGGATCGGATAATGAAGTGACGTGACGTGCGTGAAATAGAAGGAATAATAATTTAGATCCTGCAAAACAAAAAACCAAAGCAAACATCTTTCTGCTTTGGTTTAATTTATTTTAACTGATAATGTGCATTCCTATTTCAGGAATGCCGTTAAAGATCGTATAATAATCAATTTTACTTTACAAAAACCCCAATGTATTTTCCTTCGTACTCCACCACTGTTGTTTCAAAATGATTCTTTTCACAAAAGTCCTGGTAGGCGGAGTTGTCGCCGATATCATCACTGATAAAAATCCCTCCCGGCTTCAGACGCTTATAAAGTTCGTTATACGCCCAGAACCTTCCGTTGTAGCTCTTATCCGAATCATAATGGATCACATCGAAAGCAGGGGTTTCAGTAAAAATTTTAGGCAGGGATTCTTTATCGGCAAACCGGAAAAGTTTCCAGTACGGTTTCAGATTTTCCGGAACCACGCATCCCACATACTGATCTCCGTCCTGTGCCAGATAAGGCATATCGGAACTGTAAAGGGTTCCGTTTCTTTTTTCAAGAGATAAAAGGGCTGCCAGAGAAGACCAGCCATAGGCAACGCCCGTTTCTACAACATGCTTTGCTTCTACGGATTCACAGGCGTAATAAATCAGTTCCAATGCTCCGGCACCCCCCATTTTGATGGGGCACTCCTTTTGTTTCTGTTCCGATTTTTTTAATACTTCAGCATAAAGGGTACGGAAGGAATCCATCTTCATTCCGAAAAGTTTTGCAATGGCTTCCTGCTGGGAAACAGCCCTTGAAGCCGCCCAGGAATTTGTTTTTTCTTTTCCTTTGAAGGCGTTTTTTCGCTGTAAAGTGTTTTTTATGATTTTCCTTCTCAACTCGGGATAGAGGTCAGGCCTTTTAAGATACGCCAGAAGTGTTTTGAGAACCGATGATATTTCACTCACTGTGTTGAATTTAGGCCACAAAAATAATATTTTTTATGGTATAATACAATTAATTATCTTTGCGGTACAAATTATGAATTAAATATAATCCCAACATGCTGCACCTTATTTTTGAAAAGCTCCAACGCTGGCACCAGCTTTCCAAACTGAAAAAACATCCCAACACCTTTGTCAGAAGCATAAAAATAGGCATTAACAATCATTTTATTTTATCCGGAGAGGTAAAAAAAGTAATGATCGGGACGGCTGTGAATTTCAGGAATTACATCCATATTTTAGTAGATAAAAAAGCGGAGCTTATTATTGAAGACGGTGTTTTTATGAATAATTTCTGTTCGGTGAACTGCCTGAATTCAATTTTTATCGGGGAAAATACCCTTTTCGGGGAAAATGTAAAGCTTTACGATCACAATCACGCTTATGCGGCTGTCCCTGAATTTAAGGTTTCCCGTTCGGAATTTTCTACGGCACCGGTCAGGATCGGAAAAAACTGCTGGCTGGGAAGCAACGTTACGGTGCTAAAGGGCGTATCGATCGGCGACAACTGTATTATCGGGGCCGGATGTACCATTTTTAGAGATATTCCGGACAATACCAAAGTTTTCAATCAGCAGCAATTAATCTTTAAGCCCGTTGTATGAAGTTTTCGATCTTAATTGCCAATTATAACAACGGAAAGTATTTTAAAGAATGCTACGATTCCGTTATGGCCCAGGAATACCGGAACTGGGAAGCGGTGATCCTTGACGATGCCTCCACGGATGATTCCGTCAGTATCATCAAAAATATCATTAAAGGCGACAGCCGGTTCAGGTTTTTTGAAAACCCTGCAAACAGCGGTGTAGGCATTACCAAAAGTAAGCTTATTGAACTCGCAGAAGGTGATGTATGCGGATTCGTAGATCCGGATGATGCCATTACCCCTACTGCCGTTTCTTCCAGCATCAAAAATTTCCGGAAAAAAGTAGTCCTTACCTATTCCGTATTCATGAGCTGTGACGAAAATCTTAAGCCGCTGGCTCCCTTCAAAACCCGGCAGGTGAAAAACAATGATTCCTTTTTCTTTAACTACCCGATCCAGATCGCACATTTTGTATGTTTTGACAGAAAGATTTATCTGCAGACGGAAAAAATGAATACGACGATGAGAATTGCGGAGGACCAGGACCTGTACCTGAAGATGTATGAAAAAGGGAAAGTAAAATTCATTAATGAAGTCAATTACCTGTACCGGCTTCATTCGGGAGGAATTTCCCAGAATGACAATAAGCCGCAGTCTTACGAATACTTTGCGAAAGTAATTTTCCTTGCCATGAAACGCAGAAATTTAAAAAAAATAAACGGCAGGATTATTCCCGACGAATATACGCGTTCTCAGGATATTTATGATCTTCTGGAATATCAGCATTCCATTCCGTACAGGATAAAGAAAAAGATCGGAATCTTTACACAACAAATCTTCGGTTCATGGTAAAAAACAAGAAAATAAAAGTGCTTTTCAGACACCGGTCGATGGAAATGGGCGGCGTAGAAAAGGTCATGCTGAGTCTGCTGAAGAATCTCGACAGGGAACAGTTTGAAATGACGGTCTGTCTGAATATCAACCAGGGAGAGTTGAGGAATGAATTTCCTGAGCATGTACGAAAAGTCTACCTGACACCCGGTAAGGAAGATCTGTCCGGAAACGCGGCACTCCGGAACATCCAGCTCATTAAGAGAAGGATGCAGTTAAAAAAAATACAGCAGAAGCCGTCCCTTGCCGACAGTCTCTTAGGTGAAACATACGATATCGAGATTGCCATGACGTACGGTGATTTTGCATCAGTCCTTAATTCTACAAACAGACATTCAAAAAAAATCGGCTGGTTCCATTCTGAAATCAATCTGCCCAAACTGCAGCCCCTCGTACCCGGAATTCTGAAGAATTTCCCGGAATTTGACCAGATGATCTACTGCTCCCAGAAAATCAAGGATCTGATGCACCAGTATTACCCTGATCTCCGGTATCCACCCGAAGAAGTCATCATCAATGCTATTCCGATTGAGGAAATCCGGAAAAAGGCGGAAGAACCTCTTCAGCATCCGTCTGCAGGGCCGACCTTCGTATCAATCGGAAGACTGCATTCCAGAAAAGGTTATCATAAACTGATTGATGCTCACACAATGCTTATCCGCGAAGGTTTTTACCATACGGTCATTGTAGTGGGAGACGGAGAAGAACTGAAGAATCTCCAGCAGCAGATTGCGGGTAATAAAGTAACGGAATCTTTTATACTTACCGGAAGCCTGATGAATCCTTATCCATACGTTAAAAATGCAGACTATTTTATTCTTCCCTCGGAATCCGAGGCCTGGCCTCTGGTTATTGCAGAAGCCCTAATTCTTCAGAAACCCACGATTGCAACCCGCACCGGAGATATTCCTGCCATGATCAAGCATGGAAAAACGGGATATCTGATCAATTATGAAACCGATGAGATGTATGCATCAATGAAAAAATTTCTTACGGAACCGGAACTGGCAGATACGATAAGAAGGAACTTAGAAAATATCGATGCGCAATTCGATAATCAGAGAATATTCCACGCCGTAGAAGAAGTAATCCGGAATCTTCACACGGCCGGTCAGCATTAAAAAAACCGGATAGCCGGGCTATTCGGTTTTTATGGTCTTTTTGTATACTTTCGATTTTTTGTATTCATACGGCAGATTTTCCTTAAGCCATCCGTTGAGTTTTTCCCTGTCGTTCTCCAGATCCCTTGGATAAAGGGTATTCTGGTCGAGGAGCGATTCGGCATATTGTTCCGTGGAGCAGATAAATCTTGCCGGATTTCCTGAAAACACAACATTGTCAGGAATAGAATGCGTCAGTACGGAACCAGCTCCCAGAATGCAGTTGTCCCCCATCTCAACATCCTGCTGGATCACACAATTGGAACCGATGGTGCAGTTTTTTCCTATTTTTATCCTTCCGAAAATCCGGATGTCTTCAAATCCCTGAAGTCTTCTCAGCGTTTTCGTCGTTCCGCCGTGGTTGACGAATCTTGTTCCGCCGGCAATCTGGGTTTTATCCCCGATCTCAATCAGAAATGGTTCAGAACCGAAATACACCCGCTCGAAAATCTTTACGTCTTCCCCCAGCTTCAGCCCCTGCATCCGGCATACTTTTATATAAACCTTCATATACAGTCTTTCCCAAAAAGTAAAGGAGAAAAGCAGAACTCGCCAGAATAGGTACATAATCTATAAATGTATTAGTTATATTTCTTTTTTAAATCGTGTCGTAAAATCAATGGAGTGGGTGATAATCATTTTGCTCGGCACCTTGTACCGGTCCAGCTCCTCCCTGCATTTTTTCAGGATTTCCTTTTTCATTTCCTTTTCATCCAATCCTTCCTTAATAACAACCTTCGCACAGACCATCTGTCCGGTAATGGCATTATCTTTTGCAAAGACAGTGGAATCGATAACTTCCGGAAACTGATTAATAATATCTTCCACCTCTTTCGGAAGAACTTTCAGGCCTCCGACATTGATTACTTTATTTATTCTTCCTACTATTTTCAGATAGCCGTCTTCATCCACCTCTACCAGATCACCGGTAGCAAACCATCCTTCTTCCGTAAACTGGTTGCTTTCCTGGTTTACATAACCCGAAACCTGGACTTTCGATTTTAAATACAGTTGGGAATCTTCTATTTTATACTGATAATTCGGATCGATGATCCTGAAAAAAAGGCTGGTGGACGATTTACTTTCCGTTTTTAATATCCCGGTCTCGCTGGTGCCGAAAGTCTGCATGAATTTCACCGACGGAATTTTTATTTTAAGTTTATCCAACAGATGCTGCGGCATTCTTTCGGTACCGTAAGTGATCATTTTAAGACTCGACAGATCATAGGTATCGAAATCCTCAGTCATGAGCATCAGGTTAAGAAAAGTAGGACTTGTAGGAAGTACCTGGATATTTTTATCCTGAATGAGCTGTAAAATATATTCGGGATTTCTGTTTTCGGGAATCGTAATCTGTGAACCGTTATTCAGACAGCCCAGCAGCGTATTGATGCCTCCGATATGATCGAAAAGCAAAAAGAGGATAAAATTGAGGTTTTTCTGTTTTCTCGGCGCTTTGAATTCAGCAATAAGCGCACTGAGATCATGCACCATTACTTTGGGGACACCGGTGGTTCCGCTTGAAAAAAGCACAAGGCCGGCATGGTTTTCTTCCATGATCCGGTGATACTGATCAACTTTTTCCAAAGAGCCATTCTGTATTGAAATAACGGCAGGCTCCTCCTGTTTAAAAGTAATTACTTTATTCACTTTTGCGGCTTTCAGCTTATTCTGTACTTCAGAATCCGTGGTCGGGACAACAGGAACAATAATACAGGGATATTCCGATAATGCCAGCAGCAAAGCGATGCTTGCAAAACTGTAATCCGACTGAACGGCAATGACATCGCCTGAAGAAATATTTTCCTCAAGCCACTGTTTATAGGCCCCGATCTTTGCAAAAAGTTCAGGGTAGGTATAGGATCTGTTGTTCTCAACAATGCTTAATCCTGAATAATCACCAAACTGATCTATTTTCATAATCCTCCCAGATAAATAATTTGACCGGTAATAAAGTTGCTTTTCGGAGAGATAAAGAAGTCGATCACATTTTCCACATCCTCCAATTCTCCAAGGCGGTGAATCGTCTGCTGTTTCAGGAGCTCGTCAATTTTATCCTGCGGAACCGTTTTTATCAGATCGGTATAGATCGGCGAGGGTCCGATGGCATTCACAGTAATATTAAAGTCTGAAAGCTCCCTGGCAAGGATGGTCGTCATTTTTTCTACCGCCGCTTTGGAAGAAGCGTAGATCATTTCCCCTTCCAGATCCAGCGGAACCGCCACCGTGGAAAAATTAACGATTCTGCCGCCCGTATGCCTCATTACCTTGGCACATTCCCGGCTGAAGAAAAAACTTCCGTAAAAATTGGTTTCAAAAACTTTTTTTACCGTAGATCCCGGCGTCAGTAAGGAGTGGTTCAGCGAAGCAATTCCGGCATTGTTGATCAGGATATCGATTCCGCCAAACGCTTTTTTCGCCTGCCGGATCACTTCTTTTACATTTTTTTCGTCTGCAACATCACAGATAAAGTGGCGGTAATTTTCGTGGGAAAAACTGCTTTCGGTTCTGCTGCAGCCCAGGACATGATATCCCTGTTCGAGATAGTACCGGGTAAGATGAAGCCCGATGCCCTTGCGGTTGCCCGTTATAAATATGGTTTTATTCTTCATCGAGCTCCAGAATAAACTTTGTTAGCTCTGTAGGATTCAGAAAAGGGCTTGTAGTCCGGGACATGGCTTTTTCGGAAGAAAGATTAAAACTCCTGTCATACTTTTCTTCAAGCATTTCCTCCAGATCCACCAGAAAGTTTAAAAGGCCTATAGAATCAAAGATTCCGCTTTTTCCGATCAGTCTCTGATCGGGAGTAACTTCGTCAACTTCAATTCCGTTCGTCTCTACAAAATCCTGGAGGGCTTCTAAAACAAGGGTCTTTATTTCTTTCTCGTTCATTTGATTTTATTTTCTGCAAATCTAATGAAATTATTTCTTTCCGATCTATAATCAGCTGATGATAAACTTTAATAATCTATATTTTTTTCTAATTTTGCACAGCACTAAAGCTGACTTTAAAAAAGCCAAATGAAAAAAAAAATTCTGTTTATCTACTATCAGAATATAAAGCCTAACGGGGTATCCAAAGTCCTGAGCAACCTTGTTTCTGAACTTTCAGAACAGGAATATGAAATTGAAATCCTTTTTCTGATGGCCCCCCACAAGGATTTTTATCCTGTACGCCCTGATATAAAAAAACACTACATCGATTCTTTCGGACATCCATATTCAAGGATGGCCACCAACCTGTATAAAAATTTTAAATCCGTTCCAAAAATATACAGCCTGTACTCTTATTTATACGATTACGGATCATATAAGACATTAAAGAAATGGATCAGCGAAAATCATCATCCGTATGATACTATTGTATCCTGCTGGTACAAACTTTCTTCAATGCTGTCTACAGACCCGGAAGTCAGCAGGAAAACCATCGCCTGGGAACACATGGGCTATACTTCAGGGGGGTTTTTCTGGAATAAAACCATGCGGCCTTATTATAAAAACCTGAAACACATCGTAAGCACCAATATTCCCGGGGAACAACATTACCTGAAATTCAACAAGAATTCCCACACCATCTACAACCTCATGGACGATGCATTGGAAAACAACATGTTCATCCGGCCCGAGGATAAAAAAAATATCATCTCCGTTGTGGCAAGACTTGACCCTGAAAAGAACATCAGCGGATTTATAGATATTATTGCCCATACCCATCTGCCTCCCGGTTGGAAAGTCGTTATTATCGGAAGCGGCAGGGAAGAACAGAAAATCAGAAAGGAAGTGGCCGACAGAAATTTAGAGGATATCATTCAGCTTTTGGGCAGCCGGAATATGGATGAAGTGTACCGGCTTTTAAGAATATCCAGGATCAACTGCCTTACCTCAACGGAAGAAGCGCTTCCGACGATTTTAATTCAGGCGATGTTCTTTTCCAACGCATTGATCGCCTATGACTGCCAGTATGGCCCTTCGGACATCATCAATAAAAATAACGGTTTCCTGGTCCCTCTTCATAACAGGAAGGCCTTTATTGAAAAACTCGGGCATCTTACGGCAAACGAAGAAGCGCTTAACAGGCTGATGAAGTCGTCCTTCGATGAAACACACAAATGGAAAAAAGAAAAAATTATACAACAGTGGAAAAAAATACTTTAGCAGAAATAAAATTATCCATCATCGTTCCGGTTTACAATACACCCGTTCCCTTTGTTAAAGAATGTCTTGAAAGCATACAGAATTCGGGTATCCGGTATCCCTACGTAGTCATTATTGTAAACGACGGATCAACTGGTCCTGAAGTTACCCGGTTTTTAGATGAATCCTGTCTCCCACACTCAATAAAGATCAATAAAGAGAATTCGGGAGTATTGGCCACCAGAAATACAGGCTTAAAACTGGCAAAAGGCAAGCTTATTCTGTGTCTTGATTCTGATGACCTCCTGCTTTCCTCCATTAATGATGCCGTCAGCTACCTTAAGACCCATCGGAAATCCGACATTTTATACTGTGATCTTCAGTTTTTCGGAGATACCAGTTACCTTCATAAAAAGTGTGAATTCTCCAAGTTTCAGCTGATGTACGTAAGCAATATGCTCACGCCTTCCTCCACGCTTTTCAGAAGAGAAATCATCTCTGAGGTTTTATTTAATGAAAACCTTTCCTACTCGGAAGACCGGGATTTTTTTTCGAGAGCGGCAAGCCTGGGTTTTGCATTCAAGCATTTCTGCAAACCTTTCTGCAACTACCGGAAGCTCTATAACAACCAGTCTCTCTCGCAAAAAAATATCGGAATGAAAAATGAAGTGGAATCTTTTATCAAGGCTCAGTTCGATGCCCATCGGGAAATTACCCAGGAAGAAGTTAATAAATATGTTATCAATAATTTTACCGCACATAAGAAACATATTGCTAAATTGTTAATTATTATATTCTTCCCGTTTTTATATAAATTTTGGGTATCCAGAAAAATATATAAGAACAACATTGTCATAGATTAAAGATGAATAGCAAACTGAAAATCCTGATCCGCATCGGATCCCTCCGTCATGGCGGAGCAGAAAAAGTGCTGGTAACGTTTCTGAAAAATCTTCCGGCAGATAAATACGAGATCGATCTGCTGCTGAACCTGTATTCAGGAAAATACCTGCCGGAAGTTCCGGAGTGGATCAATATCCTGTACCTGCACAGAGGAGAGATGATTACGACTAACAGGCCGCATGAAATTCCCCGTAAGGCCGCCCGGGTACTGCACGAAAAAATCGTAAAGAAATTCCCGAACCTGCTGTATAAAAATAAATTAAAGAACAAACCCTATGACATCGAGTTTGCCGCCATTCACGGCATGAGGGATGAAATTCTGGGTTCTCCCCTTTCTTCCAAGAAAATTGTATGGATCCATAATGATCTTTCGGAGGTGAAAGGTTATACCGATGAGGAAATCCGGAAGTTTTTCGGCTTTGATAAAATTATGGTGATCTCAGAGAAAATCGAAAAGCTTTTTCACGGTCTGGCCAAAGATCAGGCGGAGCAAAGCAAAATTGTAAAAATCTACAATCCCCTAGATACGGAGGAGTTTGTTTCTAAAGCAGAAATGCCGGTAACCCATTACAGTTTCGATCAATCCGTCCCTACATTCATCTCCGTAGGGACCGTTTTTCCCCAAAAAGGCTTCGACCGGTTGCTGAAGGTTCATCAAAGGCTTCTCCGTGAAGGTTTCAGGCATAAAGTCATGATTGTGGGAGACGGTTATGATTTCGAAAATATCAGAAAACTGAAATCGGATCTCGGAGTAGATCAGACGGCGGTAATGCTGGGATTTACCGACAATCCGTATCCTTATTTTAAAAAAGCGGATTTTTACGTTTTAAGTTCCCGGTACGAAGGCTTTCCGACAGTTCTTTTTGAAGCCATCACTTTAAAAAAGAAAATTATTTCCACGGAAGTCTCCGGCTCGGCTGAAATGCTGAACAATGGCGAATTGGGACTGCTGGTTGAAAATTCCGAGGAAGGAATTTATTCCGGGATGAAACAGGCGCTCATCGATCCGGGAAGCTTTCAGAAGTATACCGAAAAGCTGAAATCCTATGAAATGCCTTTTACGCTTAAAAATTCTGTAGAAAAAATAATATCAGTCCTTGATGGTCTTTAACATTTCTTTTCAACCTAAACCGTAAATTTTTACTTTTGTGCTATGGCCGAAAAATATTCTACCCTTCAGAAAGACTTTTTCAGGGAAAGCGGAAAATGGCTTTCCACATTTCAGATCTGGAAGAAATGCATTAATCCTAATCTTCATTTTATCTATGTATTAAGGATGGCTCAGAAATACCGGAAGACACCGGGTTTCAATACTTTCTGGAGAATTGTTTTAAGGCATTATCAGATTAAATACGGATTCCAGATTTACCCGGAAACGGAGATCGGGGAAGGTTTTTACCTGGGGCACTGGGGAAGCCTTGTCATTAACCCCCAAACAGTCATCGGTAAGAACTGCAATATTGCACAGGGCGTAACGATCGGCCGGCAAAACCGCGGAAAAAATGAAGGATCGCCTGTTATAGGAAATGAAGTATGGATCGGAGCCAATGCAGTTATCGTAGGCGCAGTCACGATCGGAAATAATGTATTGATTGTCCCAAATTCTTATGTTAACTTTGATGTTCCTTCCAATTCTGTCGTCATAGGAAACCCGGCAAAGATCATTCCTGCAGACAATGCCACAAGAGAGTATATCAACCGCAAAGTGTAGTCATCCCCGGCACACTTGTATCAAAATTTCTACACGCAGATATCGGCTATTTCATATACTTTTGCAAAATGTATTGTTTAATTGTGACATCATGATCTAAATCCCGTTTTGTGAAAAATATTGTGTTTCACAATACCGATAGCATCAGTCCTTCAATGCAGCCTATTCTGAATAAACCGCTTCATCTTAAAAACATGATCCGGGCTTACTATTAATGTAAAAATAACCTTTGATGAAAAATATACTTCTTACGATATCCTCTCTCTACCTGATGCATTAGATAGTGGCATTCTTTTTTATAACCGAACTTTGAATGCGAAGAAACAGATTGGCATCATGAAATGGTCACCTTTGATCTTTTAAAGTTTTTTTAAACTGCTACAGAACCTGGATCTCAAAAATGATCTGATTTTAATGCTCTTCATTCAGCACATGATCCGATGGTCAGCAGATGACCGTAAAAACTACTTCTAACTGATCTTAACCGCTCAGAAAATCAACACAAATATGCTCAAAAAAATAATTCTTACCCTGCTTATCATTGTATACCTTACAGGTTTTCTTCTTTCTTTCCCCTATATCTTCGATCATCTTTTCGGAGCTGAAAAGCTGGACAGCATCCGAAATTTTTTTGAATATGGAACCATGTTTTGTTCCTTCCTCGTATTCAACGCACTTCTTTTTAAGAATAAATATACTTCGGTAATAGCGATTATCCTATGCCTGGTATTAAGTCTGAACTTTCTGATTTCAGCGTCCTGCTATCTTATTTATCATTCCGGATTTAATGTAGGAATGGCCATCAGTATTCTTGAATCCAATCCGGATGAGGTTATGAGCATGTCTTATATGTTTATCCTGCCGGGTATCTTGTTTTTAGTTTTTTTGGGAATGCTCCTCTACTCCGTCAGTTATCTTAAGAAAGACGTGGTAAAATTCAATGCGAAATTTATCATTATTGCTTTGTTATGGCTTATCCTCCCATTCGTATACCACTTCAAACATACTTATATAAGCAACAAAGGTGGAGGAAAGATGATCAAAAATGTATATTATCATCTCTCAGATTTCAATATGGCATTAAATATCCAGAGAGAAATCAATGAAATAAAAAGGAATGTTCCTGTTTTCGACATTAAAAAAATACAGCCCGGTATAAAAAATGTAATCCTGATTATTGGAGAATCAGAAAGAAATCAAAACATGTCATTGTATGGCTATCATAAAAAAACGACTCCACATATGGATGAGCAGGCGGGAAATATGATGATTTTTGACCATGCCGTTTCTCCCGCGGGAATCACCAATCTGAGTGTTCCCTTAATTCTTTCAAGCATTCATCCGGACGAATTCCGATATCATTATAACAGGTTGTCTTATAACATTATCAATCTGGCCAACCAAAGCGGATATCATTCTTTCTGGTTCAGCACACAGGCCAGCGCCAGAGGAATAACTGCCATAGCTTCTATGGCTAAAAATAAAAAATGGATCAATGGTTTTGATGAAGTGCTTGTCCCTGAGCTGAAAAAGGTCATTCAGAAGAAAGAAGATAAATTTATTGTTCTCCATATCACCGGAAGCCACCCTAACCCCTGCAACAGGACGCCTCCTAACTGGAATTCTGAAGGGATGGACTGCTATGACAGCTCTATAAGATACACGGATTCCGTTTTCAAAAATATTGTCAGCATCCTGAAAAGCACGAATTCCGTAGTGATCTATACATCCGATCACGGACTGAAAATACAAGGCGACAGGTTGCTTCATGTGGATTCTAAAGAATCTACACAGGTGCCGTTTTTTGTTTGGTACGGTGATAAAGTATCAGCAAATTACAGAATTACCGGACATGAACCTAAGCAGACCCAAACGACTTATATTTATCCGCTTATCATGAAATACATGGGACTGGAAGCTCCTCGGCACTATAAAAATGAAGGAAATAAATATCTGAATTTAGAGATGAAAAGTATAGAGTACGGTAAGCTGCCGGAATAATCAGTCACTTGAACTCAAATATCTTCATTCACCCATCTCAGATCTTCATTTTTGATTCGTAATTTTATCCCGGTATTTTCTATGTTTGGATTGCTGTCGTAAAGCCAAAACGGCAATGCATAATACCGGAAGACTATTCTTCTACCAGTTTCCGGTTGATCAGATACGCGGCCAGCAAATTGGGAACCCAGCACAGCCAGGCTACGGCAAGATAGGATCCTTCGGGATCTCCCGTTATATTTCTCAGTAAAGGAAGCCAGATCCTCAACGTAACGGCGGCAAAAGTACAGGCATAACTGTAGGTCATCCATTGCTGATGACGGGAAATGTTTTCATTTTTAATGCTGATTAGTGCGATGAGGGTTGTGACCAGCCAGATGATTCCCAGGATAACAAACCCTGTTGCAGCAACAATCCCACCATTGGCATAAAAGCCCATGTATATGGAGCAAACAGAACTGATGACTACGGCGATGACATACATCTTTCCAATCACCCGGTGCACACCCATGTATTTATTCCGGAACGAACTGCCGAACTGACGCCAGCCGATAAAAAGTGCAGTCCCTCCAAAAACAATATGGGCAACGAATGCGGTTCTCCAGATGGTGTTGCGGAGGATTTCGGGGGCTTTGGAACCGAGGAGCGTATATTTCTCTTCTACAAAAGCATACAATAAAGGGTACATCCCGATAAGCAGAGCCAGTATCCCCATAAGTACAAATCCTGTTTTCTTTATCATAGCTGTTCGTTATTTTTTGCAAATCTGAGGATAAAAAGAGTTCCTGCGGTTCCAAAATGAAAGATGGTATAAATTTGATAACAATTAAGAACCAACCTGTTAGCTCAGTTATGCATTCCGGCTATTCATCAATCTTAATCGCCTGGCTTTTCAGGAATTCCCTCGGCGAACAGTTCATGTATTTTTTGAAATTACGGTTGAAAGATGTTTTTGAATTAAATCCGCTTTCAAAGGCCAGCGACAGAATCGTGAACTTTCCGTTTTCCTGCAGCAGGACCATCCTTTTGAATTCTTCGGTCCGCTGGCGGTTGATGTAATCGTAGAAATTCTTGTTTTCAATAAAATTGATGGTTTGGGAAAGTGTGTTGGGATGAACACCGATCCGTTTTGCTACAGCGTTCAGGTTCAGTTCAGGATCTTTATACAGTTTTTCTTCATTCATTATCAGGCTCAGTTGATGATAGATCTCCCGTACGGTTTCTTCACCGGCAAAGGTTTTCTCATATCTCGAAACTTCCGGAAGTGCCGCGTTTACAGCAACTTCTTTCACATCTGATAATACAACGGCAGCAGGGCCATCCAGAATTCCGGCACGGCTGATTCCGAAATAAGCCGCAGAAAGGATGAAAACGACAACCAGCGAAAAGATAAGAAAATCGTTTTTTATAGCAACGGCCACCCAGATTACCGCAATTCCCGTGATAAGATGGTATATCCAATCGATTGTTATCTTCTTTCGGTCTGGATAAAGGCCGGATATCACAGCTTTATGTTTTCTGACGGCGACGATACTCAGAGTGACATACAAAACGCCTGACAGGATGATAAGTATTTTCAGATAAATTCCCGTCGACCGGCAGATTCCACCACCCTGCTGATAAACACGAAGCTTTTCTCCAGGAGACAGGATAAAAAATTTCCAGAAAATAAGATAAATGACCAAGACCGGAGCAAGGTGGAAAAGCCAGGTCTTTTTTCCGGGCCGGTGACCGGTAAGATACAGGATGTATAAATAAAGCATGGGCCCGTGGATCAGCGGGAACGGAACTTCCAGACCGAGCACATGAGGAAACTGGATATAGCGCTCTGAAAAAAACAGAACGAAAAAAATAAGATGGATGCCAATGATCACAAACCATACCGCAAGCACATAATCTGCACCGGTTTTTCTCCTTTTCCCCAGGATCAGAAGTGAGGAAAAAAAGGCAATGATGACTCCTGCTACATAAAAAACGGAAGGCACCGTGTAAGAATCAGGAGCAGCCATCAGATCTTGATATTAATTAGGTCCTTGTAATGATTGATGTTCATTGATATATCAAATAATCGGCAAGATACGGCCAGAATCGGTTAAATGCTTCTTATTATTAAAATAAAATGTAACTTAGGATTTTATTTAAAATAGATTTAATATTAAACTTTGTTAAATATCTTTGCATTTTCAGCAGAAATTCTATTTTTGCAGTATTATTGATTTAGTCTATTGATTTTAAAAATAATTTAAACGAAATAAATAATTAGACCCTATAAAAAATCTTATTTATGTCACAATCGTACAAAGTTATTTTTGAAAACAACAGGAAGTGGGTGGAATCTAAAATTGCAGACAATCCCGACTTCTTCCATGATCTTGCCAAAACCCAGCACCCCGATTATCTATATATCGGATGTTCGGACAGCAGGGCAACCGCGGAAGAACTGATGGGCGCCAAGCCGGGTGAAGTTTTTGTTCACAGAAATATTGCCAATGTGGTCAATACCCTGGATATGAGCTCAACGGCAGTGATACAGTACGCTGTAGAATATCTTCGGGTAAAGCACATTATTGTCTGCGGGCATTACAACTGCGGAGGCGTAAAAGCGGCAATGACGCCAGAGGATCTGGGATTACTTAACCCCTGGCTGAGAACGATCCGCGATGTCTACCGGTTGCACCAAACCGAACTGGATGCCATAGAAGATGAAGGAAAACGTTATGACAGGCTGGTGGAACTGAATGTTCAGGAGCAATGCATCAACGTGGTAAAAATGGCCTGTGTGCAGGAACGCTATATTCTGGAAGAATTTCCTGTGGTACATGGCTGGGTTTTCGACCTGAGGACCGGTAAAATTATTGATCTGGAGATCGACTTTGAAAAAATTCTGAAAGACATCCAGAAGATTTATAACCTTACCAGTTCAGATTGGGTCATGAGCAGAAAGAAATAGCTCAAAAAAATGTGAAATGAAACTTTGGAGTATAATTACATTGGTATTTTTTCTCAACTTTACGGCCTTACCGGGTATGGCCGCCGTATTCGGTTGGGATCTTACCCGTACCAATGTCGTTATCAGCGAAGAAGAACCGCACTCCCACCTCACCTCTTTTATTGTCTACGAAAAAACACTTCCCAAACCACTGGATGTTTTTGATTATCTGAAATTTTCCGAGCATTCAGATGAAGAGAAATCTTTTGTACTGATCGATGATTCCTTTCATCTTTCACCGCTTCTGACTATATTTTCCCCACCTCCGGAAGCTTAATTTTACCTTTCTTTTTTTACTGTTTATATCAGAATGCTGATATGAATACCTATGCTTTTTAAAAATTAAACTTCATTTATGCAGCCGATTTATTTCTTAAAATAAGCCGGTTATCTTTCACAGCTTTACATCATGAGAAAAACATCATTCATCGGAGGAATGAAGGAAAATTTCCCTTCAGGACTCGTCGTGTTTCTGGTGGCACTTCCTCTGTGCCTCGGAATCGCTTTAGCATCAGGAGCGCCGCCGTTATCCGGAATTATCGCCGGAATCGTAGGAGGACTGGTCGTAGGAACCATCAGCAACTCGAACGTTTCGGTTTCGGGGCCGGCCGCAGGGCTGACCGCCATTGTTTTAACAGCCATCAAAGACCTGGGGGCCTTTGAGCTTTTCCTTTGTGCCGGGATCATTGCCGGGCTGATCCAGCTCATCCTTGGATTTATCAGAGCAGGAAGCATTTCCAACTATTTCCCGAATAATGTGATTGAAGGAATGCTGGCAGCCATCGGGATCATCATCATTTTAAAACAGGTTCCGCATGCACTGGGATTCGATAAAGATTACGAAGGCCATGAATCGGTATTCGACAACGGGCTGAACTTCGGATATTTCACGGAGTTATTCGGAGCCGTGCAGCCGGGTGCCATTCTGATTACCCTGGTTTCCGTGGCTATTCTGATCACCTGGGACAAAGTGTATGCATTAAGGCGGATTAAAATGCTTCCGGGTGCCTTGGTTGCCGTCATTACCGGAATTGTCCTGAATGAAATTTTTAAAATGGCCGGCAGCCCTCTCGCCATCCGGTCCCAGCATTTGGTTTCATTACCGGTTCCACAGTCGTTTGACGATTTCAGGAATCTGGTTACCATGCCTGATTTTGCGGGATTTGCCAATCCGAAAGTATGGATCGCAGGTGCCACCATTGCTATTGTCGCTTCTATTGAGACCCTGCTTTGCATCGAGGCCTCGGACCGTCTGGATATCCAGCGGAGAATAACGGATACCAACCTGGAGCTCAAAGCCCAGGGAATCGGGAACCTCATCAGTTCATTTATCGGCGGGCTTCCGATGACTTCGGTGGTGGTAAGAAGTTCTGCCAATGCGAATGCTGGTGCTACTTCCAAGATGTCTACCATTATCCATGGCGTTTTATTGCTCATTTGTGTCCTGTCGATTCCTGTGGTATTAAATCTAATCCCACTGGCTACTTTGGCTGCTGTTTTGATTATGGTGGGGTATAAACTGGCCAAGCCTGCAACATTCAGGCATTTCTGGCAGCTGGGTAAATTCCAGTTTATCCCGTTTGTGGCAACGGTCGTAGCTGTGGTGGCCACCGATCTGCTGAAAGGGGTAGGCATCGGTCTGGGCATTTCAGTTTTCTATATCCTCCAGGGGAATATGAAAAGAGCCTATTATCTGAGCCGGAAAGAATTGGATGATGCCGATGGAATTACCATCAGGCTGGCCGAAGAAGTTTCATTTCTAAATAAAGCAGCCATTAAAAAGACCCTGAAAAATATAAAACCGAATTCTACAGTAACCATCGATGCAAGAGGGACATCCTATATTGCCACAGACGTTCTGGAAATGATCCAGGATTTTGCCAATATCAGGGCGAAAGAAGAAGACATTACCGTAGAACTCTTAGGCTTTAAAACTTCATACGGGGACTATGAAAGAGACGAAGATTCCCATATTCTGGTAACCCATAGAAGAGCCATGTAACATTTTCAGCCGAAAATTTTTAACTTTAAGAAAATAATTCAAAAAAAATCAATTTATATGAAAGCACATACACACGAAACCCAGGCAACCATCACTCCTGAAAGAGCACTGGAATTCCTGAAAGAAGGAAACCAGCGGTTTGTAAATAACCTGAAAGCCAACAGGGACCTGCTGGAGCAGGTGAATGCAACCCGCGAAGGACAGTGGCCTTTTGCCGTTGTTCTCAGCTGTATCGACAGCCGTACTTCTGCAGAACTGATATTCGATCAGGGCCTGGGAGATATCTTCAGCATCAGGATTGCCGGGAATTTCGTCAATCAGGATATCCTGGGTTCCATGGAGTTCGGATGCAATGTTGCAGGTTCCAAACTGGTGGTGGTTTTGGGACACACCAAGTGCGGTGCCCTGAAAGGCGGTCTTGATGCAGCCCAGATCGAAGGGATGGGAATGGACAACCTGAACCACCTGATCAACCATTTCGACCCGATTATCGACAAAATCATCGAAAACGGAGAAGAACGTTCTTCGGCCAATGCCGAACTTCTGGAAAGGCTGAACCAGCACAACGTGAAAAATGCCATCGAAGACATCCGTAAGCAGAGCTCTACCCTGAAAAGGCTGGAGGCTGAAGGAAAAATCAAGATCGTAGGCGCAAATTATGATGTGGAAACGGGTGTGGTCAACTGGCTGTAACAGTCTGATCCCGCAATTACGGAAGAATATTATCTTCTGATCCATTGGAAGTTAAATTTTTAAAATCACAATAGAGGCTGCCGGATCCGGTGGCCTTTTTATTTTTTAAAATACTTTTTAAAGCTGAAGGAACCACAGATCAGGCCTAAAAATGATTACATTTGAACTTATTAAAAAGAATTTTGTCTGTATGAAACGAACTGCCCCCATTCTCTTTATTATGGCTCTGGTTTTCTTAAGCGGCTCAGCCAAAGCCCAGAGAGCTGTCAGTGATACCCTGGCCTATGCTAAAAAGTTTGAAGTCAATAAGGAAAAATATATCGGAAAGAAGTTTTCCCTTTTACTAAAGGACATGACCCAGCTCCCGTTTAAAAAAGCGAAATCCGATATCAGACAAGACGGGAATGATCCCCTGCCAAGCACCTTATTCAGGTTTTCCGGTAAAGATATCGATGCTTCCGGCGAGGTCACTATGGTCATCCGGTGGAAACCCGACGATACGCCTACTACCCCCCTAGAATTTTTCGAGCAGGAACACAATTACGGGTTTACTGTCAACGAGAAAAACTTCTTCGAAAATAAAATCATCCGGGATCTTGTGGTCTATAAGCAGTAAAACCTCCGCTATGGGGGGCTTACTGATGGATTTTAGTTTGACCGGAAAAACTTACCGCTTATCTGCTCCAGCCCAATCATCCGATTTTCCTTCGGTTGATCCTATTTACTATGAACTTGGCCATATCAATATTGTATTCAAACATTTCCTTAATTCAAAAATAAAATTAAAGCTGATTCAGTCAGGATTATGAGTAGAATTTCTCTGGTTAAAATAAATAAAAGGTTTACGCTCCTGATAGGATTTTATTTTATCCTTTAATAAACCGTCCTTTCGGGACTTAAAACAATATAAATCAGACCTTGGCTTAAGGCTGTTTATTCAGGATTAAACAGGAATTTCCTTTGATAGAATAACAAAATGTTTTGTGATCATCAAGACCTTCATGATATTTTTGACGGGAAAGACTTCGTGCATCCAGCTTCCATCTTCCAGCTCCGGTCCTTCTTCGAGTTCACGTTATTTACCGTTAAATGCAGACATGGTGTTGCTGATGCCCGCAAAGACAAAGGAAAGAGCGGCTTTGGCAAACTTTTCAATCCGTTCGGCCAGCTTTGCGTTTTCTTCTTCATTCCATGTCCCCAAGACGTAATCTACCTGCCGGCCTTCTGAAAAATCGGCGGAAATCCCGAACCGGAGGCGTGCATAATTCTGGGTCTGCAAAACTTCATTGATGTTCTTCAGTCCGTTGTGTCCCGCATCGGAACCTTTGCCCTTCATCCGCAGGGTCCCGAACGGAAGTGCAAGATCATCCGTAACGATCAGTACATTTTCCAGGGGAATATTCTCCTTCTGCATCCAGTAGCGCACCGCATTTCCTGATAGGTTCATATAGGTATCCGGTTTCAGTACCAATACCCTCCTGCCTTTGTATTTACCGTCTGCCATCCATCCGAAATTGGTCGTATTAAATGAAACCTCCAGTGTTTCGGCAATTTTATCCGCTACTTTAAAGCCGATGTTGTGACGGGTATTTTCATATTCGGCGCCTTTGTTCCCAAGTCCGACGATTAAATATTTCATTACGGAATTTTTTGCAAAATTAAGCCATTCTGAATAAAAAAGCCCAATCCGGAAAGATTGGGCTTCGATATTATTTAAATTATTTTTTATAAAGGCTTGTAAATATAGTTTACGCCATACCCTTTTCTCATGTAGGTCTGAGCATCATAATTATAATTCGTTGAGAAAAAAACCGAAACAGGAACCGCCGGTGCCAGATTGGTAATGGAATATCTTGTCGGGCTGTTCGGTGATAAAATCCAGCTCTTTACCACATTACCATCCGTTGTTAAAAGCCTTGAAATCTTATAAACTGACGGAAGTAAGGTAAAAGGATTAATTTTATCGTCGTAATTGGAATATTCAAAACTAAGCTTTTCGTTAGCATTCCCCATTACGCCTCCTGTGATACTTCCTGCGAGTTTTGTCACTTTAGAAACATTGTCTCCTACATATTCATATTTTGTTTTTGAATACTTGCTGTAAGAAGGGGCTCCGGAAACTTCAAGTCCGGTTCTCATATTGATGGAATCAAGCTTCGCCGTTGCTGCTGAAAATTTTATACCGTAAATGGTTTTTGTTTTCTGGTAAAGCGTCTGCGGTCCAGGTGCTGCTACCGTATAAGGGGAAGTAGTGCTTCTTTTGAAAAATGACCGGCTTTCGGAAATGGTCTCCAGTCTTCCCGTACTCCCGTAGGTAAACTGCTGGGTGTAGGTGATGCTGTCTTTATTCAAATATCCGTTTCCGTCGAGATCAAGGAATCCTCTGAAATCGATCCTGCTGATCTTGTCTCCGCTCCAGGAAATATCTGCCGTGGAATTCATACTGTCGGTAACCACTTTGGATAGCTGCAGCCCATTATAATAATAGGTAGCTAATGTATCGGAGTCGGTGATTTCCCTGTATAGAGCCCTTGGCCCGTTAAGTCCTGAATTGCCGTTGATGTCCACCAGCGGATCTCCGTTTTCATCCATCACTTCTTTACAAGAATGCACTGAAGAAACACCTACCAGTAGTAAAATAAAATAAAAAAGTCGTTTCATTCCAAAGGGGGATTATTTATTTTGTCAAAAATATAATTTTTTTTTGAATAAAAAGTATCTTTTCACGTATATCGTGATAAAACCATTAAAAAATCATTCTCGTTTATAATGCCTTGTAGATATACTTTACGAGCTGGCCGAGATCGGAAACCGGATAATTTTGGGAATCGTATAAATAACCTTTCGGATAAGAGATCTGCGGACCGGCAGGACTTTGCATCGTCACCTTCCCAACATTATTCGCCGAAAGCATGGAGCCGTTAACCTGCGTCATTGTAGAAGCGACCATGAAATATTCTTTCGGCAAAGTGGTGTACGGATTGATTTTGCTGTCATAATTATCAAAGTAATACACCATGGTTGAAGCTGTAGAAGTATCGGGATTCCCTCCGCTCATCAACATCCGGATATAATCCAGCTTAACGATATTACCGGCAGAATAGGTAAATTTCATTTCATTATAAAAAGAATAGGAAGCACTTCCGCCTACTTTTTTCTTCTCTACGATCCGGTACAAGGTTCCGGCCGCATCATAATATACGGTAAAATCGCTGTGGTTGGCAGATCCCATGATCGTCTGATCCATCGTAAAGGCAGATAATTTTCCGCTTGTATAGGTAAGGGCGTAGGTGTTGTCAGTAACGTGAGGGTTCACATTATCCTGAATTTTAATCTGGCTGATTGTGGAACCTGTATAGGTTACCGTTGAGAGCGTCGCATTGGAAGATCCCGCATCCCTGACGTAAACCTGGGAAAGCATTCCTCCACTGGTAATATACTCCTCCAGGTCTTTGCTTCCGTTGTTCACTCTGCTCAGGATCCTTGGTCCTGTAATTGTAGCGGTGGACGTATTGTTTTTATTCTGGTTCGGCGGATCTTCTGTGGTATTATCACATGAAACGACAAAACCTAATGCCAAAGCGGCCAGAGAAGAAAGAAAGTATTTTTTTATCATAAATTATTAATTTTAATTCCGTCAAATATAATTGATTTTCATTTAACAAAAAGTTAAAATTCCCAAATAAAATTATTTTTAATTAAAAAACTGAAACGGACATGTTCAGAAGATCACGTTGATGATAAAACTGATCCTGTAAACTCTCCAAGAATAAAAGCCCGGAATTCGAAACGTTATTGAATTCCGGGCTTTTAGATCAGTCTTCACTTTTTAAAATCGACTTCAGCAGTGCATTCACCTCATCTACATTGACAATCCGGTCTTTTCTCATCATGAGCTGATTGCCTTCTTTTCCGGTCTTTTCTTTCAGCTGGGCCTGCGACGGATTCTGGGTGAGGTAATTGATTATTTTTCTGAATTTACTGGTCTGATAGAATTTATCCTGCGGATTACCCGGAAAGTAGCCCAGGAAAACACCGTTTTTCATCACAATTTTTTCAAAACCGATGTCCGAAGCCAGCCATTTTAGGCTTACGCTCTTCAGGAGGTTGACGGCTTCTTTAGGCAATTCCCCAAATCGGTCAACGAGCTCCGACTCGAATTTCAAGAGGCTTTCTTCATTATCGATCTCAGCCAGCTTCTGGTACAGTAGCAGCCTTTCTTCGGTATTGGAGATGTACCAGTCCGGCAGCATCAGCTCCAGATCCGTATCGATATTGACATCTTTGGTCGTTTTGAAGAGCTTGTTTCTTTCTTCTTCATTCTCAAAGAGATTTTCGAATTCCTGATCGTCTTTCAGTTCTTCCAGTGCTTCCTGCATCAGTTTCTGATAGGTCTCGAATCCCATTTCATTGATGAACCCGCTCTGTTCGGCACCCAGCAGATCCCCGGCGCCCCGGATTTCGAGGTCTTTCATCGCAATCTGGAATCCGCTTCCCAGATCGGAAAACTGCTCAATGGCCTCCAGCCGTTTCCTGGCATCGGAAGTCATCATATCATACGGCGGGGTAATCAGGTAGCAGAATGCCTTCCGGTTGCTCCGCCCGACACGTCCCCTCATCTGGTGGAGATCGGCCATCCCGAAACGCTGGGCATCATTAATGAAGATGGTATTGGCATTGGGAACATCCACGCCGCTTTCCACGATCGTCGTGGATACCAGCACATCATATTTCCCCTCCATAAAATCCAGGACATTCTTTTCCAGCTGTTTACCTTCCATCTGCCCGTGGCCGGTAATCACTTTCGCATCGGGAACAAGTCTCTGGATGAGTCCCGCGATATCCTTGAGGTTTTCTACCCGGTTGTTGATGAAGTACACCTGTCCGTCGCGCTGCAGCTCATAGGAAACCGCATCACGGATGATCTCTTCACTGAAACCGATAAGCTGGGTATCCACCGGCTGTCTGTTGGGCGGCGGTGTTTTGATCACCGAAAGATCCCGGGCCGCCATCAGAGAAAACTGCAGGGTCCTTGGGATAGGCGTTGCCGTGAGGGTCAACGTATCCACATCGGCTTTTAAGGTTTTCAGCTTATCCTTTACCGAAACACCGAATTTATGTTCTTCGTCGATAATCAGCAGGCCAAGATCTTTAAACTTCACAGAACTGCCTGCCAGCTGATGGGTTCCGATGATGATATCGACTTTCCCGTTTTTGAGCTCCTGTAAAGTCTCCGATTTCTGTTTTGCCGTCCTGAAACGATTGACATAGGCTACATTTACCGGGAAATCTTTCAGCCGGTCTTTAAAACTGCGGTAATGCTGAAACGCAAGGATGGTCGTAGGTACCAGGACCGCCACCTGCTTCCCGTCTGTTGCCGCTTTAAATGCCGCACGGATGGCGACTTCCGTTTTACCGAACCCTACATCACCACACACAAGCCGGTCCATCACGGTATCATTTTCCATATCCCGTTTCACATCAATGGTCGCTTTTTCCTGATCCGGAGTATCTTCGTAAAGGAAACTGGCTTCCAGCTCATTTTGCAGGTACGAATCCGGGGTGTATGCAAAACCTTTTGCCGATTTCCGCTGTGCGTATAATTTAATAAGGTCAAAGGCAATCTGTTTTACTCTGGCTTTCGTTTTCTGCTTTAAAGATTTCCAGGTTGGTGACCCCAGTTTGCTCAGGACGATTTCCCGGCCTTCCGGACCGTTGTACTTGGAAATTTTATGAAGGGAATGGATGCTTACATACAGCAGGTCGCCATTCTTATACGTCAGCTTGAAACATTCCTGTATTTTTCCGTCGTTATTTACCTTCACCAGTCCCATGAATTTTCCGATTCCATGGTCGATATGGGCAATATAATCGCCGATCTTCAGGGACATCAGGTCTTTTAAGGTAAGCTGTTCGGATTTGGCAAATGTGTTTTTGGCTTTATACCGCTGGTAACGGTCGAAAATCTGGTGATCCGTATAGACCAGGAATTTATGGTCGCTGTCCACAAACCCTTCATGAAGTTCAGAAGTAAAGCTTTTGAAAGGCAGTTCATGGTCCAGTTCTTCAAAAATAGACTCCAGCCTTTCTTTTTGTTTATCGGATGAAAATGAGATCCAGGTATCAAAGCCTTCCTTTTGTTTTCCTTCAAGATCCTCAAGCAGCAGTTCGAAATTTTTGTGGAAGGAAGGCTGTGCCGCCTGATTCATCTTGAGTTCCGCCAGCTCAATCAGCCCTTCGATCGGAACCGCCCCGAAATCTACGGTTTTGAATTTTTTATAATCAAACAGGAATTCCTGATCGGAAATAAACAGTTCCTGAGGAGCCTGGTGGGCAATATCTTTATTTAAGCCCTCATATTTTTCCAGGGATTTTTCATAAAATGCCCTCAGCTTCTGCATCCCGACAATTCCGTTTTTAGAAACCACATAACTTCCTTTCGGCAACAGCTGAAGCAGGGATACCCGGCTGCCGGTTACCGTAAAATTCATATTGGAAACCAACTGGAAACCGGTAACTTTATCCACCGAAAGCTGGGTTTCGATATCAAAGGTTTTAATGCTTTCCACTTCATTTCCGAAAAAGGTAATCCGGTAAGGCTTTTCATTGGAATAGGAAAAGACATCTACGATACCGCCCCGTACGGAAAACTCCCCCGGTTCGGAGACAAAATCCGCCTGCTGGAAATGGTAATGGCCCAGCAGTTCATCCACAAAATCGAAATCAAGCTGATCGCCCACGTTGATATGATGGGAAATCGCTTTGAAATCTTCCTTTTTCAGTACTTTTTCAGACAGTGCCCCGGCATAGGCCACAATGACTTTGGGTGATTTCTCAGAAGTAATTTTATTAATGGCTTCCGTCCTGAGGACGAGGTTGGCATTTTGTGTCTTTTCTACCTGATACGGTTCAAGATGGGTTGCAGGAAAATAGAGGATTTTTTCTTTTCCCAGCAGGTCTTCCATTTCCGTATTGGCATACAGTGCATCTTCTTTGTCATCTACAACGTACAGGATATGTTTTTTCTGCGTCAGGAAAAGTTCGGCTATAAACAGGGAAATGGAAGATCCCGCGCTTCCCTTGACAGAGATATGCTGATGGTTTTCCAATTGAATGAAAATCTCCTTTCCGAATTCTTTCTGTAGCAGGTCCGGAAGGAATTTTTCGCTGATGGTTTTTAATTGCATAAAATATTTTAGTATAAACGCCAAAAGCGATTCCGAAAGTTTCCGGAACCGTTTGATCTTCCCAAAGATAAGGATAAATATTTTTTTATGAAAAGGAAAAGAAGTTCTTAAATTTTTGCTAAAATTTAATCTTAAAAGTTAAAATTACTTTCATCAGGGCCCATGGCATCCTGTTTGAATAGTGAGTTTTACAAACCATTAGAAATATTATTATGAAAAAAGCAATCAGAATTTTAGGATTATTCCTGCTAACGTTTTTTGTAGTCACGGCCGTAACGTCATGTAGTGATGACGACGATCCTGCCAACAACGATTTCTTTGCGGGAACTTACAAGGGAAGTGTATCGTATAACGGCGACGGGAACAACATCAGCACCAATGACGGAAGTGTTTTCGTAACGAAAATTGCGAGTGGAACAAAATATAATTTTGCTTTCTCCAACAGCATTCCGGATCTTAACGGAGTTGAATTCAACCAGCAGGGTGACAATACTTTGGTTATGGTGGGATCTACTGCAACTTCTTACATCAGAATTGACAATAATGAATTGAAAATATTCTATACGAAAGATGGAAAGACATGGACAGCTAATGCTACGCGTTAATTAGCTTTTCATTTTTTATGTCAGGGCCTGCTTTTCCTTTGAGGGAAAGCAGGTTTTTTTAAACCTAAAGCGATGCAGTCATGCGTACAATCTTTAAAGTTTCTATACCTTAAGCTTTCAACAGTTCCATTTCTATTAAATTCCGGTGGCTTTCTGCCATCATAGTACCACGGTTTAATCTTTTTTTAATCTGTAATAAACTTTAGTTAAGTTTGAGAAACAATGCTTTTCAGTCTGTTTTTTGTATAACTTTGAATCAACAAAAAAAACAAACGTATCCATTATGAAAAAATTTTTAACCGCAATGTCTGTTGTTTTAGGACTGGGACTTGCAACGGCTCAACATACAACAGCAGCTGTAAAAACTCAAACGGTAAAAACAGTAAAACCGGTTAAGCAAAATATGCCTGCAACAACGGCAAAACCGGCGGCATCCATGAAACCGGCAGCAGCACCTGCTGTGGCAAAGATGAAAAAAGACGGAACTCCTGACAAAAGATACAAGGTGAACAAAAACCTTAAAAAGGACGGAACGCCTGATAAAAGGTACAAAGCCAATAAGTAATCAACATTATAGTTGTTATTTTCATAATCAAATTTCGAAGACCGATGCATACTCATTCATCGGTTTTTTTGTGCCTTATTTCCTGAAAATGTCCTCCAAGTCTCCAGTTATTTATAAATTTGACCCATGCTAAACTTCCTAAAGAAAACAGCCGCTTTGATCTGGGCCGGAAAACATGTCCGGAAGGCAGAAGAATTCAAGAGAAATTCAGAGAAGAAGCAGGAGGAACTGCTGCTGTCCTTAACATCTGCAGCTCAGAAAACCCTGTTCGGAAGAGAACATGATTTTGAAAATATCCGGTCGGTGAAAGATTTTCAGAAACGGGTACGAGTTTCGGATTATGAAGCCCTGAAACCCTATATCGAAAGGGTAAAAAGAGGCCAGGCCAATATCCTGTGGACGGATGTTCCCGAGTATTTTGCCAAAACTTCCGGCACTACTTCCGGCTCCAAGTACATTCCCATTTCCAAAGAAGGCATGCCTTTCCAGGTAAAAGGAGCCCAAAGCGCCCTCTTTCATTATATCGCCAAAAAAAATAATGCCGACTTTGTGAACGGAAAAATGATCTTTCTTCAGGGGAGCCCTGAACTGGAAGAAGTCTTCGGGATCAAAACCGGGAGGCTTTCCGGGATTGTTGCCCACCACATTCCTCAATATTTACAGAAAAACAGGCTGCCGAGCTGGGAAACCAATATGATGGAAGACTGGGAGGCTAAAGTAGATAAAATCGTAGAAGAAACCGAGAACGAAAATATGACCCTGATCTCGGGAATTCCGCCCTGGCTGATCATGTATTTTGAAAAGCTTACCGGAAAGCATGGAAAAAAGATCAGACAGATTTTCCCCAATCTTCAGCTTATCGTTACCGGAGGGGTAAATTACGAGCCTTACCGCGACAAAATGGAAGAACTGCTTGGCGGCCCCGTGGATATCGTCCAGACCTTTCCTGCATCAGAAGGTTTTTTTGCTTTTCAGGATGATTATACAAAAGAAGGGTTACTGCTTCTTACCGACCATGGTATTTTTTATGAATTTATTCCGCTGGAAGAATACGGAAAGCCGGATGCCAGACGGCTGACCCTGAAAGAAGTGGAGCTCCATAAAGATTACGCCCTGATTTTATCCACCAATTCGGGACTGTGGGCCTATTCGATCGGCGACGTGGTCAGGTTTACCGATAAGAAGCCTTACCGGATCCTCGTGAGCGGCAGGACCAAGCATTTCACGTCTGCATTCGGTGAACACGTCATTGCGTTTGAAGTGGAAGAAGCTCTGAAGGCTACTCTGGAGAAATACCCCGCACAGATCACCGAATTCCATCTTGCCCCACAGGTAAATCCTGCCGAAGGACTGCCTTATCATGAATGGTTCATCGAATTTGAAAAAGAACCGGAGGATGCCGAACTCTTCAGGCAGGAACTGGACAACCAGCTGAGAAAACGCAACACTTATTACAACGACCTGATTTCCGGTAACATCCTTCAGAAACTGCAGATTACCCGGCTGAAAAAATATGCGTTTCAGGAATATGCCAGATCGCAGGGCAAACTGGGCGGGCAAAATAAAATCCCCCGGTTGGCGAATGACAGGAAAATCGCGGATTTGCTGGAAATAGATAAACTTTAATGACATTTTTTCAATTCCGGAAACGTATATTGGAAAAAAATTATAAATTTGGAAAACTAAAAAATAATAATGAAAGCATCTGTACTTTTAAAATCATCTTTACTGACGTCACTGTTTGTCATTTCATCTTGTGCCACCACAAAATACAGTATGGATACGGCTAAAAACGATTACTCCAATCTTGAGGCAGGGAAAATGTATACGGTCATGATGAGGGATGGTTCGAAAAACCAAAAAATGTTATTCCGTAATGTGGAAGGAGACAACCTGATCGGAACGGCAGGCAAAAAAGACAGTGCAGTGGTAACCATTCCTAAGGCGAATGTAGCAGCTGTAAGAGACAGCAGGAAAGCTGGTATTGCTACCGGAGCCGTAGTTATCGGTGCAGCCGGTGTAGCCGCTCTGGTATTCAGTGCTTCAAGAGCCGACTAAAATAGATTTTATCTTTTGGTCCTCATTTAATTTTTCATTTAAAAAATTATACATAAAAATAGCCTCAAATCAATATTTGAGGCTATTTTTGTCGGATGATGTCGTTTACCCCGTTACAGACGTTGAAAAACGTTGAATTCAGGAACCTTCTTACGGGAAGATTTTTTATTGTTCTTGCTTTCAGAATGCTCGCTACGTTACTCGGCTGGTGGGTGTACCAACTTACAAAAGATCCTTTTTCTATCGGACTGATCGGACTGTCGGAAGTGATTCCGGCAGTAAGCTGTGCCTTGTATGCAGGGCATGTGATTGATATGAATGAAAAGAAAAAACTGCTGCTGATCTGCAATTATGTTTATATTTTCCTGATCGGGCTTCTGCTGATCCCTGCATTTCTGGATGTCAGGATGCACTTTACCGGACACGAGATTACCTATTTTATTTATGGGGTGATTTTCTTTACAGGCATTGCCAGAGCTTTCATCGGACCGATTATTCCGGTCATGATTCCCAAAATTGTAAAAAAGGAAAACCTTCCGAATGCCGTTACCCTGAATCAGGCAACTTTTCTGATCTCTTCAGTCTGCGGGCACGCTGCAGGCGGTTTCCTGATCGGCTATTTCGGGATCAAATGGACCTTGCTGGTGATTATTTTCCTGATATTTCTGGCCTCATTATTCTTTTTTCAGTTAAATAAACAGTACTCCGGATACAAAAAAGAGAATATTAACGTTATGGATAGTATGCGGGAAGGAATTTCCTATATTTTCAAAACGAAAGAAATTCTTGGAGCGCTGTGTCTGGATATGTTTGCCGTTCTTTTCGGAGGTGCTGTTGCCATGATTCCGGTTTATGCAACCGACATTTTAAAGGTGGGAGCAGAAGGCTTCGGACTGCTGAATGCGGCCTCTGATATCGGATCGATGTGTATCATCACCCTCTTGTCGGTCATTCCTTTAAGGAAAAACCAGGGGAAGATTTTACTTGCCGTTGTTACGGGGTTCGGACTCTGCATCATCGGCTTCGGATTATCAACCTGGTACTGGCTGTCTTTTATGTTTCTCGTCATGAGCGGCATGCTGGACGGAATTTCAGTAGTCATCCGGGGAACCATCGTTCAGCTGAAAACTCCGGATCACATCAGGGGGCGGGTAATGAGCGTGAATTCCATATTCATTATGTCGAGTAATGAGATGGGACAGTTTGAAAGCGGTCTTTCCGCAAAACTACTGGGGGTAGTACGCTCGGTTGTTTTCGGAGGAACGATGACGGTACTGATTGCATTGGTTGTAGGAAGTACCAATCCGAAACTGAGAAAAATGCAATATTAAAAAAATATATGCGATATTATTAAATTAATCTTAAAAACTTTAAATCAAAGTTAATAATTTTTTATATTTGCTTAATAAAATATTTTCTATTATGATAAAACAACTATTTATTTTCTTGTCATTAGCGACGGGTGTATACGGTTATGCCCAGACGTCTACTGAAAAAGCATTGGCGGGCCAAATCACCAAGTTGGAATCTGCAGAAAAACCTGAGGATCTTCAGCAGTCCAGGGATTATTTTATGAAATATGTAAATACCCTTTCCAGAGGTACTGAAACCAAAAAAGAAGATTGGAGGGCTTATTATTATGCCGCTCTTTCTATGGTAAGGAGCGAGATCAATTCCATGAAAGCAGGTAATATGCAGAATATCGAGGAAACTTCGGCTCTGGCAGAAAAATACATCGGCGGAATCTTTGTGAAAAACCCGAATAATGCAGAAGCCAATATTCTTTTGTCACAAATTTATGTATTGAAATCCTTAAACAATACTTCCGGAAGTGCTGCCAACCTTGCTAAAGCCAATGACTATCTGGCCAAGGCCAAGGCAGAAGACAAAAACAATCCGAGAATTGACCTGATTCAGGGAGAAATCGTATTGAATTCTCCGTCAAAAAACGCAGGAGATAAGGAACTGGCAAAAACCCATTTCAATTCAGCCCTGGCTAAATTCAAAACCTACACTAAAAAATCCAATCTGGATCCGAGCTGGGGAAAAGAAGATGCCAATTATTACCTTTCAACTCTTAAATAACTGCTCATAATTAAGATAACTTTATCATTATGAAGAAACTCTACCTTATATTACTGTTAGCCTTTTCACAGATCTTTTTTGCACAGTCGGATTGCGCTTCTGCCATACCGGTCTGCGGCAACTCGGATGTCTCTTATTTTCCTACGGGTCCGGGAGTGATCGATGATCAGGTGAATGCCAACGGAAGCTGCCTGAGTGCAAACGAGCACTTCTCGGTATGGTACCAGTTTACCATAGCCACTTCAGGAACACTAACGTTTACCATTTCCCCACAGGCTCCTTACAATGCCGATTACGATTTTGCCGTATACGGACCGAATAAGACCTGCGGTACCAAAGGAGCTCCGATCCGATGTAACTACGCAGGCGTACAGGCCGCTCCGAACCAAACCGGATTGCAACTTGGTCTTACCGCCAACTCCGGGGCATGGAGTCCGGCAATGAATGTGGTTGCAGGCGAATCGTACTATCTTATTGTTGATAACTGGTCCGGTGCCAATGCGGCATTGGCCTTCTCCATGACCTGGGGAGGAACTGCTACGTTAACCTCACCGTTTAATGATCCTGCCGTTCAGCCCAATCCGTTTAACCCGATCGGAATTCCCGGTGCAGCACCGTCCGATCCAAGACTGATCGAACTTTGTAATATTGTGCCACCGTACAATTTTGAAGTGAACAGCACCAATATTATTAACGGAAACCCGAATTTCTTTGTTAAGTATTACCGGACATCCAACGATGCTCTGTCCGACACGAATGCCATTACCGCTCCGATCGTCGTAAATACTACAGACACCTATTATTACGCTATCCGTTATCAGGACCCTTCCAATCCTAATAACCCGACGAATAAATGCTTCAACATCAATGCATTCAAGTTTAAGGACATAACCTTTAAAGCGACGAATGCTACCCTGACAGCATGCAACAACAATAATAACGGGGTTGCAGTATATGACCTGATGTCAACCACGTTGTATACCCCGTCCCCGGGATACACCTATACCGTCAAGTACTACCCGACGATTGTGGATGCCAATAACGGAACCAATGAAATTACGACTCCATGGGCTTACACTTCTTCCACCGGAGATGTATATGCAAAAGTAACAACCAATTTGGGATGTTCCGATATTGCCAAGATTACCTTAAACTTTTTCCCTGTGGTAACGGTTCAGGATGTTACGCTGAGATCATGCTACATAGAAACAAATCCGGCAACGGCTTCCTTTGATATTACCTTAGCACCGGTAACTTCGCAGACCGGTACCAAAACCTATTATCCATCCATGGCCGATGCCATTGCAGGAACCAATCAGATATTAAATCCACAGACCTATATTTCCCCGAACGGAGTGGTCTATGTAAAAGTAACCAACTCCAACGGATGTTATGCCGTAGCAAAAGTAACCCTGGTTGTTCTTCCTCCGGTTTATTCCAGCCTGCTGGAAGATAAAATCATCTGCATGGAAGATACGACAACATTGGATGCAGGTCCCGGATTTACTTCTTACAAATGGAGCACCGGTGCCACGTCACAGTCCATCAATAACGTATCGGTAGGAACCTACTGGGTAGAACTGAAAACCGGAAACTGTATCACAAGACAGACGGTAAAAGTTTACCCTTCCGAACAGCCTGTAATTTCAAACATTGATATTACCAACAATACCGTAACGGCAAATGTTGTCGGAGGAACAGCACCTTACAAATATTCATTGGACGGCATCAAATGGCAGGATTCCAATGTCTTTAACGATGTTCCGAGAGGAGATAATACCATCTATGTAAAAGATGATTATGATTGTGACCCGATTACGGTAACGGTCGTAGTTCCTAACCTGGTGAATGTCATTACGCCAAACGGAGACGGAGTGAATGATGTTATTGACTATTCTGCCTTAGCCGGCAAGAAAGGCCTTGTGTTAACGATTTATGACCGATATGGTGTAAAAGTTGGCCAGGCTGATAAATCCAACGGCTACAAATGGGACGGAACGACACTGGGTAAAAAAGTGCCTACCGGAACTTACTGGTACTCGGTAGAGTGGAACGAAAACGACAAGAAGAATACACCATTTAAATTCTCCGGATGGGTAATGGTGAAGAACAGAGAATAAAAACTACTGACAGTAGAGAAAAACCGCTTGGTAAAAGCGGTTTTTTTCACATTTAATAAAAAAGAAATTTAATCCTAAAAATCAGTTATAATGAAGAAACTATTACTTCTGACTGTCTTATTTCTGTCACAATTCATGTTTTCCCAGTCGGATTGCGAATCAGCAATACCGATCTGCGGAAACTCTGATATTTCCTATTTCCCTACAGGATCAGGAACCGTTGATGACCAGGTGAATGCCAACGGAAGCTGTTTAAGTGCCAACGAACATTTCTCCGTATGGTATCAGTTTACCATTGCTACTTCGGGAACTTTAACATTTACCATTTCGCCTTCGGCACCTTATAATGCTGATTATGATTTTGCGGTATACGGACCCAATGTGACCTGTGCGACCAAAGGAGCTCCTATCCGGTGTAATTATGCCGGCGTTCAGAGTGCTCCCAACCAGACCGGATTACAGCTTGGCCTGACCACGACCACCGGTGCCTGGAGCCCCGCAATGGATGTGGTTGCCGGCGAAACCTATTATCTTATTGTAGACAACTGGTCCGGTGCCAATGCAGCTTTGGCCTTCTCTATGACGTGGGGAGGTACCGCTACTTTAACTTCGGCCTTTACAAATCCTGCACTGACGCCGAATCCTTTCATTACACCGGGTACACCGGCGGCTAATCCGGCCGATCCGAATGAGATCCTGAAATGTGCCTTACCGACGATGTTTGATTTCAGCACATTATCTGCAGGAATCATCAATAATAACCCGAACTTCACCGTAACGTATCACCTGACCAGTAATGATGCCATCACAGGAAATGCACCGATTACCACTCCGATTATGGTGAATGCTACAACCGTTTATTATTACAGGCTTAAATACACAGACCCAGCAAACCCTGCCAATCCGATCAACGGCTGTTTCCAGATCGGGAAGTTCAAATTCAGATCGGGGAATATTGTGGTCAACAATGCCACCATCACCGCCTGTAATTATGATGACACAGGGATCGGCTATTTCGATCTGAACTCGGCAAACGTCTATGGTCCGACCAACGTAACAAGAACCTATTACCCGACGATGGCGGATCTTAACGCCGGTACGAACCAGATTACGACGCCTTCGTCTTATGCATCGGGACCGAAAAAAGTTTATGTAAAAATCGTTACCAGCGAAGGTTGTGTGGGAACCGGTGAAATCACCCTGCAGTTCCTGCCACCGTTAACGGTAGTTGCGGCTACGGTAAATGCCTGTAACAACAACAGCGCCGGAACCGGAGTCTTCAACCTGACGACACCGGATGTGTATCCTACCTCCACCAACGTTACGAAAAAATATTATCCTACGGTTGTGGATATGAATGCAGGAACCAATGAGATCACCAACCCTGCTGCTTATACTGCTGCTGCACCGAAAACGGTTTATGTAAAAGTAAGAACGCCACAGGGCTGTACCGGGTATAACCAGATCAAACTGGAGTACTTCCCCGTAGTTGTCGTGAATGATGCCAGCGTGGAAGAGTGTTATATTGAATCCAACATTACCAATGCTGCATTCAACCTGACTCAGGTAAATGTAACTTCTCAAACCAGCGTTATAAAAACATATTACAAGACTCTGGCCGATGCGGTAGCAGGAACCAATGAAATCCTGAATGCGGATACTTATATTTCAACCACAGGGGTTGCTTATGTAAAAGTAACCAGCATCCAGGGCTGCTATGCGATTGCTAAAGTCAGCCTTAAAGTCCTTCCTCCGGTAAAATCAAATGTTCTTAAAGATAAGATCATCTGTATTGAAAATAAAACGACCCTGGATGCAGGTCCCGGATTCGATGCTTATCAGTGGAGCACCGGCGCAACGACTTCGTCCATCACCAATGTAGGAGCAGGCGCTTACTGGGTAAAACTGAAAACAGGAAAATGCTGGACACTGCAGGAAGTGAAAGTCAATGCTTCAGAGCAGCCGGTTATTACCAATATTGAAATCAACAATGACTCATTTACGGTAACGGCTAACGGCGGAAAAGGTCCTTACCAATATTCACTGGACGGCACCAACTGGCAGGATTCCAATGTTTTCACCGGTCTTCCGAGAGGAGAAAACAAAGTGTATGTTAGGGATTCTTACAACTGTAACCCGATCAGCGTTCAGGTAACGGTACCGAATCTTCTGAATGCCATCACACCGAATGGGGACAATAAAAACGATTATATCGATTATTCTGCCCTGGCTTATAAGAAAAATCTCGTTTTCACAGTTTTTGACCGGTATGGAAACATGATCTACAAAGCAGACAAAATCAGGAATTATACCTGGGACGGAACTTCCAACGGGAAGAAAATCTTAACCGGCACCTACTGGTATACCATTACCTGGACTGAAAGTGATAAAAACAATACCGAAACGAAATACAGCGGTTGGGTATTGGTAAAAAATATCAATTAAAAGGAACTCATTATTTTCAGATAATCATCACCTCAGTTTTTGAGGTGATTTTTTTTGCACATCGACTTAATCCCTTTCCTGCAATAAATCCGCTTCAAATTGTGTTTATAAATTGTTGAATACTATTTTTAATTCAATTTTCAAAAAAACTATCTTTGCAGAATTATGGCGCAGAAAGAAACATTATCTACATTGACGAACGGAAACTTTGCAAAAGAACTCTCTATTGCCGACGGGAAAATGCCGCCCAACGCGCTGGACTTCGAAAGGCTGGTTATCGGAACTTTTTTAATTGATAAAAAAGGGCTTGACCATTCCATCGATTTGCTGACTCCGGAGGTTTTTTATGATCCGCGACATCAGGTAATTTTTTCTACCATCCTGAAATTATACGAAGGCAACCAGCCGGTCGATTTAATGACGATTATTCAGGCGCTGAAAAAAGAGGAACGGCTGAACCTTGCCGGCGGAGATGCCTATATTATCGATCTGACCATGGGAGTAAGCTCATCGGCCCACATCGAGTACCACGTCCGGGTCATCCTTGAAAAATATATTTTACGAAGCCTGATTAACGTATCAGCCAATGTAATCGACGCTTCTTACAAAGAATCTACCGATGTTTTTGAACTTTTGGATAAAGCCGAGCAGTCCTTTTTTGAAATTACCAACGGAACCATTAAGAAGGGGTTCGATACGGCCAACTCGTTGGTAAAGCAGGCTATCGACACCATTAAGTCGCTGAAAGATAAAGAAGGGCTTTCCGGAGTACCTTCCGGATTCCGTGATGTGGATAAAGAAACCGGAGGCTGGCAGAATTCCGACCTTATTATTATTGCGGCACGTCCGGCGATGGGGAAAACGGCATTCCTGCTTTCCATGGCGCGGAATATTGCGGTCGGCCATAAAATCCCGATGGCGCTTTTTTCACTTGAGATGGCCTCGGTACAGCTGATTACCAGGATGATTGCTTCCGAAACCAGGATTTCCTCGGAAAAGCTCAGAAAAGGAACACTGGACGATGAAGAATGGCAGAGGCTGTTCTCCAACGTATCCGAACTTGAAAACGCACCGTTATACATCGATGAGACCCCTTCCCTTTCCATCTTCGACTTCCGGGCAAAATGCCGGAGACTGGTGATGCAGCATGGGGTAAGGATTATCATGGTCGATTACCTTCAGCTGATGACCGCAGGGGGCGGCAGTGGAAAAGGTGCGGGAAACCGGGAACAGGAAATCTCCATGATCTCGCGTTCCTTAAAGGCTATTGCCAAAGAACTGAATGTTCCTGTAATTGCCCTTTCGCAGCTTTCCCGTAGTGTGGAAACCCGTCCCGGAAAACGGCCTCAGCTTTCCGACCTCAGGGAATCCGGAGCGATCGAGCAGGATGCAGATATCGTATCCTTTATCTTCAGACCGGAATATTATAAAATTACCGTATGGGACAATGATGATGAAGGACAGGAAACCTCAACGGAAAACCAGGCCGAGCTTATTATTGCCAAGCACAGAAACGGAGCCACTGCCGATGTACGGCTATCGTTCCTGAAACACTTTGCAAAATTTGCCGACATCGAGATGGCATTCGATGGCGGCGGCGGATCGATGGGATATGGTTCTGCCGGCGGATTAAGCGGAGAGCCGAGCGGTTTCGACAAGATCAAAACCACCATTCAGCCGGGAGCAGCTTTCGACCTGCCGGACAGCTCAAAACTTTCCGGTTCTTCCATGAATGATTTTGATGACGATGATGATTTTCCTTTTTAAATAAGGTTAAATAATTAAACTAAAATTTAGCTTTAGCCATAACCTGACATGAGAATAGAAATATATACCGACGGAGCATGCAGCGGAAATCCCGGAAAAGGCGGATATGGAATTCTCATGCGCGTTCCTGAAAAAAATTACCAGAAAACATTCTCCAAAGGCTTCCGCAAAACCACCAACAACCGGATGGAACTGCTGGCAGTCATTACGGCACTGGAAAAATTGAAATCCCCTGACAACGACATCCATGTTTACACAGACAGCAAATATGTAGCGGATGCCATCAATCAGAACTGGCTTGCCGGATGGATCAGACGGGGCTGGAAAAACGTAAAAAATCCGGATCTGTGGCAGAAATTCGCAATCCTTTACAATCTCCATAAGCCTGAGATGCACTGGATCAAGGGACATGCCGGGCATTTTGAAAATGAGCTGTGCGATAAACTGGCTGTAGCAGCAGCGGCTTCACCGGATCTGGAAACAGATGCCTATTTCGAAAATCAGGAAAGCAATACTTTATTTTAAATTGAATTTGATACTATTCAACGTGAACTCATAGAGGAACCCGGATTAATAGATTGGAAGCTGGATGCGGCAAGTTTCTCTTGTCAGAATTACGGTCTAAGGCCTTGATGATCAAACGAAGGTTTTGTCAATCTATTAAAGGAAATTCTATTTAATGTGGGCTCAATGTAGAAATGTCATCGTAAGGCTGGAAGAGAGATGCCGGATGCTGGAAGTTACTTTTGTTAAAAGTATAATCAGAGGTTCTAATAATCAGCTGAATCTCTTGTCGTTCGATCTGAAAGTATTTTATTTAAAATCATGACTGAATAGCATTAAATTTTATTTTTTAATTAATTAAACAAGTTAATATAGGCTGGAACGTTAAATTCATATTATCTTAGATCATTGAAGAAGAAAAGGAGAAAGTGGTAATTTAATAATTTTAAATAAAAATTCCTTTATACGATAAGAAACATACCATGGAAAAGCTCCAGCTCTCCGGTATGATATCCATAAATACTTCCAGTATCCGGCTTCCCTCTTCAGGTTCTGTCATCCTTTTAAAACCGCCACCTACCATCCCGATCGAAAATTTTCATTATTTACTCCTTAAACTTATCATTTTTTGATGAATACCCATCCTTTCCGGCAAAATTAACATTGAATACGTATTTATTGGTTAGGATTTAATATCTTTGGCAAGTCTAATTTTAAGTATCATATCATATGAATAAAAAACTATTGGCTTGTTTTATCCTGCTTCTCTCCTGTTTTGTAGGAAAATTCTCTTCCCAAACCTATCAGCTGACCGGCAACCCTGTTGTAACTACAGGATGGGATATAGTTCCTTCAGCAGTCGTTAACACCGATTTCATCCAGCTTACTGCCGATCAAACTTCCCAGGTGGGCGGTATCAAGTTAAACGCTCCCATCAATCTTAAATTCTGTGATAAATGGAGAGTGGAATTCGATTTCAGAATCGATGGAAACGGAACCACCAGCTACGGGCGCGGTGACGGTTTTGCTTTCTGGTACTTGGCCAATCCTCCAGCTGCTTACACTGCAGGGGGCGGTTTAGGGATTCCTGCCAACTCTACCGGACTAATGGTGGGATTTGATATCTTCAACAACAGTACCGAAGGACAGATGAGCAAAGTGCACGTTCTTTACGGAACCAACAATACAGCCGGATCAAATATTGAATACAACAATACGCCCGGCAGTACCTTCCATACGGCAGACCTTAACCCGACCCAGCCCTTTGTAGGGGCCACCTACAAGCATGTGGAAGTACTTGGGCAGGTAGATCCCGCAATACCGGCCAACTGGATCATCAGCATTAAGATCGACGGAAATACGGTGGTCAACCAATCGTTTGCCCCTTCGGGAGCGGCCGTCGGAATGACCCAGGGCTATTTTGGATTTTCCGCCTCTACCGGAGCGGCAAGTGCCAGACACTCGATTAAAAATGCCAAAATTTTCACAGACAAGGTTTCCATTGCCCAGCCTACCGTTTCGGCAAGTGTATGCCCGAATCCCTCCAACGGACAGGGAACTATCAATTTAACGACTTTTCAGAGCCAATTTGTGACCAATCCGGCAAACTATACCTTTACCTACAGCGTTGGCGGAACACCGATTACCAACCCTACGAATTTCCAGTTCAGCGGAAACACGACGGTTTCGGTACGGATTAAAGACAACGCAGGGCTTTTATGTGATAATCCGGACGGCAAAATCCTGCTGACCTTATCTCCATTTACGGCAACTGCCGCTACCCTTACCCAATGTAACAACAATAATGCAGGAACGGCCACTTTCAACCTGACGCTGGCCAATGTAAACGAACCGGCCGGTTCTACCAAGAAGTTTTATACGACGCTGGCCAACCTTAATGCAGGCACCAATGAAATTACCAATCCGACAGCTTATGTTTCGGCAGCCGGAACCGTCTATGTAAAAGTGACGACTCCTCAGGGCTGTCAGGGTTCCGCTCCTATCACCCTTGCTTTTTATCCGCAGATCGCCTCGCAGGATGCCCTTATAGAGTCCTGCTATATTGATGCTGCTCCCACGACCGCTTTATTCAACCTTACACAGGCGAATGTGACTTCAGCTACGGGAGTAGTGAAGCAATATTTTAAAACCCAGGCGGATGCTTTGGCCGGGACCAATGAAATCCTTAACCCTCAAGCCTATATTGCCACCTCATCAACGGTGTATGTAAAAATTACCAATGTGACGAATTGCTTCGTGATCGTGAAAATAACGTTGAAGGTTTTACCTCCGGTCTATTCTTCCGTCCTGAAAGACAAAACCATCTGTATCGATGCCAAAACCAGCCTGGATGCAGGACCTGGCTTTGACACTTACCTGTGGAGCACGGGAGCAACCACCCAGGCCATCCAGAATATTGCCCCGGGACAATACTGGGTACAACTGAAAACGGGGAGATGCACGACTTTGCAGACCGTTAAGGTGAACGTTGCTGCCCAGCCGGTAATTTCAGGCATCGATATCAGCAACAACACCATTACCATTAATGTAAAAGGAGGAAAAGGACCTTTCCAGTATTCTCTCGACGGAATAAAATGGCAGGATTCCAATGTATTTACCGGGCTTCCGAGAGGCGAAGTGACAGTGTATGTTAAAGACTCCTACAACTGTACACCGATCCGCGTCCAGATCACGGTTCCGAACCTGATCAATGCCATTACGCCAAACGGAGATAATGTAAACGACTTTATCGATTACTCAGCTTTAGCCTACAAGAAAAACCTGGTATTTACGGTATATGACCGATACGGAAACAAGCTCTATGAAGCCAATAAAATCAGAGACTTCAAATGGGACGGAACTTCCGGTAACAAAAAAATAATGACCGGCACTTACTGGTACACCATCACCTGGAACGAAAATGACAAAAACAATACGCAAACGTCTTACAACGGTTGGGTATTGGTAAAAAACCGGGAATAATACACACAAAAGATCACTCTTACCGGAGTGGTCTTTTTTATTTCCATGCCTCCACTTTCAGATGCAAAATGGATCATCACCATTTTCACTCCAAATTTTGAAAAGACCCGTGTTCTTGAAAAGACATGATGCTGTCATTATTGATCATTTTAATCATCAGCCAACCTGCTCCAATGAAAAAACATTTACTCCTTAATTTTTTTATCATTTTTCTCTGCTTCAGCGGAAAATTTTCGGCCCAGACATATCAGCTTGCCGGAAATCCGGTAAATACAACGGGATGGGATCTCGTTTCCAATGCTACGGTAAATACCGACTTTATACAGCTCACCCAGGATCTTACCAGCCAGTTCGGAGTGGTAAAACTATCGACGCCCATCAATCTGAAATACTGCGACAAATGGAAAGTAGAATTCGATTTCAGGATCGACGGAAACGGAACCACCACTTACGGCCGCGGTGACGGCTTTACCTTCTGGTATCTGAGCAATCCTCCGACCGGCTTTACCGGCGGCGGCGGTCTGGGTATTCCGTCCAATGCCAACGGACTGATGGTGGGTTTTGATATTTTCAACAATTCCACGGAAGGCCAGATGAGCAAAATCCACGTTCTTTACGGTACCAATAATTTACCCGTAGGAAACAACAATATCGAATACAACAATACTGCGGGAAGCACTTTCCACACCGCCGACCTGAATCCTACACAGCCTTTTGTAGGATCCACTTACAGGCATGTAATCGTAAACGGAACGATAGATCCTTTGAATCCGAATATCTGGAATATCAAAATCCAGCTGGATGGTGTGGTTCTGGTAGACCAGGCGTTTACCGCTTCCGGAGGTGCTGTCGGTATGACGACCGGCTATTTCGGGTTTTCTGCTGCTACAGGAGGGGCCAGCGCGAGACATTCGATTAAAAATGCTAAAATCTATATCGATAAGGTTCCCATCCTTACCAATACCATTACCCCTTTCGTCTGTTCAAATCCTGCAACAGGCAGCGGAACGGTAAATTTAACTTCTTTCCAGAACCAGTTTGTTACCAATCCGGCCAACTATGTATTTACCTATTTAGGACCCGGAGGTACACCGATTACCAATCCTTCAAATTACGTTTACCCTGCAGGTATAACGACCATAACCGTTGTTGTAAAAGATCCTTCATCTACGCTTTGCGATAACGGAGACGGAAAAATCGTCCTTAATCCAAGCCCGTTTGCAGCTACCGATGCCACGCTGACCGGCTGTAATAATGACAATGCAGGCGGTGCGGTTTTCAATCTTACCAATGCAGCGGTATCTTCAGTTCCGGGAAGTACGGCGGTGTTTTACAATTCCATGTACGACCTGAATAACCATATCAACCCGATTGCCAATCCTTCGGCATTTTTCTCACCGGCCGCTACCATTTATGCCCTGGTAACCACGCCTCAGGGCTGTACGGATGTTGCCGATATTACCCTTACCATCGCGCCGGTTGTGATGGTACAGAACGCTACCTTAAGAACCTGTGCCATGGCTGCCAACCCGTCTACCGGCGTATTTGACCTGACTACCGCTCCGGTCTCTGCTCAGCCGGGAACGAAAACCTATTTCCCCTCATTAACGGATGCACAGAACGGCACCAACCCGATCCCGACACCGGGCACTTATACGTCCCCGAACGGAACGGCCTATATAAAAGTAACCAATACCAACGGCTGCTATGCCATCGCTAAAGTTACCCTGATCGTTATTCCGCAGGTTTTCTCCACCATCCTGGAGGATAAGATCATCTGTATGGAGGATACCACTACCCTGGATGCAGGACCTGGATTCACCTCTTACAAATGGAGTACCGGTGCTACCGGCCAAAGCATCAGTAACGTAACCGTAGGAACCTATTGGGTAGACCTGAAGACCGGAAACTGTACCGCGAGACAGACGGTAAAAGTATATGCTGCCGAACAGCCTGCCATTACCAGTATCGACATTTCCAACACGACGGTGACGGTATATGCCAACGGGGGAACCGCTCCTTACAAATATTCCATGGACAACATTCACTGGCAGGATTCCAATGAATTCAAAAATGTGCCGAGAGGAGACAGCCAGGTATATGTAAAGGATGCGTACGACTGCGATCCGATTACCGTTACCATCGTAGTCCCGAACCTCATCAATGTGATTACTCCGAACGGTGACGGAGTAAATGATGTCATCGATTATTCCGCCCTTGCCGGAAAGAAAAACCTGATTTTCAATATCTATGACCGGTACGGGGCAAAAATTCATGAAGCTGACAAATCCAACCGTTACAAATGGGACGGAACCGTGGGCGGAAGAAAAGTATCTACCGGAAACTACTGGTATTCCGTCTCTTGGAATGAAAATGACAAAAAGAATACGCCGGTCAAATATTCCGGATGGATTCTGGTGAAAAACAGAGATTAACAGAATAACCATTCCCTATATATGAAAGGATCACTTCGGATTTATTCCGGGGTGATCTTTTTTTTGCCGGATTAACAGGCAATACCATTGATACTTCAAAATATAGATTGTCGTAGTAATATGTGATAACTTCCGGTCTCCGGCTTTCTTCTTCCAGCCTGTAAATTCAATTTCCGCTTCGGGTTCCCTTAATTTAGAATAAGATATTTTCTTTTATGCTTACTTAATTCGCAGTCAATGATTAAATTTGTCCTATGAATTACTTGGAAGCTTTAAGCAGAAGATATTCTGTAAAAAAATTTAACAACGGTACCATCCCTCAGGAAATATTGCATAATATTCTTGAATCGGGGAAATTATCCGCGAGCTCCCTCGGTCTTCAGCCTTATGAAATCCTGATTGTGGAAAGTGAGGAAATGAAGAAGAAATTAATCCCGGCTTTTTACAATCCGTCGCAGATTTCCACCTGCTCCCATCTGATCGTTATCGTGGCTAAAAAAAAGGTGGACGACCATTACATCAACGCGTATTTCAGGCATATTTCCAAAGTAAGGGACACGCCTCTGGAAAAACTGGATCTTTTTAAAAACAGCATCAATCAACATATTAACCAAAAGACTCAAGATGAAATTTTCAGCTGGGCAGAAAAACAGGCTTACATCGTTCTGGCAAACCTCATGTATGCCGCAGCAATTGAAAATGTAGACACCTGCCCGATGGAAGGCTTCCGACAGGAACTGATTGAAGAAATTCTGGACATCAACCCTGAAACCGAAAAAGCAAGCGTTACCCTTGCATTAGGCTACCGTTCGGAGGAAGATCATTTTCAGCACATGAAAAAAGTGAGAAAACCAAACGAAAAATTGTTTAAATTTATTTAATTATTTAGACATTTTGTCTTAAACCAAGGATATGATAAAAGCGGATGTATTAGTAATCGGTTCCGGAATCTCGGGACTTTCTTATGCCATAAAAATTTCTGAGCAGCTTCCTGATGCCAAAATAATCATCGTAACAAAATCGGATGAAGACGAAAGCAATACCAAATACGCCCAGGGCGGCCTTGCGGTAGTGACGGATTCTAAAAATGACAATTTCCAGAAACACATTGAAGATACCATGCGTGCCGGAGACGGCGAAAACAAACGCGACGTGGTGGAAATGGTGGTTACGGAAGCCCCTGCAAGATTTAACGAGATCGTGGAATGGGGCGCGAATTTCGACATGAAAAACGGAGAATTTGCATTGGGAAGAGAAGGCGGGCATACCGAGAACAGAATCGTGCACCACAAAGACATTACCGGGTTTGAGATCGAAAGGGCCTTACTGGAAACAGCTAATAAAAGTGAAAACATTGAGATCCTGGACCATCATTATGTGATTGATATCATCACGCAGCACCATGTTCCCGGAAAAGAACTGAACGAAGGCGACATCCATTGCTACGGAGCCTATATCCTGGATGAAAAGTCTAAAAAGATAAAAAAAATCACCTCAAAGATTACTTTGGTAGCCACCGGCGGGGCCGGACATGTATACAAGAATACCACCAACCCGACCATTGCTACCGGAGATGGAATCGCATTTGTAGCCAGAGCCAAAGGGAAAGTTTCCAATATGCAGTACTACCAGTTCCATCCGACGGCTTTATACAGCAAGATTGACGGGATGCTGTTCCTTATTTCGGAAGCCGTCCGCGGTGACGGTGCGAGACTCCGGACCAAAAGAGGCGAAAAATTCATGCATAAATACGATGAGCGTGAAGAGCTTGCTTCCAGGGACATTGTTGCCAGAGCCATTGATGCTGAAATGAAAATTACCGGTGACGAATATGTAGGACTGGACTGCCGCGAAATGAACCGCGAAAAATTCCTGGAACATTTTCCCAATATTTATAAAAAATGCAAAGACGAAGGCATTGATCCTTTCATCCAGCTGATTCCCGTGGTTCCTGCCTGCCATTACTTAATGGGCGGAATCGAAGTCGACCGGGACGGACAGTCTTCCATCAGAAACCTGTTTGGCGTGGGAGAATGTACGAACTCAGGGCTTCACGGAGCAAACCGACTGGCTTCCAATTCCTTACTCGAAGGTCTTGTTTTCGGCCATAATGCGGCGATGAAGACCGTAGAACTTCTGAAAGAAAACAATTTTAACTTCGACGATCTGAAAGCGGTTCCGGAATGGGATGAAGAAGGCATGAAAATCATGGATGAAATGGTGATCGTTTCATACCTCAGGAAACAGCTTCAGGAAATGATGAGCGACCTGGTAGGTATCGTACGAAGCAACCGCCGTCTGAACATGGCCTTGCAGAAACATCAGGAAATTGCAGCGGCGGTGGATGAAATCTACCACTACTCCATTCTCTCCCCGCAATTATCGGAATTAAGGAATTTAACTACGGTGGCGCACCTCATCATTACCCAATCCATGGAAATGACAGAGAATAAGGGGGCGTTTTATAATAAAGATTTAGCTTAAAAACATACCAATGAAAAGACCGGCTTACGTTACTGATAAAGTCTTAAAACAATTTATTAAAAACGCTCTGGAAGAAGACATCCAGGATGGCGACCACTCTACCCTTTCCACCATCCCTAAAGACCTGGAACAAAGTGCCAGGCTTCTGGTAAAACAGGATTGTATTCTTGCCGGAGTTGAACTGGCTGAAATTATTTTTAAAACTTTTGACAAAAATTTGAAGATTGAAACCTTCGTAAAAGATGGAGATGCTGTAAAAGTTGGTGATGTTGCCTTTATTGTAACCGGAAGCGCAAGGTCGATTCTTTCTACGGAAAGGCTGGTGCTGAACTGCATGCAGCGGATGAGCGGGATTGCAACACTGACCCATGACTGGGATTCCAGGTTGGTGGGAACCAAAACAAAGCTCTTGGATACCCGGAAAACCACGCCGAACTTCAGGGTTTGTGAAAAATGGGCGGTGGCCATCGGCGGCGGTACCAATCACCGTTACGGGCTGTATGATATGATCATGCTGAAAGACAATCACATCGATTACAACGGAAGCATTACCAATGCGGTAAAGATGGCCAAAGATTATATCAAGAAAAATAAGAAAAAACTGAAAATAGAGGTTGAAACCAGAAACCTTGAAGAAGTACAGGAAGCCATCAATGCAAAAGTCGACCGTATTATGCTAGACAATATGGATGTGAAGACCATGAAAAAAGCGGTGAAACTTGTCAACGGCAGCTGCGAAACCGAAGCATCGGGTGGAATTACCCGCGAACAGCTGAAAGAAATTGCTTCCACAGGCGTCACCTACATCTCTGCGGGAGCCCTTACCCATTCTGCGGACAATATGGATTTAAGCCTGAAAGCCGTTAAATAGGGATTGAATTTTCAATAAAAATAAGCATATTCTGTTAAAAATTCAATAATGTGATTTTTTTCATACGGAATCTCGATTATTATTCAATGCATTGTAAATCAGAAATTTATACCTTATCAAGAATGGTTAAAAATTAACATACAGTTAATATTAGTTAAAATATATTTCCTCAATTTTGCAGAAAATTTAATCTAACTATTACTAACGATTATGAAATTAATCAACAAATCAATGCTTACTGCGATAATTACCTTATCCACGGCAAGCGTTTATTATGCTCAACAGGTTCAGGATACCGTGAAAGACACAAGATCCAAAGACATTGAGCAAGTTGTACTTACAGGAGTTGCCGATATTGCTAAAGAGAGAAAGACTCCGGTAGCTGTTTCTACAATCAAAGAAGCACAGATCGTACAAAGATTGGGTAACCAGGAATTTCCTGAGATTTTAGCTTCAACTCCTTCCGTTTATGCAACAAAAGGCGGCGGTGGTTTTGGAGATGGACGTTTGAATGTAAGAGGTTTTGATACTTCCAATACTGCTGTAATGATTAATGGAGTTCCCGTTAATGATATGGAAGGCGGTACTGTGTATTGGTCTAACTGGGCCGGACTTTCTGATGTCACTTCTGCGATGCAGATACAAAGAGGTTTAGGAGCTTCAAAATTAGCAATTGCCTCTGTTGGGGGAACAATTAATATTATTACAAGAGCTGCGGATAAAAAAAGAGAAGGTAACGTTACAGTAGGTCTTGGTAATGATGGCTATCTTAAAACTTTATTTTCGTATAATACAGGAAAATCCGCTAAAGGCTGGTCTACGTCATTCTTGATGAGCAGGACAGCCGGAGCAATGTACATTGATGGTTCAGATTTTGAGGCATATAATTATTATTTCGCTTTAGGCTTCCAGCCAAATCAGAAGCATGATTTCCAATTTACCTTTACAGGAGCTCCACAGTGGCATAATCAAACCTTTAATAATACCATCGCCACTGATTTGGATATGGGTGATGGAAGATTAGATGGTGTTTTGTCTGATAAACCAAACAGAAGATATAATTCTAACTGGGGTTATCTGAATGGAGAACAATATTCACAAAGTGTAAATTTCTATAGCAAACCGGTTGCATCAATCAACTGGGACTGGAATATTTCTGAAAAATCAAAATTATCTACTGTGGGATATGCATCTTGGGGTAGAGGAGGAGGAACCGGAATTTTAGGTTCCATCAACGGAAAGGGGATTAACGCTTTGCCAAAAACAGCAGATGGCCTAATTCGTTTTGATGATATTTATGCTTGGAATACGGGACAAACCGTAGCTGATTTCGGGGCAAACAATAAAACCCCTTTTATTGGTACAACTTCTAATGGTATTACCAGAAGAGCAAGTATAAATTCACATGACTGGTACGGAGTTTTGTCTAATTTCCAACACAAGGTAAATGATAACTGGAATTTCTCCTTAGGTTTAGACGCCAGGTACTATTATGGATATCATCCAGGTCTTGTAACAGGTTTCTTAGGAAATAGAGAATATAGAGAAGCCGGAAACTTTAATCAATATCCATATTATACTGTTACGCAGGCATACGAGCCAACACCTCCGGCAAACCCATTTGCAGCTGCAGTAAAAGATAAATCACAGATTGTCTATAGAAATTATGATGGTAAAGTTCTTTGGGGAGGGGTATTTGGACAATTGGAATATACAAACGATAAAATTTCAGCGTTTGTTCAAGGTTCAGCTTCTGAGCAAAGTAATCAAAGAATTGACAACTGGGTAGGTACGCAAGATCTGTATGCGGTAATTAATGGCGTCAATACTTTGGTAGCAAGCCATCTACAACAAGGACAAGAAGTTAGCCGGACGACAGAGCAAAAATTCAGATTCGGATATAATGCAAAAGCCGGTGTTAATTACAATATTGACGAACAGCATAACGTTTTCGTAAATCTTGGTGTTTATTCCAAACAGCCGAATCAGAATGCTATTTTCCCTTACAACTTACCAACAAAAACATTCGGTTCTTTGTATCAACAAATCGAAAACAAAGATTTAAGAAACGAAAAAATATCATCTGCTGAAGTTGGTTATGGATTTAAAAGTGGGAAATTCAGAGCTAATGTGAATGCTTATTATACAGATTGGAAAGATCGATTTGTTCGTATTACAGGCATTACTTACATCAACCCTGATAATACTACCGGTACCAATGGTACTGCAAGTTTGACCGGTGTACGAGAAGTGCATATGGGTGCTGAATTAGAAACATTTTATAAACCGTTAAACTGGTTGGAATTTAATGGAATGCTATCTATCGGAAACTGGAAATACAAGAATAATCCAACAGGAAGAATTGCTAATGTAAATGGAGACCCAATCACTACGAATGGAAAAGATGAAGTTACCCTGGCATTGGATGGATTAAAGGTAGGAGACGCTGCACAAACAACAGCTGCTTTGGGAGCCACAGTGAAGCCAGTTAAAAATCTAGATATTTTCGGAACTTGGAGATATTATGACAATTTATACGGAACATTCAGCATCAATAATAGTTTTATAATTAGAGACGGGAATATTCCAGCTGCTAGAGCTGAAAAAGGATCTTTGCAAGCACCTTCTTATAATTTAACTGATGTAGGAGCATCTTATACATTCAATTTGAATAATGGTAGCAGACTAATAGTTACGGCAAATATCTATAACCTATTCGATACTACCTATATTTCAGATTTGAGATCATCAGTGAAGAAAACATTCTCAGATTTCAAAACTGCTACAAATACCAGTGAGCAGGCACAAGCATTGTTAGACGCTTACAATGCAAATCCTAAGAACTTCTATAAAGGCTTAGATGTTAGCAACAATGTTTATTTCGGATTCGGAAGAACTTGGGCAGCATCTCTTTCTTATAGATTCTAATCAATATAAAAACATTAGATTTTATACCTATGCATCCCGGCATTTCGCCGGGATTTTTTGTTATCTTTGTGTACTTTAAAAAACAAAAAATAGATTATGGAATTTTACAACATTTTGCTTAATGCGCATAAGGGAATCGGATATCTGGAAATCCTTTTGGTGACCTTGTTTGTGATTGCCCTTTTAACGACGATGTTCGGCTACAGCGGGAAGGTGAATAAGTTTCTGAAAAAGATTACCCTTTTTACGATGATCTTCTTCCATGTGCAGTTTATAGCGGGAATTATTCTACTTATCGTATCGCCAGGCGTTAAAGCCGCATTATCTGCTGGAACTCTGATGAGCGATTCTTACTCAAGATTCCAATATGTAGAACACCCGTTTTCGATGCTGATCGCCGCGGTTCTGATGACGGTCGTTAACAAAAAAGTAAAAACAAACCCTACCATTACCCTGGCGGTAGTGATTATGGGGTTAATCGCCGTAGGTTTATTTGCATTCGCGTTCCCGTGGGCCAGAGTCTTCGGGGCATAAATATATTTTAACAAAACAATTTTTATTTAAATCAATGAAAGTAGCTGTAGTAGGTTCAACAGGAATGGTTGGACAGGTTATGCTTAAAGTTCTCGAGGAGAGAAACTTCCCGATCACCGAACTGATTCCGGTAGCATCCGAAAAATCCGTTGGCAATAAGGTGAAGTATAAACAGGAAGAATTTACGATTGTAAGCATGAAAGACGCTATAGCTGCCAAACCCGATATCGCGATCTTCTCTGCCGGAGGCGGAACTTCCCTGGAATTTGCCCCACTTTTTGCAGAAGCGGGAACCACGGTGATCGACAATTCTTCAGCCTGGAGAATGGATCCCGACAAGAAACTGGTGGTTCCGGAAATCAATGCGGACGTACTGACGAAAGAAGACAAGATCATCGCCAATCCGAACTGTTCCACCATTCAGCTGGTGATGGTATTGGGACCGTTGAATAAAAAATATGATCTTAAAAGGGTGATCGTTTCCACCTACCAGTCCGTTACAGGAACCGGTAAAGCAGCGGTTGACCAATTAAACGGGGAAATCGGCGGCGACGAATCTACCGCAAAAGTATACCCTTACCAGATCTTCAAAAATGCATTGCCGCACTGCGATGTTTTTGCAGACGACGACTACACGAAAGAAGAGATCAAGCTGATGAAGGAACCTAAAAAGATCTTAGGGGACGACACGTTCAATTTAACGGCCACGGCCGTAAGGGTTCCGGTACAGGGAGGCCACTCGGAAAGCGTAAATATTGAATTTGAAAACGAATTCGACCTGGATGAAGTACGGAAAATCCTGGCTGAAACCCCGGGTGTCGTGGTGATGGATAACGTGAAAAACAATGAATATCCGATGCCGCTGTATTCCGAAGGGAAAGATGAGGTTTTCGTCGGCAGGATCCGGCGGGACCTGTCGCAGCCCAAGACCCTGAATCTCTGGATTGTGGCGGACAATCTGCGGAAAGGTGCCGCTACCAATGCGGTACAAATTGCAGAATACCTGGTAGAAAAGAACTTAGTATAAACTAACAAATTTAAAAAGAGTCTCAATATTGAGATTCTTTTTTTTATCAAACCTATGAACGTTCAGCAGAATAAAAATAAAGATAAACTGGCCTTTCAGAAACTGATTGCCGTTTTTGGGGTCATCCTTTTTATCGGAAAAATCGTGGCATGGAAACTGACGAACTCCGATGCCGTTTTCTCGGATGCAATGGAAAGTATCGTGAATGTAGTCAGTGCTTTTATGGGATTATATTCCCTGTATCTGGCCGCAAAGCCCAGGGATGAAGACCACCCGTACGGCCATGGAAAGGTAGAATTTGTAACCTCCGGAATCGAAGGGGCCCTGATTGCCATAGCCGGGATTATGATCATTTATGAAGGTATCAACAGCCTAATTGTCGGGAAAGTCCTGAGCAAGCTTGATCTCGGAATCTGGATCATTGCTGCCACAGCTGTGGTGAATTACCTGCTGGGCTATATTTCCATTAAAAAAGGAAAGGCGGAAAATTCTCTGGTGTTGATCTCGTCAGGAAAGCACCTGCAGTCCGACACCGTAACAACCCTTGGGGTAGTGATCAGTTTGATGGTCGTTTATTTCACTAAAATTTACTGGCTGGATTCGGTGGTTGCCCTTATTTTCGGGCTTTACATCATTTTTGTCGGCTACAGGATTGTCCGGAAGTCTTTGAGCGGGATTATGGACGAACAGGATCCTGAATTGCTCAGCCAGATCATCAAAGTCCTGGAAGAAAACCGCCGCACCGAGTGGATCGATGTCCACAACATGAAAATCCAGCAGTTCGGCGCCAACCTGCATATCGACGCCCACATTACCCTACCCTGGTATTACAGCCTCCGCGATGCCCACAACGAAATGGAGAAGATGATCATCCTCCTGGCTAAAAATACAAACAGAAGTGTCGAGTTCAATTTCCATATGGATGACTGCAAGCCCATTTCCTGTCCGGTCTGCCAGATCGCGGAATGTACGGTCCGTGAAAAAGATTTTGTTAAAAGACTAACCTGGACCCCGGAAAATGTGACCAACGTGGAAAAGCATACGGCGGAATAAAATATTATAGTTGCTAAAAATCTACCTGTAAGTTGCAAAAAATTTTAACTCGTTTTATAATATCCACATTAAATTTCATTAGACTCATGTAACTTTTACTAATAGAAAATCAGTATAATGAAACATCTTAAAAAAATTTAAAATGATATTAAATTATTTATACAAAAATTTTAATAATTTCACATCGTATTGAAAAATTTATTATTTTAGTACAAATTAAAGCGGTATCCGAAAAGCTTGACAAAGAGTAGGAAAATATTTTACAAAATTTATTACATAACTATGAAAAACTTAAAAAAACTTTCCAGAGAAGGATTAAAATCAATTAAGGGTGGTTATACTCCTGAATGTATAAATGCTTGGAACAGTATGACAAAATGCTATAGCTCAAAATCTCAATGTGAGATGGACCCATCCTCTCCTACTACAGATCTTGATGATCCTAATAGTCCTCATTTTTGTATTGTAATTTGTAATAGATATTGCTACTAGTATTATAACATTTTATCTGTCGTCAAATAATTGACGACATTTTTTTTAAAACTTTTTTAAAATGAATTCTAAATACTAATTAGAAATATGATATACCATGTTAGCATATGCAGATAGCATTATACACTTAAAAGCATATGGATAAAAGATAATTTTAGAATATTAAAAAAAATGCTTTTTAATATTCTTTTAATCTATTAATTTGTCTTCTGTAATAAAACATCGGGATAATCAGCAGCAGAATCAAAGGCTGGATCACAAACCGCCGCATGTAAAAGGAAAAGAGGTATCCGACTTCAAGCCGGCTGTAAATGCAATACAGGTAAATCGGGAAGGTCATCAGAAAAATGATTGATATTAGAAGCGCTCCCTGGATGGTCCATTGCCTGTTTCTGAACCAGAAATGAATGATCAGGCAGGAGAAAAAAAGATTTAAGATAAACCGGAAAAGATGGCCGGCAATTAATTTTCCCCATTCAAAATCGGGAAAAGGGATGTTCTTCCGGGCTTCATGGAAGTAATCCAGGAAAGGATCATAAAAGAGATCGCCTTCCAGTACCCTGATACCAATTAATCCCAATATTCCGAGGGCCACTAAAAACCAGCTGAGCAATTTCATCTTTTCAGGGCAAAAAATTTAATCCAGATCAGCCACAGGGCCACTACCGTTCCGTAAATAATCGCCGGAAAAATAAAATCATGTGAAATTTTCCCGTATTGTTTGTAATCGGCCATAACAATATTTAAGCCTGCAATCCGGAGCAGATTCATCACATACAGCAGGATTAACCCGGTAAGTGCAAAAAGAAAAGTCCCGGAACCTTTATAAAAAGCAAAAACAAAGGCCACAAAAAGAATCATGACCGATACGGCATTGCAGCCTTCGACCATGCGCGTTACATATTCCCGCTTTACATAAAACCATACCTGTTCGCCTTTTACATCATCGTACAGTTGCGTAGGGAAGCCGATGGAATTCTGGATACCGCTCACCTGCTCTGCAACCATCCGGGAAAAAGGATCAAGGCCGCTTCCCTGAAAACAGTTCAGAAAGAACTGATAAGCAAAAAGCAGCACCAGGTAAATGATGATGAAACGCAGCAAAATGCCCAAAACCGGTTTGAAATCCTTTAACATACTGCAAAGATAGAAATTAACCGTAAATTACTATCTTTGTTTCACCTATGATTTCCGGATACGCCCAACAATTTTTTGAAAATTATACAAATACATCAGCTTCTGTTTTTTTCGCTTTGGCTCAAAGCGGTTCTGCAAGAGTTAATTTTCTGGCAGCAGCCGGAACTGAAAAATACATCGTTACCTGCAATGATAATATTCAGGAAAACGAAAGCTTCCTGTATTATTCGGATGTCTTTTCACGTTTAAAGCTGAACACTCCGGAAATATTTACCGTTTCCGAAGAACGGAAAATGTACATCCAGGAATTCCTAGGAGAGCAGACACTTTCCGATATTATTACCGGAGAAGGACTTTCTAGCCGTGTAAAATCTTTGGTCCGGCAGACGCTGGAACAATTGTACCGGTTACAGGTTTTAACCCAAAATGAAATAGATTTTACCCGAACTTTTGAATATGAAAGTTATGACGAACTTCCGGTAACCCACGATTTATATTACTTTAAAAATTTTGTGGCGGATGTCCTTGAGCTGGAATACCATAAATCAACCTTACTCAAAGAATTCAAAAGCATTGTCAACGTCATTGAAAGCCTTGAACCGAAAGGGTTGATGATCCGGGATTTCCAGTCCAGGAATATCATGGTGAATGATAAGGATAAGGTTTCTTTCATCGATTACCAGTCGGCAATGAAAGGTCCGCTGATGTATGATGTCATCTCTTTTCTTTTCCAGGCCAAAGCCGGTTTTCCTGAAGACTTTAAAAAGGAAATGGTGGAGTTTTATATTCAACAATTTGAAGATCAGGGAGCCAGGAATCAACTAAAAAATTCGGTAAAGCCGGTTCAGATGATGAGGTTTCTTCAGGTATTGGGAGCCTACGGCTTCAGAGGGCTGATCCAAAGAAAGCCTCATTTTATCGCCAGCCTCGAAAAAGGCATTGAGAATATAACGGCATTTGCAAACACGTGGGATGAGATGAAAAATTATCCCGAACTGGAAAAAGTAATCGGACAGCTACACCTGGAAAAAACGAGGCTAAAAATTGAAGAAATATTAAATAATTGAGTATTACTTATTAATAACTATGCGATTGTCATTCCATAGGAATTTCAACAACGTATTAAAGAACTATCGTGAGAGATTCAAGTTTAGGTTCGTACGGGAATCGCAGATTCGACTTACTTGATAACAGAGAAAATAATTAAAATCAAGCACAAAACCAGACTTGCTTATTAATAATCTAAAAACAAAATAAAATGCTACACATCGATATACACAGTTTCTCCTACAAGAAAGGAGGAATCCCGAAAGACGAAACAGGGAACGGGGGCGGATTTACCTTTGACTGCCGCGGAATCCTGAACCCGGGAAGAGTGGAGGAATATAAAATCCAGACCGGAAATGACATTGGTGTTCAGGAATACCTGGAAACTAAAACGGAGATGCCTAAATTTTTGGAATTGATCAAAAGCCTGGTCTCCATCAATATCGATAATTACCTGGAACGGGGATTTGAAAACCTCCAAATCAATTTCGGGTGTACGGGCGGCCAGCACCGTTCGGTATACTCTGCCATCAGGATCGCTCATTTCATTGAAGAAAAATATGGCAATCAGGTTGAAATCAGCCTGCACCATGATGAGCAGCACCACCTTAATATAAGTAATGAATAATATTTTTATTTCATTACTACGAATGGCTATGCATTTTATTACTTGTTACCCATTACTCCTTACCCACAGACTATGAAAGCCCTTATTTTTGCAGCAGGAAAAGGTACCCGGCTGAAACCTTTTACCGATCATCATCCGAAAGCGCTGGCTAAAGTAAACGACATTCCGCTTCTGGAAAGAAATATCCGCTATTTAAAAAATTTCGGAATAACCGATTTTGTTATTAATATTCATCACTTTGCAAATCAGATTGTTGATTTTTTAAAGCAAAACGATAATTTCGGGTGTAAAATAGAAATCTCAGACGAATCCTCAGAACTGCTGGAAACGGGAGGCGGCTTGATTTTTGCCAGAAAATTCCTTGATCATGGTGAAGATTTCCTGATCATGAATGCCGATATTCTTACCGACATTAACATCACGGATTTTGTAGAATACCATAAAAAGATAAAAGATTTTGCTACATTAGCCGTTTCGGACAGAGAAAGCTCAAGAAAATTACTTTTCAACGATGATCTGGTATTGAGAGGCTGGCTGAATGTACAGACCGGCGAACAGAGGCTGGCCGAATTCAATAAAGGATTTAAGCCTTTGGCTTTCAGCGGCGTTCACTGTATCAATCCGGTGATTTTTGAAAAAATAAAAAGAAAAGGCAAATTTTCTGTCATGGAAGAATATCTGGACCTGATGCAGACCGAACCTATTCACGGTTATCTGCATGACCGCATCCTGATTGATGTCGGAAGACCGGAATCCGTAACAGAGGCCGAAAAACATTTTAAATAATTTGCAATGGGAATGGAAGGAACCCGGGATGAAAGTTTGATAAATCCCGAATTTGATGCTAATGAAACCAGGCTGCATGACAGCCTGAAACAAAAAACCTGGGACGAAACCGTAACGAAGGACAGCTGGATGGTTTTCAAGGTGATGGCAGAATTTGTAGATGGCTATGAAAAGCTTGCGAAGATCGGCCCATGCGTTTCAATATTCGGATCAGCCAGGCTGCAGCCGGAGAGCAAATATTATGAAATGGCCGTAGAAATCGCTGAAAAGATTACCAGAATCGGCTTCGGGATCATTACCGGTGGCGGACCGGGAATTATGGAAGCGGGAAACAAAGGGGCTTTCAATGCCAAAGGAAAATCGATCGGACTGAATATCGACCTGCCCTTTGAGCAGCATTTTAATCCGTACATCAACCGATCCTACTCCATGAACTTTGATTATTTCTTCGTTAGGAAAGTAATGTTTGTAAAATATTCGCAGGGATTTGTCGTAATGCCCGGAGGATTCGGTACCCTGGATGAGCTTACGGAAGCTTTAACCTTAATTCAGACCAATAAAATCGGGAAATTCCCTATCGTATTGGTGGGATCGGAATTCTGGGGCGGCCTGCTGGAGTGGTTCAAGGCAACTTTGCTGAAGGAAAAAATGATACATGAGGAAGACCTGGATCTATATCGTGTGGTAGATACAGCAGATGAGGCAGTAGCCCACATCAAGGCGTTTTACGATAAATATTCCGTCAATGTCAATTTTTAGTTGGCATATTATTTGTGATTAAAATAAGGACCATGAGTGCAAATTTATTTTTTAAGATGAAAAAAATTTTATCTATATCAGGAATATTAACATTTCTTATGTTAATGAGTTTCACGAATGTAGACTTTTTCTCTTCAATGACCAAGGTGGATTATATCGATGGAAGCAAAACATTGAAGTTCACGACAAAAATGAATACAAATCATATTTCCGACGCTATCAAAATCAACCCTAATACGGCAGGATTTGAAGCAGAGGTTAAAAAGTATGTAAACAACAATTTTGATGTGTACGTCAACGGAGTTCCGAAAACCATTACTTTCACAGGAAGCCAGGTAAGCGGAGAAACAGTATGGGTCTATTTTGAAACCGGAAGCGTTTCAGACATCAGTACCTTAAGAATAAAAAATACGATCCTTCTGAGCACTTTTCCCAAGCAGATTAACCTCGTTAACATTGCTTATAAAGGAAGCCAGAAAACAATGAATTTCCAGCGCGGAAAAGAAGTGAATGAAGTATCTTTTTAAAGAACATTTAAATTATTTGAAAACCACTGCAGTTGCGGTGGTTTTGTATTTTTAGGGATGAACTAAAATGATATTTCCCGGATTTATCATTAATATTAAATATCAAGGATAAAACGAAATCTCTATTTTACAAATAGGAAATAAGGCAAAGAGAATCTTGTTAAAATAAATCCTTGAAATTTATTTCTTATTGAAAAGAGATTGTTTCACTGAAATACGGATCATATATTACGCGTAAAAGTGTCATAAACCAAAATTATCAGTACATCTTAAAAAAAAGACTGCCTTATAAAAGCAGTCTTTCAATTTATATTTGATACAATTCGTTATTGAACGGTAATATCATCCAATTGGTAAGTCGTAGTAATACTTGAACTGTTTCCTTCATACTTAAATACAATGAATCCGTTTCCTGTAAGCGATGCAGGAAGACTGTACGTACCGGCAGAGGCTAAAGTGCCATAACCGCTAGTCGGTGCAACAGGAAAACTGAAATTTGATGTAATCTCATTTAGGGTGGCTGTTGTAATGTCTGCACCCGGCGTATAATTTGTTGTAGTATATACCTTAAGTGCGGCACCATTATAAAAGCCTACATTAACTTTAAACGCCAAAGTGTTAGCAGCTGTGAAGTCTACAGGAACCATGAAATAGTTAGTATAAGCGGTATTAGCAGCACCTCCGTTAGCCGATAACTGAATATATTTGTTATTACTGAAGGTTTTTACCTGCCAATATCTGTTTCCAACGAAAGCATAGTTAAGATATTTAGGGAAAAGAGCATTATCATTGGCATAGCTTTCAAAATTTTCAGTAAACGAGCCGGAATAAGTGATCGCAGTACCTCCAATAATACCTTCAGCAAATCTTGTATTTTTAAAGTTAATATCGTTAATTCCTCTGATGGCTCCCTGATAAGTTGCATTATAACGGGTTAATACAAAAGTAATATCTCCGCTGGCATTTGGAATCTGGTAAGCAGCAGGCTTGAAGAAGGCATCGGTTCTGATAATTGTAGTTCCTCCGTTAGCATCAACCAAGTTTCTGCTTGTATCAACATTATTTCCGGAAATATCCACATCCACCAATGGTTTTCCGATTTCAGTTTTTGTAAACTGAACATTTTTCACGGTAACCAAAGTATTAATCCAGTTGCTGTTGCTATTACCGATATCGGAAAGTTTTATTTCTCTTGGTACAATTTTAACGATTTCCAGCCCGGATCCGTTACATACTCCTGACACATATCTTCCGATAATAGATTCCGGAATTCTGCCAATGGAATAATTAGGATCTTCAACTCCCAGCGTAATGGCTCCGGAAGATTTACCGATCAACATTCCGTTGGCCTTGATTCTGATATGAGCACCTACAGGATAGTCTGTATAATTCATGGACTTGTTGATTCCTATGGTCAACCCAACCGTTGGATTTTCCGGCTTATCCTGAAAAGTAATCGTTTTATAAAAGTTTCCATTTTCATCTGATGATACTACGTAGCCATCAAAAATTACGGCAGGATGCGTTGCATCTTCCACGGGAATTTTATAAACTGTGCCTGTATAAGTAGTTGCAGAAGTAGCTGGTGCTAATGACACCACCTCAGCCATAGTCTTGGTAGGCGCTGCAAACTTATTATTACACACAATCTCCGGTGCATCCCATTTGTCTTCATGGATACAAGAAATCTGGGCAGCTCCCAATACCGCTGCACCCAAACTGATTTTTAAGAAATTCTTTATATTCATTTTTTTATATTTCTGAGTTATTTTTAGAATCTGACCTGTAAATTAATAAAATAAGAACGACCCTGGTTGTACCAGTATTTCGGAGCAAAATTAGGATACTTGCTGTTGTAGTCGTTTTCAAAATCCACATTTCCGTTTGAACTGCGGATCTGTTCAAAACCGCCTGTAATGTATCTTGTATTATCAAGGATATTATTTACGGAAGCGGAAACCAGAACGTAGTATTTACCAAGCATCCAGGATTTTCCTGCATTTGCATTTAAGAAAAATGCGGAAGGAAGCTGTACCTGTCTCATATAACGGTCTACTTTCTCGTCGTTAAGGTTGACGAAAGGGGTATTGCTGTTATTGTTCTGGATAAATTCATTGGTTCTGAGGATCGCGGAAGGATCAAGGTTGTTATCATCCATATAATTCCAGCTTCCGCCAAACCACCAGTATTTCGGAGAATTATATCTGAATCCTGCGGAGAATGCTTTTTGAGCAGTTCCACCCACCTTGAAATCTTTGATGTAGGCCGTACCCAAATTGGCAAACGGAGCCGCCATTACGTCGGAAGAGATATATACATTCGGGTTGTTTGTATATTTATAATCTCCCCAGCTGGCAACTCCCTGTAAAGATAAGGTAGGCAATACTTTAACATCCACACCCAATTCAGCTCCCATATTCCGTTTGCTTACGTTGGACATCGTTTGAGTAACAAATGCACTGGCCGTTTTGTCTTCAGATCCTCCGGTATCGGTATTGTCGACACTAATCGTCAGTCCGTCTGCAAAGAATCGCTGAACATTGGTGTCATTCTGCGTGTTCACGATATAGGCTGTGGCTCGTAATTTTAGGAAAGGCGTAGACATTACATAGCTGATATCGTTTGCGCTTATTACCGCACTTTTAATGTTCGGAACCGAATAGTTATTCAGCCTTGCATTAACGAAGATATCATCCAGGAAAGGGGCCTGTGAAAAATAGGCGCCGTTGTAAACAAAGAAATTTCTTCCGTTCAGCCTGTAAATTACCTGGCCTTTAAGACCATAATTCCAGTAGTTGAAATCTTTGCTCTCTCCTAAAGAATTGTTTTGGTACAGGTAGTTCTGGAATAGCCCTTCCCTGTTGGAAGTGGAATATCCTGCCATAGCACTGGCAAAAACATCAAACTGCCCGATAGACAGCTTTAGTCCTGGATTGATCTTTACCTCCTGTCTTCTCAGGATGTAGTTGTAGTTTATTTTGTCTCCCTCATGCTTTTGGGTCTCTGTATCAGCAATGTTATACAGACCTGACGATCCCCTTCTGTTGGAATCTGCAAAAGGATCAACATTCAGGGCGTATTGCGCTCCCAATAAATCGTTGATCTCTCTATAGTATTCAGACTTAAAGTTCTGATAAGAAACATTTAATAAAAATCTTGTCTGATCATTGAAGTTATAAGTATAATGGGTAGCTGCATTGAACACTTTATCATCGCTTACATCGTTGACAAGGAAATATTTGGCACTACCGTTGGCACTGTTCCGGTTGGCTGCATACAGATTATTCCAGTTAAGCTGAGTAACATCCGTATTGTTACTGGTCCAGTCCTGAAGTGCCTGATCGTATCCTTCTTTTAACTGTGTATAAAGTGAAGGGTCCGTATTATTATGATAGGCATTATAGGTAATGCTGTTCATGTAATAGCTTGGCAATTTCTTATAATAAGTCGGAGACGGGTTTTGTGCGTTCTGCCAGTCCAGTCTTGATCCTTTATCCTTTCCGAACTGATAAGAAACGGAAGTCCATAAATTCGATTTTTTATTGATTTTCCAGAAATCCTGTAACTGGAAAATCGGCTGAAAGCCTTTTCTTACCCTTTCATTTCTTTTTTCGCCATTCTGCCATCCCCAGTAAGAATTGTAATGCACCCCTCTGTAATCGTATACTTCCTGCGTATTCGGGCTGGAGGTAGATCTTCTGAAAGGTGAAGCAAAGGCGTTGAAAGTAATCGTGTGATTATCATTAAATCTCTTTTCTACTCCTAAATAAGTACCATAAGCATCATAAAATGTACCTTCCTGGATCCCTTCTTCCGCCCATCTTTTAGCTCCCATCACGGTAAATGCCCAGCCTTTTTTACTCATACCCGAAGTATATCTCAAAGAAACCCTCTGGCGGTAATTCCTGTTGGTAATAGAATAAGTCGCCTGAAATCCTTTTCTGTATTCGCTGGCTTTCGTATTCTTATAAATAATCCCGCTTGCTCCGCCAAATGCATATTCTGACGGGGAATGATTGGTAGAGATTTCCGGATATCTTACGATTTCATTAAGCCCTCCCCAATTGGAAAAGTCTACATTTCCGTTGTCTGATTTTACCATCGACACCCCATTCAGCATATTTTCGGAAGTTCTGCCGTCAATTCCTCGCGGACGGAACCAATAAAACCCCAGGTCGAAAGCCGCAATTCTGTTGAAAATATCCTGGGATGACTGTAGTAAGCCTACCGTAGAAGCCTGGCCGCTGCTGCTGTCTTCACCATCGCTGCCGCTGTTATCAATAATAGCTAAGCCCTGGTCCGCGCTGGTAAGTGCAGAATATAGGGTAACGGTCCCTAAATCCTTTCTTTTCTCATTGTCCATCACATCAAACTCCATTACTTTGGTTTCGTAATTCGGTTTTGTAATCACAATTTGGTAATGCCCCGGCTTCAGGTCTACAAACTGGAAGTATCCGATTTTGTCAGCCGTTACATCATTGTCATTCCCTTTCAGATCTACTTCTGCCCTTTCAACGGGCTTTCCTTCAGCATCTTTCAGATAAGCAGAGACCGTAGTCTGTGCAAAATAATAAGATGCCGGAAGCAAAGTAAATAAAGAGACTAATGATAGTTTTTTAATCATGAGTATATTTATTTTTTAAATACTTTTCGCGTTAATTCTCAACAGTTTAAAAGTTGGGGCGACAAATTTAGTCAAAATTTAGAATTTACAACCTTTTTAACGTTATTTTTTCTTAACATTGCAAACTTTTAAGAATGATTATAGATAAAAAACAGGAATACCATATTTTAAATTTACAAATATTTAAAATGGGGTGAATTAAAAAAAAGTAAATTTGCAGATTAAATAATATTAATACAACTCTAAGAGAATGAAGAAATTTTTGAGTTTTTTTGCCATCATTTTGTCAGTCATGGCATTTTCACAACAGCAGGGAAAACTGAGGAAAGTAGCCACCGTTGGTTTTTTGAATGTAGAAAACCTATGGGACACCATTCGCTCGGCAGATTATATCGACGGGACCAAAGACATCAGGAATCCGGCTTTCCACAGAAGCATCCCGGTAGATTCGGTGAAATTTCTGGAAGCAGAAAAATACGACGGCCCGTGGAGCGACGGTGCCCTGAACGGCAAGAAAGTGGTCCGTTACCAGAGCGGTGCCGATGAATTCACCCCGAAAAGCGCAAAGAATTACAATTCCAAAATTTATAAAGCAAAATTAGCCAACGAAGCCAAAGTAATTTCCGAATTAGGCGCTCAGTATACCAAAACGGCACCGGCAGTGGTAGGCCTTATCGAAGTTGAAAACCGGCAGGTGATCCAGGATCTGATTAATGAGCCGGCCTTAAAAAAATACGATTACGGAATTATTCACTACAATTCCTACGATTACAGGGGAATTGATGTGGCTTTAATTTATCAGAAGAGAAGATTTACCCCTACCAACTCCCTTAAAAAGGAACTGAAAGTTTTCGGTGATGACGGCCGGAGAGAATATACCCGGGATATCCTGGTGGTAACGGGGTTTCTGGATAATGAGAAAGTGGCTTTCTTTATGAACCACTGGCCCTCCAGAAGAGGAGGCGAAGCGATTTCCTTACCTAAAAGAAATGCAGCTGCCGCTTTACTGAAACAGCAGATGGACAGCGTGAGAGCAGCCGACCCGTCCACCAAGTTATTTGCTATGGGCGACTTTAACGATGATCCGGTAAGCTCAAGCTTAAAAAACTATCTTAAGGCCCAGCCAAGTCCGAAAGATCTCAGCGACGCCAATCCTTATTTAAACCTGATGTATCCTTTATACAAAAAAGGGGTTGCTTCACTGGCTTATCAGGATGCACCGAACCTGTTCGACCAGATTATCGTTTCCAAAAATTTAATCTCCGATCAGGTAACGAAAGACTATTCCGTCTATAAAGCCGAAATCTTTGCACCGGCCTATCTGGTAAATAAAGAAGGGAATTATAAAGGCTACCCTTTCCGGTCCTGGAACGGCGATCAGTTTACAGGAGGATACAGCGACCACTTTCCGGCGTTTGTCGTTCTCCAGAAAGAACCCTAAAAATTTAAGGCACTCATTTTGAGTGTCTTTTTTTATAATGTACGGATATGAAAAATGCAATCGTCCTCTTACTAGTTTCCTTTCTAACGCTTAACTGTTCAGCGCAGTCAGCGTCTTCAAATGATAAGGAAAAGAATGAAATGAAACCTGCCAAAAATGACGACGGAGAATGGGATCTTACGGTGATCGATACGCGGTTTGACTATTTCCTGAATGCCGTCGCCAGGCCGCTCAGCCAGTATACCGAATCATACCTTAAGAACAGGAATACCCAGCTCGTCGCAGAATGGAACTCGTACTATTCTTCCGGACGGTACCGGAATGTGATCGAATCCTCCATAGATTATGACCCCAAAGAAAAATACGGATTAAAGTTTGAATATAAACTCTATCAGGTTTTCGCCTATGTAAACTGGCGGTATGGCTTGAGGATGAACGGGCTGTCGGGAAGTGATACGGCCAGGTTTTAAATATAATAAAAAAGGTTCAGCGCAATGCCGAACCTTTCTTATTTTATAAACCGTAATGAACTATTTGTTAAATAATTCCTCTACTTTATCCCAGTTTACCACTTCGAAGAATGCGGTTACATAGTCAGGTCTTCTGTTTTGGTAGTTCAGGTAGTAAGCATGTTCCCAAACATCTAGTCCTAAAACCGGAGTACCTTTTACGTCAGCTACCGGCATCAATGGATTATCCTGATTTGGCGTGGAAGTTACGGCAACGGAACCGTCTGAATTTTTTACCAGCCAGGCCCATCCTGAACCGAATCTGGTCTTAGCCGCATCGGAGAAATCAGTTTTGAATTTGTCAAAACCTCCGTACGTTTCAATAGCCGCTTTTACATTTCCTACCGGCTCCTTGCTTCCGCCCGGCGTCAGGATTTCCCAGAACAGGGTATGGTTGAAGTGTCCTCCTCCATTGTTTCTTACCGCCGGCTTATCCGTTCCGGTCTGGCAAACTTCTTCTATTGTTTTTCCCTCAAGGTCTGTTCCTTTAATGGCATTGTTTAAATTGTCAACGTAAGCCTGGTGATGTTTTGTATGGTGGATTTCCATTGTTTTTGCATCGATAGTAGGCTCTAATGCATCATAAGCATATCCTAGTTGTGGTAATTCAAATGACATAATTATATTTTTTAATGTTATTACTCAAATTTAGTCATAATTTGATCCATAGTCAAAAAATGCAGATTACTTTAATAAATCTTTAACATTGATTTTCTGATTCGGAATGCGTTGGTTTTTAGAATATATAAAACCGACTGTTAATTTCATTTTATTGCATATCTATTTTTGCCGGAGACCTACATAAAAAAACACGAATCAGAAGATCCGTGTTTTTTATATGAAAAATTAAATTCAATTATTTATTTATTCATCGACATCAGGAATTCTTCGTTGTTACGGGTTCCTCTGATGTTCTTGCTTACAAACTCCATCGCTTCCACAGGATTCATTTCGGAAAGGTATTTTCTGAGGATCCACATTCTCTGCGAAGTTACTTCATCCAGAAGAAGGTCGTCTCTACGTGTACTGGATGCAACCAGGTCAATCGCAGGATAAATTCTTCTGTTGGCAATTTTCCGGTCAAGCTGAAGCTCCATGTTTCCGGTACCTTTAAATTCTTCAAAGATCACTTCATCCATTTTGGATCCGGTGTCAATAAGTGCCGTTGCGATAATCGTTAAAGACCCGCCGCCTTCAATCTTTCTTGCGGCTCCGAAGAACCTTTTCGGCTTATGAAGGGCGTTGGCATCCACCCCACCCGACAATACTTTACCGGAAGCCGGAGTTACGGTGTTATAGGCTCTTGCCAATCGGGTAATCGAGTCTAGTAAAATCACGACATCATGTCCGCATTCCACCATTCTCTGCGCTTTAGCCAAAACAAGGTTGGCTACTTTCACATGTTTTTCAGCGGCTTCATCAAAAGTAGAAGCAATCACTTCTGCATTGACGCTTCTTTCCATATCGGTAACCTCTTCCGGACGTTCGTCGATCAGAAGAACCATCATATACACTTCCGGATGATTGGAAGCAATAGAATTGGCGATATCTTTCAGCAGCATGGTCTTACCGGTTTTCGGCTGTGCCACGATCATCGCACGCTGCCCTTTTCCGATAGGCGCGATCAGATCGACGATCCTGGTAGACATGGTGGAATTGTTTCCGGTAAGATTGAATTTTTCTTCCGGGAAAAGCGGGGTAAGATATTCAAAAGCAACCCGGTCTTTGATAAAGGCAAGGTCTCTGCCGTTAACTTCCGTAGGCTTCAGCAATGAAAAATATTTCTCGCCTTCTTTCGGAAGCCTTACGATTCCCCGTACGGTATCTCCCGTTTTCAGGCTGTAGTTCCTGATCTGGGCAGTAGAAACATAAACGTCATCAGGAGAAGAAATATAGCTGAAATCCGATGAACGCAAAAATCCGTAATTATCCGGCAAGATTTCCAAAACCCCCTCAATGCTTACCATTCCGTCGAAACTGAATTCTTTTTTCTGTTCCTGCTGATGGTGTTGATGCTGATTCTGGTTCTGATGCTGATCGTCATTCCTTTCCGCGTGCTGCTGTTGCTGTCTTTGCTGATTGGAATTCTGATGCTGGTTGGGATTCTGATTTTGCTGTTGATCATCGTTTCGTTCAGCATGCTGCTGTTGCTGTCTGTGCTGATTCGGATTTTGATTCTGTTGATTCGGATTCTGGTTCCGGTTCTGGTTTCCGTTGTTGTGTTGCGGATTGTTATGCGGTGTTCTCTGGGAACGTGCCTGAACCTGAGGCTGGTTGGTATTCTGCTTTTCTTCTGCAGGAGCAGATTCCTGGGTTTCCGAAGTATCGGAAGCTTCCGGTTTTTCCTGAAGCACTTCTGTATTGCCTGTATTGGCCGGGGAAACCCTCTTTCTTTTTTTCTTGGTTGCTGCCGCCTGGTCTTCTGCAGGAACTGCAGGTTCGGTTGTGATTTCCTGTGGCTCGGCGGCTTGTTTCAGTTGTTCTTCGGCAGCAGGTTTTACTTCTTCCGCTTTTTCTTCCGTTGCAGCCTGAGGCTCGGCTTCTTTTTTAGGTTCTGCTTTTGCCTTCGCTGCCGTCTTTCTCGGGGCAGCCTTTTTAGCAGGGGCTTTGGCAGGCTTTTCTGCCGGTTTTTCTTCAGTAGTTACACTGGCTTCAGTGGCGTTGAAATATTCTTTTGCCACTTTGGGATTTGATGCCTGAAAGTCAAGAATAGCAAAGATTTTGTCATTTTCAGTGCTGTTTCTTGCCACTTTAACGCCCAAATCCTTTAAGATTTTAGTCAGTTCCGTTACGGATTTTGACCTTAACGTTTCGATGTTAAACATATTTATGTAAAAAAATGTAATTAATTGTGAGTAAGAAAAGTAAGTCGGGTGACTTTTGTTTTCAAGTACATTTGTATAATGCAAATCTACACTTATTTTTGAATTGTGCAAAATTTATGCTATTTTTGCCTGGAATTTAAATTCCATGTTACAAAGAATACAGACTGTTTGGACTTTTTTAGCCGTTTTGGCGGCGGTGTTCCTGTTCATTACGGCACAGGATGTGGTTATTTCAGACCGTATTCCGGTGATTAATATCGGATGCATTATCCTTGTTTTGGTTGGGCTCCTGAGCGTGTTCAGCTTTAAAAACAGAAAAAGACAAATTTTGCTGAATACCGTCAGCATTATTATAAACGCTTTGTTGATTGGTGTATTGGTGTACTGGCTTCTAAACTTATCCGGAGGAATCAGTTTTCCTGAGAAGGGTATTGAGCCGGTTTTTTCATTGATCGCGGTGATCTGTTTGTTTATTGCAAACTTATACATCAAAAGAGATGAGAGGCTCGTAAAATCTGTGGACAGACTCCGATAACCTTACAACGATTTTTTTGAGTGAGAACAGCTTCTTTTTTAAGGAGCTGTTTTTTCTTTTTAACCACTATAACAAATTCGTTTGCCAGGCTCTAAACTTTGAACGTAAGGCCCGCAAAGCTTTTTTTAAACTAAAAATTTCCAAGTTCATAAAGCCGTTTGACTTCATCGCATTTTTGATTTCGCCTTTAAAAGATCACATAAGCTTATTATTTAACCATCCATTAATGATTTAAATCTAATCCGTTTTCATTTTACCGTAACGTGAGTTCGGTGTAAGTATAATATTCGAATATTAATAGAGATCAGCATTGTCATGCGGAGCATTTCGAACGAATGCCATTTACCATCCGTCTGATAAGGAGCGGCTTCAGCTGAAAACTACAATAAATTTCGGCTAAAGCCAATTTGGAATTACAATTTCATATCGGGCCAAAGTCCGACGCAATTGATGGAATCTGATAAATTGAATGTCGGTTAACCAATTTATTTTTACGTCAGAATCATGCTAATTAACTGAATTCAGCCATATTAATATCATATTCAGGAATCTACTTAATTCAAAAATAAATTAAAGTTGATTCACTCAGGATTATGAATAGAATTCCCCCTGATAGACTGACAAATGTTTTGTTTGATTATCAGGAGACCTCCGAACCTATTTTTGACAAGGGAGACTTCCTGCATCCAGCTTCCCTCTTCCATCCTGTTAACTTCGGTTCTTCTTCGAGTTCACCTTACTGTAATATGCAGCGGAAACATTAAACTCTAAACCTCAAACTTTAAATCCTCATATCTTTTTAAAAGCGGCCTGCAACATTTCCTTATAAACTACGACAGATTATGCATAATTTTATCACATGAAAAAACTGACCTATCTTACGCTCACTTTATTTTCTGTTTTCTCCTTTGCGCAGGAGGTTTCGCAGGACAGAATCAAAACCGTGCTTTCCACACTGGCTTCCGATGAGATGAAAGGCCGCGAAATCGGCACTCCGGAAAACGACAATGCAGCCAATTACATTGCCGGACTGTTTAAGGAAAACAATCTGGGCTACTGCACCGGAAATTCTTATCTGGTTCCTTTCAATTATCAAGGAAAGACTGTTTATAACGTCTGCGGCATAAAAAAAGGAAAAACGGATAAATACCTCGGGTTTTCAGGGCATTTTGACCACATCGGAACCAGTAATAACCCTAAGGATCATATTTACAACGGTGCCGATGACGATGCCAGCGGTATTACGACATTAGCAGGAATCGCCGATTATTTTAAAAACAAGCAACCTGAATTTTCCATGGTCTTTATGGCCTTTAACGGAGAAGAAAAGGGAATGCTGGGATCCAGAGCGATCTCCACCGATAAAAACCTGGATCATATCTATAATAACATGACCGCCCTGTTCAATTTTGAAATGGTGGCCACCGAATCTGCGTTCGGAAAAAATGCCCTGTTCATGACCGGCGATGAGTTTTCCGATCTTGATGAACTGTTTAATAAAAATGCAGTTAACGGGTTAAAGGTAAATCCCGATCCTTATGCCGCCCAGCAGTTATTTTACCGCTCGGACAATGTGAGTTTCGTTAAAAAGAAAATTATCGCCCATTCTTTTTCAACAGTCGATATGACAAAAGCCACGCATTACCACCATGAAAATGATGATGTAAATATCGTTGATTTTGCCAATTTGACGCAGATCATCAATAATTTCGGAAAAACGCTCGACAAGCTGTCCCCGAAGAATTTTGCCCCTAAGTATAATGATACAGTGAAGTTCTAAATATTCAAACCGCCAATCCGGCGGTTTTTTCTTTATATGAAGGATATAATTAATCCAGCCAAAAACGCTTTCAGAAGGCGGTGTAACAAATCCTGAAAATTTGAAACTTATTGAGTAAAGTAAAACGCTATTCAAAAACGTCTTATCATTTTAATTATGTAATTTTGCTATCCAATTTTTTCATTGAATGAATCAATATATTAAAATACTCAAATTCGCAAAACCTCATCAGAAATACATTTACGGAAGTCTGTTCTTCAACCTGATGTATTCCGTATTCCAGATTGCATCGCTGGGGACGATCCTGCCGGTTTTGGGAATGCTCTTCGGGACTATCGAAGCTAAAAAATATAGTTCTCCGCCTGTATACTCGGGAGAAATCCTGGATTTCTTCAGTTATGTTAAAGAATATGCCAACTATTATGTACAGAATCTTGTCACGCAGTATGGTGCCCTCACCGTATTGGCCTGGCTGTGCGTAATTACGGCTTTCATGTTTTTACTGAGGAACCTTTTCCGTTATCTCGGATCTTTTTTACTCATCAATTACCGGGTGGGAGTTACCAAAGACCTCCGGGGCGCCATGTACAGAAAGATCCTCTCCCTTCCCGTTTCTTTTTTTACGGAAAGCCGGAAGGGCGACCTGATGTCCAGAATGTCAAATGACGTCGGAGAAGTGGAAGGAAGCATATTGGGGAGTCTGGTAGAACTGATCAACGCACCTTTCATGCTGATCAGTACTTTGATTACCCTGTTTTTCCTAAGTACCGAACTGACGCTTTTCTCACTGCTGGTTTTACCGGTAATGGGTACGATGATTGCCCTGATCGGAAAAAGCCTTAAAAAAGACTCCCACGAAGCACAGAACGAAATGGGGAATATTTTTTCCATTGTCGATGAAACCTTAAAATCAACAAAGGTGATCAAGATTTTCAGTGCCGAAAAGATTATGGACAACCGCTTCATGCAGTCGATGCAGAAATGGATCAACAGCTCCATCCGGTTGGGAAGAAAAAAAGAACTGGCCTCGCCGATGAGCGAATTCCTGGGTTCGGTTACCTTCCTGATTATTGCCTGGTACGGAGGAAAGCAGATTATTGTTGAAAAAAGCATTTCTCCTGCCGATTTCCTTGTTTTCCTGGGGATATTCTTCCAGATCCTGCCGCCGGTGAAAAGCCTGTCTCAATCGATCTCCAATGTCCAGAAAGGGGAAGCTTCCCTGGAAAGGGTACTGCAGATCCTGGATGCAGATGTAAAAATTGATGAAGCAGCGAATCCTGTGAGTATTTCGACGCTTAACGGATCTATTGAATTTAATAACATCGGCTTTTATTACGATAAGGACCACACCATCCTTAAGAACTTCTCCCTGAGCATACCGAAAGGAAAAACGGTAGCCCTCGTCGGACAAAGCGGAAGCGGAAAAACTACCATTGCCAACCTTCTGGCCAGGTTCTACGATGTTTCCGAAGGGGAAATCCTTATCGACGGAACCAATATTAAAAACTTAAGGCTGAAGGAATACCGTAAACTGCTGGGAATGGTGACCCAGGAGTCTGTTCTTTTCAACGATTCGGTGTACAATAATATTTTGATGGGTAAACCCGAAGCGACGAGAGAAGAAGTAATTGCAGCGGCAAAAATCGCAAATGCCGATCATTTCATTTCCAGTCTCCCTGAAGGCTATGATTCGAATATCGGTGATGACGGAGGAAAGCTTTCGGGCGGACAGAAGCAAAGGGTTTCCATCGCCCGGGCTGTGCTGAAAAATCCACCGATTATGATCCTTGACGAAGCCACTTCCGCCCTGGATACGGAATCCGAAAGATTTGTACAGGATGCGCTGGAAAAGATGATGGAAAACAGGACATCACTGGTAATCGCCCACCGGCTTTCCACCATCCAGAAAGCAGACTGGATCGTTGTCATGGAGAAAGGAGACATCGTGGAACAGGGAACACATCATGATCTTATTGCTAAAAGAGGCGTGTACCATAAACTTGTAGATCTGCAGAATTTCGATTAATCAATTTAATCCCTATATAAATTAAAAGAGAAAGCTGTTTCAGGCTTTCTCTTTTTTATGGTCTGTTTTATAAAGGCTACTTTTTAATCACCTTATGCATGAACCGGATACCGCCTTCCAGAGTGATATCCAGCATATAGGTGCCAGCAGGATAAGCCGTAAGGTCCGCCGTAGATCCGCCGGTTTCCGAAAGCTTTCTGCCATCTGCTGAAAATACGGATATCAGTTTCACTTTCTTCTGTCCTTTTACCGTTACATAATCTGCTGTAGGGTTCGGATAGATTGAAACATCGGTTGTTGATACGTCTTTTACCGAAAGAGTCTGGTTGAGGCTTTGCATATACATCGATAAAACGATCTGTCCGTCCTGATTAAAAAACTCCGCATCCGGAACTTCATATTTCAGGATATGGTTGCCGGCAGACAGAGATGATACGGAAAAGCTCCTGATGGGCACTGAATCTCCCGGGCACCAGTTGTTCCAGGCCGTCCACCAGGCCGTTGTTTTAGGAGTAGTACCATAGATACCATTTCCCTGGGTATTGTACGTCCGGTAAGGCTCACAGGATTTCCCCCCCGGCATAAAGGTAAGGACCTGGGTATTATCCAAAGAAACAAAATTCTGCCTTCTGACATATTCTTCACCGTTCGTACCGGCACCGTGCGGCGATGTAACAATAAAAAATTTGGGATTCGCAGCGGTCTGGGTAAGGTTAAAATTCACCAATCGTACGGTTTCGCCCGGAGCATCCGTATTGTTATAATTATTGAGCGTATTGGAATCCAATAAAGGGAGGATGGTGTTATAATTATTACTGATGGTCGGATCATTGGAAGTAACAAAAGTTAAAGTCCCGGCAAACACGTCATTCCGGTTGGCACATCCGGCCACCTGGGTATTGGCGGCATAGGGTACTCCGAATACATCGAGCTCCACCCAAATATCATAAGCTGTCCTTAAAGCTGCATTACTGAACACGGCATACAGGTTATCCACATCATAAGTATAAGGAACCTGGGTAGGAGAAATGTTTTTATTCATGAAAGGGGTGATGTACCTGCCGACCTCGAATCTTTTTACCAGCGGATCACTCATGGTGTAGGAAGCCTGTCCTTTCGGCACCAGGGCGATATGTACTCCTCCGATCCGGTCGTAATTATCACACAGAGCTCCGATGGTCACGTTCATCTGGATTTTATTCTGGAAGCTGTTCAGTTCTGCATCCGTCAGTTTTCGGGTGTATCTCGAATTTGCAAGCCTGATGGTATTGGCCGGAACGGGCTGTGAAACATTAGCTGCATAACCGTCATAAAATACAATCTGGGAAAAGACGTTAATACTGGTCTGTGCTTTAAACAGGGCAGATACAATAAGTAAAGGCAATAAAACTTTCTTCATTCAATAATTTTTATTTTATTATATTCATTTAAAAACAATCAAATTTATATATTTTACACCAAATTAAACCCCACAAATTTGAAAAATACCTGCCTTATAAATGATTTATTTAAATTTAAGCTAAAATTAAAAAATACAGTTAGGGTTTAGAGCTTAAAAATGACATTTTTAATAAATTATTGTCCAGGCAATTATTTGATAATAATAAATAACGTGGATTCGAGGTACACACCGTAAATAAAAGCTGGAAGAGGGAAGCTGGATGCCGGAAGTTTCTCTGGTCAGACATAGGATTAACTTGAACTCGAAGAAGAACCTGGATTAAGCGGCCGGAAGAGGGATGCCGGAAGTTTCTCCGGTCAAAACAGGATCTGAAATCCTGATCATTAAACCAAATATTTCAGTATTTCATCAGAGGGAATTCTAATTATTCCTGAATAAATAACCTTGATCTTAATTTGCAAGGGTAGTCAAATTTTTTTAAGTCCTGAAGGACGGCCTAGTACAGGATAGGATAAAATCCTGTCAGAAGCATAAACCATGTATTATTAAAATCCCGGACGAATCAGATTTATTTTTATTTTTAAATTCAACAATCGACTGAATATGAAATTGATACGGCCGAATTCACGTTAAATAAAAAAGAGGAAACCTTCCGATCTCCTCCTTTAATCTATACGTATAAAAATTTAGTCTTCCTTCATTCTGGCGATTACATCAAGGCCACCCTTTGTAATATCCCCAATCTTACATACGATTTCCGTATCCAGAGGTAAAAACACATCCATCCTTGAACCGAATTTAATAAAACCGAACTCATGCCCTGCTTTCGCATCATCGCCTTCTTTACAGTAGAAAACAATCCTTCGGGCTACATAGCCGGCAATCTGCCGGAAAACGACTTTATGATTTGTTAAACTTTCTACGGCAACGGTTGTCCGTTCGTTCTCCGTAGATGATTTTTCGTGCCATGCCACCAGGTATTTCCCGGGATGGTATTTTTTGTAAATAACCTTTCCTGAAACCGGATATCTGCAGATATGGACATTCAGCGGTGACATAAAGATGGAAACCTGGATGGCTTTCCCTTTGATGAATTCGTCTTCTTCCACTTCCTTGATCATGACTACTTTACCGTCTACCGGCGCAATCACATTTTCTTTGTGATCCAGAATATCCCGGTTCGGTACCCGGAAGAACCAAAACACCAGACTGTAGACCACCAGTAAAGGCAGAATGATCACCAGCGACCACATTTCAAGAAAATAAATGGACAATGCGCTTATAATAATAAACAGCAAGGAGGCAACGGTGATGGTTCCCTTTGATTCTCTGTGTAATTTCATGAGATTAAATAAATTTTTCTAATATAAAGTACAAATATACGACAGGAACGCAGATTAAAAAACTATCCAGCCGATCTAATACGCCGCCATGCCCAGGAATGATGTTGCCGCTGTCTTTTACGGCGAAATTTCTTTTCAGCTGACTTTCTACCAGATCCCCTACCGGAGCGAAAGCAGCCACCAAAAAGCCGACCACCATCCAGTTTCCGCGAAGGTCATGCTGATATTTTTCAATGAAATACGAAAGCACCAAAGTAAGCACCACGCCGCCGATGTATCCTTCCCATGTTTTTTTTGGAGAAATCTTAGGGGCCATTTTATGTTTTCCAAAGAATTTTCCGGTAAGATAGGCAAAGGTATCGCTGCTCCAGATTAGTACAAACAGGAAAAGTACTTCCGGTGAAAAACTTTCATCGAATCTTGAAAATTTAGGCAAGCCCAGGGCAAAGCTAAAAGGCAGCGCAACATAAATGACAATGAAAATAAGCTTTCCGCTGTCGAAATAAAGCTCGTTCGGGTATTTAAATAAAGTGACGACGGCAATAAGAATTAAAACCATTGCCAGGATTTCGCTCAGCCGGAAATCAAAAAAGAAATCGAAATGAAAATATCTTTTGGAAAAAATATAAAAAATAAAAATCACCAACGGAACAACAACAAACCGCTCATAGCCTTTCCCGAATTTCATGATTTTAAAACATTCCCATGCACCTATCCCCATCAGGAGGGCCATCAAGCCGAAATACAGGTATTCCTGCCTTACAAGTCCCGGGGAAATACTGTTGATCAGATAAGCGCCGAGCGGAGAAGTACAGAGAATGATAACGGCGACATAAACGAGCCCTGACAGGGTTCTTTGAATGAGATTTTTATCCAAAATTTTATATTTATAAGTTGATGCTTAATCCTCAAGCAGCAATAAAAAAAGTTTTGTATTCGTATGCGAAGAAGTATCGAGCTTAGAGTGCCCTCCGCTGATGGAGGTAAGATTCTTGATGTTCCCGTTTCTTTTGATTTTTCCCATGGCATCATTAAGGTTGCTTACAATCTGCGAAACATTGGCCATAACAATAATTTTTTCAGGCATCCGTGATGAATGATAATGCAGGATATTGTTATGCGAAAGCATAATCCTCCCATCGTAGGCGATCAGGTACTCACACGTAATAAAGCTGGCATCGTTTCCCGGCTGAAGTTCCGGAGTATAAGGTGTTTTTACGACATCCAGAAAATTCTGAAGGTCTTTATCCCAGCAGAACATGTTCCGGATACCCTCTATTCTGATGATCTGGTTCAGCGTCTGCAAAGCTTCTGCCTCATCTGCACAATAATTGAAGAATCCTCCTGAATGTGTAAACAACTGGGCAAATTTATAATCGAGATCCGCATTTTTCAGTGAATCTCCTAGCTTTTCCAGGCTCTGTCTCTGCTCTTCTTCAGGCTGGCTGGTAAGTTTGCTTACAATCTTCTTGAATAAATTCAACGTAGTTTATTTTTAGTCAACTTAATACAAAAATATAAATTAATCCCATAGAATTCCAAAAACATGCCGATAAATATGAAAAAACCTGACAATTTCAGAACTGTCAGGTTTTATGATGTTTATTTTTCAGCGTTAAATCTGGGTAGGACTCTCAGGTGCCTGAATTCCGCCTTCTTCTTCTTTTTCCTTAATCAGGATCTGTTCTTGCGGCTCTGCAGTGGGAATGGTATTCGTTACCGGTTTTTCCGTCAATTCAGGATCCCAGGCTCTTTTTCCGAATACTTCTTCAAGGTCTTCACGGAAGATTACTTCTTTTTCCAGAAGCTTGGTTGCCAGCGCATCCAGTTTATCTTTATTATCCGTCAGGATCTGTACTGCACGGTCATACTGCGTTTCAATAAGCCCTCTGATTTCAACGTCGATCTTTTTAGCAGTTTCCTCAGAATACGGCTTGCCGAAATTATATTCGGACTGCCCTGAACTGTCGTAATAAGATATATTTCCGATATTCGGGCTCAGACCGTAGATGGTTACCATCGCCTGGGCTCTTTTCGTTACACTTTCAAGATCGGAAAGGGCTCCGGTAGAGATATTGTTAAATATTACCTGCTCTGCAGCCCTGCCTCCTAAGGTAGCACACATTTCGTCCAGCATCTGCTCGGTAGTCGTCAGTTGTCTTTCTTCGGGAAGATACCAGGCTGCTCCTAAAGAACGCCCTCTCGGCACGATGGTTACTTTTAAAAGCGGTGAAGCATGTTCTACCAGCCATGAGATCGTAGCATGTCCTGCTTCGTGATAGGCTACTCTTTTCTTCTCAGACGGTTTGATGGCTTTATTTTTCTTTTCAAGACCGCCGATAATCCTGTCGACAGCATCAAGGAAATCCTGCTTGCTTACCGAAGAGTGGTCGTTACGGGCAGCGATCAGTGCTGCTTCATTACAGACGTTGGCAATATCTGCCCCACTGAATCCCGGTGTCTGTTTTGCTAAAAACTCACGGTCTACGTTATCGTCCAGTTTGATTTTCTTTAAGTGAACATCAAAGATCTGTCTCCTTTCGTGAAGTTCCGGAAGATCTACATAGATGGAACGGTCAAAACGCCCGGCTCTCATCAATGCTTTATCCAGGATATCCGCTCTGTTGGTTGCTGCCATTACAATAACGTTGGTATCGGTACCGAAACCGTCCATTTCCGTCAGCAGCTGGTTCAGCGTATTTTCTCTCTCATCGTTTCCGCCGGAGAAATTATTTTTTCCTCTGGCACGACCGATAGCATCGATCTCATCGATAAAAATAATCGCGGGCGATTTGGCTTTAGCCTGGGCAAAGAGGTCTCTTACCCTCGATGCACCAACCCCGACAAACATTTCTACAAAATCCGAACCTGACAATGAGAAGAAAGGAACTTTAGCCTCCCCTGCCACTGCTTTTGCCAATAAGGTTTTACCGGTTCCCGGAGGTCCTACCAAAAGCACCCCTTTAGGAATTTTACCTCCCAGTTTTGTATATTTTTCCGAGTTCTTCAAAAAGTCCACCACTTCCTGAACCTCTTCTTTAGCGCCTTCCAGACCGGCAACATCCTTAAATGTCACCTGAATTCTCTCCTTTTCGTCAAAAAGTTTGGCCTTGGATTTTCCGATGGAGAAAATCTGTCCGCCGGGTCCGCCGCCACTTCCCATTTTTCTGAAAAGAATAAAATAGAATATCCCTAATATTGTAATCCAGATCAGTGCCTGAACCAGAATATCCATCAGCGGGCTTTTCCCTACTCCATAATCCTTCGCTGTCTTAAGAGCCGGATTCTGCGCTTTCACCTGGTCAAATTTTTGAAGGAACAGCTGAAGGTCTCCGTATTTTACCGTATAATCAGCTTTCGGAGCCATAGAAAAGGCAGAAAGCGGATCATTTTCCTTTGTATTTACCGTTGCCGTCTTTGCTGCTTTGGTAAGGAATACATCAGCTCTTTCGGTGTCTTTATAAATTATAATGTTCTGAACTTTTCCCGCCTGCATCTCCCTGAAGAAACCATCCTCATCCATAGACTTTGCACTGTTGTCCCCAAAAGAATTGGCAACAAAAAACAGCACAAGGGCTACAATAATGATCGGAAAAAACCAGTTAAATCCTTTATTATTCATTTATACTTTTTAAAATTAATATTAATTCTCAATTCTTGTGATGACGGCATCTCCCCATAGTTCTTCAATATCGTAATACTGACGTACCTCCTTCTGGAAAATGTGAACGACTACAGAAACATAATCTACCAACACCCACATCGAGTTTTCGGTACCTTCCACGTGCCATGGACGGTCTTTAAGATCGTTTCTTACTTTCTTTTCCACACTTCCTGCCAATGCCGAAACCTGCGTATTGGAGTTTCCGCTGCAAATGATGAACGTTTCTGCTACTGAGTTTTCGATGTTGGAAAGATCAAATATCATGATATCTTCGCCTTTTACATCCTGGATAGCCTCTACAATTTTATCTATTAGTGCTTGTTTTTCTGCTGTTTTATTCATTAAAAAATACTATAATCTGCAAATTTATTGTTTTTCTTTTACTTTAGCCTTACTTTTAGCCCCTGAAAGTCTTAAAGTTTTCTTAAATGAGTCAACTATTCTATCTGAACGAATGCTCTTCTACTAATGACGAAATATCCAAGTTTTTACTTTACGAGAATTCAGATTTTGTTTCGGTATATACATTCAATCAGACCAAAGGTCGCGGACAGTACGGAAATACCTGGTCTTCAACGGCTGGAAAAAATTTAGCTTATACCCTGGCGGTTAAGGCTGAAAAATTTACGGTCTCCGATGTCATGTTCAATTATTATACCGCAATTGTCATCAGCGATTTTCTTGCCAATGTGGCCGGAAGTCCGGTAAGGATCAAATGGCCCAACGATATCATCCTGAAAAATAAAAAAACGGTCGGCATTCTTATTGAGAAGAAAAAAATAAGTCATCGGAATTATTATATACTTGGTGCCGGCTTTAATATTCTCCAGGAAAAATTCAATGAGATTTCCAATGCCGGATCTCTTTTAACGCTCACGGGGAAACATTTCGACCTGCGTGAATTTACTTTACACTTGGATAAATTCTTATCTGAAAGGTTAAAAGATTTACCCTCCGAGCAGGAAATACTGGATCTTTTCAACCAAAACCTTTTCCGGAAAGATGAAATTTCCGTTTTTGAAAAAGACGGAAGGCGACAAAATGGCATCATCCGTAAAGCTGATGAAAAAGGTGAATTGTGGATCGAACTGGAAGATGACGGCCTGCAGTCTTTCTATCATAAAGAGATCAGACTCCTTTACTGATTAGCCCTTTTGATGTATAGGTAAGCAGCCAGAGGGAAGAAAACGATATTCGGGAACCACATAGCCAGCGCCGGAGACATGCTTTTGTTCTCGGACACCACTTTCAGAGCTTCGAAAGAAAATACAAAAACAAAGGCCAGGGAAATCCCCAACGCCAGGTTTACCCCAAGCCCGCCTCTTTTTTTCTGTGAAGAGAGGGAAAGTGCCAGAAAGGTAAGAATGACAATGGAAACGGGCATAGAAGTCCTCTGATGAAGTTCATTGAGATGCGCATTCAGGTTACTGTTTCCTTTTTCGGTTTCCCTGCGGATGAATTTTAGAAGCTCGGGGGTCGTTTTATTCTGTCCCAGCAATTCATTCGGAAAAAGCTCTTCCGGATCATGCCCGTAATTTTTCTTCAGGTCGAATCCGCTGGCCAGCTTTTCCGTATCGTCTTTATTGATGGTTTTCTCCGTATAGGAATTCAGGACAAAGTTTTTTTTATCCTTATCCCAGGAAACATCGGAAGCTTTCAACTCGTAAATCATCCTCCTGCTTTTATCAAATTTCTGATACAGGAACCCGGATCCCCTTTTTTCCCTTTTGTTCCAGGTATTGATGAAGATATACTCGGTTTTGCTCAGCTGTGCGGAAACCGGAGCGGTCCCCAGCACCTTCTCCTTATTGGTGGCATTGTAGGTATAGGCTTCCAGCTGGTTTTTCTGGATATTCGCCCAGGGCAGCAGGAAATGGTTGATTCCTAACGATAAAATGGCAATAAATAGCGAAGTCAGCAGATACGGCCTGGCAAAACGGTGGAAGCTTGCCCCGCTGCTGATCACGGCAACAATCTCGGTGTTATTTGCCATCCTGGAGGTAAAATAGATCACCGAAATAAATACCAGGATCGAAAGGAAGGTCATGATCAGGTTGATGATCCAGAATGGATAGAAATGGATCAGGAAGTAGGTAACATTCAGCTTCGGATCGATGGCCGTAGCATTTTCAATCCTTGGGATTTTCTGCTGTACATCGATCACCAACACCACAATAGACAGCAGGATCAGCATGAAACTGAATGTCCCAAGGTATTTCCGTACAATATATCGGTCTATGATCTTCAGCATGTTACTGCAATTTTATTTGATTATTCCTGTCAGGATTTTCTTATTAATTGATTTTACAGCCTTTGGCGCAGCACCGGCACTACAGAATCTTTCCACTGATAGAAATCCCCTGCTAAAATATGCGCTCTCGCCGTCTTTACCAAATCCAGGTAAAAAGCCAGGTTATGGATCGAAGCGATCTGCTTCGCCAGGTATTCCTTGGACACGAACAGATGCCTCAGATACGCTTTTGAATATTCACGGTCTACGAAACTCGTTCCGAATTCGTCCAGCGGAGAAAAATCCTGCTTCCACTTTTCGTTTTTCATATTCATGACGCCTTTCCAGGTGAAGAGCATGGCATTCCGGGCATTACGCGTAGGCATCACGCAATCCATCATATCGATTCCCAGTCCGATTGACTCAAGGATATTCCATGGCGTTCCTACGCCCATCAGGTATCTCGGCTTGTCTTTTGGTAAAATATCGGTCACCTCATCGGTAATCCGGTACATTTCCTCTTCGGGCTCTCCGACGGAAAGTCCGCCGATTGCATTTCCTTCGGCACCGGCTTCGGCAATTACTTCTGCGGAGATTTTTCTTAAATCCGAAAAAGTAGATCCCTGGACGATCGGGAAAAGCCTCTGCTTATGCCCATACAATTCAGGATTGTTTTCCGTCCATTCGATGCATCTTTTCAGCCAGCGGTGTGTAAGCTCCATAGAAGATTTGGCCTGGTTGTACTCACAAGGATACGCCACACACTCGTCGAAAGCCATAAAAATATCGGCTCCGATCTGTCTCTGGATCTCCATCGATTTTTCCGGGGAAAACATATGGTAGCTTCCGTCGATATGGGATTTGAACCTGGCACCTTCCTCAGACATCTTTCTGCTGCTGGCCAGGGAAAACACCTGGAAGCCTCCCGAATCCGTAAGGATGGGAAGGTCCCATTTCATAAACTGATGCAGCCCTCCTGCTGCCTGCATGGTTTCCATTCCCGGACGGAGGTATAAATGATAGGTATTGCCCAGAATGATCTGAGCCTGTATGTCTTCTTTTAATTCTCTCTGATGAACGGTTTTTACACTGGCTACCGTTCCTACCGGCATGAAGATCGGTGTCTGGATCTTACCGTGATCCGTTGTAAGCTCTCCCGCTCTTGCTTTCCCTTCAGAGGTTTTTTCTATATTAAAAAACTTTTGCATCATTACTTTCCTTATCTCGATAAAACGGGCGGCGGCTGAAGCTCCCCCGGTTTATTTTTTTTATCCTTTACATACTGATCCGCCTTGGGATCCTTTTCCAATACTGCTTTCTGGGCATCCTCCGCAATTCCCTGCATCTGTTCTTTGACGACGTAATATTTGAAGCTGGCGATAAAATCTTCGGATTTGATGTTGTGCTGCTTTAAAACATACCGTGTTCCGGCTTCCAGGTTGGAATTCGGATAAATAAAGGTTGCCTGGTCGTTGATGGCCAGATCTGCCAGTACATCTGCCATCTGATCTTTGGAGAGCAGGTTTTTGGGCTTATCGATGTAGTCTCCGCAGGAAAACAGGCCCGTCAGGACAAAAATGAAGAACAGTTTTTTCATAATCTGCTGATCAGGGATTTCCATTTTAAATTTAACACGCCGAAAACCGCTTCATGAATAATTCCGCCGTTCATTTTGCTTTCCCCCAGGATCCTGTTGGTAAAAATAATCGGCACTTCCACGATTCTGAACCCTTTCCTGAAGGCTCTGAATTTCATTTCTATCTGAAATCCGTATCCTTTTAAACGTACATTATCCAGGCCGATTTCTTCAAGCACTTTTCTGGAGAAGCAGACAAAACCCGCCGTCGTATCATGAATCGGAAGCCCCAGCACAAACCGTACATATTTTGAAGCAAAATAAGACAGCAGCACTCTTCCCATCGGCCAGTTCACCACATTTACCCCTTTGGAGTACCGGGAACCGACGGCCATATCCGCATTCAGGCAGGCTTCAAAAAGTTTCGGCAGATCGTCCGGGTTATGGGAAAAATCGGCATCCATTTCGAAAATGTAGTCGTACTTGTTTTCCAGTGCCCATCTGAACCCATGGATATAGGCCTTCCCAAGACCATCCTTTACTTTTCTTACGGAGAGGTGAAGATGATGCGGAAATACCTTCTGCAGGTCCTTTACCAACTCCGCCGTTCCATCAGGAGACGAGTCATCCACAACCAGAATATGAAAGTCATCTTCCAATGCAAAAACTGCGGAAATAATATCTTCAATATTTTCCTTTTCGTTGTAAGTCGGGATTATGACCAGTTTTTTCATTTCAGTTTGCAAAGATAGTTTATTTAACCTTTTTATTTTATACAAAATAATCTATAATTTTGCAAAAAAATTACGTTGCCGCTATCACAAAACTTTATAAACCATACAAGAATACCTGAGAACAACGATTGGGTGATCTTTATATTGTTGGGTTGTATCTTTTTATACCTTTTTATGATGAATGTCGTGGAAAGGGAAGCCAACCTGAAAGACTTTCTGCTTCAGAAATATTATGACTCCAGCAATAACCTGCCGAGCTGGGTCATTACGTCCTGTGTCATTATCCTTACGCTGTCGGTCCTGATCTCACAGTATGTGCCTACCGTTCCGAAGTTTGTGGCAGACCTGCGGATTTTAGGGTATCAACTGAACAAATTCGGGTTCTGCCTGATGGCCGTTATTCTCTTTTATCTGGTAAGGACCAGCCTGGGCTTTTTATTTTTCCAGAGTATCGGTGACGGAAAGAAGTGGACGGTCTTTTATTTTACCGCTGCCAAATTCTATTTCGTCCTTTCTTTTCTGCTGATCATTCTGTGTGTCATGCACTATTATTTCCCGGTCGACAGAAACGAAATGTTTTTGTATTATCTGTTCTTTTTTTCCTTTGTCTTCATTTTTAAAGTTTTTTTCTATTTATTTCACAAGAACAAGATATTACCCGCAAAATGGTATTATAAATTTTTGTATATTTGCACCCTCCAAATTGCACCTCTTTTGTTGCTTTGGAAGTTATTATTTTTTTAATAAATGTCAATGATGAGAATAAAGTCTATATTGGTTTCTCAACCAGCGCCAAGTGAGTCGTCTCCGTACCTGGAAATTGCAAGGAAAGAAAAGATAAAGATTGATTTCCGTCCTTTTATCCACGTCGAAGGAGTTGACAATAAAGAACTGAGAACACAGAAGATCGATCTTACGCAATATACCGGAATTATTTTCACGAGTAAAAATGCGATAGACCATTACTTCAGATTAGCGGAAGAGCTGCGTTTTGCGGTTCCTGATACGATGCGTTACATCTGTCAGTCTGAAGCGATTGCCAACTACCTTCAGAAACACATTGTATACCGGAAAAGGAAAATCAGCTTCGGGGAGAAGAATTTTTCCGATCTGCTGCCTCTTTTCAAGAAGTTCCCGACCGAGAAATATCTGCTTCCCTCATCAGATGTTTTAAGCCCGGACATTACAAAGACAATGGAAACCTCCAATGTCGACTGGAAAAGAGCCATTATGTACAGAACGGTCTGCAGCGATCTTACCGATATCAATGTAAAGGATTATGACATGCTTATTTTCTTCAGCCCGCAGGGGATCAAGTCTTTGCAGCAGAATTTCCCGGACTTCAAGCAGGAAGATACGAAAATCGGCGTTTTCGGCTCTACCACTTCAGCCGCTGCAGAAGAAGCAGGCCTGAAAGTAGATTTAATGGCCCCTACCAAGGAAACCCCATCCATGACCATGGCTCTGGAAAAATATATTAAAGCGCTTCACAAATAGGTTTTAATATAAAAATATAAAGCAACCGTCTTTTCATACAGGAAAGATGGTTTTTTTTTAACTAAATTTGAACAAGAATTAATATTGAATGGAAGCTCCAAAGGCAAAAAAAATAGACAAACTCCTCGAAACACACGGTGACCAGAGAACGGACAGTTATTTCTGGCTCAATGAAAGGGAAAATCCGGAAGTTATTAAATACCTTGAAGAAGAAAACGCTTATGCCGACTTCATCATGAAAGATACGGAACCGCTTCAGGAAGAACTTTTTGAAGAAATGAAGGCCCGGTATAAGAAGGATGACGAGTCTTTACCCTATTTTTTCAACGGATACTGGTATATCGTGCGGTATGAAGAAGGAAAAGAATATCCTATTTTCTGCAGAAAACACCAGACCCTGGAAAATGAAGAGGAGATCATCCTGGACGTGAATGTTCTGGCGGAAGGCGAAAGCTACTTTGAAGTAGGAAGCGTTGCCGTTTCACCGAATAACGAACTGGCTTCCTTTTCGTCGGATAAAGTAAGCCGCAGGATTTACAGCATCAGTTTCAAAAATCTGAAAACCGGGGAAATTCTTCCGGATACAATTGAGAATACCACCGGGAAAGCTGTCTGGGGCAATGACAACGAACACGTTTTCTACATCCGGAAAGACGAAAGCCTGAGGGCGTTCCAGGTATACCGCCACAAACTGGGAACCGACGCTTCCGAAGACGTGCTCATCTTCCATGAAGAAGATGAAACTTTTGACGTGAATGTCTTCAAAACGAAATCCCTGGAATATATTTTCATCGCCAGCTCCAGCACGATTTCGGATGAGCACCGGTTTATCCCTTCGGACGATGTTTTCGCAGACTGGACGATCATCCAGCCAAGGATCGATGACCTGGAGTATTCCGTGGAACATTACAAAGACGAATTTTACATCATTACCAATGCGGATGATGCCTTTAACTTTAAAATCATAAAAACCAAAATCGACAACTGCGGCATGGAGAACTGGGTGGATGTTATCCCACACCGTCCCGAAGTATTGCTGGAAGGTTTTGAGATCTTTAAAAATTACCTGGTTCTTGAAGAAAGGGAACAGGGCCTACTGCAGATTAAAATCATCGATGAAAAAACCGGGGAATCGCATTACCTGCCCTTCTCCGATCCTACCTACACGGCTTATATCGGGGCTAATCTTGAATTTGATACGGAAATCCTGCGCTACGGTTATACTTCTTTAACCCAGCCGAGCTCGACGTACGAATACCACATGAAAGATAAGACGACCGTTCTTCTTAAACAGCAGGAAGTACTGGGCGGAAAATTTTTCGCGGAAAATTATATTTCAGAAAGAATCTGGGCGGATTCGAGAGACGGAGAAGCAAAAATCCCTATTTCCCTCGTGTATCATAAAGACACGAAAAAATCTGCAGATACCCCGTTGCTGCTTTACGGATACGGAAGCTATGGCCATACCGTTGATGCAAGTTTCTCAAATGTGAGGTTATCAATTCTGGACAGAGGCTTTATTTATGCCATTGCTCACATCCGGGGAGGGGAATATTTAGGAAGAGAATGGTATGAAGACGGAAAAATGCTGTTCAAGAAAAATACGTTCTTCGATTTTATCGATGCCGGAAAGTTTTTGATTAAAGAAACTTATACCTCCCCGAAACATCTTTACGCCATGGGCGGAAGCGCCGGAGGCCTGCTGGTAGGAGCCGTGATGAATTACGAGCCCGCTCTCTTTAACGGAATCGTGGCACAGGTACCTTTTGTGGACGTGGTAACCACTATGCTGGATGATACCATCCCTCTGACTACAGGAGAATATGACGAATGGGGAAACCCGAATGACGAAGAATACTATCATTATATGAAGGAATATTCGCCTTACGATAACGTAGAAGCCAAAGATTACCCCAATGTACTGATCACCACCGGACTGCATGATTCCCAGGTTCAGTACTGGGAGCCGGCCAAATGGACCGCCAAACTGAGGGAGCTGAAAACGGATAATAACCTCCTGGTTTTCAAGACCGACATGAGTGCAGGACACGGCGGTGCAAGCGGCAGATTTGAATCGTTGAAGGAAGATGCACTGGAATATGCATTTTTACTAAAACTGGAAAATAAAAATTAAGAGATGACCCTCCTGATTATTTTTATCGGCATTGCTGCGGTTTATTATCTTTTTCAAAGAAGCAGAATCAGCAGAATTGAACAACAGGAATATCTGCAGGAAAAGAAGGATGAAAAATTTGAGCAGCTTCTGGATCTGGCTAGGAAACAGGATGCGGCTAAATCCGAATCTCAGAAAACCGATGAAAATCAGGAGTATTGATTTATATATTATGACGAACGAAGCAGAATACTGGCAGAAAGTAGAGCAATTTTTCATTGAAAATTTTGATACGGAAAAAAACGCGCCGATTGAAACTTATCTTTTCCTGATCGGCCTTCAGGAACTCGGCAGCGGCCAGCAGAAATACACGAAGGACGATAAGCTGAACCTCCTCCACATTGCCGTATGCAGGCTGCTGGAGCCATTCGGTTATTATAAGTTTTCGCATTACGACGATGACGGATATCCGCATTTTGACCAACTGGAAGAACTTCCGGAACTGAAGCCCAATGAACAGCAGCTGTTGATGAAAAAGGCCATTATCCAGTACTTTCAGGATGAGGAATTAATTTGAAGACGGGTGAATAGACCAATTTGAAAATTGATTTCCAGACTGTTTAAATTAAAAAGTCCGTCTCACAACCAGTGAAACGGACTTTTATGATTTTATACCCTTATCCGGAGAACGGCTTCCGTACTATCGATTCAACCTGCATGATTGATTCAGAAGACTTATTATTTTTAATTTTCAAATTATATGATTTTCAATTATTGAGAATTTCCTCCAACTGTGTCAGTCCCATGGTAAAACCTCCTTCAAAACCCATTTCCAGTAGATTCTTTAAAGATTCTCCGTTCGGAAAATGGATATTGACCATAACTTTTGTTCCTTCTTCCACTCCCGTAAAACCGAACAGCCACTTCACTTCCGGAAAGTCAGGATTTGCATTTCCGTTTTCATCACAGAAAGCATCAGTTCTGTCGAAGCTCCGGTGTTCGGTAATTTCCCCGTATTTCACTCTGGCATAATGCCGTTCACCGTCCGGTCCGGCCATTGCATACAGCCAGACGCCACCTTCTTTAAAATCCTGGGTCTTCGTTTCGCATTTCCAGGGTTTCGGTCCCCACCATTGGTCCAGCAATTCGGATTTTGTAAAATAATCCCAGACTTTTGATACGTCAGCATCATAGATTTTCATTACATAGATGCTGTTGGCATCAAAATCTTTGTTAAAAATAATGTTGGATTCCATAAAAGATATTTTGTTTATATAAAGCTACATTTTATTTTCAGTACCCCCCAATTTCCCGGCACCGTCTTTCAAAAATTCCTAATTAAATGTTAAAAAATAGATTTTTAAGAAAAATTACACAATTTAACGGCTCATTTTTTGTTTATCAAATCATAAAATAATAATTTTAACATTCATTATTTTAAAAAACTATTAAAAAACAAGCAATGAATAATAAATTCATTCCAATAATTTCGGTGTTTATGACGATTTCACTGATTGTCTTTGTCACGCTCCAGTTTTATTGGCTGAAAAATTATTATGGTGCCCTGGAGCAGGATTTTTCCTCAAAAGTCTATTCCGCATTGGAAGGAACAACAAAAAGTATCGGTGAAATCGAACTCGATAAATATTTAAACGTTGAGAACAAAGATTTCAGGAACAATATTCTGGCCAACAGTGAGCAGCCTACTTTAACGACCATTCAGCAGGTAGAGGATTCCGGGAAACAACGGCAGATCATTTACCTGAAGAACATCATTGAAAAAAGCCAGCTCCCTATTTCCCAGAAAGGGGATTCGATCAAGCTTACCAAATTATACACGGACGAAGCGGCCTATAAGATAAAACGGGATACGACCGATCGCGGCATTCTTACTGCAGACCTGAATCAGGATATTGAAAACGGTGATTACTCGATGAAGGAATATGCCAAGATCGTCGGGAATAACCTCCCGATTTCAAAAAGGGTAAATCCTCAGGTGCTGGATTCCGTGATCACAAAAGAACTCAGGATCCGGGGTATTTCTGCCAAGTTCGGATACGGGATCATTGATAAGAATAACAACCTCACGAAAGTAGTGAGCAGGGATTATAAAGAACGGAAAGACAACAATACATACAGCTATCCGCTGTTTACAGACCAAAAGGAAAGGACTTTATACAGTCTGGCCCTCGTTTTCCCAAAGAAAGACTATTCACTGGCGATGAATAACTGGCCGATGCTGCTGGGAACTTTTCTTTCCCTGCTGACGATCCTGGGAATTTACATTATTTCCATTAATTATATGATGAAGCAGAAAAAGCTGGCAGAAGTAAAGACGGATTTCATCAACAATATGTCCCACGAGTTCAAGACGCCGCTGGCAACGATTTCCGTGGCTACCGATTCCCTGGCCAACGACAAGATTGCGACCAATCCGGATAAGGTAAAATATTATTCGGAACTGATCAAGCAGGAAAACCTGAGGATGAAAAAGCAGGTGGAAAATGTTCTGAACATGTCGAAACTGGAAAGAAACGAAGTGAAACTGTTTCTTAGAGAAACCAATGTACGGGAGCTGATCCGAAGGACAACGGAATCTTTTAACTTGATTGTTCAGCAGAGAAACGGAAAGCTGATCCAGGAGTTCAATGCGACCCATTATACTTTTAAAATAGACGAATTCCATATTTCCAATATGCTGGTGAACCTTCTGGATAATGCCAACAAGTATTCGCCGGAAGCGCCGGAAATTACGATCCGGACCAAAAACGAAGGCCATTTCTATGTGATCGAGGTTTCCGATAAAGGAATGGGCATGGAAACCCAGAATAAAACCAAAATTTTCGAGAAATTTTTCAGGGAAGAAACCGGAAACATCCATAATGTGAAAGGACAGGGACTGGGCCTTTCCTATGTAAAAAAAATTGTAGAACTTCATAAAGGACAGATTATTGTAGATTCCCATAAAGGAAATGGGAGCACATTTACCATCAAGCTGCCAATGAGCTGATTAAAAAAATAAACCAAAAACAAAATACAGGAAGAAAAGAGTGACGGGTTCATTCTGATTATTAACTTTAATAATTTAAAACTATGAGCAACAGAATATTATTAGTAGAAGACGACCAGAGTTTCGGGGCAGTGCTGAAGGATTATTTAACGATCAATAATTTCGAGGTCACTCTTGCTACCGACGGAGAACAGGGATTGAAAGAATTTACGGAAAACGAATTCGACATCTGTATCTTCGATGTAATGATGCCGAAGAAAGATGGGTTCTCCTTAGCTGAAGACGTTAAAAAAATCGATAAAAATACACCGATCATTTTCCTTACCGCAAGAAATATGAGAGAGGATATTCTGAAAGGTTACCAGCTGGGAGCCGATGATTACATCACCAAGCCTTTTGATACGGAATTGCTTTTATATAAAATCAAAGCCATTCTTCAGAGAAGCTCGACCCTTGAAAATGAAGAACAGGAACAGTTCAAGATCAGTAATATTTTCTTCGATTCGATGTTGAGGCAGCTGCGGGTCGGCGATAATGAGTACAAGCTTTCGCCGAAAGAAAACGAGCTGCTGAAGCTTTTGTGCATCCACAGAAACGACTTTATGCCGAGGGATCTTGCATTAAGGAAAATCTGGAAAAAAGAGAACTATTTTACGGCAAGAAGCATGGACGTTTATATCGCGAAGCTCCGCAAGCTGCTGAAAGACGACGAAGGACTGGAAATCATCAACGTTCATGGTGAGGGATTCCGCCTTTTGGTTAAGAATTAATTCGTAGATATCGATTATAAAAATAAAATTAGCAAAGCAATTCAAAATGTTTTGCTAATTTTGTTTTATATGAAGAATACCTTACTGGGTCTGATGACCTTATCCATACTAGCCGTTTCCTGTAAAAAAGACGAAAGAGCCACCTATATTACGGAAGAAGCAGGCATTGAACAACCGGCTGCTCCTGTAGTCCAGGCTCCGAAAGCTTCTCTGATGGATCAGGCGGGCATTACCGCTTCCGGTTCCGGAACGTCAGCCGTAACAGCTGCCGGGATGAATCCGCCTCACGGACAGCCGGGCCACCGGTGTGACATCCCGGTGGGACAGCCCCTAAATTCGGCTCCCCAACAACAGAATGCACAGAATATATCGGTCAATACCCAGCAGGGACAGGCCATCCGGATCGACCCGAATGCCATGCAGCCCGGAAAATTCACCGTTGATAAAAGCGGAAAAGCAAAAACCGTAACCGCGAAAGGCATGAATCCCCTTCACGGCGAACCGGGACACCGGTGCGATATTCCCGTCGGACAACCGCTCAACAGCAAACCGGCTACCACACAGCAACCGGCTCAGGTAGTGGCACAAAATACACCTTCTCCGGCTTCCGCACCGGCACCTACGGGACCCAAACCGGCAGTAAACCCTCCGCATGGAGAACCCTGGCACAACTGCGCCGTAAAAGTTGGTGAAGCTTTGCCGTAAATTTCGTACTTTTGCCACATGAAATTATGGCAGATCATAACACTTATTTTCTGTTTGGGAACTTTTCTGGTTCCTAAAGATAATTTCTATGCTCAGAATATGCAGGAAACCTGCTGCAAAAAGGATTCTGAAATGAGCTGCTGCAAGAAGGACCATCAGCATCAGCAACACTCCAAGGAAAACCATGGTAAGGAACAAACGCAGTCCTCATGCAATGACGATTGCTGTTCTGCCTGCGTTACCTGCTACACTTATATCGAAACGCCATGGTTAAAGAATTCGCAGGCGGAGATTCCATATTACCAATCCGATAAAAACTTACCGTTCGGATACTCGGACCCTTATTTTTCAGACCGTTTAAAAGAGATCTGGCAACCGCCGAAAATAGGTTAATCAAACAAAATTCAACAATGCACCAGTTTGGAAAGTCATCAATGATTATCAGATGATTAAATCGCTCTACTGCTGCAGTTAATTTAATTAATCTAAATTTTTTAAACCCATGAGATTATATATTTCCAGGATGATTCTTGGTATATTCTTAGTATCTGCCCCGTTTATATCTGCCCAGAATCTTCCTAAAAACCGTTTTACGGTAAAAGGAAACTGCAATATGTGCAAGGAGAGGATTGAAAGTACCGCCAGAAAAGCAGGAGCAAAAACGGCGGTTTATTCCGTAGACCTTCAGACGCTAACCATAGAAACCGAAAACACCGTTTCCGCAGACGGAATTTTAAAAGAAGTGGCTGATGCCGGCCACGACAATGAAAAATTCAAAGCTTCCGAAATCAGCTATCAGACCCTTCCCGAGTGCTGCCGTTATGAACGGGATACTCAGACTGTACCAACCGAAAAGCATGATCACCCTGTAAAAAATGAAAATGAATTTTATGTAAAAGGCAACTGCGAATCCTGCAAGGCCCGGATTGAGAAAGCTGCTAAAGATGCCGGTGCCGATGCTGCCGGATGGAATGCGGAAACCCAGATCGTAACCCTGCATTTTGATCCTGCTAAAACCTCATCCGATAAAATTTTAAATAAAATAGCGGAGGCAGGCCACGATAACGAAAAGTACAGATCCGGTGACAATACGTATAAAAACCTCCCCTCCTGCTGCCTGTATGACCGGGCAATTCCTTTCGGGGAAGCTAACCCAAAAGTACATTTAGAAGAAGCAGAAGAACATGCGGTACCCAATACGGGGCATGTTGCCGGGAAAGATATTGAAGGCGTTACGGTAACGGGATCCAAAGCAGCCACATCATTACAGAAAAAGGAGGCCGGACTGGTTTTTAACATCGATAAAAAGGAACTGTTGAAAGCCGCCTGCTGCAACCTTTCCGAAAGCTTTGAAACCAACGCCACGGTAGATGTCTCTTTCAGCAATGCCGTGACGGGAACCAAACAGCTGAAAATGCTGGGGCTGGATCAGAAATACACCAGCTTAACGAAAGAGCTGCTTCCTGAGATCAGAGGACTGGCTTCTGCGTACGGACTGAGTTTTATCCCGGGACGATGGATTGAGAGCATCCAGCTGACGAAAGGCGGAAGTACGGTATCCAACGGCTACGAAAGCATCACCGGACAGATCAATACGGAATTGCTGAAAAATGCCAAGGAGCCAGGAACTTCCCTCAACCTCTTTGCCGATTTCAACGGAAGAACCGAAGCCAATATCACCAGCGTTTCGCCGGTCAATGAAAAATGGTCGCAGACCTTCCTGCTTCACGGAAACGGTACCTTTGGAGATACCGATATGAATGACGACGGTTTTCTGGACCGGCCGAAAGGAACCCAGCTGAATGCCGCTTACCTGCTCAACTACAACGATCTGGAAAAATCGGGACTGGGGTCGCATTTCGGGATTAATTTTATTAAGGATGAAAGGACTTCTGGGCAGATCGGTTTCGATAAAAAAGTCCCTCAGGAAAAGCAATCACTCTATGGGGTAAGCATCGATATTTCCAGATTCCAGGCATGGAATAAAACCGGCTATGTCTTTAAAGGGAAACCCTATCAAAGCTTAGGCTGGATGAACCAGTACACCTATCATCAGCAGGACAGCTTCTTCGGATTGAGAAATTACTCAGGAAAGCAACAGACGTATTATTCCAATCTTATTTTTGAAAGTATTTTAGGCAATACCAATCATAAGTACAAAGCCGGAGCAAGCTTTATGTACGATGATTATGACGAAACTTATCTAACGGCAAATTTCAAAAGAAACGAAATTGTTCCCGGGGCGTTTGCGGAATATACCTTAACCGGAATGAAATATACACTGGTAGCCGGTGCACGGGTGGATTTCCACAACCTGGCAGGAACACAGTTTACGCCAAGACTGAATTTCAAATATGATTTTACGCCGCAGACCATCCTGAGACTTTCCGCAGGAAGAGGTTTCAGGACAGCCAATGTTTTTGCAGAAAGCCAAGCATATTTTGCCTCTAACAGAAACATTCAGATCCTGCAGAATGGCGGCAACATCTACGGACTGAAGCCTGAAATTGCGTGGAACTACGGAGCCAGCCTGCAGCAGGAATTTAAAATCTTCGGCAGAAAATCAACCGTTATGGCCGATTTTTTCAGGACCGATTTCCAGGATCAGGTGATGGCGGATCTCGACCGTTCCCCCCAGCAGCTGGTCTTTTACAACCTTGAAGGAAAATCATTTGCCAACTCATTCCAGACGCAGTGGGATTTTATGCCGTTCAAGAATTTTGAGGTCCGGCTGGCTTACAAATATTACGATGTTCAGGCCGATTACCTAAACGGAAGGAGAGCAGTCCCTTTCATGGCAAAGCAAAGAGGGTTTGTAAATTTAGCCTACGCAACCAATAAAAACAACAAAGGCGGATTCTGGAGTTTCGATGCCACCCTGAATGCAGTCGGGAAGCAGAGGCTGCCGGATACGTCCTCCAACCCTGCTGAATTTCAGCTTCCGGCATACTCCGGATCCTATGCGGTTCTGAATGCCCAGATTTCAAAGAACTTCAATAAAAAAATCAGGGCCTATCTCGGTGGTGAAAACCTCACTTCGTATTACCAGAAAAATTCAATCTTGGAGGTGAAGAATCCTTTCGGAAATTATTTCGACGGCGGAATGGTCTACGCTCCGGTTATGAAAGCGAATTTTTATGTGGGGCTGGATGTGAGTTTTTAGTTTTGGACATTCCCTATCTGATGATAAGAGTATGGTTTCAGGATCCTGAATTTCCGGAGCCATGCTTTATTTTATTTTTCCTAAAGAAATCCATCACCGAAGATGCTTATTCCTGAAGATCAATGCAAAAAACTGATTACAAGCCTTCTTTTATTTCAACCGTCTTTTCACTGTTAAAACCGGAAGTACACCTGCTCACTTCAAAAAAATTATATTTCGTAAAAAAGTACAGGATTTAGCTTTTTATCTAACGCTTCGGAATAATATCTGCTATACCTTTATCTTATCAGAACAATACAGTTAACCATAATAAATTAAAAACAATATGAAACGTAATGCAACTGCCGTCTGGAACGGTACCATCAAAGAAGGAAAAGGACATTTAACGACCCAAAGTACCACATTAAATCAGACCCAGTACTCTTTCAACAGCCGTTTTGAAGATGGAACAGGAACCAACCCTGAAGAATTGCTGGCAGCAGCACATGCGGGATGTTTTACGATGAAACTGAGCGCAGAGCTTTCACAGGCAGGTTTTACTCCTGAGGAATTAACAACAAAATCCGTGATTACTTTGGATCCTAGTGCCGGAAAAATTACAAAATCCGAACTTACGTTAACGGCAAAAGTTCCGGGAATTTCTGAAGAAGAATTCCAGAAATATGCTAAAATCGCAGAAGAAGGATGTCCGGTAAGTGCCGCCTTCAACTTTGAGATTACCCTGCAGGCAACGCTGGCTAATTAATACAATTCATAAAAGATTTATCCAGCCTTAATCTTACCTGGATATCAATAAAAACGGGCTTTCGGCCCGTTTTTTCCGTTTTAAAAACCCATCAGGTTTCATTCAGGAAAAAATTCGGTCAAATAAATATACCGATCGGTATATTTTTATATCTTTGTATCCTGATTCAGCCGGATGTCGAAAGCGGAAAAGACAAAACAATTCATCATTGAGAAAACAGCTTCTTTGTTTAATACCAAAGGCTATATTTCCACGTCTTTATCCGATATTTCCGAAGCGACCGGATTAACGAAGGGCAGCATCTACGGCAATTTTGAAAATAAAGACCGGCTGGCCCTCGAAGCTTACCGGTACAATGCAGGTTCATTGAAAGCAAACATGGTCTCTGCCTTCAGTGACGAATTTCCGACTGCCGTTGATAAATTATATGCTTTTGTCTCCTTTTACAGAAAAAACTGGCATTCGGTATTTCTGGATGGCGGATGTCCGCTGATGAATGCGGCAACGGAAGCCGACGATACGTTTCCGGATCTGAAAGATCAGGTAAAGAAATCCTTTGAAGAATGGATGGCCAAGATCTCGGAAGTCATTGCCCGGGGCCAGAAAACCGGGGAGCTGGATGAAGAGCCGGATGCGGAGGAATATGCCTCGCTGTTTGTCATGATGATTGAAGGCGGAATCCTGTTATCCAAGACCACAGGCGATGAGAAATTCCTGAATTTTGCACTGGACCGGATCCTCAAAATTATCGATACCGAACTGGCAACGGCATCTTCAAAAAATAAAAATGAAATATAATATGGATAAACTAGCAGTCCTGAAAAGCTTTACCGGAAAAGAATTTACGGCTTCCCCTTCTCCGTTTATGAAGTGGCTGAATCCGGTGGTACTGTCTGCGCAAGAAGGCCGGATCGAATTTCAGTATACCGTTAGGCAGGAATGGCTGAACCCGATGGGCAATCTTCACGGGGGCGTAACTGCTGCGATCATGGATGACATCATCGGCGCGACGATGTTTTCCCTGAATGAAGAAACTTTTATTGTCACCATCAACAACAGCATTGATTATTTTTCAACCGCCAGAGAAAACGATCCTATTATCGCCGAAACAAAAATCATCAAGAGAGGAAAGCAGTTTGTAAACGCAGAATGCGAAATCTGGAATGCGGACAAAACCCGCCTGATCGCCAGAGGAACCTCCAATTTATTCAAAATCAGCAATTAAATGAAAAGAGTTGTTATTACAGGTCTTGGCGCAGTGACGCCTTTAGGAAATACTGTCGGGGAATTCTGGCAGAACAGCATCAACGGAAACAGCGGTGCCGGAAAAATTACCCATTTCGATTCGGAAAAATTTAAAGTACACTTTGCCTGCGAGGTGAAAAATTTTGATCCGAAGACTTATTTAACCCATAATGAAATCAAAAGAAGCGATCTTTTTTCCCAATACGCCATGTATTCTGCTGCGGAAGCACTTAAAGATTCCGGTCTTGAGCTTGAAAAGATGGATCCCTTCGATACCGGCGTGATCTGGGGAACCGGGCAGGGCGGAATGTGGACTTTCGAAAGTGAAGTGATGGAATTCACCAAAGGAGACGGAACCCCGAGATTCAACCCTTTTTTCGTGCCTAAATTCATTGCCAACATGGCTTCGGGAATGATCTCGATGAAGTTCGGACTTCAGGGGATTAACTATACCACGATTTCGGCATGCGCTACAGGGAATACAGCCATTATGGATGCCTTCAACTACATCAGGCTGGGAAAGGCCAAAGTAATCGTAAGCGGAGGATCTGAAGCAGCCATTACCCCGGCATCAATCGGAGGATTCTCCATTATGAAAGCCATGTCTACCCGGAATGACGATTTTGCCACCGCCAGCCGTCCGTATGATGCTGAACGGGACGGATTCGTGATGGGAGAAGGAGCCGGCGCCTTAATCTTAGAAGAATATGAACACGCTAAAGCCCGAGGTGCAAAAATCTATGCCGAACTTGCAGGCGCTGCGATGACCGCCGATGCCTATCATATGACGGCCCCTCATCCGGAAGGAACCGGAGCCATCAAAGCCATGCAGCTGGCCTTAAATGAAGCAGGTATCAACACGGAAGATATCGATTACATCAACCCTCACGCCACGTCTACCCCAATGGGCGACCTGGTAGAGCTGAACGGGATCAACAAACTGTTTAAAGGAAGCAGAAACCTGGACATCAGTGCCACCAAATCCATGACCGGGCATTTGCTGGGCGCTGCCGGAGCTGCAGAAGCCATCCTATCTATTAAAGCTATTGAAAACGGAATCATTCCGCCAACCATCAACCTTCACCGGATTGATGAAAACATTCCGAAGGATCTTAATATTGTTTTCGGAAAAGCCAAAGAAAAGAATATCAATTATGCACTTAGCAACGCATTTGGGTTCGGCGGGCACAATGCTACTTTGATTTTCAAGAAGTTTCAGTAATTTTGACAGGCCGGAAGGGGGAAGCCGGATGCCGGAGGTTTTAATTAACAACTTTAAAGATCCTAAAGCAATTCAAATACTTACCAATACATAAAAAGCAGCCATTGGGCTGCTTTTCCATTGTACGAATTTATATAAACATCAGATCATGATGCGGGGTTAATCGGAATCTTTGTCTGCAATAAAAAAGTCGTCCGCATCTTCTGCGATCGGGATATAAAGCCTTTCCCAGACTTTACTTTTCACCATATCCCAGCTATGTCCTTTTCCTTTCAGGTCTTCCGCCAGCAATACCGTTCCCGGTTTAATCATAAAAGTGGAACCGTCGGTTACTTTGAATTTGATATTTCCTTTGATGGTAATCACATACTGCCTTCTCGGTGCAGGATGGGCATTCTTTTCCCATTCCTCGGTTTTGTTGCTCATCCAGAAGGTATTGGTATTCATATGCTTCAGCGTAGGAATTTTACCTTTTTCGAAAGTGCAGGTCCCGTCCGGTTTATTCACGAGCCTGATGGCCGGAATAAACTCAGTGGTTTCCTCTGCTTTTACGCTGATGTGCTTTTTGTGATGATCTTGTGCATTCATAAAACTCATTGTTGAAAATGCTACAACAAGGCTCATGCCTTTAACAAAGTTTTTCATTTCTAATCGGATTCTTTTTTTATGGGTTGTAAACGGTATCGTGAACCATCATTTTTTCAAAATAGGGCTTGTATTCCTGTACGAGGGCCAGGTGCTCCGGAAGTTTTCCGTAGGCTTCAAGTGCTTCCAGGCTTTCGAATTCCATGGAAACATTATAGGTAAAGCTGTTATCCAGGACGCTTCTCGGGCTGGAAGCGGCAGGCTTTCCGTAGCGGAGATTTTTCTGATAAGGAAGTCGGGCCAATCCTTTGAAAAAGTTTTCAAATGCTTTTACTTCAGCTTCGGAAAGATCTTTTCTGAGCCAGAACAATAAATAATGGAAGTACACTTTTTTCTTTTTTATGGGGTTAAACAAAGGCAAGGCAGAGGCAAACAGATTCCCGGAAAACAGCAGCAATGCCGAAGCCTGTGCCGAACGGAATAAAAATTTTCTTCTTTCCATAGTAAATATAATTTTGTTGTATGATTACTGTTGCTTATGAACAGCGGGTATTCTTTAATTGATATCAATCCTGTACTTCAGGACGAACTGCCATTTCCGGTCTGAAACCACGGCGTTGTTAGCGGCATCCGGTGTAAAGACGGGTCGGTTCTGCGCATCGAAAGTGAATCTGGATGACATCCCGTTCATCAGCAGGGAAATTCCGGCGTCATAGATTACGGCATTGTCGTGAAGCCCTTTCAGATCGGAAAGCTGTATCCCTACGGCAGGCTGAAGCTGCAGGTCTTTCTTTTCTTTGTTTAAGTAAGGAAGCGTTCCGCCCACTTGCAGGTAATAAGTATTCCCGGTCCCGATCACAGGCATGGCATTTCCGGCACCGTTGAGGCTGGCCAGGGAAGCATCCACTGAAGTGGCCGGGTTGTTGGTTCCGACATAGCGGACATAATTCGGACCGTAATCGTTGTGCATTGCCATAGCATAAGCACTTACGGAAGTTCCTTTTTCCTTATTCAGCGGTGCATCATAGAACAGGTCTGCGGCAAAGTTCTTCATATCGTCATTCACCGTATTTTTTGAAGCATCCTGATGCCACATCGCATTGTGGATATAATCAAACCCGGCTCCCAGGCTCAGCACATTTTTTTTACCGGCATAGGTTCCGGAATTGAACGGGGTGGAAATATTTTCCGTCTCCAGGAAAGCATACCTGAAATACCCTGAAAAATCTTTATGCGGCGAATTCTTACTGAAAGTGGCTACGTTCGGTTTCGGATCTGCAGTTGCCATCGTATACGGATCTGCAACGACCAGGCGGTAATCGAATTTACCAAGCTGACCTTTGAGGTAGGCACTCAGCTCCCTTACGGTATAATCTGTGGCACCGGCATTGGAAGCTGCATAAGCCGGAAGATCATACAGCAGCGTATTCAACGGACCCGTGGTGAAACGGGAAAGCCCCCTCCAGGTAGAACGCCCGGCTCCGACAGCAATTCTATCGTTAAATGCATATTCAGCATAAGCATCCAGCAAATCGAAATAATTGCTTCCTTTCGCATTTACATTCACATTGGTGGTTCCTCCCTGAAGCACGAACATCAGTTTTTCGGTTGGTTTATACGTCATTTTTACCCTTATCCTCCGAAGTGAAAGATCCGATACGTCTGATTTTGCATCGTTGTTGATCATACTTCCCGGATTCAGCTGGACGTAACGGGCCCACAATTCGGCATATCCGCTGAAAGAAAGGTACCGGGTGTGCTGTTCGTTAAGGTAATGCGTAAGTGCGGGATTACCGAAATCATTTTTTTTCTGTGCTTCCGCTTTCTGGCTCATCCCGATTAATGAAGCGATGATCAGTGCGGTTTTAAGATACTTTCTGTCCATAGTGTTTCAGTCCTCTTTTTATTGTTTTGACAGGGCAAAATTAGTTTTGAAAAACCGGGAAGGTCGTTAGAAAACCATTAGAAAATCTTTAGAAAACCATTAAACGGGAGATTCCGTTTTTCCGGAAGTAAAATATAAAATACCTTTGTATGGGATTTGTACGGCAGCGGAATACAGGCTTTTAAAAAGCACCGCCCGGCTTATCTTTCCCACCTGAAAAGTATTCCAGATGAAAATTTTAATCATAGAAGATAATGCGCGGGTTTCTGCCCTGCTGAAACGGGGTCTTGAAAGCCAGGGCTACCAGATCTATATTTCGGAAGATGCGGAAGACGCCCTGGTTTTAGCTGACCGGATCGCATTCGGCCTGATCATTACGGATATTATGCTTCCGCAGATGAACGGGATTGAATTCAGTAAAACCGTCAGGCAGAAACATCCGGATCTGCCGATTATTATGCTGACCGCCCTGGGAACCATCGATGAAAAGATCGAAGGTTTCGATGCCGGGGCCGACGATTATATGGTGAAACCTTTTGAGATCAGGGAATTATATGCCCGGATCAAAGCCGTCCTGCTGAGAAAATCATCATTGCCGAAAAAGGAGGAAACGCCGGAGGTGATCCAATATCATCAGCTGGTGATCCATCAGAAAACGAACCGCGTATTCCGAGACGGAAAAGAGATTACCCTTACGCCGAAGGAATTCAGGCTGTTGGTTTTCCTCATGACCCACGCAGAGCGGATCCTGACCCGGGAAGAGATTGCAGAAAATGTCTGGGGCAACCATTTTGATACCGGAACCAATTATATTGATGTGTACATTGCCTATCTGCGTAAGAAAATCGATAAGGATTTCAATGAAAAACTGATTCATACCAAGCCCGGTACGGGATTTATTTTTACCCGGAACTTATGAAAATCGCTACCCGGACCGCGTTGATGTACGCACTGATTACGGCAGGCATCCTCTTTGTTTTTGCCTACGTCCTTTACTTCGTTTCCGAAAAGAACAGGAACGATGAATTCAATGACCGTTTAGGCTATAAAATTATCTGGAGGGCAGAATTCATCTTCGATGCCAATATAGACGGCAATAGGATAAAAAAGCTCCATGAGCGGAATAAAAAGATGCTGAATGAAGCCGACATCAGCGTCTACAACAGTAAAAAACAGCTGATTTTCACCGACATTAAACCCAGTTCAAAGAATCCGTATTATCTCGAACACCTGATCCAGACCCGGAAAGACAAAATTACCTGGCAGCGCGGAACCCGGCAGTATATGGCGTTCCGGTATGAATTTAACGGGGATAATTTTTATATTATCGGAAGCGCTGTTGACGTGACGGGGCTGGCGCACATTAAAGAATTCAGGAATGATATTATTGTGGTTTATATTATTTCCGTGCTCGTTATTTTTGTCATTGGTTTCCTGTTTTCCTACTATACTTTAAAGCCTTTAAAAGACATTATTGTTCAGATCCGCGATATTTCAGAGCATAACCTTCATAAAAGACTGGTGGTTCCCAAAGCGAAAGATGAAATCTACGAGCTTACCGAAACATTTAACTCTACCTTTAACCGGCTGGAGAAATCCTTCAGTAACCACCGCCAGTTTGTAACAACGATCTCCCATGAATTCCGGACCCCGCTTTCCACGCTGATTGCCGAACTGGAACTCGCCAAAGAACTCAATGTTACCCTGGACGATTATAAAATTTCCATCAACAATGCCCTTCAGGATGCAACGCATGCCTCACAGCTTTCCTCCGCCCTCTTGGATTTTGCAAGGGCCAGCTATGATGCTTCCCAGATCAGCTTTACCGACCTCCGGCTGGATGAAATCCTGGCCGATGCCAAAGTGGATCTGCTCCAAAAGAATCAGGACTACAGGATTGGGATTCACTATATGGATAATATGGCGGATAAGGACGAAAGCAACTATGATTTTTATGGAAATCCTTATCTGCTGCAGATTGCTTTCCTCAACCTGATGGAAAATGCCTGTAAATATTCGGCAGACAGAAACTGCCGGGTGGAAATTGAGGTTCACGGCAATACTCTGGAGATCCGTTTTATCGACCAAGGCATCGGAATTGATGAAGAAGACCGGGATAAAATTTTCGACCTTTTTTACCGCGGAGTCAATAAGCATTATGAAAAAGGAAACGGGATCGGTTTATCGATTGTGAAAAGAATCATTGAAATGCATCACGGGACCATTCTACTGACATCAATACCCGGCGAAGGAAGTATTTTCCAGATACGGTTTGTTTCCGATAAATAAAAAAAGCAGCCTTATCTAAGACTGCTTTTTTCCATTGTTGTTCTTTTTTATGCCTTCAGCCATTCCGATTTGGAAAGATAGTTCTGATCCGGGTAATAGATAAAAAGAAGGTTTCTTCCCTTGATCGTATTGATGATCGGCTGGGTAAGATCCCTTGGCACCGCCGGGCATCCCCAGCTTCTCCCGATCCTTTTATGGGTGGCCGCAAACTGGTCGCTTACATAATCGGCACCGTGCATTACGATGGCTCTTCGGTACGCCGCATCGTTGAATCCTTTATCCATCCCCAACAGTTTCAGAGAATAGCCGTTGTCTCCCTGGTAAGTAGCATCCGTGATATAAAACCCTAAGCTGCTCTGCAACGAACTTTCCGTGTTAGAAAAATTCGTTGCAAATTCGTCGCCTGTATTTTTACCGTGTGCTACCAATGAGTTGAACAACACTTTTTTCTCGTTCATGTCGATTACCCAAAGTCTTTTGGTATTGGAGGACATTGAGAAATCGCATACCGTCAGCAGATGCGCATCCGGATTAAGAAGACCTGCTTTCTTCAGGTTTTCAAATCCTGTCATGGCTTTGAAGAAAACGTCGGGATTAAGTTCGTGCCCCTGTTCAAAGGGAATAGAATGGTATAATTCTTCGGATGAAGACATGGTCTTTTCTGCTTTCACAGAATTCATTTCAACTGATTTTTCAATTCTTTTGGTATTGGATTCATTTTTCATAACAGTCTTTTCCGGAGACCCGTAAAATGAAGTGGTAATCATGTACACAATACCGAGTACGCTATAAATTCCTTTCATTAAAATATTATGTTAAATACAATTGCGGGAACAAATGTATAAAAACATAACGGGCCAGGCGTTATAACTCTAAAAAGTTTAACGCTATTTAAGAAACTTTAACGTGCTGGTTTATAGAATTTAAACCAGTGTTTATTTTTCAGAATCCGGTATGAATTCAAGGCTTACGGAGTTCATACAATACCGTAATCCGGTAGGCTGAGGGCCGTCATCAAAGACATGGCCAAGGTGGGAGTCGCATCTCTGGCAGAGCACTTCTACCCTTTCCATTCCGAATGCCGTATCTCTTTTGTAATACACCCCTTCCTTATCCGCCTCAAAAAAACTCGGCCAGCCGCAGCTGCTGGAAAATTTAGCATCCGAACGGAACAGATGGTTTCCGCAAACGGCACAATAATATTCTCCCAGCTGATCGAACTCATTATATTTTCCGGTAAAAGGACGTTCTGTTGCCGCTTCTCTGGAGACTGCATAAAGATCAGGTGACAGAATGTTTCTCCATTCCTGATCCGGAATATCCAGTTTGGTACGGTCTGTCCGGGAATAGTATGGATTGTTTTTTGCTTCGTGTTCCATGTCGTCTGTTTAACGGATTGGTACCAGCCAAAATCAAACCATAACCGGATGAAAGTTTCAAAATTTAACTATTTTTAAGTAATGAATTTCGGATGACTTTATTTGCCAGTTTGTATTTATTTGATTTTAAATAAATTAAACCAAAAGATATCCAGTCAATAAAAAAGCGAACCGGATTTAAATCATCAACAATAACCGTATACCGAACCTTATGAATGATGAAACAAAAAGAAAACAGCTGAATAGGTACAAGGCTTTTGCTACCGGACTGTTCCTGCTGATGGCCCTTATTTTTATTATGATGACCATCCTTGAGAAGCGGATGGATTCCCATTGGATCGGCTATGTCCGTGCTTTTTCCGAAGCCGCCATGGTAGGTGCCCTGGCCGACTGGTTTGCCGTAACCGCACTGTTCCGCCATCCTTTGGGCCTGCCGATTCCGCATACCAACCTCATCGAGAACAGCAAGCAGCAGCTGGGCGATAACCTTGGGGGATTTGTGGTAGACAATTTCCTGTCCCCTCAAAATATCCGTCCCTACATCCAGAAGCTGAACCTCTCAACTTTTGCAGGGGAATGGCTGGGAAAAGAAAAAAACCAGGAGATCCTGATCCGCAATATTTCCGATATCGTCCTGGATATCCTGAACAAGCTTGATGATGCGGAAGTGAGCCGGTTTATCAGCCGTAAGGTATCCGAAATGGCCGGTGATGTGAAGCTCAATAAAATCGTTGGCAACGGAATTACCTATGTTACAGAAAAGAACGACCATCAGCGGATGGTGACCAGCCTCTCTTCCCAGATCAAAAATTATATCCTTGAAAACAGTGAACTGATCAAGGAACGCGTCCGGAAAGGAAGCTACACCTTCATTCCCTCTTTTGTGGATAACAAGATTGCCGATAAGGTCACTACTGGGCTTTCTGATTTTTTTGCTGAAATCGAAGAAGACCCTAACCATGAGATCAGGGACCTGATCACGAAAAGGATTCAGGAATTTTCCGCTAATCTGGCTGAAGACCCCCAATGGGAACAGGAGTTTACCACGATTAAAAACGATCTCCTGCAGCCGGAAAAACTGAATGAATATTCGCACGACATCTGGGCTTCCATAAAAAAAACCGCTATAGAAGAGCTTCAGCAGGAACATTCTTCCCTGAAAACCTATCTCTCTAAAAACCTGAGCGAATTTGCCCTGAATTTAAATACCAACGAAACCTTACAGTCCAAAATCGACAACTGGGTTCGTGTGACAGCTTATAAATACATCCTTAAAAACACCCATCAGTTCGGAAACCTCATCAGCTCAACAGTCGGTAACTGGCAGGGAAAGGAATTAAGTGAGAAGCTGGAGTTGGAAGTCGGTAAAGACCTGCAGTTTATCCGGGTAAACGGAACAATCGTCGGTGGATTGGTCGGACTGATTATTTATACGGTGGCGCATTTTTTCCTTTGAAGTTGTTTCGTCCTTTAGGGCTTTTTGGTATCTAAAATTGGATTGACACAGGGCTTCACCCTGTGCTGATGTATGTAGCCCTTCAGGGCTCTGACGATAAAATCAAAACCTGAATTTAAGATGAATTTTCATATTGTAGAATAGAAAATATTTGATCTCAAATCCAAACAAATTTCATTGGACTGCAGACAAATAAAAAGCAACATCAGACAGATGTTGCTTATACTTTATTAAAATTTCGGTTAATTTTCTTCCCTCTTTGCTACTTTTAATGCACTAAGCCAATAGCCATTTGCTAACAGCCAGCAGCACTATCTCGGCAGGCGGCCCGCTCTTTTGAGCACTTCCCGGTTGATATCGTTGATGAGTTCCGGGCCTTCGTAGATGAATCCGGTGTACAATTGCACCAGGCTTGCGCCGGCATCCAGTTTTTCAATCGCATCTTTTGCCGAATGGATTCCGCCTACGCCGATGATCGGGAAAGCGCGGTTGCTTTTCTCAGACAGGTAGCGGATCATGCGGGTACTGCGTTCACGGATCGGTTTTCCGCTCAGGCCGCCGTTGCCGATCTGCGCCAGGATTTCCGGTGATGTTTTCAGTCCTTCTCTGTTAACGGAAGTATTGGATACGATAACCCCATCGGTTTTTGTTTCTGCGATCAGGTCAATAATCTCATCGAGCTGACGGTCATTCAGGTCCGGAGCGATTTTTAAAAGAACCGGTTTCCGGACGCTTTTGGAAAGGTTGATTTTTTTAACTTCGGTAATCAGCTCACGCAGGTATTCCACATCTTCCAGCTTGGCATGGCTTCCCACGTTCGGGCAGCTTACATTCAGGACAAAATAATCAACATAAGGATGAAGGCCTTCAAAACACTGCAGGTAATCGTTGGTATACTGTTCCGGAGCCGTATCCGTATTTTTACCGATGTTTCCGCCGATGATGATTTTCCCCTTGTTGCCTTTCAGCTTTTCGATGGCTGCTTCCAGCCCGTCGTTATTGAATCCCATCCGGTTGATAATCCCTCCGTCTTCGATAAGGCGGAACAGTCTTTTTTTAGGATTCCCGGCCTGTGCTTTAGGCGTCACCGTACCGATTTCCACGAATCCGAATCCAAGGTCTGCCAGTTCATTGAAGAGTACGGCATTTTTATCGAACCCGGCGGCAAGTCCGACCGGATTCTTGAATTTCAGGCCAAAGACTTCCCTCTCGAGACGTTTGTCTTCAATGGGTTTCGGTAAGAACAGTCTGGTAGCAAAGCCGAAATTCTTGAGCATCGAGAAGGTAAAATGATGCACGGCTTCAGGATCGAATCTGAAAAGGATCGGGCGGATCAGCGATTTGTACATGCCTGGTTTTTGGGGTACAAAGATACTGATTTTTAGTTGAAATCCTAAATTGTTTGTTTAGCGCGGCCGTCTGATTTTTTTTAATTTGAAAATCGGAGAATTTGGAAATTTGAAAGTGAGGCGAATCTGCTAATTTGACGCAAATTCAGACCTGCATCACTATATTCAACCGGTTGCCGGAACAGAACGTAAAAATCAGATCCCTGCGTAAAGATTAAACAAAGCATTTCCCTGATGACATGATAAATGATTTTAGTTAATAATCAATTCCTTTGATTGTAATGTTGGCTTGGGGAACTTCCGGCATCAGGCTTCCCTCTTCCAGCCTGCATCTTATTAATGATCCTTTACATACGCATTCAGGTCAAGCCCGAGGAGATCGCCCACATTTTTAAACTCTTCGTCTATTGTAGCGGTTACCGTAATTCTTTCATCAGAAACCGGATGGGTAAAAGTGAGCTGAAGGGCATGAAGCGGCATTCGGGTCATGTTAAAAGTCTGCAGCAGCAATTTGTTCTGCTTGTTGCATCCGTGCTTACGGCACCCTAAGATCGGATGCAGAATATGTTTAAAATGTTTTCTCAACTGGTGAAACCGTCCTGTTTCCGGAATAGCTTCCACCAGGCAATACCTGGAGGTCTGGTGTTTTAGAAAAGGCAAACTGATTTCCGAAGTCTGCAGACGGCGATAATAAGTCACGGCATTCTGTTTCACTTCATTTTCATTAATCAAATCATAATCAATGGTTTCTTGTTCTTTCGTCCAGCCCCGTAGAATAGCGATGTATTTCTTTTCGACTTCCCGGGTGGCAAACTGATCGCTCATGGTCCGCAGTGTTTCTTTATCTAAGGTAAACAGCAGAACGCCCGAAGTCTTCCGGTCTAAACGGTGTACGGGATGCACTTTTTGTCCGATCTGTTTCTTCAGTTCCTGAACAGCGTAAGTATCTGCTGTTCCCGCATAAAAGGATTTATGAACAAGCAGTCCGCTGGGTTTGTTGATGGCAACAAGATATTCATCGCGGTAAAGGATTTCTAACATGCGGCAAAAATAGAGATTTTGGCTGATATGAATCAATACCGAGTGGATTCTCTACTTACTTAACTTTGAGAGATTTTGACAAAGCTTTTCTTTATTCTTGTTATCTTTCTGTTTCCAGAATCAGATTCACATTATAATTACTGGTCAAACTTCAGGTTAATATTGAAAAACGGCAGCAGGCTGTTTTCTATTCTTCCGTTTTCCCTGCTGACTTCGCTTCCGTGGGTTCCGATATATTCCTCGGCTTCGTGCCTGATCTTCAGCAGTTCGAGGGTACGGCTGAAACTTTTACAGGTAACCGGAATATGGATAAATTCGTCATTCCTGCCCCAGTCGAATTTTATGGCTTTTAATTTTCTGAGGTTTTCATAATGGGTGAAAGGCAGCTCTGAAACGGAATGGTCTTTTAAATCTTTGAGAACTTCTGTATTCACCTTTACACTTTCCCCGTCGAAGGAAAAGGGCAGATCGGCAAAAAACGGAGCCTTACGGCTGTTCCCGCTATAAGCTCTTGCGATGGCATAAAGAATGGTGGCTCCGGTATTTTCAGGCTTTGAAAGATCCTTTAAGTCTTTTATAACAGCTGTCTTTTTATAGGCATCGATTTCCGTGAGCGCAAAGTACCGGGCGTCCAGGACTCCGGGAGAAAGTGCATATACGGAAGAAAACGTTGCGGGATGAAGAATGGCATTCCGTAAAGCCCCGTTGCCACCCATGGAATGCCCGGCAATGCCGCGGCTGTCTTTATTGGCGATGGTCCGGTACCGGCTGTCTACAAAATTGACGAGTTCTTCCGATGTAAAATCCGACCAGTTGCCGGCAGATTCAGAGTTGGCATAAAAACTCCCTTTGAAAAGCGTGCTTTCATCCGGCATCACGACAATCACCGGCTTTATCTTTTTCAGATGGATGGCACGGTCGAAAATGCGGTTGATTTTATCATGATTCACCAGCAGGCTGTCGCTCCAGAAAAAGCCATGCAGAAAATAAATTACAGGATACCGCTTTGAAGAGGTTTCATAATCCGGCGGAAGGTATACCGAAACCCTTCGTTTTGAATTCTCCCCGGCTTTGTTTGCCAGGGTTTTCGCCGTGATGGATGTCGTGATTACTTTACCTGCCGGGATTTCCTGTGCAGATAACAAATGAGTAAACAGCAGCGAGATGATGATCAGGAAAACCGGTCTTTTCATTGTAATTCATTTAGATATAACAAATATCGATAAATTATCTCATATTGAGACAATAATCATCTTAATGCATACCCTTTCTGGAATTTTCAGACTTAAATAAAACCTAACGGGTTCCGGAACCCGTTAGGTCGATGCACTTCTCTTTTTCCCTAACCTTGACTGCACCGGCATCCTTCCGGAATGCATGGCGGGCAGAAAAGACAGAGCGGAAAGCAGGTTCCAGGCTCCTGAAAAAATGATCGCTGAAATTACTGAGTAAAAATTTTATTTTTTATTTTCGCAAAAATTTTTAATCAATGAAAAAGTTATTGTCAATACTTCTTTTAAGTATTTTTCCGTTAATGGTATTTGCTCAGCAACCGGATTCGCTGAAACTGGGAAAATCCAACCGTGAATTTTTCATCAAAGGAGACCAGAAATTCAGGTTTTCCGAATACCGGAAAGTGTTTACCAATCCTGAAGCCTTAGGTTATATGAAAAAATCCAATACCAACGGTACAGTAGCCCAGGTATTCGGGGCCATCGGCGGCGGGCTTATCGGTTTCGGACTGGTAAAGGAGATCACCAAAACTAAAACCGTTTATTATAACGGAGTGGCGGTAAAGGAAAAGCAAAAAGGAGGCTGGGGCCTGATCGGCGCAGGATTGGGTGCTATCGGAATCGGGATTCCTTTTGCGATAAGCAGCGGCAAAAATCTGAAGAAAGCAGTAGATACGCAAAATCAAAATCCGGGAACTGATGAAAGGAAAACTACTTCTTACCGCCTGGACCTCAGCGGAAACAGCATCGGCCTGACCTATAATTTTTAAGAAAATATCCAAAGCAGTTTTTTACTGCTTTTTTTGTGTACCGATTTAAAACCTAACGGGTTTTGAAGACCCGTCAGGTTGATGCGGTCCTTTATCCTAGCCCTGATTGCAGCGGCATCCTTTTTCCGCCGGGCGTTTTGGCGACGGCGAAAAAGATACAGCGGAAAGCAGGTTCCCGGCTCCTTATCAACCTGTCCTGCAAAAACTTCCCGCTCCGGTCTTTTAACTTCCCTCTTTTTCACTACTTTTGCACTTCAGACGTTAAAAAAATTTATGGCAAAGCAAGAAGATGTTTTCAAGAAAGTGATTTCTCACGCTAAAGAATACGGTTTTATTTTCCCTTCGAGTGAGATCTACGACGGGTTATCCGCTGTGTATGATTATGGACAGAACGGTGCCGAACTTAAAAATAATATCAAACAGTATTGGTGGAAAGCGATGGTCCAGCTGAACGAGAATATTGTGGGAATTGATTCGGCCATCCTGATGCACCCGACGACCTGGAAAGCATCTGGCCACGTAGACGCTTTCAACGATCCATTGATTGACAATAAAGATTCCAAGAAACGTTTCAGGGCAGACGTCCTGGTAGAAGATTACTGCCTGAAAATCGAGGAAAAGGAAAAGAAAGAAATTGAAAAAGCAGCCAAAAGATTCGGTGAATCTTTCGATAAGGACCAGTTTGTTGCCACCAACCCGAAAGTACTGGAATACAAAACTAAAAGGGAAGCGATTCTTTCGAGACTGGCCAGATCCCTGGAAAACGAAGACCTTGCCGATGTAAAAGCCCTGATTGAAGAGCTGGAAATTGCCGATCCGGATACCGGTTCCAAAAACTGGACGGAAGTACGACAGTTCAACCTGATGTTTGGTACCAAGCTGGGTGCCTCCGCGGATTCTGCGATGGACCTTTACCTACGTCCTGAAACGGCACAGGGTATTTTCGTAAACTTCCTGAACGTACAGAAAACGTCCCGCCATAAACTTCCTTTCGGGATTGCCCAGATCGGAAAGGCTTTCAGAAATGAAATCGTCGCGAGACAGTTTATCTTCAGGATGCGTGAATTCGAACAGATGGAAATGCAGTTTTTCGTAGCACCGGGAACCGAACTGGAATTCTACGAGCAATGGAAGCAGAAAAGACTGAACTGGCACCTGGCTTTAGGCTTAGGTGATGATAATTACCGGTTCCATGACCATGAGAAGCTGGCGCATTACGCGAATGCTGCGGCCGATATCGAGTTTAATTTCCCGTTCGGCTTCAAAGAACTTGAAGGGATCCATTCAAGAACGGACTTCGATCTTAAAGCCCATGAGGAATTCTCCGGAAGAAAGCTTCAGATCTTCGATCCTGAGAGAAACGAAAATTATGTTCCGTACGTGGTGGAAACTTCTGTCGGACTGGACAGGCTGTTCCTGGCATTATTCTCTCACTGCCTGAGAGACGAAACCCTGGAAGACGGTTCGGAAAGAACGGTTCTTTCCTTACCTCCGGCGCTGGCCCCGATTAAGGCGGCGATCCTTCCGCTGATGAAGAAAGACGGCCTGGCAGAATATGCCGAACAGATCTTCAACGACCTGAAATACGATTTCAATCTGTTCTACGAAGAAAAAGATGCGATCGGAAAAAGATACCGCAGACAGGATGCCATCGGTACGCCTTACTGTATCACGATCGACCACGATTCCTTAACGAATCACACGGTAACCATCAGAGACCGGGATACAATGCAGCAGGAAAGGGTTCCCGTTTCGGAACTGCGAAGAATTATCGACGAAAAGACAAGTTTCAGAAATTTACTTGCCAAAATATAGACGAAGGCCCTGAGAAATCAGGGTTTTTTTATTTAAGCTACCACAAGGTTTGTTTATGCCGGGAAAATAATTATTTTTGCCTGATTTTTAATATCCATTATAACCATGAAGAAATTATTTATTTCGACCGCAGTATTTTTTGCGCTGGCAAGCTGCTCATCCACAGATACGATTGAAGAAAACCAACCTGTTGATCTCAATTCCATCCTTCCTACCAAATTTACCGAAACCAACAACAGTGGTCAGCCTTACAGTATGACCTTTAAATACGACGGCAACAGGATTCTTGAAGCTGCTGAAGCAGGAGCCTCTAACAAAACAACCTATACTTATAACGGCGACCTGATTGTAAGGGTAGATGATTATGAAAACAACAAGCTGGTTTATACCCGTGAATTTACCTATACCAACGGAAAAGTAACAGCTGAAAAAGTGATTAACAAGCATACCGGAACATTAACGTATACTAAGAATTACCAGTATCTAAGTGATAACCATGTACAATACAACGATTATGCAGGCGGCACTTACAATCCTGCAACCGGTGTTTACAGCAATATCACTTTCTCCCAGAATGATGTGTATATTTCCAACAGCGGAAATAAAATCAGTGCAACTTCCGTTGCAAATGGGGTAGCTACTACTTACACATACCATTATGACGGGGATTACAGCCCATTCCGGAATGTTAGGGGGTACAGCAAGATTGTTTTGTTCGATTCCATGGACGGGGAATATGGAAACAACAACCTGCTGCACCAGACGGCGACTTCTACAGGAGCGAGCGGAGGTACAACGAGTATTACAGGAACCCATACGTTCAACAGCAACGGCTTCCCAATAAAAAGTGTAATGGCAAGTTCAGGCAGCAGCGTTCTTTCTCCCACTTCCCATACCTACGTATACGAATACAACAAATAAAACAGTAAAGCCCTGAGAGATCAGGGCTTTCTATTTGGTATAAAGTTCATTCGTGACAAAAATCAAATCATTTCAACCGATGTCTTCAAAATTATTTTAAATTTGTTGCAGACCGATGCTTATGACCATTCTCATTTATCTTGTGACGTTCATCATTGCCGCCCTGGTACTTTTTTATATTCTGGGATACGGATATCTTTTTAACGGAATCTCAAAAACTTATTTAAAAGGCAAAATGAGCGCAAATATCGATGACGGGAAATTCTTTTCCGCCAACCTCATCGCCACGGAATCCCCGGTGCTTTGGGAGGAATCTCCGAAATATAACAAAAAAGAACTTCCCAAAAATATAACCGACGATCTCGTTCATTCGGATACTGCATCTTTTATCGTGGTGAAAGACGGGAAATTGCTTCACGAACAGTACTGGAAAGGCTATCATGCCTTGTCTACGACCAATTCTTTCTCCATGGCGAAAGCCGTAACGGTCATGCTTTTGGGGAAAGCGCTGGAGGAAGGAAAGATCGGCAGCCTCGATGATAAGTTCACCGGTTATTTTGAAGAATTTAAAAATAAGGCATTTGCAGAAAACTTAACGCTGAAGCATTTGGCCCAAATGGAATCCGGCCTGGACTGGGACGAAGATTATAAAAACCCGTTTCTCCCGAATGCCAGAGCCTATTATGGAAGAAGCCTGATGAAAGCTACCTTTTCAAGGAAGTTCAAATCCCGCCCGGGCGAAAGGTTTGAATACCAGAGCGGATCGACACAGCTTCTTGGGTTTGCCGTAAGAAAGGCCGTGGGGAAACCTTTAGCCAGCTATCTCTCCGAAAAATTCTGGATCCCGATGGGCATGGAGCAGAATGCTACCTGGAGCACGGATGAAAGCGGTATGGAAAAGACTTATTGCTGCATCCATTCCAACGCGCGTGATTTTGGCAAGCTCGGCCAATTGTTTCTGGATAACGGAAAAGCGGGCGGCCAACAAATTCTGAATGCGGATTTTATCCGCCTGATGAAAACCCCGACGAAACATTCTGAAGAAGTTTACGGCATGGGCCTGTGGATCAATAACGACAACCCGATTAAACATTATTACTTCCTTGGGCTTCAAGGCCAGTACATCATCATGGTTCCGGAGCACCAGATGGTGATCGTAAGAACCGGAAGTTACAGCAATCTCCCAAAGACCGATCGGGGAAGGCCCGATCAGGTGAAATTTTTAGTGAATGAGACGGTGAAGTTTTTTGGTGGAAATCAGTAATTTTAATATCCTCAAGTCGTTTTATAAATATAAATTTAACATGAACTCGAAGAAGAACCGGAGTCGGGAGTTAACAGGCCGGAAGAGGGATGCCGGATGCTGGAAGTCTCTCCTGTCAAAATATAATGAAAGGTCGTGATAATCAAACTAAACATTTTACTATTCTATCAGATAAAATTCTTATTTAATCCTGAATAAACAGCATTAATTATATTGTTTTAAAATCCCGAAGGGATGTCTTACTACAGGATAGGATAAAATCCTATCAAAAGAGTTAACCGTTATTCATTTTATCTAGGGAATTTTATTCATAATCCTGACTGAATTACCCTTAATCTCATTTTTGAATTAAGTAAATATCTGAATATAATAGTGATATGGCCGAATTCACGTTAAATTTAAAACGAAACTGCCGGTATGATCTTCATTGAAAAGCTTTTTATCCGAAAAGTTGTTCCAGCGTTTTGGTGGCTATAAACATCTTTCCACTGTCAGGAAGTTTTATAAAATCATATTTTATATAAAAATTTTCTGCACCTTCATCTAGCGGATCTACTACTACTGCGAACGACCCTATTTCCCGTGATATTTCATAACTTCTTTTCAAGGCATCAATCAGTAATACTTTACCGATTCCCTGACCCTGATATTTTTTATCAATGGCTAATCGTCCAAGCAAAATTACCGGAATAGAATGATATGATCTTGGAAGTTTCTTTTGAATAGGTTCCGGAAATTTTTTTAAAGGAATACTGCTATTGGAAAGCGTATAATATCCTTTAATGGAATATTCATTTTCAGTCAATACAAAACAAGCGGATAATTTTCTTTTAATATCCTGTCCTGCCTGTTTTTTTAAATAATTGGTTAAAAGCTCTTTTCCACAGTCGAAATTTTCCCGTTTATGCTTTTTATCTAAAAGCTCAATCATTTCTTTAAATCTGATATAAAAGCGTTATACTCTTCCAAAGCATTTTTTAAATTTTCTGAAGGTTTTGCCGGTTTTGTAACAGCCTCGAAAAAAATCCGGCTGTCTTTTTCAGAAGCTATAATCTGTTCTTTTTCCTGAATGATTTCCTTTGCTTTTTCCTGAACAGTCAGGATAACAAAGTCTGTCAGACTTCTGAAACCACCTAAGGACGCCGCTTTTTCAAAGAAATCTTTTTGCTCTTTGGAGAGTCTTGCATCAAACCGTGCATGTTCTTTAATTGATATACTCATGACTTAAATTTTTACAAATGTACGGAAATAATCCGTAAAAATAAAGTACATGTACGGTATATATCCGTACAGTATTATTAAATATAATTGCAATCTTTATGTCATTATCAGTTGAGATAATTTAATCTATAGAAGATTGCTTTACCTCATCCCATTATTGATCCGATGTCTCGGCAGCCCGATCTCGTGTGCCTGCGGATAGGGTTTCCGTGAGGTCATGCTGATATCTTCCCGGATTTTCTGATGTATCTGATAATCTTTATCCTCGTCAAAAGAATACCGCGGATCGGCAATCATCTGCATTTTTGCCATTTTGTGAACGGTAACGGTGGGAAAATAATAATCAATTTCCACCGTTCCGAGCAGCAGGTAACAGCCGCCACCCTGGAAGTCATATTCTTTCAGGCTGTCCGGAAAATGAGCCGTATCGAAATATTCACCGTCCGCATCGATCCAGGTTCCGAAATACATCGCTCCTTTTTTAGTCGGTACATGTTTCCTCGAGATGAGATATGCCAGCATTTTCACCTGCCGCTTATGATATTTCGCCAAGTCCTTTACCAATACCGAACCCCTGTATTTCGTCTGCAGCAGATCAAAAGGGGTACATGAAACCGGAAACCCGATGATTTCAATTTCATCAAAAGCATCTTCAAAGCGCTCTCTTTTCAGTTCCGGAAGCCGGAATTCCTGTACAGGCTCATCAATAAGCAGCATTCCGCGGTGTTCGGGCCTGAAATTCACAAGCAGCATCCGCGCTTCCACCAGGAGCTCATTTTTCTGCTTCCCGGTAAAACGGAAAGCACCGATAAAAATTAAGGTCTGCACGGTTTCCACCCCTGCAGCAACACGCCTGATAAAATTTTCCAGGGAGGTGTAATCTCCGTTTTTTTCACGTTCTTCCACCATTTTATTGACTATTTTGGCTTCAAGCCCTTCCAGCAGGCCGAATCCAAGGTAAATCCGGTCTCCTTTCAGTGTTGTCGGCACTTCACTAGAATTGATGCAGGGAAGCTGAATGTTCCCGCCGGACATTTTAGCCTCATGGACGTATACTTCGGTGCGGTAAAACCCACCTTTGTTGTTGATTACCGAAACCATGAATTCCAATGGGTAATAGACTTTCAGATACAGACTCTGATAGCTTTCCACCGCATAGGAAGCTGAGTGTGCCTTACAGAAAGAGTAACCGGCAAAAGATTCGATCTGCCGGAAAGCCTCAGCCGTAAGTGCTTCGGAATGTCCTTCCTCTTTGCATTTTTTAAAGAAATTAGCCTTTACTTCCTGCAGTTTCTCTATGGACCTCCCTTTTCCGCTCATGGCCCTGCGAAGCGTATCTGCATCTGCGAGAGTAACGCCTCCGAAATACTGGGCAATTTTGATCACGTCTTCCTGGTAAACCATAATTCCGTAGGTTTCTTTCAGGTTTTCTTCAAATACCGGATGGAAATATTCAAACTGATCGGGATGATTGTGCCTGAAAATATATTCCCGCATCATCCCGCTCTGGGCTACTCCCGGACGGATAATGGAAGAAGCGGCAACCAGGATCCGGTAATTATCGCATTTCAGCCTCCGGAGCAGTCCGCGCATTGCCGGGGATTCGATATAAAAGCAGCCGATGGTCTTTCCTACAGCCAGGTATCCGTTGGCTTTCGGTTCATTTTTAGAAATGCGGGTATCGCGGATATCCACATCAATACCCCGGGTTTTCTTAATCAGCGCCACTGTATCATTGATCGTACCCAAGCCGCGCTGGGAAAGAATGTCCAGCTTTTCCAGCCGCATGTCTTCTGCGGTATCCATATCAAACTGTGCGATCGGAAAACCTTTCGGTGGCATTTCCAGGGCGGTAAAATTGGTAATCGGTTCTTCCGAGATCAGAATTCCGCAGGCGTGCATACTGCGCTGGTTCGGGAATTTCTCCATCAAGGCGCCATAGCGGTGGACATGTTTGACAATGGAATTCGTATCGTGCTTTTCCACAGGGCCATTCGCCAGGCTGTCCAGTTCTTCCTTCGGCAATCCGAACACCTTACCGACTTCCCGGAAAATGGATTTGTACTTGAACTGAACATTCGTTCCGCAAAAGGCAACATGCTCCTTCCCGTATCTTTTAAAAATATATTCGAGGATCGTATCCCTGTCCTGCCAGCTCCAGTCGACGTCGAAATCCGGAGGTGAATTCCGGTTCAGGTTCAGGAAGCGTTCAAAATAAAGGTCAAGCTCAAGGGGACAGATGTCGGTAATACCTAAGCAGTAACTGACAATAGAATTCGCACCGCTTCCCCTTCCGACATGCATCAATCCCATGCGGTTGCTGTAACGCACAATGTCCCAGGTAATCAGGAAATAGGAACAGAAATTACTCTCGTTAATGACCTGCAGCTCCCGTTCCACTCTTTTCCTTGCTTCCTCATGCCCGGTCCCATATCTTTTTTTAAGCCCGAGATACGCCAGTTTGGTCAGCATCTTCAGATCGGAAGCTTTTGATCGGGTATAATGCTGCTTGTTACGGACTTTTTTAAAATCAAATTCAAAACTGCATTGACTGATCAGCTGTTGGGTATTCCTGATGATCTCAGGATAAAACTGAAAGTCTTCGGTAAGTTCTCTTTCGGACTTAAGGTATTCGGATTTGCGGCAGATGTCGTGTTCGGAGAGTTTAGACAGCAAAGTATTGTTATCGATCGCCCGAAGGATCATGTGAAGATTGTATTCTTTCTGGGAAATGAAGGTTACCGGCTGGAGAATCACCATCCGGTCCTTAAGCTTATTCAGCTCAGGGCGAACCAGGAAATTCAGCTCTTCTTCCCGGATGCCGATGTATTCGTTGTCTTTAAGCTCTTCAGGAATATTCTGCAGCGGATAGATTACAAATACGTTCTCAAAAGCAGGAGCCGTTTCCTGAAGATCTGCGCCGTCGCAATTGTGGGCGGTCATCATCCGGTTGATTTCCCCGATCCCGGAAAATTCGCGGGCAATGGCGATATACAGGAGCCGGTTTTCTTTCCTGATTTCCATTCCGGCAATAGGCTTGATTCCTGTGTCATCACATTGTTTTTTAAAATCATAAATGGCCGTAACGGTATTGATATCGGTGAGCGCCAACGTTTTGATGCCCAAGGCCTGGGCTTTCTGCACGAGTTCTGTTACGGAAAGGGTGCCGTAACGCAGGCTGTGGAAGGAATGGCAATTGAGGTACATAGCAAAAAGATTAAAGGGTTGTTTTATTTTCTAAATCGAATCCCGAAGCCCTGCCGACAGCATCCGCTCCGAAACGGTTTTTAAGGTAATCCATAGTGTGGTATAAGTTCATCTGTTCTTCGGTGTCTTCAAACAGGTTCATCTGATGGTTCCCGTGGACGAGGTCGGTAAACCGGAGGCCGATCAGGCGGATCCGCATCCTTCGGGTATACAGCCGACTGAACAGTTCCAATGCTACCCGGGATAAGGTATGGTCTGCCGAAGTATAGGCCACCCGGCTCTGTCTGGTTTCGGTATCGAAATTGGCATACCGAATTTTCACAACGACCGTTGAGGTCAGCCACTTTTCCTGCCTCAGCTGGTAAGCCAGCTTTTCCGACATTCCGCTAAGTATCCTTCTTAACTCCGGAATATCCATCGTATCCTTTGAAAACGTATCTTCCGTAGAAATGGATTTGCGCTCGGAATACGGGATGACCGGATTTTCATCGATGCCATTGGCTTTTTTCCACAGCTCTTTGCCGTTGTTCCCGATCATCTGCTGAAGAGCAAGGACAGGCATTTCAGATAAGGTCCGGATGGTCCGGACGCCTACCCGGGAGAGCAGCTGGAAGGTTTTATCGCCGACCATGGGAATCTTCCTGATGGAAAGCGGGTTTAAAAACGGCCGGATTTCCGTTTCACGGATTTCCATTTTCCCGGCAGGCTTGGCTTCCCCGGTTCCGATCTTGGAAACGGTCTTGTTGGCAGATAAAGCAAAACTGATGGGCAGGCCGGTTTCTTTATGTACAGCCGCTACGATTTCCTGGGTCCATTGGTAGCATCCGAAAAATTTATCCATTCCGGAAAGATCCAGGTAAAACTCATCGATGCTTGCCTTTTCCATCACCGGCACTCTTTCCTGAATGATATCCGTTACAGTGTGAGACAGATTGGAATACAATTCGTAATCGCCTTTGATGATCTTTGCTTCCGGACAAAGCCGCAGGGCCATCCGGATCGGCATAGCGGAACGTACCCCGAATTTCCGGGCTTCATAGGAACATGAGGCCACTACGCCACGGTCGCCTCCTCCTATAATAAGAGGGATTCCGTGAAGCTGAGAATTATTAAGCCTCTCGCAGGATACAAAGAATGCATCAAGGTCCATATGTACAATTGCCCGGTCCATGCGACAAAAATAGTTACGTTTTTAAACAAAATTTGTATTTTTGTTGTTACAAATTATAACAATGTCAGTTTTCTCAGATAACATCAGGTTTTTAAGAGGTAAGAAAATGATTACCCAGCAGGATTTGGCGGATACTTTAATCATCACCCGGTCGCGGTATGTTTCTTACGAAGACGGTCGGTCGGAGCCGCCGATTGAAGTATTGGTGAAGATTTCCAAGTTTTTCAACATCAGCATCGATCTTCTGGTATCGGTGGATATCCGGAAATATCCGCTGGAAGAGATCCTAAGATTGCCGGATAACCGGATTGTTTTGCCGGTGGTGGTAGACCATCTGGGAAACAACAGTATCGAGATCGTTCCGCAAAAAGCATCGATGGGCTATCTTTCCGGCTACAGCGATCCCGAATACATTGAGGGCTTACAGCGGATCTCACTTCCTTTTCTGGTGAACGGAAAATACCGGGCTTTTCCCGCCAAAGGAGATTCGATGCCGCCGTTTAAGGATGGCTCATATATTATCGGGAAATACGTAGAAACTCTGGAAGATTTAAAACCGAATAAGAGCTATGTCTTTGTCACTCTGAACGATGGTATTTCCTATAAAAGATTAAAGGCGAAGAAGAAAAAATCAGTTACCGTCGCTGCAGACAATTCATTTTATATACCTTACGATATTCCGTTAAGTGATATTGTGGAAATCTGGCAGTATGCTTCCGGAATTTTTCCGGAGGATTTTGAGCCGGATCAAATAGAGAATTATAATCTGAAAGATATGTTTATGGAATTAAGGAGTGATATTAGAAAACTGAATGATAAAATTTCCAAATAATATTTACTCGTTTTCTTCCTGATAAATTGTAATTTATAGTTCTCATTTGCAGCTTGTTCATATTAAATTTAATTAAATTAATCATAATAAATAATTATGCGTCAAGTTTTGTCGCACCCCGCATCTACCTTTGTATTCCAGAACACTAATACACTGATAATATGGACAAAGTAACTTTACAGAGAATTGAAAAACTTCATCCTTCGGTAAGAGCGGAGGTGAAACAGATAATTAAAGAATGCGACGAAGCATTGACCGGAAGGGCAAAGGTGAGAATCACGCAGGGCTTACGAAGTTTTGAAGAACAGGAAAAGCTGTATGCGATCGGGAGAATTACCACCGGGAAAAAAGTCACCAATGCCAAAGCGGGACAAAGCATCCACAATTACGGGCTGGCAGTTGACATCTGCCTGATGACCGACGGAAAAACCGCCAGCTGGGATACCGCAAAAGACTGGGATAATGACCAGGTGGCCGACTGGTACGAATGCGTAAAAATTTTTGCCAGACACGGCTGGGACTGGGGCGGCAACTGGAAAACCTTCAAAGACCTTCCCCATTTTGAGAAGAAAAACATCATCACTGCAAAAGGTACCGTGAAAACCAGCTGGAGGACCCTGCTGAAAATGAAAATGGATAAAGACGGGTATGTGATCCTTTAATATAAGACCGATTTAATAAACTAAAAGATTTCTTATTTAAAATCATGCAACAGCTTTAAAATTTTCACTGAATATTCATAACAGACTTATAAATTTACGGGAATACTTCTCCAATATTGCAAACACTGGAATAAATTCTCTATTGGGAGAATTTAATTTTTAATGCGACGAGTTTTGTCGCTTTACCATCCTACCTTTGCTTCAGAAGAAACACCAACACAGCTTCATACCACGAGATAAAACCAATAGTTATTCTATAACGCTATTGGTTTTACTTGTCTAAAGTTATCTGATGTTTCATCGGAAAAAGCGAAAAATCATATGAAAAAGACAACCTTACTTTCTTTGGACGGGGGCGGAATCAGGGGGATTATCACCTGCATCATTCTGCGTTATATAGAAGAACAGCTCCAGTTGTACGATAAGCCGGGCGCCAGACTCGGCGACTATTTCGACTTTGTTGCGGGAAGCAGCACGGGAGGACTGATTGCGTCTATTATTTTATGCCCCGATGAACACCGTAAAGCAAAATACTCTATCCAGAAAGGACTGGAATTGTATGCTGAAAAAGGTGGCGATATATTCCAGGTTTCTTTTTGGGAACGCCTGGTGAATCCTTTTGGATTGCTGAATGAAAAAATCTCCCAGGAAGCACTGGAAAAAAACCTGAATGACTTTTTTGGAAATTTAGAATTAAAGGAACTTATAAAACCCTGCTTAATTACAAGCTATGACATTGAAAACAGAAGAGCCAAACTATTCAATTCCTGGAAAGCCAACCGGAGCAGCGATAATTTTTATGTGAAAGACGTCTGCAGGGCAACTTCTGCAGCACCCACTTATTTCAGCCCGGTACAGATCAAATCCATGTACGGACAGATCTTCAGCCTGATTGACGGCGGGATGTTTGCCAATAACCCGGCCCTATGTGCTTATGCAGAAGCCAGAAAGATTCCTTTTGCCGAAGTATTGAAAAATCATCAGAAAGCCAACATGCCTACCGTTAACGACATGATTATCGTATCCATAGGAACCGGGATCGAAGCCCGGCCGTATGCTTTCAGGAAAATGCAGAAATCCGGGAAACTCGGATGGGTAAATCCCATTATTGACATCCTGATGTCTGCCAATGCCGAAACGGTAGATTACCAGCTGGGCCAGATGTTCCAGACTTTGGGATTAAGGAACCAGAAAAATTATTACCGGTTGAACCCTTCTCTGAAAAATGCCTCTCCTGCTATGGATAATGTACGGAGATCGAACATTGAATCCCTGATTCAGGCCGGATTATGCTATATTGATGACAACAGGGAAACTTTAAATCAGATTGTACAGAAATTAATTAAAAATAAAATATAAGCTTTTCACCTTATAACAAACTGATATAAGCTTTTTAAATTATATTATTGATTAGGTGGAATAAAGATAAAGACAACCTTACAACGCTTCTGTAAGCATCTTATTCTTCCATTACAGGTTTTTATCCCTGTCAGAAAACAGATCGGAAAAAATTTCC
>NZ_BJYJ01000001.1 GCF_007991455.1 Chryseobacterium hagamense | reverse complement strand
GTGTTGTATAGGGGTAGATCGCGCACCTACGGCGTGCTGTTCGTAGTGGATTTTTTCCTGCACAGATATTATTCTTACGGAATATTGTTTTCTAAACAGATTTAATAACTGGTTGCGAAAGCCTCCGGACTCGTATCTACACTTATATATGCTTACAAACCCGTCAGCCACGTAGACACAGTTTTCAAACCACCCTGTCAAAAATCCTCCGGATTTTCGACACCCCTCCACAGGAGGGGAATGAGAACGGACCGTGAGTTATGAGGACAACGTGCTCCGGATCCCGGGGCTTCGGGAGCCTCAGCCACCTCAGTGATGTCAAGCTTAACAGATCCAAAATCTTTGATTTTTAAATACTTTTATGGACTTTTTCTGCATGTATCATTTCGCTTTTTTTTATACAGCATGTATATCTTTTGTTGCTTTTGTGGTTAATATTCAGCAGTTTGTATTGAAAGTGTAGCTTCGGCTCCGCTCATCCACCAGATGGTCATTCCATTCAAAGACAATCTTCAAAAAATCTTTGACTTTTACTCTGATGTACTCTGAAATATGCGCTATCCATCAATCTGAAATCTCATGTGACTTATGTGTCCAAGCCCTTCTTTCTTCGGCAACTAATCAAAATCGAAAAACAGATAGGATTAAAATCAAGACTTTCTTAAACCTTCAAGGTTTTCAAAACCTTGAAGGTTTGAACACGGCTTTTTTAGTTTCCAGACTAAAGTTCTCATTATGAATTTGTTAAATTATTGGTCTTCATACACGGTATTTGATTTAAAATCACTATTTTTGCACCCGTAAAAATCATTCATGCAAAACATTAGAAATATTGCGATCATCGCACACGTTGACCACGGGAAGACGACTCTGGTTGATAAAATCATTCATGCTACGAACATTTTCAGAGAAAATCAGGAAAGTGGAGAACTGATAATGGATAATAATGATCTTGAAAGAGAGAGAGGAATTACCATTTTATCCAAAAATATTTCTGTTACGTATAAAGACACAAAAATCAACGTAATCGATACCCCCGGTCACGCCGACTTCGGTGGGGAAGTGGAAAGGGTATTGAAAATGGCAGACGGGGTAATCCTGTTGGTGGATGCCTTCGAAGGGCCGATGCCGCAGACCCGTTTCGTACTTCAGAAAGCGTTGGAATTAGGATTGAGACCATTGGTGGTAATCAACAAGGTAGACAAGCCGAACTGCCGTCCGGACGAAGTTCACGATCAGGTATTCGATCTGTTCTTCAACCTTGAAGCTACTGAAGAGCAACTGGATTTCCCTACGTTCTACGGATCTTCAAAACAGGGATGGTTCAACACCTCTCTGGAGCAGACGGAAGATATCTTACCGTTATTGGACGGGATCTTACAGTACGTTCCGGCTCCGCAGGTAACCGAAGGAAATCTTCAGATGCAGATTACTTCCCTGGATTTCTCTTCTTTCTTAGGAAGAATAGCCATCGGAAAAGTAACGAGAGGCGAACTGAAAGAATCACAATGGATCGGTCTTGCCCAGGCAGACGGTAAAATCGTAAAAGGAAAAGTAAAAGAACTTTACGTTTTTGAAGGATTAGGAAAGAAAAAAGTAACTGAAGTTCAGGCAGGGGACATCTGTGCCGTAGTAGGTTTCGACGCTTTCCAGATCGGGGATTCATTCGTAGATCTTGAAAATCCTGAGCCATTGGAAAGAACGGCCATCGACGAGCCTACGCTGAACATGACGTTCTCCATCAACAACTCTCCGTTCTTCGGAAAAGACGGGAAATATGTTACCTCCAATCACCTGAAAGAGAGGTTAACCAAGGAATTGGAGAAAAACCTGGCATTAAGGGTTCAGCAGACGGATGATGCCAATACCTTCTTAGTATTCGGTAGAGGGATCCTTCACTTATCCGTTCTTATTGAAACCATGAGAAGGGAAGGGTATGAAATGACGATCGGTCAGCCGCAGGTAATCCTGAGAGAAGATGAAAACGGACAAAAACTGGAGCCTTATGAATCTTTGGTCGTAGACGTTCCTGAAGAATATGCTTCAAGAGTAATCGATTTGGCTACCCAGAGAAAAGGGGATCTTCACATTATGGAAACCAAGGGGGAAATGCAGCACATGGAATTCGAAATTCCTTCAAGAGGACTGATCGGATTGCGTTCCCAGATGCTTACGGCTACTGCTGGTGAAGCGATCATGGCACACCGTTTTACGGAATACAAACCTTTCAAAGGAGCGATTCCGGGAAGAAACAACGGGGTACTGATCAGCAAGACGCAGGGGCCGGCTACAGAATACTCGATTGCCAAACTTCAGGACAGAGGGAAGTTCTTCGTTGATCCGGGTGAGGAGATCTATGCAGGGATGATCATCGGTGAGCAGAACAAACCGGGCGACCTTGTGGTAAACATTGTGGAAGCAAAACAGCTGAACAACATGAGAGCCTCCGGAAAAGACAAAGATACCGGTGTAGCACCGAAAATCTTATTCTCTCTGGAAGAATGCATGGAATACATCCAGGGTGATGAAGCCATTGAAGTGACCCCGAATTTCATCCGTATGAGAAAGAAAATCCTTTCCGAAGAAGACAGAAAAAGAGTAGAAAGAGGAGCGAAAGCTTAATTTCAACATTGATCAGAGCACCGGCCTTTTCGTCATTGCTCTAAATATCATACAGGCCTTCCGTTTATTGCGGAAGGCTTTTTATTTCCTACAGATCGCACATATTTTCATAGATAAACGATGCGGCTTCAGCTCCGCTAAGCTACCGGATAGGCGTTCCTTATTATTGAGCCCTGAAAGGGCGGCTTATCAACAGCACCGGGTGCATCCCGGTGTCAAAATACACAGCCGATCCAGGTCCTTAAAGAAGAAATCTTAGAGCCTGTTTAAAATTTTAATTCATCAAACTTTCCGTCATTTCTCTTAATTTTCTGAATTAAATAAACTTTGTTTATTCTTCACTTTAATACGATGATTTCAATTGACTTAATTGAATATTGCCGGGCAACCGACATATTGATTTTTTAAGCTAAAATGCCTTAAATTCTTAATGTTAAAATATAAAAGGTAAATTTAAACAGGCTCTTACATCGCATCGGTAAATATGAAACCTTTGATTTGTCTCATTATTATTTATATTATCGAAGGAATCTGTGAATTTTTTCGGGATTTTAAAACTTAGTACATTTTGTCGGCATAAATCATCTAATTTCTCTGTACAACACGAATACCTTTTATTTCTTTGTCGCTAAATTCCACCGACAGAAATCGATTAAGACCGGAACTGTTAAAAATCTTTGATTTTAAATCTTATGTTTTCTGAAAGTATGCTCAGTCCATTAGTCTAAAAATCTAGTGTGACTTATTTGCTAAAAAGTTTATCGTTATCAGCGCAATACCTGTCAAACAACTCACGCGGCCAAGTTTTTGTACTTCCGTCTGTCATGAATACCATCAGACAAATATGCTTTCTATTCATCATCATTATTTCAGTAACAGCCTGTAAGGAACTGAAATTCCCGGATAAAATCTTTGAGGCTTCCGAACGGACCCGCTACGAGCGCAGCTATTCCGGTGCCGACAGCCTGATGGTGCAATGGAAGAACAGTTTCTCTTCCGCCGTTGCCAGCCGTCTTACGATAGGAGAAAGCAATACCTTTACCTTCTTTGCTGATCAGGCGCAACAGGAGGCTGTTGGCTATTTTCTCGAACTGAAACAGGGTGACCTGTTAGTTATTGAAACATCGGGAGTGGCCCCGCAGACCAAAATATTTGTTGATGTCTTTGAGGCGGGTACAGATACCGGAAAAACCAAAAGCGAAATTCTGGAAAATGGAAAGTTCACCCGGTTTACCGAAACCAGCGGTGTACATAAAGTGGTTATTCAGCCTGAAATCGGATACCGGAATACATTTGAACTGAAAATATACACCCAGCCATCCACTGCATTTCCGGTAGCGGGAAAAGGCAACCGTGAGGTCCAGAGTTTTTGGGGAGCCAGCCGGGATGGCGGCGGAAGAAGCCATGAAGGCGTCGATATTTTTGCACCCCGCGGAACGCCTGTGGTGGCGGTAACGGATGGCGTCATCACCCGTACCGGAAACCAGGGGCTTGGCGGGAAACAGGTCTGGCTACGGGATGGCATCCTGGGGAATTCCTACTATTATGCGCATCTGGACAGCATCCTGACGGAAGGCGGGAGGCAGGTAAAGACCGGGGATACCCTCGGCAGAATCGGAAATACAGGCAATGCTGCCGGCGGTCCGACCCATTTGCATTTCGGGATCTATACAGCCGGCGGGGCAGTGGATCCATATCCGTACATCCGCAAACGGCTGGTGCAGGCTTTCGGTTCCACAACAAAAATACCGGAAGAAAAGCGGATCAGGGTGGGAACCAATCTCCGTTCAGGTCCGGGAACGAAATATGAAAGTTTTACTCTGGTCAGCAGTAAGATTCCTGTTAAGATCCTGACTGCATTTGGCTCCTGGTATCATGTGAAAACGGCAGATAACCTGGAAGGCTTTGTACAAAGGGAGCGTTTGCAGAAATAACGGATTGTTTGATCGGCTCGAGACTTATTTAAACTACATGAATCAATCATTTTTCATATCAGATCAATTGAAGTATGGATTCCTGGAAAGACAGCAGGTTACATGGAAAATCTCCTTTAATGTGTAAAACTTCATTGATCCCTATGATTTAAAAATAAAAGATTAGCCTTATTTTTGTTATATGAACCTCCGGAATATTAAATATACCCTCATTTTGTGCTCAGCCGTTACGCTGACTTCCTGTGCCTCACAAAAAGCGGCAACTCCCGTAAAAACTCCCGCCTCAAAGCCAAAACCGGATCTCCCGCCTGAACCGGTGGCTGCCATCCCGCCGGCTAATGAAACATTCAGGACCGTCCTTCCCGAAATTAAAAGGGAATTCCGCGGTGCATGGATTGCGAGTGTCGCGAACATCAACTGGCCCTCAAGAAACAATTTATCGGTAGACCAGCAGAAGGCGGAAGCGATTGCCATGCTGGATATGCTGAGCAATAATAATTTCAATGCGGTGATTTTCCAGGCCAGGCCCTCTGCCGATGCTTTATATACCAGCAGCCTGGAACCGTGGTCATACTTTTTAACGGGACAGACCGGCGTTGCGCCCCATCCGAATTATGACCCGCTGCAGTTCTGGACTGAAGAAGCGCATAAAAGGGGACTTGAGCTTCATGTCTGGCTGAATCCGTACCGGGCCCACCATTCCAACGGAGGTTCTCCGAACAGCCTGTCGATGGTGAATAAACTTTCGGATATTGTGATCCGGCTGAAAAACGGGATGTACTGGTTTGATCCTGCCGATCCGAAAACGCAGGGACATGTTTCCAATGTTGTGAAAGACATTGTTAAAAGATACGACATCGATGCCGTGCATTTCGATGATTATTTTTATCCGTATGCTACTTACAACAAAGGGGCGGATTTCCCTGATACCAAAACCTGGAATGCCTATGTAAGCAGCGGCGGAACTTTAAGCAGGGCCGACTGGAGAAGGGATAATGTAAATAAATTTGTGGAGCGGATTTATAAAGAAATCCATGCCGAGAAAAACTATGTTAAATTCGGGATCAGTCCGTTCGGGATCTGGAAGCCGGGATATCCGGCAGGGATTACCGGTTCTTCGCAGTATGACGAGCTGTATGCCGATGCCAAATTATGGCTGAATAAAGGGTGGGTGGATTATTTCTCGCCCCAGCTCTACTGGCCGATCGAATCCAAAGGTCAGCCTTTTGAGGCATTGCTGAGCTGGTGGAAGTCTGAGAACACCATGAACCGCCACCTTTGGCCGGGACTGAACACCGTAGAAGTCAGGTCTTCGGACCGGCCGGCAGAGATTAAAAACCAGATTGAAGTTTCAAGACAGGTTTTAGGCAACGACGCCGGGGAAGTTCATTGGAGCATCGCCGGACTCACGAAAAATGCAGGTATGCTTCCGGTGCTTAAAAATGGTCCCTATAAAGAGAAAGCGCTGGTTCCGAAATCACCCTGGATTAAAACCATCCCATTGCAGACCCCAAGCCTCTTCGTCAAAGACAACGGAAATTCCGTACAGGTCAGCTGGAGTGTTAAGAATATAAAAGATGTTTTCCAATGGGTTCTGTTCACCCAATACAATGGCGTATGGGAAACCGAAATCCTGACCCTCGATCAGATTTCCAAAGAAATCCCTAAAACAAAAGACGGCAAATCACTGAACGCCGCCGCCATTAAAGCCGTAGACCGGCTGGGCAACGAAAGCGATTATACGGCAAAAATGCTGAAATAACGGATTGATTCTTAAAACAACCTGATTCCTGTAGTTCGGTCTACGGGAATTTTTTTATACCTGTTTATAGTGCAAGTGAATGGTGAATTTTATGGTCAATAGCCTTGAATGGTGCCAAAGATCCATTCTAACAAATAATAAAATGAAAAGTCTGAAATAAATACCTTAACCGGAAAATTCCCCTCCGAATTTTTGTCGGGGTGATTTTGGAAAGTTGAATTTTGCTGCGCAAGTGAATAGTCAATAATTAATTTTTTTAAGTAAAAAATCAATCATCAATGCTAAACTCACACTTATTTTCTCATTAATGTCAGGAAATTCACGGTTCACCGGCAAAGCTGAGTTCACTATTGATATCGGGCCGAAGGGCGAAATAAAGGCTGCCACTCTAGCCCCGATTGCAGTGGAAATCCTTTTTTGAAAAAAAAGATTGCAACGGAAAGCGGGAAAAAGCTCCTGAAAAATAAGTGATAAAAAGGGAGGACTGACACCTTAAAATTCCCGGCAGAAGTTTAGAATAACTTTAAATTACGGTATAAAATATAGTATTTCAGGGTTTTATGAAAAAATAAGATTGAAACTGATAAAATGGCAGGACTTATCGGAACTATTTTTGCATCGGTAGATTCATAATCACTTTAAAAAATATAAATTATGAATACCAACAGACTTTCGGCTAAACTTGAACAGGCGCTGAGCGATCAGATGAATACGGAGGATCTTCAGTCGAGAACCTATTTTTCATATGGAATCTGGGCCGCTGATAAAGGATATGCCGGAATCTCCAACTTTTTATTCCGTCATGCTCAGGAAGAGAGAGACCATGCGGTAAAATTCATGCAGTATGTGCTGAACAGGGGCGGAAAGCCGAAGATCACCGAGCTTGCGGCACCCGGAGAGGAACCGACCAGCCTGACCCATTGCTTTGATCTTGTTTTTCAGCACGAGGTAAATAACACAACGGGAATTTACAAGCTGGTGGATATGGCCTTTGAAGAAAAAGACTGGGCTTCATGGAATTTCCTGCAATGGTTTGTAAAAGAACAGATTGAAGAAGAAACTTTTGCGATGAACCTGATCGATAAACTTAAGATTGCGGGAGGAGACCGTGCTTCCGATGAATCCCTGTTTGCACTTGATAAAACCCTTGAAACCTTACCGGATGATGCTGAGCAGGCACAGGATGCCACTGGCGCTAATCCATAAAATACAACACACCCACTGAAAGAAAATTTATTAAGATCTGCCGAGTCCCGGCAGATTTTTTTATTATGAAACTCCCGTTAAATTCACTATCTTTGCCCGCTGAAAGTTCAGGGTTTTTATAACATCAATTCTGAACGTTAAACATTAAACTTTGAATCTTACGTTATGAAATGTGGAATCGTAGGCTTACCGAATGTAGGTAAATCAACTCTTTTTAACTGCCTGAGCAACGCCAAAGCCCAGTCGGCCAACTATCCTTTCTGTACCATCGAACCGAATCTCGGAACGGTTTCCGTACCGGATCACCGGTTGTTTGAGCTGGAAAAAATAGTAAAACCTGAGAGAGTTTTGCCGGCAGTCGTAGAGATCGTGGATATTGCAGGTCTTGTAAAAGGAGCCAGCAAAGGAGAGGGGCTTGGAAACCAGTTTCTGGCCAACATCCGCGAGTGCGAAGCGATCATCCATGTTTTAAGATGTTTTGATAATGGAAATATCGTCCACGTAGAAGGTTCGGTAGATCCTCTGAGAGATAAAGAAATTATTGACATCGAACTGCAGCTGAAAGATCTTGAGACCGTAGGAAAAGCGGTTGAAAAGGCAAAGAAATTCATCAAATCAGGTAAGAAAGATGATATCCTGGTTTATGAAACCCTTCAGAGTCTTGAAAAATTCCTGGAAGACGGTAAGAATGCAAGAGAATTCGCTACCGACGATACCACGAAATCGATTATCGGTGAAATTCAGTTGTTGACGAATAAGCCGGTGCTGTACGTCTGTAACGTGGATGAAAACTCCATTAAAAACGGAAACGAGTGGATCGGTAAAATTGAAGAAATGGCGAAGGGCGAAGGTGCTGAAGTGGTTGTTTTGGCTGCACAGATCGAAGCCGACATCAACGAATTGGAAACGTTTGAGGAACGGGAAATTTTCCTGGATGAACTGGGACTTACCGAGCCTGGCGTCAACCGTCTGATCAGAAAAGCTTATGATCTTCTGAAACTCCAGACCTATTTTACGGCCGGCGTGAAGGAAGTAAGAGCATGGACCATCGGACAGGGATGGACTGCTCCTCAGGCTGCCGGAGTAATTCATACCGACTTTGAGAAAGGTTTTATCCGTGCAGAGGTGATCAAATATGATGATTATGTAACCTACGGTTCTGAGGTAAAGATCAAAGAAGCCGGAAAGCTTTCGGTAGAAGGAAAAGAATACATCGTGAAAGATGGTGATATCATGCACTTCAGATTCAACGTATAAAAAGTATTAAAGTTAGTTATATAAAAAAACGCTTCGGAAATAATTTCCGGAGCGTTTTTTGCCTAAAATTAAGCTATTGGTTTACAATTCGATCTCCGGAATGATCTGGCATTCTCTTTCTCCACAGAACGGGCCATATTTTTTACATTCGCCCGTCATGATGTCGAAGCACATTTCCTTTCCGCCTAAAATAGACTGTAACTGTTTCCTGTTTAATGCATTTTTATTTTTCATAATAAAAGATTTAGTGATTTTTTGATTAGGGCTCTATAACATAGCGGCATTCAAATTCCGCACACTGCCTGCCGTAGCTTTTGCATTGTCCTGTAAATGGATCGATGCACTGCTGTAATCCTCCGGTGATTGATCTGAGCTGTTTTTTATCCAGCTTTTTTCCTTTTAACGGGTTTTGATTTTTCATATTGATGGATTTAGATTGGTGTAAAATTAGATCGCTGTTATGATTTGCATTCCTTCTGTGCGCATACTTTTGAAATGGTAATACAACCATATTCATTTAAGATCGGACACCCTCCTAATGTAGGACAGTTGGTTTCTAAACAATTCAAAAGCCCACCTGTAATAGAACGTAGCTGTTTTTTGTTTAATTTCTTTCCGTTGATTAAGTTTTGATTTTTCATAATACAAATTATTTTAGATTATTAAGGACGGCATTCTGCCTGTGCGCATGCGGGTGAAATTCTCGTACACATAGAGGCTGTCGGATCGCATGGAGGATCGGTACAGAGGATCGGTTCCATACAGTTTAGTAATCCGCCGGCGATAGACCGCAATTGTTTTTTGTTCAGTTTCTTTCCGTTAATCAGATTTTGATTTTTCATATTGAATTAAGTTTAATTTAATTGTCACTAAATTATGAAATAATTGAATACTAAATCACTTTAGCATGAAAAAAATAAAAAAAATTAGGGTATATAATTTTTTTTGTCAAATTTTTTATTTCTTACATTTGAATTTTACAAATCCCTTTTATGGAAAAGACAGTTCATACAAATTATACTTCGCTGGATGATTTTTATCGTGAAATAACGGCCAAGCTCGGAACGGATCTCGAGTCGGTTTTTCCAAAGGGCCTGCATAAAGATATCGGCCATTTCAATGTTTTTGATATTGCCCAGACCCTTGAGAAAGTAAAAGCAACTTCAGAAATGCCTTATAACCGTAGGAAATATTACAAGATCAGTCTGATCAGGGGTAAAAACCGTGCTGAATATGCCGATAAAGTGATTCAGATCAGAAAAAATGCTTTACTCTTCGCCACACCCAGGGTTCCCTATCACTGGATTCCTGAAGATCCGGAACAGTCAGGAAGTTTCTGTGTATTTACCGAAGATTTTTTTATGAGGGATAAATCCTACACTACTTTGGAAGACCTTCCGATTTTTCAGCCGGGAAACGTTCCGTTATTTGAAATAGAGGATAAGCTGGCTGATGAGATTGAACTTCTGTATACTAAAATTAAAAACGAAATCTCTTCCGATTATATTTTTAAATATGACCTGATCCGGAATTATTTGCTGGAACTCATTCATTACGGTCAGAAACTTCAGCCTGCTTCGAAGCTGTCAACGTCCTACAATGCTTCCGTAAGGGTAGTTTCGCTATTTGTAGAACTTCTGGAAAGGCAGTTTCCTATTGGGTCTTCCGAACAGCGGCTGCAGCTTAAAACCGCAAAGGATTATGCAGACCGGCTGGCCGTTCATGTCAATTATCTGAATAAAAAACTGAAAGAGAACACCGGGAAAACCACGACTGAAATTATTGCGGAACGGATAATCCAGGAAGCTAAAATCCTTTTGAAGCAGACCCGGTGGAATGTTTCGGAGATCGCTTATGCACTGGGATTCGAGGAAGTTGCCCATTTTTCTAATTTCTTTAAGAAGAAAACCTCGATGGGTCCTCTGGAATTCCGTTCCTGATTTGAATTTTACAAATTTACATTTGAATCGGATAAGTGCCGGATGCTTCAATTACCTGAACTTTACCACATCAAAAAATAATTTTAATAATGGAAACAAGAACAAAAATCGCTTTGGTAACAGGAGGAAGCCGGGGATTAGGTAAAAACTCAGCTTTAAAAATTGCCCAAAAAGGACTTGATGTAATTATTACCTACCATAGCAATAAGGAAGAAGCGGAAAATACCGTCGCTGAAATTCAGGCATTGGGCAGGAAAGCAATTGCCTATCAGCTGGATACCAGAAATGTGAACAGCTTTGATGCCCTGGTGAAGACTTTAGGTGATCATCTGGAACAAAATACGGGAAGCCGCAACATCGATTTCCTTGTCAATAATGCTGGAACCGCTTTATATGCTCCGATTCCTGAAGTTACCGAAGAACAGCTGGATGAGATCGTGGATATCCACTTCAAAGGCGTCTTCTTTTTAACCCAGAAATTTCTGCCGTTTATCAATGAAGGCGGCGGAATCATTAATGTTTCGTCGGGACTGGCACGTTTTGCGCTTCCGGGATCATCTGTTTACGGATCGGTCAAAGCGGCAGTAGATATGCTTACCAGGTACCAGGCTAAAGAGCTTGGGATTAGAAAAATCAAATCCAATGTAGTGGCGCCGGGAGCTATCGAAACGGATTTCGGTGGCGGCAGGACGAGGGATGACGGGCAGGTGAATGCAATGGTGGCCGGAGCTACGGCTTTGGGAAGAGCCGGACTTCCGGACGATATCGGAGGTGTTGTAGCTTTCCTCTGTACGGAAGATGCCGGCTGGATCAACGGGCAGCGTATTGAAGCTTCAGGAGGGATGTTTCTGTAAAAGCTGCCAAAACAATTTAGACGTATAGATAAAAGAATCCCGGTGGCTGAAAGTTTAAACCACCGGGATTTTATTTTAATGATAATTCGATCATATTTGTTTTCAATGATGTAATACAGGAAAATGATCAGGGATTAAATAAAATTTGCCTTTAATATAATAAAACAGGATCATCTGATATTTAAGACTGTGAATGTTTGTTTGACCGAAGAGGCTTCCAGCATCCAGTTTCCCTCTTCCTGCCTTTACGCTAACATCACTCTATAACTTCGCTAAATTTCCAATCGCTTTTTCGAGGGTCTCCTGTTTTTTGGCAAAGCACAACCGGATCACTTTGTCGTTCCGTTTATTCTGATAAAATGATGAAAACGGGACACTTGTCACTTTATGGGTAACCGTCAGTTCGGAGGCGAAATCAAAATCATTTTTATCAGAGATTTTGTCATACTGCAACGCCTGGAAATATGTTCCTTCACAATCTAATAACGTAAATGAGGTATCGGCCAGTCCTTTTCTCAAAAAGTCTCTTTTTTCCTGGAAAAAACGATTCAGGTACTGATAATGCTCAGGGTTTTTCATATATTCAGCTAAAGCAAGCTGCATCGGTGTATTAACGGAAAATACATTGAACTGATGCACTTTCCGGAACTCATCCATCAGGTACTTCGGGGCCGCACAATATCCGGTTTTCCAGCCGGTAACGTGAAACAATTTTCCAAAAGAGGCAACCATCAGGCTCCGGTTTTTAAGTTCCGGATAGCGGCAGATGCTGAGGTGCTGTTTTCCGTCGAAAACAATATTTTCGTACACCTCATCACTCAGGATAAGAATTGATGTATTTTCAACGATCTTTATCAGTTCCCGGACATCGTGTTCCTTAAAAATCTTTCCTGCCGGATTATTCGGGTTATTGATGATGATCATCTTTGTTTTTTCGGAAACCAGGTCTTTCACAGTAGTCCAGTCAATTTCATACTCCGGAGCTTTCATTTCGAATCTCTTCACAATACCTCCGAAAAGTTCTACTGTAGGTTCATAACAGTCATAAGCCGGTTCAAAAATGATTACCTCGTCGTCTTTTTTAACAAAAGCGGCAATGGCTGTAAAAATGGCCTGGGTTCCGCCTGCCGTTACCGTAATTTCAGAATCGGGATGGTAAACAGCGTTATGGCTGTTTTCGATTTTTTTTGCAATTTCTTCCTTTAAAACCATCATTCCGCCCATCGGCGCATACTGGTTAAAACCCTGCTTTATAAAACTGCTTACACAATCCAGCAATTCAGGATCTGCCGTAAAATCCGGGAAACCCTGAGACAGATTGATGGCCTCGTGTTCAGTGGCGAGTTGGGTCATTGTGCTGAAAATAGTTGTTCCTACATTAGAAAGCTTCGATAAAGGAAGTTGTATCATGAACGGTTGTTTTTATATTCCGAATGTAAGGAAAAATCGGGGATGGACCATTAATTTTATTAAGTAAATACAAAACATATCATCATTTAGCAATGCCGGTTCTTTATTGTTTAACTGAATCCAGGGATCTTCCGTTTCAAGCCCGGATTGTAAGAATGACCCCGGTATAAAAAAAGCCGTCCTGAGACAGCTTTGGGTATAAAGAAAATAGTGCCTGGAAAGCATCATGTTAATCCTGGATAATCATTTTTTTGGTATCCGTATTCTTACCATCTACTGAAAGGCTGTACACATAAAATCCGCCGCGGATTCCGTTCAGGGTTACACTGCCGTTTCCTTTTTCCCTGAGCGGAATATTCCTGATCAGCTGTCCTGAAACAGTATAGATCCCGATGGAAGCATTATTTGCCTCTTTCGGAAGGTAATATTTAATGACGGTTTCACCTTTTGCCGGGTTCGGGGTATTCTGGTACAGTTTAGGCTGATTGGAAACCATGCTCATGTCGACACTGGTTCTGCTCTGTTTCAGCAAATCTTTCAGTTCCTGCACTTCTTTTTTTAGATCGTCGATCTGGGACTGGAATTCTGCAGCCTGGTCTCCGGAAGGTCTGTTAATATAGCTGTTGGCCACCATTACATAACCGTTCGGGTCTACTACTAATGCCCGGCCGCTTCCGTTCGGCAGGTTTTCCATCCGTACCTTGCCGTTGGTATGCAGGATGGCGGTAGGGGATGTTGTGCCGATACCCACCAGCTGGTCCTGGATCAGCATGGTGGGGGTTGAAGAAACTCCGAACATGAGGGATGAAGGAATGGTATTGGTAAGTTTGGATCCGCCTCCGGTTCCTGAGCCGAATACAAAAGACCGGTCGCCCGTTGCAATCAGGTCTATCCCGAATCCTCCTGAATAAGAAGACTTCAGTTCTACCCCTACACCAATGGCAAACTGATTGGATGCCGCAATGGTATTTACCCATCCTAAAGCGACGGACTTGCCAGACTGATTAACCACGCGGTTTCCCTGTCCCGCTACAATGTTGGCCCCTCCACCATCAGACAGGTCATTCTGCCATCCGCTTACCATGGAGCTGTTGGCATTCACTCCCAGAATATTATTTGAACCGGCAACGAGGCTTCCTTTGGTTTTTGCCGTATTGGAATTGTTCCCGCTTTCCACCAAAAATGATCCGGTTTCATTTAAGAGAGCCTGACCGGGATTATTGGTCGCTCCGTTGGTCCTCAGGTAAAAGGGTACCGAATTTGTGGTTCCCGCATAATTCGAAAAGCCCATCCCTCCGTTTCCGAAGGTTTGCCAGGACTGGGCGTTTGCGGCTGTTGCTGAAAAAATTAAAGCGGCGGCCAGCACTCTCAGAGATAATCTGTTTGTTTTCATAATACGTTTTTGTTTTTGGTTGTTTGTTTCCCAAAAGTATCAAAGTATGATCACCTGCGCTACCAGTAATGATCAGATGAAAACAGAAAATGAGTAAATGCGGAATTTTATCAAATAAGTGTGAATTGTTAAGGGGCTTTTCTGATTTTAATTGAGAAAACTTTCCGTCATTTTTCTTAATGACCGGATTAAAATGGACTTGAAGATGAGGTTTTCATTGAATATTGCCTGAAAACCAATACATCCATTAATTTTCCGAGGCTAAAATCCTTCTTGGATTCAGGTAATAGATATAACGTTAAAAATAAACTCGGAAAGCCTTTGAGTTGAATAATCAAAGATTTCAACAGGTCTTAAATCATTTTATGCAGAAATTCGTTTTTCCGTCGTATGGAAACATCCAGAACGGAATTATCGGCCATTACCACCTGGCCGCCCTTTCCTTTGATATATTCCTTAAGATGCTCAAGATTGATCAGGTGTTTGTGATGAATTCTGAAGAAGTTGTAATGGGATAAGTTTTTTTCAAAATCATGCAGTGTTCTGGAAAACATTACCTTTGTTTTATCAAGCATATAAATAAAAGTATAATTGGAATCCGCTTCACAGCGGATAATCTCATTGATATTTACCCGCCTGAAGCCCTGCAGTGTCGGCAGATTGATTTTACTCTGAGGTACCGAAGTTTTGCTGTACCGGACGTCGGTATTGCTGCTGAGTACGATTTCAGAATCCACAGGACTGCCGGCAAATTCTTTTTTAAGCGTTGAATTGGGGTAGTCTTCAGATTCTGTCATGAAAATAATGGATGAATATTTCTGTTGTAATGCCGATAAGAGATCAAAGAAGGCAGCATTATTTACCGGAGCGTCAGCCGGATTTTTACTGAGATAAGCGGAAGCTGAATGAAAATTCTCCGTACAGAAATTGATCTCAAATTCCGGAAATTCTTTCTTCAGAATCATGGCAATGGATTTACTGCTCTTTTTATTCCCGATAATGAAGGCGTGCGATGTATTTTTCATGGTTTAATTGTCGTTTTGGAATTAGTTTTCAGGTGTTTTTTAATTCAATACATACTGTTAATTTTAAGTTTAAATCATTGAATTTTTAATAATTATCCATTTCTATTCAGATACTTTTAAAGATAATCAAAATTTGTTTTTCACTTCGCATTGAGTAATGTAAAGATAAAATATCATAGATAATAATCCAACATTTTTTAATAAATATTCATAAAAAATGAACTGAAATATTCGGATATTTTTCGGCAATTTCGTACTTTTGTATGTTTTCTGAAATTATATATGTCACAAGAAATAAATCCAATCTATTCCGAAGATAATATCAGAACCCTCGACTGGCAGGAGCACATCCGTCTGCGTCCCGGAATGTATATCGGGAAACTGGGAGACGGCTCATCCGCCGACGACGGGATCTATATTTTGCTGAAAGAAATCCTGGATAACTCCATCGATGAATTCAGGATGAAATCCGGTAAAAGAATTGAAATAAAATTAGACGACGGTAAAGTTACGATCCGTGATTTTGGCCGTGGAATTCCTTTGGGGAAAGTAGTGGATGCCGTGTCCAAAATGAATACCGGAGGAAAATATGACAGCAAGGCTTTTAAAAAGTCTGTAGGATTGAACGGGGTGGGTACCAAAGCGGTAAATGCCCTTTCCGATTATTTCCGCGTACGCTCTTTCCGCGACGGAAGAATGAAAGCCGCTGAATTCTCAAGGGGTATCATTAAAGAAGATTTTGAAGAAAAAGATTCTTCAGACCGTAACGGGACTGAGATTTCCTTTATCCCGGATGCCGACATTTTTCTGCATTTCAAGTACAGAAAAGAGTATATCGAAAGAATGCTCCGAAATTATGCTTACCTGAATCCCGGATTGAAAATCCTTTTCAACGGTGAAACGTTTTATTCAGAAAACGGGCTTAAGGATCTGCTGGATGAAGAACTGGAAAGTGAAACCCTTTATCCGATCGTCCACCTGAAAGACAATGATATCGAGGTGGCCATTACCCATACCGACAAGTCACAGACGGAAACCTATTTTTCATTCGTTAACGGACAGAATACCACCCAGGGCGGAACCCACCTGAACGCTTTCCGTGAAGCCTATGTGAAAACCATCCGCGAATTTTTTAATAAGAATTTCGATGCTTCGGACGTCAGAAAGTCTATTGTAGCTGCCGTTTCCATCAATGTGGAAGAGCCTGTTTTCGAATCCCAGACCAAAACCAAACTGGGATCCAACGACATCGGTCCCAATGGTCCGACGGTGCGTACCTTCATTATTGACTTTCTCAAAAGCAAACTCGATAATTTCCTGCATAAGAATCCGGAAGTCGCCGAAGCGATCCAGCGGAAAATCCTGATCTCCGAGAGAGAGCGGAAGGAACTTTCCGGAATCCAGAAGCTGGCCCGGGAGAGGGCAAAAAAAGTATCGCTTCACAATAAAAAGCTCCGCGATTGCCGGCAGCATTACAATGATCAGAAAAACGAAAGAAAAGGGGAAACCCAGATCTTCATTACCGAAGGAGATTCTGCATCCGGATCGATTACCAAATCCCGTGATGTAGAGACCCAGGCCGTTTTTTCGCTGAAAGGTAAACCGCTGAACTGTTATGGGCTTACAAAAAAAGTAGTCTATGAAAACGAAGAGTTCAACCTTCTGCAGGCAGCCCTGAATATTGAAGAAAGCCTGGAAGACCTGCGTTACAACCAGGTGATTATTGCGACCGATGCCGATGTAGACGGCATGCACATCCGCCTGCTGATGATTACTTTCTTTCTGCAGTTTTTCCCGGATCTGATAAAGAACGGTCACCTTTACATCCTTCAGACACCGCTGTTCAGGGTAAGAAACAAGAAGGAAACAAGGTACTGCTACTCCGAACAGGAGCGGATCAAAGCGCTGAACGAATTGGGCAAGAATCCGGAGATTACCCGATTTAAAGGGCTTGGGGAAATTTCCCCGGATGAATTCAAGCACTTCATCGGAAAAGACATCCGCCTGGAGCCCGTTGTAGCCGGAAAGGATCAGACGATCGAGCAGCTCCTCGAATTCTATATGGGAAAAAATACACCCGACCGGCAGACTTTTATTCTTCAGAATCTTGTTGTTGAAGATCCTGACATCGATAAAAAAGAGATCCTGACGGAGGCTGCTGCTGAAAACTAGCGCAGTACAAAAACCACAAACCACAAACCACAAAAGCAAATTAATATAATGAGATTAAGCAACCGTAAGAAGACTTCGGTATACAGCTTTATAAACAGCCTTCTGGCCATGTTCCTGATCGGAGGGGTCGGAGCCTTTATTTTAGAAGAGTATAAATTCGATGTTTTAGGAAAGGAAAGCCTGCTGTTGATTATTGTTCCGGTATTTATTATCATCCTGTTTTATATCAGCGGAAGGCAGGTTTTTGAATATGACAGCGACGGAGAAGCGCTTCACTTCAGAAACAGAAACATTATCCCTTTCCTGCAAAAGCCGTTAAGCGATGAATTTCCGAAATATAAGCTGCTGAAATTTGAGATCATCAATCTTTTCATCATAAAAAGACTTTACATCACCATCTCGAGTAAAAACAGCGGCTCTACGATTCTGAAATATGAAATTTCTTATCTTACAAGAAAAGAAGTGGATGATTTAAGATTCTCCTTACATAAAGTGGTGAAAACCAATAACGAGAAAAAGAGTTAATAAAGTAAATGATAACAGAAGAATACCCGAATGAGGGTGACAGCTTAAAAAAGGTTTCCGGACTTTATCGGGACTGGTTCCTTGATTATGCTTCTTATGTAATTTTAGACCGGGCCATCCCGTCAGTTTATGACGGATTCAAGCCCGTTCAGCGAAGAATTATGCATTCCATGCGGGAGCTGGAAGACGGGCGTTACAATAAAGTGGCCAACATCGTCGGAAATACCATGAAGTATCACCCGCACGGTGACGCTTCCATTACCGATGCGATGGTGGGAATCGGGCAGAGGGAACTTCTGATCGATACGCAGGGAAACTGGGGGAATATCTATACCGGAGACTCTGCAGCCGCAGCCCGATATATCGAAGCCCGGCTGACACCTTTTGCGTTGGAAGTGGTCTTCAACCCGAAAACAACGGAATGGGCAAAATCCTATGACGGCAGAAACAATGAGCCGATCGACCTTCCCGTAAAATTCCCGCTGCTGCTTGCGCAGGGTGTTGAAGGAATCGGTGTCGGACTTTCCACAAAAATTCTTCCGCACAATTTCAATGAACTGATCGGTGCATCCGTAGCTTATCTTAAAGGGAAAAAGTTTGAGGTATTTCCAGACTTTCTAACGGCCGGCTATCTGGATGTTTCCGAATACAATGACGGGCACCGGGGCGGAAAAGTAAGAGCCAGGGCCAAGATTTCCCCATTGGATAAACATACGCTGATCATTACGGAACTTCCCTATTCCAAAACCACCAGCGACCTGATCGACTCAATCCTGAAAGCCAATGAAAAAGGCAAGATCAAAATCAAAAAGATTGAAGATAATACTTCGGATAAAGTTGAGATCCTGATTCATCTCCACAACGATGTTTCTCCGGATAAAACAATTGATGCACTCTACGCCTTTACCGACTGCCAGGTTACGATTTCGCCGAACGCCTGTGTGATTGTCGGCGATAAACCGATGTTCATGAATGTGTCCGAAATTCTGAAAATGAATACGGACCATACGGTTTCCCTCCTTAAAAAGGAACTGGAGATCGAACTTCACGAGTTGCAGGAAAGCTGGCATTTTTCTTCTCTGGAAAGAATTTTTATTGAGAACAGGATTTACCACGATATTGAAGAAGTAAAAACCTGGGAAGATGTGCTGAAAACGATTGCCAAAGGCTTAAAGCCGCATACCGGACATCTTTTGAGAGCCGTTACGGAAGAGGATATTTTAAGGCTTACGGAAATCAGAATCAAAAGGATTTCCAGATTCGACCTGAACAAATTCAAAGAAAATATTGCAGCGTTGGAAGGTAAAATCGAGCAGGTGAAGCATCATCTGGCTAATCTGGTACAGTATGCCATCGATTATTACCTGAACATCCAGAAAAAATACGGCAAAGACCGGCAGCGGAAGACCGAACTCCGGATTTTCGATACCATCGATGCTACCAAAGTAGCTGTGGCCAATGAAAAATTCTATGCTAATTTTGAAGAAGGCTTTATCGGAACTTCCCTGAAAAAAGACCAATACCTGTTTGACTGTTCGGATATTGATGACATCATCACGTTCCGGAAAGACGGCAGTATGAAAGTGGTAAAAGTGGAAGCCAAAACGTTCATCGGGAAAGATATCGTGCATGTCGCCATCTGGAAGAAAAATGATAAGCGAACGGTATACAATATGATCTACCGGGAAGGTAGGGAAGGCCCTTACTATATGAAGCGTTTTTCGGTAACTGGCGTAACCCGGAATACCGATTATCCGCTGGCTTCCGATAAAAAGGGTTCGGAAATGCTTTATTTTTCAGCCAACCCGAACGGAGAGGCGGAAACGGTTACCGTCCTTTTAAAACCCAACCCGAGAATCCGCAAAAATAAAATGGACCTCGATTTCTCCGAGCTTGCTATTAAAGGCCGTGATTCCAAAGGGAACCTGGTTACCAAATATTCGGTGAAGAAAGTGGACCTTAAGGAAGAAGGCGTGTCTACACTGGCACCGAGGAAGATCTGGTTTGACGATACGGTGCGGAGGCTGAATGCAGACGGCAGGGGAAGCCTGCTTGGGAATTTTAAAGGCGACGATAAAATCCTGACGATCAATACCAATGGTGAAGCAAAGCTGATTTCCTTTGATCTGGGCAACCGGTTCGATGACCAATACCTGGTTCTTGAAAAATGGCGGCCGAATCAGCCGGTAACCTGCATCTATTACGACGGCGAAAAGGATATTTACTTTATCAAAAGGTTCCTGTTCGAAAATACACCGAATGTTCAGACCTTTATGCCTTCGGAACATCCGAAATCCTTTATTGAGAACATTATTGTAGCCAACGGGGCAACGGCTGAGATTATCTTTGCCAAAGACAAAGGAAAAGAGCGTGAGCCCGAAACGGTAATCATCGATGAATTTATTACGGTAAAAGGCATCAAAGCCATCGGCAACCAGTTCACCAAATTTAAGGTAAAGACCATCAACATTACCGTTCCTGAACCTTCAGAAGAAGAGCCTGAAGTCTATGAAGAACCGGAACCTGCTGCTTCATCTGATGAGGACGGAGCCATCGGGAATCTATTCCACGGTGAGGACAGTGAAGAATAAGAACAGCATTTTAGTTACAACCATAAAAGGCCAACTGTTGATTCAGCTGGTCTTTATTTTGGAATTATCCATCAGCCATTAACGGCATTTCGGACAGAGCCCGCTGATCACCAGGTTGTAGCTGCTGATGCTGAAATTTTCAGGAAGGCTGATCAGTGGAACCGCATTTTCAATACAAATTACCTTATGACATTTCTCACAGTTGAAATGAATATGGTCGTGGGTATGCTCTCCGGTATGGCAGGCATGGCTGCATTTTGCAAAATTAACGACGCCGTCTACATTTGTTATTCTATGGATGCTGCCTTCATTTTCAAGCCTTTCCAGAACACGGTAGGTCGTTACCCGGTTGCACAGATCACCGACCTGTTTCTGGATATCGGCATGCGACAGCGCCACATCAGAATGGTTAATGATATTTAAAATCTCCGTTTTAGCCTGGGTATTCCTGATCTGCTTCATATAAATAGATAAAATATAGTAGGGTTAACTGCCATTTACCTATACAAATTTACATATAATTTCAAAATACGGATTATTCCTTAATCTGAGCCATTCCGTAATCTGGTTTAAGCTTCGGGGAGGAAGGATTAACATACCCATGTTTACTCCATAAGTGTAGACTTTAAGATTTATAAAAAATAAGTATCTATTCATTTAACGTTTGAAATTTTGTATTTTTATACTTTCTGAAATAGTAAACACATCAAAGGGTAGAGTAGCATACAACTTGCTTAAAAATCCTCAAAATTATAACATTTAAAATGAATATTCTGATTTTAATTATAGCCATTACGGCGATTATAAGCTTTATTGCACCCAACGGAAGCAGTAATTTCGAAAAATATAAGTTTAGCGTAGGAGCAATTCTGAACCGGAAAGAGTATGTACGATTAATTTCTTCAGGCTTCCTGCATGCCGATATCATGCATCTTGTGTTTAATATGCTTACGTTGTATTTCTTTGGTCCTGTTGTTATCCAGGGATTCGGAAGTATTGGATTTTTAATTATTTATTTCGGATCGATCCTTTTGGGCAATATGTTTTCATTATTCGTATATCAAAGGCAGCCGTGGTATTCTGCCATAGGCGCAAGTGGCGGCGTATCGGGGATTTTATTTGCATCTATAGCATTAATTCCTCATCTTGAAATCTATATGTTTTTTATTCCGATAGGAATTCCCGGTTATATTTTTGGTCTTGCATATTTCAGTTACTCCGTATACATGATGCTGAACCCAAATCAACAGGATAATATCGGTCATGCAGCTCATTTAGGGGGTGCTTTCTTCGGATTATTGTATGCCGTTATCAATCAGCCGCAATCTGCAATGGCCAATGCTTTATATATCGGAATTATGGCATTACCGCTAATTTACCTGGCTTATGAAATTTTTGTAAATAAGAAAATCCGATAAAAAGTCTTATTTGATATACCAAAAAGCAATGAACTCAAAGTTCATTGCTTTTTTACTTCCGCCCGAAAACAAACCGGTCATTCTCCGAAAGGTCTTTGATCAGTTCCGCTTCGGAAAAATGCGGGAGATACAGATCCAGCGTTTCCGGACCCAGCTTCTGATTGATTTCCAAAAACAATAATCCGTTACTGAGTAGGTGTTTCTTCGCATCTTCTGCAATCTTCCGGTAAAAAATCAGGGCATCCGGGGTCGGGGAAAAAAGGGCCATCATCGGCTCGAAACCTTTTACCGACTGCTCGATTTCATACTCCTCATCAATTCCGATATATGGCGGATTGGAAATGATAATATCATATACTTCCTCAGGTTGGAAATTCAGATAATCGGAATGGATGAAATTGATCTCCAATTTATGAAAATGCGCATTTCTTTTTGCCGTTTCCAATGCTTTTTCAGAGAAATCGACTGAGGAAATATGGGCCTGCGGAAAATGTTTTTTCAGCACCAGCGGAATAATGCCGCTGCCGGTTCCGATATCAAGAATCCTTAAATCTTCAGTACAGGTCAGTTCGTACTTCCTGATTTTTTTTATGGCGAATTCAAGGAGCTCTTCCGTTTCGGGACGAGGGATCAGCACATGTTCATTGACGAAAAATGTCATTCCGTAAAATTCGGTTTCCCCAAGGACATGCTGGTAAGGCCGGCCGGTTTTCAAGGTTGAGACAGCCCTTACAAGCTGTTCTTCATCATCGATCAGCAATTCCTGATCAGCAAACCGCCGTTGATAAAAAGAGTTGAACCCGACAACCTTTTCGATGAAAATACTGCTGAGGAAACGGGTTTCGGAATCAGTATATAATCCGGAAAGCTCTTTTTTGAAATGGGTTTTAAATTCTGAAATGGTCATTTTTTATCTCGTGAAAACCAGTTTTGTATCGGTTGATTTCTCTTCATCAATCAAATAGCCTTCATAACTGAAAGCTCTCACATCATCCAGCGTCTGTGCATTGGTCTGTGCACAGAATCTTGCCATCATCCCTCTTGCATGTTTGGTATACACAACTATAGTTTTCAACTTACCGTCTTTTAATTCATAAAAGTCAAAATCAATCACAGGATGATCAAGCTTTTCACGGTCTACGGCTTTGAAATATTCATTGCTGGCAAGATTCAGGAGAATTTCGTTCTTTTTCATTTCCGAATTCAGCTGTTCCGTGATCTTATTTCTCCAGAATTCGTAAAGGTTTTTATATTCGTCGAACCCGAAAGGCCTTCCCATTTCCAGCCGGTAAAGCATCACTTTGTCGGAAGGTTTCAAAAGCCCGTACAGCCCGGAAAGAATTCTCTGGTTTTTCTGAAGGTAATCCACTGCCTCTTTATCCAGTGTTTTGGCATCCAGTCCGCGGTAGACCTCGCCTGTAAAAGCGAATAATGCCGGAGCAGATTCTTTTGCCGTCGGTTTTGCTTTCCACTGCTGGTTCCTCTCCCAGTTTTCATCCGCAAGCTTGGCTGAAATTTCCATCAGCTCGGAAAGGTATTTCGGAGATTTGGGTTTTAAAAAAGAATGGATGAATGCTGCCTGTTCAATAAATTTAGGAGTCGTGGTTTTCAACAGGTCGGTTGAATTTTCCACGTTCATGAGCTTGGCAGGAGAAGTAACTATTTTCATAAAGTTAAAATACAGATAAATGTTTGATATCCATAAAATTCATCATCATCAGCGATACGAAATCATACAGAAAATGACAAATCATCAGGATTTTAATATTAGAATAAATTTTATAGAATACGGCAAAAACAATTCCGATAAAGCAGGGTACTACAACCTGTCCGACGGTTCCGTACGCACTGTGCAGAATTCCGAAAAGCAGGGCAGAGACGATAATTCCGGCATATCTGTTATCGTATATTTTCTCAATTCTCGGCTGTAGATATCCGCGCATCAGCAGTTCTTCTACCGCGCCCGCTGTCAGGCAGGTAAAAATAATCAACGCATAGTTGTTTCTGAAAACGTGGGAAAGCTGAAGTAGCTTACCGCTCGTATTTTCCTGTGTGGCAAATTTAATTAAAAGATTTAAGAAAGCACCTCCGACAGCACAGATCAGGTAAAGGCTGAAAATTTTCTTAAGATAAAAGCCTGAAGAGTAGGCCTTATCTTTCCAGAGCAGGAACGGCTGTTTCTCGATCATAAAGCTGTACAGGAACACAGTGAACAAGACAATCCACAGGACTGCTCTCGAATACGTGAATATTGCCGTAGCGCTGCCTGTTCCTCCTGAGATCAGATGAATCAGCGGAAATACATACAGCATGACAGCACCCAGCAATAGGGAAGTCAGAAGAATTCCCAAAGCATATTTTCCGTTCATACTCATCAGAAACCCGAACTGCCGTTAAATTTCACCTTTTCCCTGGCGGATAATCTCCGGTTCTCCCGAAGTAAGATCAACGATGGTAGAAGCCACATTGTCTCCATAGCCGCAATCAATAACAAGGTCTACCAGATGATCGTACTTTTCTGCGATCAGTTCAGGATCGGTGGAGTATTCGATGATCTCATCGTCATCTTTAATGGAAGTGGATGCGATCGGATGCCCGAGCTTCTCAACGATCAGCTGAGGAATCGGATGGTCGGGAACCCGGATCCCGATGGTTTTATGATTTTTATAAGCAAGCGGGAGGCTTTTGTTGGCATCCAGGATGAATGTAAACGGTCCCGGCAGATGGCTTTTCAAAAACCGGAATGTTGAGGTATCAATTGGTCTCGTAAAATCAGAAAGGTGGCTTAAATCGTTACAGATAATCGAAAACTGCGCCTTTTCCAGCTTGATTTTTTTGATCTGGGCAAGCTTTTCCATCGCTTTAATATCAAAAATATTGCAGCCCAACGCATAAACGGTATCAGACGGGTAGATAATCAGTCCACCGTTATTTAACGTTTTAATCACTTCATTGATAAGGTTTTCCTGAGGGTTGTTCGGATAAATTTTTAATATTTTTGCCATACTTCAAAGATACGAATATTAAAATAATTTTCATGAATAGGCTTTATTTACAGGAAAAATTAGGACTTTTAAAAAATTATCGTATATTTGCAGTCCAATATCGCGGGATGGAGCAGTAGGTAGCTCGTCGGGCTCATAACCCGAAGGTCATCGGTTCGAGTCCGGTTCCCGCTACTAAGTAGCAAACGTTGTCGGTAACGTTTTAAAAAATATACCGCGGGATGGAGCAGTAGGTAGCTCGTCGGGCTCATAACCCGAAGGTCATCGGTTCGAGTCCGGTTCCCGCTACTAAGATAACGCTTTCGGTAGGCGTTTTAAAAATACACCGCGGGATGGAGCAGTAGGTAGCTCGTCGGGCTCATAACCCGAAGGTCATCGGTTCGAGTCCGGTTCCCGCTACTAAATACAGGCCGGTATAGTATAAGCTATACCGGTTTTTTCTGTCATTATGCTAAATTTGCTGATGAAAGATAAAAGCGGATCAGTTACAAAAGTTGGGGGGGTTAGTGAAAAAGTTGTATTGTTTTGAAAGATAAAAGCGGCTTTCATCTTACTCTACTAAACGATATCGTGATTTCCAGAATTTTATCATTTCGGAATTATGATAATATTCACAATGATCAATTGCTGAATGCAATGTGTCATACTGAACTCGTCGAAGTACCTTTGCGAACGAAAAATCTACACTTTTAATGTAATATATTCTTAGCGTCGATAGCATTTAAATTTTTCTTCCTCAACTTTTGTTACTGATCAGAATTTTGGAAGTTTGGTAACGTTCACAACTGTGATTTACTGCATGAAATGTTTCATGCTGAGCCCGTTGTGGTACCATCGCGACTAAAAAACCTGTGGTTGGAATAAATCCACTCTTTACACCGATAGCATTAAAAATTCTGTATTTTTTTATCTGAGTGACTTCCCTCTACCTTTTATCTGTGATCCTAAAAATACCACCATCGTCAAAAGGAATAGGAACAAAACAAACAAAATTGAATTTTCAGTAAAAGCATTTAAATACCGGGATATAAAATTCTCCTGGCCGGAAAATCTTTCTTTTGTCCAGGCCAAAGCTGAAAAACCGGCCAGAACCGCTAACCCATTTTTAAGCACACCGTAAATTTTATACCGGCTGATGATCAGTAGCCAGGGAATAAGCAGGATGATGATCAAAAACTGCATGGCTTCAATGCCGATGTTGAACCCTAATAAGCTGATCAGCAAACGGTATGCAGAGAGATGGAGTTCCGAAAGGACTGTGGAAAAAGCCAGCCCGTGAATAAGTCCGAATACAAGCGCAATTATATTTTCCCTATTGGGAAATACAGGTTTTATAACATGCACCGCGGTGACCAGAATTGATAGTGCAATAATAATTTCAATTGTTTTCACGGGAAAGTTTATAATTTCCAGACTGGCAAGGATAAGCGTCAGCGAATGTCCGATGGTGAAAGAAATTGTGATTTTCAATATTTTCAGCAGTGAACTTTTAAGATCACTACTAAGGATCCATTTCCCGTTGAAATAGGTAAGCGGAGCACAGAGTAATAGCACCAGAAGAAACATAAGGTGGTCCGTGCCTTCGGAAATATGTTGGGTCCCAAGCTTCACCATACTGATAAACCCTCTCCAGTTACTTCCTTTCCGGAGGTCAACATTCAGGGGCGTCGCTTTTTGGGTATCCAGGTTGTAGCCAACAGTCCCTATTTCCGTGCCCTGATTATCGATAATTCCGTTTTCCCAATCCTGACGTATGGAAACCAAAGCACGATGGGAATTGACCTGATGAATAACGGCATCATAATATAACGTAAATTGTCTTGTATTATGATCTGCCGGGACGGCGGTATATTCAGCGATCAGCTCAAAAAACTCACCGGTTCCGTTCTGGGTAGTATTTTTTACCAGAATACGGTCCAGATGCATAGCCCATGGGAGCTGCCGTTTTCCGGTAATACCGATATGCTGACTGAGATAATTTGTCAGCGCTTTATTGCCGGACGTAAGTTGAGACGTATCAGATACATCGAACGGAACGGCAAATTCCATTTCCTTAAGCGGAATCTGAACCTGAAGCTTGATGTTTTCCGGATAAACATCCAGCAGAAGCACCGAATTCGGCATGGGATGGGCTTTTAAGAAAATGCCTGTCACAAAAAGGAAAAAGAAGGAAAGAAGTACCGTATTATTTTTCATATATAAGAAAAGCTTCGCCGGAAATATTCTGACAAAGCAAATTAAATGGTGTAAAACAGCGTTATTTTTTAATAAACTTTGCGGTGAAATTCTGGTTGGCATCAGAAACGGTAATCACATAATTACCGGTTTGTAATGTTCCTACCGGAATATTTGCCGTTGTTCCGGAAATATTTTTAACCGAAGTAATGGATCTTCCCGAAGCGTCAAATATTGAAATATCAGCATTCTTCAAGGTGTTAGCCACCTGGACATTCAGGGTTTCCGAAGCCGGATTAGGATAAATCTTTACCGACTTCACAGCATTACTGGTAATTTCAACGGTTCCCAGCGCAGTGTTGGAAAGGTCGTTGCCGTAATCCCGTATATGGTCCCGCCATACAGAATGATAGTGGATCTGGTTTGAAATGATTACCCCATTCTGGCAGACAAATTCTATCCATACACCGGGACCGTCAATTCTTACATAGTTGGTGTTGGCATTCAGAAAGGTGCTGGAAGAACCTGCTGTTCCGCTTCCTGTCCAGGCGATATAGGTAGAATTGATGTCGTTCGTATAAGCGTTCATCAGTTCAGTTGCCGATGCACTATCTGTATCGTTTACCCAGGCCTGGATGGCTGCAAGCACCAGGTTTTTCTGTGCTGTGGTAAATCCGCTGCAGATCAGTCCCTGTTTTACGGTAGGCATGGTATTCGTGTTCCCGTTGGATTCTCCCGGTGACATCAGGCAATCGCTGAAAGTAGTGGTCAGTTTTGCAGAAGCCAGCTGAGCAGAACTCAGGGAGGCCAGCATGGCAGTCATCGCATCATGCTTCGGCGTAAGCGGGCTGTAGGTGGTTCCGTTTTGAGTAAAGGTGGTAGGTTCTACACCCATCATTTGCGGTGTCGTTCCAACCACTTTGCCATTGTTGAAAGCTACTGTAATAGCGAGGTGGTGCCCACCGAACTGAAGCATCCATTTGCCGGTTGTACTTGGCTCGTTGAGAAATGAAATAAAATAAATACCGGAGCTGTATCCTGAATTTCCGCTTCCGTAGGAACCCAGATAATCATCTGCTTTTAAAATCTGCATGGCAAGGTCATACCCCTGGTTGGAGGATGCTCCAAGTGCTTCTGCCAGCACGGCTTTTGCTGCAGTCAGTTGAACAGCGGACAATGAGGAAAACTGAATCCCTTTACGGCATCCTGATCCGCAGGGGAGATTAGACCACTTTTTAGCCAGCGCGGTGGTATAGGTCTGCTGAAGAGTAGAAATCTGTGAAGTTGATAAAGTTGCTTTAAAAGCCTGTGCGGAACTGACAACACTTGAAACAGTAAATGCTGCGTGTCTTGCAGATGCTTTAGGAAGGTTTTGTGGCGATTTAAATGCATAGTCTGGAACAAGGAGATTGAGATCATACTTATTATAAGCAATGAAACTCATCAATGATAAAGATGCTGCCGCCAAACCGCCGGTTATAAAATTAATTTTTTTCATAATCTGATAATTTATTGGTTTTGTATTACAAATGTAATTATCTCCTCTTTATCAGTTAAAAATAAATGGTAAACAAGTGTTTTGTAGGGGCAAAATGTGTTTTTTAGGAATAATCCAGTAAATTTTCAATGTCTTTTCTGAATTTTTCCCCTACAGGAAGTTCGGAATTGCTGATCAGAACAGATTTGTTTCCGATAGAAATAATTTGTGGGACCGAGATAATATAAGACCGGTGAATCCTGATGAATTCATTGCTGGGCAGCTTGGAAAGAATTTCTTTCATAGGCAGTTGCGTAGCGACTTTTGTTCCTGAAACCAGAAAGATAATCACATAATTATCCATCGCCTGGATAAATGTGATATCGTCCAGGCTGATTCTATGGAGTTTGTAGTTGGAACGTACCAGAATATGCCGTTGCTCGTTGTTTTTGGTAATATATTCCGTTCTCTGCAAAGCTTTTTTTACCGACTCCTGAAAACGGTCCAGCGAAAACGGTTTGATAAGGTAATCAACTGCATTGAGATTGAAACCTTCCACCGCATATTCACTGAAAGCGGTGGTAAAGATAACCGGCAGGTTGCGATCTATGTTTTTATAAAATGCAATACCATCCTTTTTCGGCATCTGAATGTCGAGAAATAAAAGGTCTACAGGATGTTGTCGGATATACTTCAGGGCATGCTGCTGACTTGAAAAAGTCTTTTCAAGTTTAAGTCCTTCCGTTCTGTCACTGAAATTTGATATGATGGTCAGCGCTAAAGGTTCATCATCAATGGCTATGGCTTTTAACATTTAGATCAAGGGTAAGTTCAACAAAATAAGAAGTATGATTTTCAGCAATGGTCAGCGTATGCTCATCGGGATAGAGAAGCCTGAGCCTCTTCCGGGTATTATGGATTCCGATTCCATTTTTTTCTTCGCCGTCGGGTTCTGCTGCTTTGGTATTATATACATTTAATCTGAGCATAGTGCCGGCTATTGTGATAGCGATCTGTATCTCGGATGCTATATCCGGATGGACTCCGTATTTGAAAGCATTTTCAACAAATGCAATCAGGATCAGGGGTGCGATCTGAAGTTGGCAGCTGAGATCTTTATCTGTCCGGAATGTACGGCGGGTATTGGAAGTAAGCCTCAATTCCTGTAAAGCCACATAATCCTTTATTTAGCTGAGCTCATCATTCACCGGTACGAAATCTTTTGAGCTGTCATTCGTAAGGTACCGCATAAGACTGGATATACGCAGTACGGCATCCGGAGCTTCAGCAGACTTTGAAATGGTAAGTGCATAAATACTGTTCAGAACATTAAAAAGGAAGTGGGGGTTAATCTGTGCTTTAAGATAAGCGACTTCAGATTTTAATTTTTCGGTTTCGGTTTCTTTCAGCCTCATACTTACCCTTAAAAGCAGGGAAATAAAAACAATCAGGAAAAACTGGAAGAAAATATTTTCAGGCAGCCGTATGGGTTTTTTATTGGCTTCACGAGGAGGACCGATATCAGAAGGATGAAATAGAGGTCCCCCTACAGGTTTTACTTCCTGAAAGAAGCCGTTCCAATGGGCAAAAATCATCGTGGGCAAATTGTCGAGGATCAGGAACATCATTATTAATGCAATGACGAATAAAATATATCTTTTCCTGAAATAGAGCTGAGGAATGAAATAAAAATAATTCAGATAAAAGAAAAACAGGATCCCGACGTATGAGCTGAACATTCTCAGAAACATTGGAATTGTGAAAAGATTCTGGCCTGTACCGAAATCAGGAGAGGAGATGACGGGGATACAGAGAAAAATAACGCTCCCTGTCGCAAAACAAAATATTTTCCATTTATTATTCACAATTACGGAAACTGATATTAAATCAAATACAATAATGTATAATTTGAGATCGAAATTAATAATTATTTGTTGACAGTCCTAATAAAAGTTCCGGATTATAAATTCCTGACTGGATTTTTAATACTTATTGAATTTTCAAAAGGAGTTTATACCGGGAAGGTATGGCTCAATTTATGCAATTCACTAGAAACACCATTAAATCTAAAGAATATGTATAAAAAAATCATCGCAGGTCTGGGCGGAGCGATTGCCCTCAGCCTTCTGCACGAAGCAGTCCGGAGAAATTTTGATAATGTGCCTGAAATTAATAAAGTCGGTGAAGAAGCTTTAAATAAGGCCCTGGATAAAGCCGATATGAAAATTACCAATCAGGATCAGCTGTACGCCGCCACTCTGGCGGGAGATGTTATCGGCAACGGGATGTATTATGCCACCACAGCCACCAGCGGTTTCAATATCGCTTCCGGACTGGCCATGGGACTCGGTGCTCTGGCTCTCCCTGAAAAACTGGGACTGGATGAAAAGCCTGTAGCAGAAAACACCCGGAAAAAAGTGATGACGGTTGCCTACTATCTGTTTGGAGCGGTTATCACGAAGTTTATTTATGACAAAATAAAATAAAACTGGTTAACAGAGCTTTATAAAAATCAAAATTGCCACAGATTGATGTGGCAATTTTTTTACATTTTTTTCAGTGCTGATCCTTTATGCACGGCCGACTTTCCTGATTTCTCACTCATCACCTCGTATTGAGGTTCTTCCTCAGAAGCGCGGCGCTGCTTATCCATAAAAGTAAAATCCTTTGTGTGTACTTTGGTGATTTTCCCGTGGGTCTGCCCGTTGCTGGAATCCCATCTTACCATGTCTCCTTTTTTCAATGTGCTCATTCTGTTGATTTTGTTTGGAGTGGTAGAATCATTTATTGTGCCATGAAGAAAATCCTTTTTATTGAATTTAATTTTTCGCATGTAGATTTTGCAGATCTTGGGTGTATCGATGACCGCTATATCTGACAGGTTCAAAAACCCGTCACATTTTAATATTTGCCCAGTTTTCCGATTTGAAACAACTTCGGATTCTGTTTTGCTCTTGCAGATTTGCAGATGACGCAGATCTCTTTTGTTCCGGTTGTATAAGATCAAGGCAAATAAAAAATCCTGCTATTTAAAGCAGGATCGTATCATTTAATTAAAAAAATACCTTACTGGGCTGCCAGCTGGTTAAAAGGTGTCAGCGCGTTATCATCTTTCATGGTCTGGCCGATGAATTCCTTTTTCTGATCTCCTTTCATCCGGTTTGCCGCATCGTTCCCGTTAAAGAAAGATTCGCTCAGTTTGGTGGTGACTTCAGCAGGGTTGAAGTTTAATTTTGTATCACCGTCTACACCCAGGTATCCGTTCTTTCGGGTAAGGTTGGTGATGTAATTGTTATAATTAATCAGCGTTCCTCTGAACATATCATTGTGATACTGCATACATTTTTTAGCCTTTTTCGAAGAATTGTTCAGGATACAGTTGTTCATATTGCCCCGGTACAGCCTCCATTCAAGTTCCACTTTTCCATATTCTTTAGCCAGAGCAGCGGTACCATTGGAGAGAATCGCAGGATCGTTTTCTTTTTCGCTCACTTCCTTTAAATGCTTGATCACCAACGGAACTGTACCCTCAATTTTAGATTTAGCTTCACCTACGGCACTGAAATCGGCTGCCGGAGAACCTTTTTTCTGGGCGGTGGTGAGGTTAAAAATAAGTAATAACAGTACAATTAATAAATTATATCTTTTCATGAGAAATTTTTAAAGCACTAAAATAAATATAATTTCCCGGTTTAAACAAATAGATTTTAATTTTATTTAATAAATTTTAACAAGTTTTAAGGATATTATTTATAAATATGGTATTTTATAATGATTAGACAGGTAATAATTTATAGAGTTTCAAAATCCAATAAATCCATATAAAATTTATAGTGTTGGTTATCAAATATTTAAATAGAAAAATATTTTATCACTAAAAAAATAGTTGTTAGAATGAATTTTATTTCTACATTTGTATAACTAATTCTTTAGTGATATGGAACAGGTGAGATTTGAATCACCTTAATTAAGCAGAATATGAAAAACCAGACGTTAACGAAGGCCGAAGAGCAGGTGATGCAGTATTTATGGAAACTTGAAAAAGGATTTTTAAAAGACGTCCTTGATCTTTTCCCGGAGCCGAAACCCCATACCAATACGGTTTCCACCATTTTGAAAGTATTGAAAGAGAAAGAATTTGTCGATTACAATGTATACGGGAGACAACACGAATATTTTCCGCTGGTCAGCAAAGAACAATACTCCGGCAAGACCATGAAAAGCCTGGTGAAAAATTATTTCAAAGGTTCTTATAAAAGCGCCGTTTCTTTTCTGGTAGAGAAAAATGAGATGACGGTGGAAGACCTTGAAATGCTCTTAAACGAACTTAAAAAGAAAAACTGACCCTATGGAACCTGTACTTCTCTACTTCGGCAAAGTTATTTTATGTTCAGGTGTAACGTTTCTGTATTATCGGTTGTCTTTAAAAGACAGGACGTTTCATCACTACAACAGATTTTATCTTTTGTCTGCGATGCTCCTCTCACTTCTGCTTCCACTGATAAAGGTTGAAGACTTTACCATTGAAGTAAGCAGTGATGTATACAAGTTGATAGATCAGATACAACATTTCAATACCATCAAAAACTCAGATGATGACGACCTTTATCTTAGAATTATTTTTTCGGCTCTGGGACTTGTTTCTTTCTGTTTTTTAGGAAGATTCGCCTACGGGATCTTCAGGATCCGTCAGCTGAAGAGCAGTTTTCCGAAAGAAACATTCGACGGCATCAATTTTTACCGGACCGATCTTTCGGAAGCCCCGTTTTCTTATTTTAGGAATCTTTTCTGGAAGAATTCCATCATGCTGAATTCCGATATCGGAACACAGATCCTGAAGCACGAAATGGTGCACATCGAACAAAAACATTCTTTCGATAAAATTTTTATCGAGATCATTACTTCGATATTCTGGTTCAATCCGTTCTTTCATCTCATCAAAAAAGAAATCAGTTTAATCCATGAATACCTGGCCGATAAAAAGGCCGTTAAGCAATCGGACACCCAGGCATTTGCGCAGATGCTGCTGGCGAGCCACTTTTTCGGAAACCCGTTGCCTGCCACCAGTCCGTTTCTCAGTTCAAACCTTAAAAAACGACTAAAAATGTTACAGAAACCCAAAACCAAATTCGGATATGCGCGAAGAATCCTGGCATTGCCGGTGGTATTCACCGTAGCGTTTGCCTATCTGGTAAATGCCAAAAACCAGGAGATCAGAGCCACGAATATCGAAATTAAAAAAGCAATTGCCCGGATCGGCAAAGATGATATAGTCATGACTGAAAAAGATACGGCTGCCATCGGAAAAGATACCATTGTTCCGGATCTGAAAAGAACTACGCCTGCTGCGAAAATTTACAGAAAAGCGGATGATGACAGCAAAATTTCAGATTTAAGTCAGAAACTCCAGAAGAAAACCGAGATTCTGATGAAGCTCAAGCCTGAGAGCGACGAGTACTACAAAAAACTTGAAGAAATCAGAGACCTTTCAGGTGAGATTGCAAAAATAAGTGTTTCAAAAGATTTTCTGAAGTCGGGAATGATCATTAAAATGGACGGAAAGGATATCAATTTTAATGATGGTGATTTTAAAATAAATAATAAACCCGAAAGGACGGTAGATTGGGAAATCATTCAGGAAAGCGATCGTAAACCGGTTGAAATGTCGGATTTTGATTTTAATTATTCTTTTGATTCAAAAACAGCTGATGCTCCTCACGTAAAAGTCTATACCTTCAAAGATACAAAAGATATCAAATGGTCTCCGGAGATGGAAAAAGCCATAAAAGGATCGGCATCCGGCAAAAAAGAATCACCATCAATGGCCAGAAAAAGGGCAAAGCTTGAAAAAGAAAGGGCCAGACTGGAAGAAAAACGGGCGAAACTTGAAGGTGAGAGGGCAAAACTTGAAGCAGAAAGAAGAGTACTGGACGGTGACCGGAAAGTTGTTGTATTCAGCAATGCTTTAAAAAAATTCCCTGTCGAAAAGAATTTTAAAGTCGATGCCAATAATATCAGGATCAACCTGAAAGATCAGTCGATGATGGCTTCAGGAATTAAAAATATGGATGGAGATATGGGAAATATCAAAATTTATATTGACGGAAAAGAATCAACAAACGGACAGATGCAGGCTCTTGATCCGAAAAATATCCGGTCTGTCAACATCAACAAAAAATCAGCTGACGGATCAAAGGCTTCCGGGGAGATCAGGATTGAAACAAAATAACACAATACCTCAGGCCCTGGTTTGAGGACTGAATATTAAAATTAAAATACAATTATGAAGAATTACATTTTTGCTCTTATTCTTCTGGGCACGTTCGCAAATGCACAGATCAACCGTTTTTTCTATGACTATTCCTACATTCCGGATTCCAACAACAAACAGAACGTAAAAAAGGAACTCATGTATCTTGATATCAGTGCCAAAGGTTCTGAGTACTTCAGCCGTGATGCATTTGTTTCGGATTCTGTACAATTGGCCAAGGTTGCCGAAATGCTGAAAGGAACTGCAATGCAGGCATCAGCCGGAGGCCGTACAAAAGCTTTTATGATGGGAGGTACGGAAAATAAAAACAGAGTCGTTAAAGAATATCCGGGCTTTACCACCTATTTACTCACCAGCATAGGCGGCGACAATTACAAAGTGAAAGAAGACAGAAAAATAGAATGGAAAATATTACCGGATAAGCAAAAAATCGGAGATTATAACACTCAGAAGGCAACAACAAGCTTTGGCGGAAGAGAGTGGACCGCATGGTTTACGACCGAACTTCCTTTTCAGGACGGACCGTACAAATTCTGCGGGCTTCCGGGACTTATCGTAAAGATCGAGGATGCTACCGGATCCCACAGGATGATCCTTGCCGGGAACAAAAAGGTGGCGGCACCACAAAACAGACCGCAGGCTAATGACACACCCTCTGCCCAGGTTTTAAAATTAATGGACCCGGGTGAAAAGCGTATTGAACTTACCAATGCCCAGTTCAGAAAAGCATGGAAAGACTATGCGAACGATCCGGCTAAGAACATGAAGCAGATGCTGGCCAATTCGGGGGCAGGCGGAAATACAAAAATCATCATGAATGGAAGTAATGCCAGCCAGGCAGAGGTTCTGAGGATGATCGAGAAAAGTCAAAAAGAAGAGATGGCAAAAGATAACAATCAGATTGAGCTGGATTTATACCGCTAAACTTTTTAAAACAGGATAAAGGCATCTTTATCCTGTTTTTTTATTATCTTTAATAGGTAAATTGTTAATGTTTAATAATGACTGAAAAAGAAAAATGCAAACAGGGGCTTCTGTACAATGCGAATTATGACAGGGAACTCATCAATGAAAGATTAATAGCCAAGGACCTCTGCCAGGAATACAACCACCTGAAAAATTCGGATTCCAAAGGCAGAACTTCGTTACTCAGGAAAATTTTAGGAAAAACCGGTGAAAATATATGTATTGAACCCACTTTCTGGTGCGATTACGGATACAATATCGAAGTGGGTGAAAATTTTTATTCTAATCATAACCTGGTAATTTTAGACTGTGCAAAAGTAACCTTCGGAACGAATGTGTTTATCGGCCCGAACTGCAGCTTTTATACGGCCAGTCATCCGCTCGATGTGGAGCAACGGAATGAAGGCTTGGAATCTGCACATCCGATAACAGTAGGAGACAATGTATGGTTTGGCGGCAATGTCGTTGTGCTTCCTGGGATTATCATCGGGAATAATTCGGTAATCGGGGCGGGAAGTGTCGTCACGAAGGATATTCCGGACAATGTTGTAGCTGTCGGAAATCCGTGCAGGATCATCAAAACGATTACGGGAAACCATCCGTAATAAAAAAAGCGCGGAAAGAAAATTTCCGCGCTTTTTTGTTATATAATAAAATCAGCGATTAAGCCAATTTCTGGGAATCTGAAACAAACTGAGCCAGTCCGCTGTCTGTTAACGGGTGTTTCAGAAGGCTCAGGATCGGAGGAAGCGGTGATGTAATGACATCAGCCCCGATCTTCGCACAGTCGATGATGTGCATTCCATGACGGATGGAAGCCGCTAAAATTTCCGTTTCGTACATGTAGTTATCAAAGATCAGACGGATCTCGCGGATCAGGTTTAACCCGTCGGTTGAAATATCATCCAGTCTTCCTAAGAAAGGAGAAACATAGGTAGCCCCTGCTTTTGCTGCAAGAAGCGCCTGTCCCGGAGAGAAAATTAAGGTACAGTTGGTTCTGATGCCTTTATCTGAAAAATATTTTAACGCCTTGATTCCGTCTTTGATCATCGGGATCTTTACCACGATGTTCGGATGGATGGCTGCGAGCTCGTCTCCTTCTTTGATCATTTCTTCATACGTCGTCGAAAGAACTTCCGCAGAAATATCGCCGTCTACGATCTCACAGATCGCTTTATAATGGTTCCTGATCGCCTCTGCTCCCTGGATGCCTTCTTTTGCCATCAGGGAAGGGTTTGTGGTAACACCGTCAAGGATTCCAAGGTCTTTTGCTTCTTTTATCTGCTCTAAATTAGCCGTGTCAATAAAAAATTTCATTTGTTTTGAGATTTATTATGACAAAGATAGGCATTCCGTTTTTGAGGAGGAAATTAATTTTGGTTAAGGTTAAAAAGTGAATGGTGAATGGTTAATGGTGAATGGTGAATCCGCTTTCCTTATTAATTTTGGAGATTGAAGGTTTAACATGGTAAGCAGTGAGATTTAACGCAGCGTCCGCAAAGTTTTTTTAGGAGAAAACCGCTTTATTTCCGTTCGCAGGGCCATTCCACTCAGCAAATGATAGCAGTGTGTGAATGGTGAATCCGCTTTCCTTATTAATTTTGGAGATTGAAGGCTTAACATGGTAGGCAGTGAGATTTAACGCAGCGTCCGCAAAGTTTTTTTAGGAGAAAACCGCCTTATTTCCGTTCGCAGGGCCGTTCCACCCAGCAAATGGTAGCAGTATGTAAATGGTGAATCCGCTTCGTTTATAAATTTAAATAAAATTTCGATTTTCAATCACAAAACCGCAAATCATATCTTAACCGAAATTCCACTCCCCTGGAGGGGTGGCGAAAATTCTGAAGGGATTTTTGACGGGGTGGTTTTGAGTAGCCGCATTTTAAATGGTGAATGATGAAAGGTCAATCGTTTCGCTTGTCAATTGTCAATGGTCACTTTAAATTCACCATTCACTTGCATCAGCAAATTGACCATTGACATCAATAAACGGCAAACAAAAAAGACCCGAAAAATCGGGTCTTTCAACACTATGAATTTAAAGCCTGGCTTAATTTAATCGCCTCTTGATTACTTGGATCGTACTGCAGCGATTTGGCAATATGCTCTTTTGCTTTATCCGGATTATTCTGTTGTTCGGAGAAAGCGACGTAAAAGTACGCATAGGCCAGATTCTTTTTATTCTGTTCCACCTCTTCCGGTTTTACGGTCGCGATGTATTTCTCATAAGCCAGTTTGGCATTGGCATCATCTTTTGCAGACTGGTATGCATAAGCCTGACTGTAGTAAGACGGTGCCCAATCCGGCAGCAATGCTGATATTTTCTTCCATGTAGCGACAGCGTTGATCCAGTCGGATGCATCCTGGTAGGCTCCTGCCAATTGAGCAAGGGATTCCGTATCTTTAGGATTGGCTTCGATTTTCTTCTTCAGCGCATCAATCGCCGGATTTCCTGTTGCCTGAGCGGCTGTGGTAGCCGTTACGGTACTATCTGTCTGAGTCGTTTGTGCATTGGCAAAACTTACGGCTCCTGTCAATATCAAACCTAATAAAAGGTTTCTGTTCATTTTTGTCATTTTCATAATTCCTACATTTTAAACGTGTTATAAAGGTAGAGAATTCCTTTTTTATGAAAAAATAAAATTCGGAAGCTTTAAGGTTTTTTAGAAAAGATTAACGGGAACCACTATTTTTTTACGATAATTTTAGATTCGCAGTGGTTTGGATTATCTTTGTAAGCGACAATCAATCTTAAAATCTATGAACATCATACTCGCATCCACTTCCACGCTTTTCGGCGGACAGTACTTAGAATATTTAAAAGAGGAAATCGTTAAATTATATGAAGGGATTGATGAAATCATCTTCATCCCTTTTGCAAGACCCGGAGGCATGTCTCACGATGAGTACACAGAAAAGGCAAAGTCTTTTTTTAATACCATTGATATTAAAGCAGCAGGGCTTCATGAATTTGAGAATAAAGCAGAAGCCGTTAATAATGCCAGGGGTTTTTTTACCGGTGGCGGAAATACGTTTCTCCTGGTAAAAACGTTACATGAAGAAGGATTGATGGATGTACTGAAAAAAAATATAGAAAGCGGAAAACCGTATCTGGGCTGCAGCGCCGGAAGCAACATCGGCGGACAGAATATGAAAACCACGAACGATATGCCGATTGTTTATCCTCCCGGCTTTGAGTGCATGGGGTTGGTTCCGTTTAACATCAACCCGCATTACCTCGACCCGAATCCCGATCTGAAGCACAACGGTGAAACCCGGGAGACCAGGATCAGAGAATTTTTAACACAGAATGATATCAAAGTGGTCGGCCTTCGCGAAGGAAACTGGATCCGTAGAAAAGGCGACCGGATTACGGTAGAAGGCACCGAACTGACGAGGATTTTTGAAAAAAATAAAGAGCCGTATGAGCTGGAGGCGGGCTCTGAGCTATAGACGTTATGAAGTATTCAAAACAGGAAACCGATCAGTTCGTTGAAGCCAATGTCCTGAATTTCCAGTTAAACGGTACGGGTTGGCATCAGCTCATCCGTGATATGCTTTACGAATTTTGCCTGGCGGGATGGAATCTGAATAACAAGGTCGGCGGAAAAGAAAAATTCGGCGGATTGCGTTGCTACAGCCTTTCCGAAGATGATCCCCTTAATAATGAAATCAAGAAAATAATAACAAAATATGAAGCCTTATCAGTTAAAACCTGCGAGATATGCGGCAGTGCGGGCAAATTAAGGGTGGTCAATGGCTGGGATGTAACTTTGTGCATCAATCATTATATAGAGGACGTGGATGTTATATATATTAAAGGTGACACTGTTTTTCTCAACGACCGTTTTCTTTTTAAGCTAAGTGAAATAAAAAAGGTGGAAACGCCCAATTCTTTTAAAGGAATACGGGTCTGTTTATCCGGTGATGAAAAGCCTATTTCATTGAATACAGGAAATCCCAACTATTACCTGTTGCTGAGATCCATTCCATTGCATCTGTTTTCGGAAGAATACCGACACAAGATCAGATTAATCTTTGAAAACCTGAAAGACTGCGAAATCTGCGGATATAAAGCCCTGTGGGAAGAACACTGTTTAAGATGTAATGATGAACCCTGGCGGGACTCTTTACTCGATGACTATGAAGATAAAACAGAATACGTGAAACAATCCCAGATGTTACTTCGTATGGATCAGGACAGTTATGAAGAAGTTGCCAATTTCTGTGACCGGTCATTTGAAAAGACGGAAAATTACCGGATCCTTTTTAATGACGACGAATTTGAAGAATTCGAAAAAGACTGGTAAGGCCGGAAGTACCGTAATTTTAAATTATATTTGAATAAACAATCCTTCATGAAAAACGTTTTCCCAATATTTCTCCTTTCAACCCAAATGGTTTTGGCGCAGAATATTGCCCAAAAACTGGATACTGCCACCAAGAACCTGATGGAATCCTCCGGTGCGGTTTCGTCCAATTTATCCTTTTATGTTTCGGATGAAAACGGGAATCCGGTTTATGATTACCAGGGAAATAAAGGCCTTTCCACCGCTTCGACGCAGAAGATATTCACGGCAGCTGCGGCTTTGGAAGGATTGGGTAAGAATTATACTTTTAAAACAACATCAGCCTATTCCGGAACCCTTTCCAACGGGACCCTGAATGGGACCCTGTTCGTCACTTCAACCGGGGATCCTACCCTGGGAAGCTGGAGGTACGAGTCGTATAAACCGGAAAATTTCAAGCAGAAGCTTATAGAAGCGATAAAAAAATCCGGTATCAAAAAGATCTCGGGAGATCTGATCGTTGACGACTCGTATTTCGACCACCAGACCATTCCGGGAGGGTGGCCGTGGGACGATCTTGGAAACTATTACGGCGCCGGCGTCTGGGGCGTCAACTGGCGTGAAAACCAGTTCGATATCCACATTAACGGAACGGAATTCAAAAGTTTCTCCTATCCTCTGGAAGGCGTCAACTGGCTGAACGATCTGAAAGCAGGCGGAAGCTCCGATCAGAGCCTGATTTTCACTGCACCGCATTCGGATGTTGCATTGATTAACGGAACATTGCCTTCAAAGCCGGTGACGGTCTCCGGAGCTGTTCCCGATCCGCCTCTGCAGTTGGGCGTGGAAGTCAGGCAATGGCTGAAAGAATCAGGAATCGATCTTGCAGGGAAGGTGGTAACGAATTCCCAGCTTGAAATTGAGGGAAAGAAACCTCTGGAATTCCCGAAACAGAACGTCATTTTAACGTATGAATCGCCGACTTTAGACAAAATCGTTTACTGGTTTTTAAGAAAGAGCATCAATATGTACGGGGAAACGTTAATTAAAACTTTAGCCAAAAAAAAGAAGGGGAATCCAAGCTTTAAGACGGGGGTTGCCTACCTGAAAGAATTCTGGAAAGGCAAGGGAATCAATCCGGCGATGATCAATTTCGCCGACGGAAGCGGGCTTTCCCCACAGAATTATGTTTCGGCAAAAGCAGAAGTCCAGGCTTTGCTGTATGCTAAAAAACAGTCCTGGTTCGAAACGTATTATGACGGTTTCCCTACCCAGGATAACGGCATCAAAATGAAAAGCGGAACCATGAGGGATACCAAATCCTACGCAGGTTTCCATACCTCAAAAGAAGGGAAGAAATATGTGTTTTCAATCATCATCAACAATTACCAGGGCAGCGGCGGTGCGGAACTGCAGAAGATCCTGAATGTTTTAAAATAAATCAACGTTTTGAAGAAATCCTTATTTGCAAGACTGAATAACTGGATCATTTTTACCCTGATGACCATTGTTGTCCTGACCACCGTCATTGCGTCAACGATTCTGATCAATTTTCTACGTAAGGAAGAGGTGAGAAGGGTAGACATCCTGGTGAGTGCCCTAAAATTCCAGCAGGAAACGGAAAATCCCAACCTGGAAATTCAGGCGTTGCTTTTGCAGATTTACAGCTCCAATACCACCATTCCGCTGATCATTCTGGATAAAAGCGGGCAGATCATCGAGCATAAAAATATTCCGCAGGATATTGAAAACAATTCGGCAAAGATCATTGCGCTGGCACAGAAAATGGCGAAGAGTTATCCTCCCATTGAAATCAACATCCTGAAAGGAAACAAGCAGTTCGTATATTACGATAACTCCCGCCTGCTGAACAACCTGCAGTATTCCCCGTATATTCTCGGGCTTTTCATTCTTTCCTATTTCGGATTTACTTTCTGGTTTTTCAGGACCATTAAAAAAACGGATGAAGGCTATCTCTGGGCCGGGCTTGCCAAGGAAACGGCACACCAGATCGGAACGCCCTTGTCCTCCATGATCGGCTGGATGGAAATCATGAAGCTGGATACTCCGGATTCCGAAGGCGTCCACGAAATTGAAAAAGACATCGAACGGTTGAGAACAATCTCTGAAAGGTTCTCAAAAATAGGCTCCGTTCCCGAACTTAACGACCGGGATTTCAGTGCCACCATTCAGGAAAATTATGACTATTTAAAAACAAGGATTTCCAGAAAGATCAACTTCGGACTGCATCTGCCGAATCATACCATCTCGGTTCCCCATAATAAAATCCTGATGAGCTGGGTGATCGAAAACCTCGTAAAAAATGCCGTCGACGCCATGAAAGGGGAAGGCTCGATCTCGATGACCGTTATTGAAAGGAACAAAAGCATCGTAGTGCAGGTACAGGATACCGGAAGCGGAATGACAAAACAGCAGGCAGCCAACGCCTTCAAACCCGGCTATTCCACCAAAAAACGAGGCTGGGGGCTCGGGTTGTCTCTGGCCAAAAGGGTAATCCAGGAATACCACAACGGAGACATCAAAATTTCACAGACGGAAGTAGGAAAGGGAACGACCTTCAGAATCACTATCCGGAAAGTATAGTTTTTGTCATACCTATAACAGGAATTTTTACCGATGCTGCTGCCTTTAATTAAACTGCATATTTATAAATATTTTCACCGTATTACGCTTACATTTAGCTATTTAATTAATTCGAAAATAATATTAAGACTAAATCGGTCAGAATTTTAGATAGAACTCAGCCTGACAGCGCGTAATGCAACCCTGCTTGAAATAAACATAATTCGTCATTTTAAAAGACTGCAATTTCATTTGGTAGCATTGTGTCATCCTGAGGCTCTCGAAGGATTTTTACGCCGCCGGTAACCTTTATGAAATAGTCTAAATAGACTGGAAATAGACTCCATGATCATTAAAACCCCAGTACGGTTTATAGCTCGAATTCACGTTAATTTAAATAAAGCCGGAAAAAAAGCGGAGAAAAAATTTCCCCGCTTTACTGAATTTATTGTACTTCAAATTATTTTTTCCCGGTCAGCCACTGCTCCTGAAGTTTCTTTTCAGCAGGAGTCGGGTTCGCTTTAAATGCAAGCGTTTCAACCGTCATCTTATCCAGAACCGCTTTTCCTTTAAGGTCCATCTTATCGGTTTTGTCACCGTTCTTTCTTAAGACGGTTACAGTTACATTCTGCCCTTCCTTGATCGTTCTTGAATATGCAATGAAAGACTGGATATCCTGGACATTGATGGTTTTTCCGTCCAGGGCAACGATCTTATCCGTGATTTTCAGGCCGATGCTTTTGGCGAAAGCCGACTGGGCAGAGCTTTCATCAAACACAAACGCATTATCCTTTTCATCGTAACCCGTCTGCTGCGGATCTCTGATGAACCAGAAAATCGGCGGCGTTTCCTGTTTTTTGATTTCCACACCCACCATATCTAAGTATTGGGCGTAAGGGGTCGGCTGACTGCCCGCAATGTATTTGCCATAAAAGTCCTTGATTTGGGGATATCCCGTAACAGTAACCAACTCATCAATCAACTGATCGTCTTTAAACGGCTTGTTTTCCCCGAAACGCTGGGAAAGCTTACGGATCATGTCGCGGTAGCCCATTTCCCCGTTCGACAGTTTTCTCAGTTCGATATCCAGGCACATTGCCAGAAGGGTTCCTTTTTCATAGACATTCCGGTACTGGTCTTTATATTCATCTTTAAGAACGTTCTTACTCATGACCGTAAAAGGCATGGTATCGTTGTAGTTTTTGGAATTGGCGATTTTTTCACTCATTCTCTGAAGAAACTCATCCCTGGTAATAAGGCCTTCCTGGATCTGGAAAAGATTGGCGAAATATTCCGTACCGCCTTCATACATCCAGAGGTGCTGCGACATTTTCGGATCGGCATAATCGAAATAATGGATTTCCTCGGAATGGGTCTTCAGCGGATTTACCGTATGGAAGAACTCGTGGGAAACCACATCGGTAAGCGTTTTATCAATGGCTTCTTTGGGCATCATTTCAGGAAGCACAACGCTCGTGGATTCGTGATGCTCCAAAGCACCGAACCCTTTGATCTGAGGACCCTGCGCACCTGCCAGATACAGCATGATCGCATATTTTTTATTGGTGTTCATGTCACCCAGGAATTTCTTTTGCGCAACCACCATTTTTTCAAGATTTTCTTTAAAATCGGCCGCTTTGTATTTGCCGGTCGGGGAATAAACACCCAGTACCAGATCCATACCTCCTGCGTTGAAGGTGATATAATCCGGTTTTGTATACATCAGCGGAGAATCGGTTACCTTAGCGTAATTGGCCAGGGTATAGGTATCCGTAGATTCGGATTTATCCTGATCGACCAAGGCGGTTGTTCCATAAAAATCATTGGGTTTCTGGATGATCAGCTGATAAGGAACATCCTGCATATTATCGATGTAACCGATAAAACCATGGGTATTGATCAGATATACTTTTCCGGCCTCGATATCCGTTCCGGATGGCGAAAACACGGCTTTGTGCCTGGATTCATCCATTTCGTCATCGAAGCTGTCATTGACCAGATAAGTGACTTTGCTTAAATTCTGGGCGTTTTTAAGGGCGTAAGTATTGTCATTGACTTTGGTAAAAGGAATTTCCTTCCCCTTATTATCCATAAATCTGATGCCTTCCACAAACCTTCCGTAATCGTCTACGGAATAGGTTCCCGGAACGGTTTTTGGAAAATGGAATTTGACGTCACCGGATTTCATTTTCGGGAATTCCATGGTTACCGGCACCTTGTCGTCCTTTACCTGAACAAGGTCGATGGTGGTTTTTATAGATTGGGCATTCACCATAAAAGCGGTTAAGATACCCAGGCTCAAAGCTGTTTTTTTCATTAAATTGAATTTATAGTTAAATAGTTGCTGAAAGATCGGTTTTGTTACGGAAAGGTGTATTAAACTTTGTTAAATTAAACCTTACTTTTCATTAAAATTTTAATTATCAGCAGATTAATTTATTTGTTTTGAGTATTAAATTAAAGGTATGTAAAAAGAAAAATGCCATTTCACGGTTTCCAGGTCTCATTTAGTCCACCTTTTTGTAGCTGATGTAATAATTTTTATTGAATTCTACCGGAGTGCCCTTCTTTAATTGTACGGTTTGCCATTCCCCGCTGGGGTTGATGGTAGTGCCTTCAACAATAACCGGAAGCTTAAAATTCTTCACCGTATCGGTATACCGGAATTTCAGTTCAGTCCCTTTTTGCGAGTATTCCAGAACAGGAACTTCGGTCGTCCTTAAATACTGGTCGAAGACGCCTGAAAAATCAATTCCCGATTTTTTAGAGATATAGTTTTCAATCTGCGCGGTGGTTACGGTCTGATGATAGAAATCTTTATTAAGGCCTCTGAGGATCTGCCTGAATTTTTCATCGTTATTGATGACCTGGCGGATGGTATGGATCATGCTTGCCCCTTTCGGATACATATCGCCGCTGCCTTCGTTTCTTACCCCGTATTTTCCGATAATGGGCGTATCGTTCAGGATGATATCCCGGATTCCCTGAGCATAAATATCAGCCGATTTTTTATCCATGTACTTTTCGGTGAACAGCACTTCGGAATAATTGGTAAAGCTTTCATGGATCCACATGTCCGCCTGGTCTTTCGCCGTGATATTATTGGCAAACCATTCATGGCCGCTTTCATGGATGATGATAAAATCCCAGTTCAGTCCGACGCCGGTCCCGGAAAGGTCCCTTCCCAGGTAGCCGTTCTGGTAACCGTTTCCGTAAGCCACATTGCTCTGGTGTTCCATCCCAAGATAAGGAGATTCTACCAGTTTGTAGGAATCTTCATAAAACGGATAAGGGCCGAACCAGTATTCAAAAGCCGACAGCATCGGCTTTACCTGCTGAAACTGTTTTTTAGCTTTATCCAGATTATAATCCAGCACCCAGTAATCCAGATCCAGTTTTCCTTTTTCTCCGTCAAAGGTATCTTTGAAATTCACATATTTTCCGATATTCGGAATGATGGAATAGGCATTGATCGGGTTTTTGACTTCCCAGGTGTAAGCCATTTTATCGCCTTCCGCCTTTTTGCTGATCAGTCTTCCGTTTCCTACGCCTACAAGATCTTTGGGCGTAATAATTTTCATTACGATGCCGTTGTCGGGTTCATCACTCCAGATGTCCTTCACCGGAAGCCAGATCGAAGCGCCGATGCCTTCGTCGGCGGGGCTCATCCAAGGATTTCCTTTTTCATCCCGGGTAAATACCCAACCTCCGTCCCACGGTGCGTGCCTGGCAATGACAGGATTTCCGGAATAGGCAACTCTAATGGTATATTTTTCCCCTTTTTTAAAACTTTTATTGGCTCTGATCCAGATGAAATCACCGTCCTGACTGTAATTTGTTATCGGAAAATTCACCTCTACCTTATCTGCTTTCATCGGCTGCTGAAGATCAACCTGGAAAGTAGGGTTGGTAATGTCTTTCGTGATCTCAAAGCTGATGATGTTGCTTCCCCTGATGCTCTTTGTCGCAAAATCAGGTTCTACGGAAAGATCATATTTTTTGACATCCCAGAAATTCCTGAACCGGGTATCCGAACCTTTCAAAGTATCCTGTTTGGTAAATAACTTGTCTTTTTCAAAAAACTGTCCGAAAGCCAGTCCCGAAACAAATAAAAGCGTATATGAAATTTTTTTCATCTGAAATAAAATTAATGGACTAAAATAAAGAATTTAATGATGTTGAACCAGGCCCAGATCAAATCTCTTTAATAAGACGGGAAATCTGAAGTTTTGTTACATTCCGGAAAGCGAATGGGGAATAGTGAATGGTCAAGCCGTTCCGCCTGTCAATTTTGCTTTGCGACTGAACGGTCAACAGTCAATCTGATATGGCAATTCATGTTGGAAAACGCAAGGGCCCGAAAGGTTTTAAATACTTTATATGGCTAAAGACGAAAAAGGATTTTATCTTTGATAAAGTTGAAGATCTCTGATTGATGTTATAAAAAGTGGTACGAATTTAATATCCACAGCATGAAAATTTGGCAGTCACAACTTTTTTTTTGCGCCTTAAAACATTGCCTGCTCCATCATCTTCGGTCCTTGGCGATTCCAACAAAGCATACGGCAGAAAATCAGCTTTAATTTGAAAAATTTTCGTAGTCTTTAATCAGAGATCAATCATCTTCATAAAAAATCCCGCAGGAAATCTGCGGGAATATATTAATTTATAGCTGTAAAATTATTTCTGGACAACCGGAAGATTGGCCGCTGCTTTCTGTACTTTCTTATAGGTATAAGAACACATGATGATGCTGAATTCATATAATAAAAGCAACGGTAATGCCGCCATCATCATACTGAGCACATCTGCGGGAGTAATAATTGCTGCCACCACCATGATCAGAACAATCGCGTGGCGACGGTACGTTTTCATGAACATCGGAGTAAGGATTCCGATCGTTGTCAGGAAATAGATCAGTACCGGGAAAAGGAAGATAACCCCCATTCCCAGGACAACCTGCAGAAAAAGTGTCGTATAGTCGCTGAGGTCATATAAAGGGATGATAATATCCGATATCTTGAAAATCACCCCGAAATTCACGGCAAAAGGGAGGATCAGATAATACCCGCATAAAACACCGGTCATAAATAACATCCATACCGAATTGATGATGAATAAGGAATTTTTTCTTTCTTTGGGATGCAGAGCCGGACTGATGAACCGCCACAGTTCCCATACGATATAAGGAAAGGCAAGAACAATTCCGCCGAAAATGGAAACGGCCATCATGACGTTGAACTGCTGGTAAAGCTTACTGGCCCGAACCGGGAAATCTTTCGGCAGATGGATGCTGTCTTCGCCCAAAATCATTTTGGAAAAATGGTTGACGACTTCAAAAGTTGCAAAATCATTTCGGGTAGGACCGAAGAAAACATGATCCATAATCCAGTTGATATTGAAACCGATAACGATCGCAGCAACCACTATGGCAAGGATTGAACGGATGAGGTGGCCTCTCAGTTCGCCAATATGCCCCCAGAAGGACATGTCTTTAGCATCACTCACAGAATAATATTTTTAAGATTCCAAATTTAGGAAAAAAGTTTTACTAAAGTGGGATGTCAAAGGCACGAAGATGGAAGTTTATTTGCCAAATCGGAAAAAAAGATAAAGGATACAGCGAGACAACTGATATTTAAAGACTTTCAGCCATATTATTGAAAAAGAATTCTCCGGCATCCATCTTTCCTCTTTCATCCGATCAATAAGGTTTCTGCTTTGGGTTTATACTAAATAATCCCTTCGTCCAGCAACTTATGCAGATCGATGATCCCGAAATATTTCCCGTTTTCCGTTACCACGAGCTGGCCGATATTGTTGTCTTTTAAAATCTGCATGGCTTCCTTGGCCAGTGCTGTTTTTTCAATGGTTTTCGGATTGGCAGACATGATATCCCTGGCCAGGACTTTTGAGATGTCTTCTTCCCGTAGCAGCATTCTTCTCAGATCTCCGTCGGTAATCACCCCGATGATTGCATCTTCTTCAGTTACTACGGTAATCCCGTGCCTGGAGCTGCTGATGGAGATAATTACGTCTTTTACGGTAGCATTTTCCATCACCTGCGGTTTCTGTGAAGAAAGGAAATCGTCCACTTTTGAGATCAAATTCTTTCCAAGGCTGCCTCCCGGATGAAATTTGGCAAAATCATTCGCCCTGAACCCGTTCATCTCCATCAGAACAATGGCTAAAGCATCTCCCAGCGCCATCTGCAGGGTGGTGGAACTCGTCGGGGCCAGTTTATTCGGGCAGGCTTCCGTATCAACGTGGGCATCCAGGACAAGGTCGGAAAATTCCGCCAGTTTGCTGGACGGATTTCCCGTCATGCCGATGAGAGCATGTGAATAGTCTTTTAAATAAGGAACGAGATTCACGATTTCGGGGGAATTGCCGGAATTGGATATACACAGGACCACATCCTGTTTCTGGATAACGCCAAGGTCTCCGTGAAGGGCCTCCGAAGCATGTAAAAACTGGGAAGGCGTACCCGTAGAATTTAAAGTGGCCACGATCTTATTGCCTACGTGTGCCGATTTACCGATTCCTACCACAATAAGCTTTCCTTTTGCCGAGTGAATAATTTCGACTGCTTTTATAAAGTCATCACCCAGTCTTGAGGATAGTTTCTGAAGTTCTGCAATTTCGATTTCCAGGGTACTTTTTGCAACTGAAATTAGGTCGGCTCTTTCCATTATCATTTTATCGGTATATAAAAATGCCTTTTGAAAACGTTCTGTCTAAAAAGGATATTTAATATAAATTTTATTTTTTATAAATTCGTTCGCTTTTATTTTAAGCGAAAAATTCATAACTTTGGATTAGATGCAAATTTAGCAATTGAAAATTAGATGAGCGCAAAAAAAGCCAATTTATCAGGCGAGTTAAAAAAATATTTTGGGTTCTCCACCTTTAAAGGCCAGCAGGAAAAGATTATCGAAAACCTTATGAATGGTAAAGATGTCTTTGTTCTGATGCCTACGGGCGGTGGGAAATCCCTTTGTTATCAGCTTCCGGCACTTATTTCGGAAGGTACGGCCATTGTGGTATCGCCTCTGATTGCATTGATGAAAAACCAGGTAGATGCGGTAAACGGTCTTTCATCTGATGATGGGGTTGCCCATGTTCTGAATTCATCACTCAACAAAACCCAGACCAAACAGGTTTTCGACGATATAAAAAAAGGAAAGACCAAGTTGCTGTATGTGGCTCCGGAATCACTGATCAAAGAAGAATACCTTGATTTTCTGAAAGATGTAAAAATATCGTTCTGTGCCATTGATGAAGCGCACTGTATTTCGGAATGGGGACATGATTTCCGGCCGGAATACCGGAACCTGAAGTCCATTATCGATAAAATAGCCGACGTACCGGTAATTGCCCTCACGGCAACGGCAACGCCAAAAGTCCAGGATGATATCCAGAAAACGCTGGGGATGACCAATGCCCTGGTTTTCAAAGAAAGTTTCAACAGGCCCAATCTGTACTATGAAGTACAGCCGAAAGTAAACGTCGATAAGGAAATCGTGCGGTTTATCAGCCGTCACAAAGGAAAATCGGGTATTGTCTACTGCCTGAGCCGGAGAAAGGTGGAGGAATTTGCACAGCTCCTCCAGGTGAACGGAATCAACGCGCTTCCTTACCATGCCGGTCTGGACCAGAAAATAAGGGTAGCCAATCAGGATAAATTCCTGATGGAGGAAGTGGATGTGATTGTGGCAACGATTGCCTTTGGAATGGGAATCGACAAGCCGGATGTGCGTTTTGTGATCCATTACGATTTCCCGAAATCCCTGGAAAGCTATTACCAGGAAACCGGACGTGCCGGACGGGATGGCGGAGAAGGCCATTGTGTCGCTTACTACGATCCGAAAGATATTGAAAAGCTCGAAAAATTCCTTGCCCAGAAGCCCGTTTCCGAACGGGAAATCGGACTGCAGCTGTTGAATGAAGTTGTGGGCTATGCCGAAACTTCCATGAGCCGGCGGCAGTACATTCTGTATTATTTCGGGGAAAACTTCGATCCGGTAAACGGAGACGGTGCCAAAATGTGCGACAATTCCTCAAATCCGCCGAAGCTGAAAGATGCGACTAATGATCTGAAAAAAGTTCTGGAACTCATCAGGGATACCGGCGAAAAATTCAAGTCGAAAGATCTTATCAGCGTAATTGCAGGAAAGGAATCGGCGGTTACCAAATCCTATAAGCTGGATCAGAGCCCTTATTTCGGATTCGGGAAAGAAGAGAAGGATAACCACTGGAAAACGGTGCTGAGACAGGCAACGGTTCAGAATTTTTTACTGAAGGATATAGAAACCTACGGTGTTTTAAAAATTTCAGAGAAAGGGAGATTGGTTCTGGACGGAAAGCTGGAGCATTCGTTTATGATTGCGGAAGACCGGGAATTCGATCTTTCGCAGACCAAAGCGGAAAGCGATCAGGTGCAGATGCAGTCCAGCGGAGGTTTGGACCAGAATCTTTTCAACCAGCTGAAAGAGCTAAGGAAAAAAGTGGCCAGGAAGCACGGCATTCCGCCTTACACCGTATTTATGGATCCGAGTCTTGAAGACATGACGGTTCAGTATCCGGTAAAAGTGGATGAAATCGCCAAAATCTATGGCGTAGGCGAAGGAAAGGCCAAGAAATACGGAAAAGAATTCGCCGACTTCATCAGTAAATATGTGGAAGAGAACAACATCGAGCGTACCCAGGATATGGTGCTGAAGCAGGTGGCCAACAAATCCAGCCATAAGGTTTTCATTATCCAGAGTACCGATAAGAAAATCGACCTGGAAGACATTGCCAGAGCGAAAAACCTTACGATGGACGAACTGCTGAAGGAGATGGAGCGCATCGTATATCAGGGAACCAAGCTGAATATCGACTATTACATCGAAGATAATTTTGACGAAGATATCGTGGACGGCTTCATGGAATTTATGAACGAATCCGAAAGCGACAGCATGAAGGTGCTGCTGGACGAATTCGGGGACGAGCTTTCCGATGAAGAAGTAAGGATGTTGAGGATCAAATTCATCAGCGATGTCGCCAACTAAAGTAGTGCTCAATAATAACGAAATCATATTAAAAGAAATTCTTCCCCGGAAGAGTTTCTTTTTTTTATCTGGCAATTTCTTTTTTTCTACCATTGAATAGCAAAAGATCGGACTTCGTTATATTTCAGTAATATCATATTTGGAGAGCCGGAAGGTATTTTTGGCAGAAGTGATAAACCATTCTCATTCTTTCACCAATCGGGAATGAGTTTTAAAGAAGATGAATATGTTTATCTGAGCGTTGAAAAGATGAGTGAAATTATTTCTGTTTTTGAGCAGCTTGGTTTAAAGGTTACCAAAACTTTTTACTAATTTTACAGGGATGAAAAAGATCTCTGTTATATTTATCCTGCCTGACCTGGAAACCGGCGGCGCCGAAAGGATCGTAACCACCATTGCGAACCATCTTTCCAGGGACCGGTTTGAGCCTAAGATTTTGCTCCTGCGCAAGCAGGGAGGTTATCTTAATTTCCTCAGAGAAGATGTGGAAGTCATCGACCTCAATACGGAAAGAATCAGGCATTCGTTAAAGCCAATTCTGGCAGAAATCTATCGCAGGAAACCGGATATCGTGTTTTCAGGTTTTGGTGAGGTGAACGCATACCTGTCTTTATTCATCAGGCTTTTTCCCAACACCAGATTCATTGCCCGCGAAACCAATGTGGTGACTCAGCACGTGACGCGGAAAGAAATAAAATTCTTCTATAATTTTTACAACAATTATCACAGGATCATTGCCCAAAGCGATGATATGCTGAAGGATCTTACCCGGAATTTCAGGATTAAACCGAAGAAAGTCATCAAAATCAACAATCCGGTAGATTTTGATTTTATTGAGGAAAAGCTTACCGATGCAGACAAACCGGAAACTTTTAAATACAATTATAAAAATGTAGTGGCCATCGGTAACCTTTCATCTCGAAAAGGCTTCGATAACCTGTTAAAAGTATTTTCCAGGCTTAAAAATGAAAATGTGATGCTCCACATTCTGGGTGACGGACAGGACCGTGATCTGCTGCATCAGATGAAAGAATTTTTAGGATTGGAAAACGTTATTTTTCACGGAAGGCAGGAAAACCCGTACCGGTTTCTGAAACATGCCGATCTGTTTATTCTTTCGTCAAGATATGAAGGCTTTCCGAATGTATTGCTGGAAGCCGGCGCCTGCGGAACCTATTCTCTGGCCAACAACTGTCCGGGAGGGATCAATGAGATTATTCTGGAGAACATCAACGGGGAAATTGCCGATATCGGGAACCATGAAGATTTCGCACAGAAAATCATGAGTGTCCTGCACGAACACCATGATCCGGAAGCTATCAAAAGCTGCATAAAATCCAGGTTTTCAAAACAGATTATTCTGGATCAGTACGAAAAAGTTTTGCTGGATCTCGTAAAGCGGTAATTGTTCCGTTTGCCTGCCGGGATCTGTTTTCTTATTTTTGGTGCTTTCAATTATTTAAAAAAATCAATTTTCATTCATGATTAAAATGCAGAAATTAGGATGTGCGTGTGAAAAGCCCACTTCATCTTATACCGAATTCAGAACTTCAGCACTGGGTGTTGATCAGACCCACGGAAAAAATGCCGAAGTAAGCATTCAGCAGTGCAAGCTTTGCCAGAGGATATGGATCCGGTATGCTTTTCATGCAGACCATACCTCCGAATCCGGTAAATGGTACAAAGGAATGGTTTCCAAGAAAGACCGCCCGCAGATTACGCCTGAAAATGCGTTGGGATACATTGAAAGCCTCGAATGGTATGTCTACGGAGGTGAATTTTTTGGAAATACGACAGCATTTGGCGCCGGGAAAATTGATATTTAATTTAGACTTTTACAGGAGTTCAAAGAAATAGGCTGGAAGAGGGGTGCTGGATGCAGGAAGTTTCCCGACAGGATTTATTTGCCAAGAGTCTTGAATATCAGATGATATTCGATTTACTACTTTATGACTGCAAAATGTAATGAATAAATCTGATGAATTAAAACGTAACCGGTTTATAAAGAAACTACGGTCAAATGCCATTGCAATTCTTAGCAATCAGATCGAAATCCATTCGGGATACTTTAAGATGAATTATCTTTTGGGCAGAATCAACGATATTAAAAAATTGGAGAATATTGATCTAAGTATATTCAATAGCTATTACAGTGAGATTCAGTCTTATCCGATCGGGGATGAAAGGAAACTGTACAGCAAAGAATTCTTAGACAGGCTTGACGCAAGGTTAAAACGGGTCGATGAAAAATATATGGATGCTCTTGCTGAAAAATGCGGTGAGATCATTGAGAAGTTTAAAAATATCAAAGATTTTTGCTGATTTTTTATAAAGCCATGCGCCGTTTTTAAAACTTGACAAAACTCACTTGGGGGTATGGCAATTAATCGTTAAATTTGTAAGAACTAAAGAGATAATAAATAAACAAATTCATAAATAACATGAGTCAATTCGATGTTACCGTAATCGGTTCCGGTCCTGGTGGTTATGTTGCTGCAATCCGCGCCGCGCAATTAGGTTTCACAACAGCAATTATTGAAAAATACCCGACTTTGGGCGGAACCTGCCTGAACGTGGGATGTATCCCGTCGAAAGCACTTTTAGACAGCTCCGAACATTTTGAGAACGCCAAGCATCATTTTGCGGGCCACGGAATCATTATCAATGAGCCACAGGCGGATATTGCCAGAATGATCGAGCGTAAGAACGAGGTGATCAAACAAAATACGGACGGGATCAGCTACCTGATGAACAAAAACAAAATTACTGTTTTTGAAGGAGTAGGGAGCTTCGAATCCGCCAACCAGATCAAAGTAACGAAAAACGACGGTTCTACGGAAACGATCGAATCCAAATATACCATCATCGCTACCGGTTCCAAACCGTCTTCTTTACCTTTCATTACGATTGATAAAGAGCGGGTGATCACTTCCACGGAAGCTTTAAACCTTAAAGAAATCCCTAAGCACCTGGTGGTTATCGGTGGAGGGGTCATAGGACTTGAATTAGGTTCCGTTTACTTAAGATTAGGTGCCCAGGTGACCGTAGTCGAGTTCATGGATAAAATTATTCCGGGAATGGATGGTGCCTTGAGCAAAGAATTAACGAAAGTTCTTAAGAAACAGGGCATGAAGTTCATGCTTTCCACAGCAGTTTCTGCAGTGGAGAGAAACGGGGATACCGTAAAAATTACAGCCAAAGACAAAAAAGGAGCAGAATTAGTCGTAGAAGGCGATTACTGCCTGGTTTCCGTAGGAAGAAGACCGTTCACGGACGGGGTGGGCCTTGAAAAAGCCGGTGTCGAGCTTGACGAAAGAGGAAGAGTAAAAGTTAACGACCATCTTCAGACCAACGTGGCTAATATCTATGCGATCGGAGACGTGATCAAAGGGGCCATGCTGGCTCACAAGGCAGAAGAAGAAGGGGTTTTCGTTGCTGAAACCCTGGCCGGACAAAAGCCGCACATCAATTATAACCTGATTCCGGGAGTGGTCTATACATGGCCGGAAGTTGCCGGAGTAGGCAAAACCGAAGAGCAGCTGAAGGAAGAAGGAGTAGCTTACAAAGTAGGTTCTTTCCCGATGCGAGCCTTGGGAAGAAGCCGGGCAAGCGGCGATGTAGACGGATTGGTAAAAATCATCGCAGATGAAAAAACCGATGAAGTTTTGGGAATGCATATTATCGGAGCAAGAGCTGCCGACCTTATTGCAGAAGGAGTTATTGCCATGGAGTTCCGGGCCAGCGCAGAAGACATTGCCAGAAGCTCACACGCTCACCCGACGTATGCGGAAGCGATCAAAGAAGCGGCATTGGATGCCACGGCGAAAAGACCGATTCATATGTAAAGCAGATTTAAAATTAAATCATTTAATATAAAATTAAGACTGTCATTATTATTGGCAGTCTTATTTTGTTTATAAAATTAATCTGAAATTCCATGGTATTTATTGGTTTTCAGTGATTTAAAAATAGAAAGTTAGGAGAAAGTTGAAATTTTAAATAAAGTTTGTCTCTGAAAAATTACAGATAAAGTCATTTAATAGTAAAGGCTGTCAGTAGTATTCTTATAAAAGAAACTTCCAGGATCCAGCTTCCGTTTTCAGGTATTTTGAACGATTTCTGATTTACAACTAGGGTTACTCCAAAACGCTAAAACACTCCCACTTTCAAATTTGCAATTATTTTCTGTACCTTTGTCGACTAATTTTATCATCCATGCAAATCGGAAAAACCCAGACTTTAAAAATTTCAGAAAAAAACAACTCAGGATGGATCCTTACGGACGAATCCGGTGAAAAAGCCTTCCTGCCGAAAATTTTCACTCAGGACGATAAGGAAATTGATGATGAAATAGAAGTTTTCGTTTATCAGGATGACGGTAAATTAAAAGCCACTACAGAAATTCCGTTGGCGGAAGTAGATGAATTCGCCGTAATGAGCTGTGTACAGAGCCTGCCGAGCGGTGCTTTTATGGATTGGGGAATCATTAAAGATCTTTTTATCCCGTACAAGCAGCAGAAAACTAAAATCATTGAAGGCAAAAGATATCTGGTACATCTCTATATCGATGAAGAGCTGGGACTGATTACCGGAACCACCAAATTTAAAAGAAACCCGCAATACGAGGATCTTCCTTTTGAGAAAGGCGACAAAGTGGAACTGATCATGATGAATGAAAGCGAACTGGGTTGGAATGTTGTGATCAACAAAAAATACATCGGGCTGATCTATGCTTCCGATGTTTTCAAAAAATTATATCCTCTTTCCGAAGAAACCGGCTACATCAAGGCCATCCGGGAAGACGGTAAAATCGATGTTTCCCTGCAGCCCGAAGGATTTGAAAACATCGATGAATTCAAAAAGAAAATCTTAGACAGACTGGAAGAGAATTACGGACTGCTTCACCTTTCAGACAAGTCTTCACCGGAAGAAATCAAAGATGAGGTGCAGATGAGCAAAAAGAACTTTAAAAAGGCCATCGGAGGACTCTATAAAGATAAGATCATCGATATCCTGGACGATAAGATTCGTTTACTCTAAATAAAAAACGAGCGGAAATTTCCGTTCGTTTTTTATTTATATTATTCTCTGTTTTTGATCAGCAGCCAGCCGGTATACACCCTGCCGTCCGATACTTTTATCGTATACCAGTAGTTTCCTGTCGGGATCTGGCTTCCGTTCAGTATGCCATCCCATACCAATGGTTTTTTAGAAATGACCTCTTTGAAAACAGGAAGTCCTCTCCGGTCGTAAATATTGACCTCAGTTCCCGGATAATTTTCCAGTCCGGCAATTTTCCAGTGATCATTGAAGCCGTCACCGTTTGGCGTAAAGGTATTGGGGATATTGAAAATGGAGAAAGGTTTCTGGCCGATGATACAACCTCCTTTTGTCCTTACATAAACCAGATATTCCCCGATTTTCAGGTTGGTAAATATATTGGAATCCTGCCACGTAAAATTATCAAGTGAATATTCAAAGTTTCCTGTTGCGGAAAGAATCACCGTTGCAGAATTATTGCTTACGTTCACCGATACGATTTCCGGTAAAACCGTGTAGCTTACCTGAATATTGCCCGTACTCTGGCACCCGAAGCTGTTCGTCACTGCCACGGAATAATTTCCCGGAGCGGAAACCGTAATCGCCTGCGTAGTTGCCCCGGTACTCCACAGGTAAGAGGCATAGCCGCTTCCGGCATCAAGCGTTACTGTTTTCCCTTTGCAGAAATCGATCCTTTCCGGAAGGCTTAATTTTGGCCTGGGATTCAAAGCGATATTTAACCTTACGATTTTAAAGCATCCGTCGGGCGTGGAAACTTTAACGTGAATTACCGTTGATCCGATATTTAACAGATAGTTTGCCGGACTGGAGATCGGATTTCCCGAATTGTCCGTATAAGTGAAGGTGTAACTTCCCGGATTAACGATGATATCCGGTTGATAGGTCGTTAAATCAATATTCATAGAACTTCCCGTGCTGGTATTGCATAAAGTCACGGAATAGTCATTAGCCGGAACATTGTTGGCCGAAAGAGTGGCCATGACCGAAAGCTTTTCCGATTCGCAGCCGTTCAGGGTCTGTGTTACATAATAAGTCGTTCCGTCCACAAGCGGAGTGGTCAGCGGCAAAATGTTTCCGGTGGCATCGTAAAACTTCAGTGAAGTTCCTGTAATTGTCAGGCTGGCCAAAGTCGGAGCAGCCGAAATACAGAAATCCTGAACCGGATTTCCCGTTGGTTCCGGTGTGTTGTGTACCGTTACCTGAATTGCAAGCTTATTGCTTTCGCAGCCGTTGATGGTTTGTGAAGCAAAGTAGGTCTGCCCGTTGACCAGCGGTGTTATTATTGGTAAAAGAATGCCCGCTGCATCATACCATTTGATGTTCTGCCCGGTAATCTGGATCTCGGCAAGGGTAGGATGAAGGCTTGCGCAAAAGGTTTGTTGGGTATTCAGGGTAGCCGGCAGTGCAGGAGCCGTTACCGTTACATTTTGATTTTGTGTCGTCATGTTTCCGTTTCCATCATTATACGCCCAGTGGATCACATACGTTCCCGGTAAGGAATAGGAAAGCGGATCCGTTGTAGTTGCCGTGATGGTTCCGGCGCAGTTGTCCGTTGCTGTCGGAATGGTTGAAACCACGGTATGGCAGTCTCCGGTGATGTTGGGAAGGATGGCTGAAGCCGGAACGGGTGCAACGGTGTCTCCAACCGTTACATTTACGGTAAAACTTCCGTCACAGCTTCCGGTTCCGGATACCTGACAGGTGTATATTCCGGAATTGGCAGCCGTTGCATTGGGGATTGACGGATTCTGTAGCGTAGAAGTAAATCCGTTGGGTCCGGTCCAGTTGTACACTGCACCGCCTGACGCATTCAGTTGCAGCGTAGAGTTGATGCAGACCGGGGAATTGGAGGAAATAACTGCGGAAGAGGTACAATCCTGGAATTTGGCAATAAAAATGTCATTTAGGCCACCGTTCGATTGTTGGAATGTTCCGGAGGTTGCAATTCCTGTTGTATTTCCACTTGACATTCCTGTCAGATAAATGGCTCCCTCATTATCTTTTGTTGCCATTCCTTGCTGTGTCGCTCCATTTCCGGTATAATATGTTCCCCATTCTTTAATGTCATTTTGATTATATTTAATCAAGAAAGTAGAGATATATGGAGAAGGCATTCCCATATAAGCTCCGGGTGTTGAAATATCAGGCTGTCCATTGGAATGAAGTCCTGTAAAAAATACGTTTCCGGATGCGTCGGGATAAGCTAATAACTGAGGATCTCCATTGAAATTAAAATAATTTTTTGTAATCGTGTGATTAGATAAACTGACTCTCCAGATTCCGGGCTGACCCAGTGGGAAAGCGGGAGTTGAATATTTTCCCGGGAGAATCAATACATTATTTACAATTCTTCCTTTTACAACAAATTCATCGCCTGCATTTCCATAATAGCTTGATTTCAGAATAGTATTTCCTGATCTTGACAACCTTATATAAATACCGTCTGAACCGCCTCCTTTCAGTGGTTGGAATGCATTAACCATTGGGATATTTGCCGATTGGGTCGCTCCTATGATTTCCAGATTGTCCGACGAAGACATAATTTCAAAAATAGAAGTAGAACCGTCACTCTCTCCGAAATAGGTTGCCCAGTTTACAATTCCCGTAATTGCATTTATTGAGGCCAGAATACCATCAGTATATCCTATTGGAGTGGTCTTTGAAGGCTGCATTGCATTGACGGTAGGAAAATCCGAACTAAAAGCATCGCCACCGATAAATACTTCGTTTTGATTATATGAGATGGTATAAAGTTTATCTTTCCTGCTGGATATAAATTCTTTTTGAAAAACCATATTTCCGTTGCTGTTGAATTTTACAACTACTATATTCGTATTGTTTAACCCTCTTTCAACAGTTCCTCCTGCATAAATATTAAAGTTTTCATCAAAATCTACATCCTGAAACACGTCAGTCATATTAAAACCATAATAGGTACCCCAGAGCCTTTGACCGTCTTTGGTAAGTTTCATAATAAATGCATCGAATCCAAGAGAAAGGTTTTGCTGAAAGGTTCCTGATGTCGCAATATTATTATAACTGCTGCTTGTTCCGAAGACATATCCTCTTGACTGGATGTCCGTTTTTATACCCCCGTAATCATCACCGTTTCCTCCCGCATAACTTCCCCATATTCTAGTTGGTATGGGATCAATAACGATTTTCCGATCAGCGGTTTCCACAGGTGCATTGAATCCGAAAACCTGGCCTCCAAAATCCTTAAATGAAACGTCTATATTTTCTTTTCTGCTGCCTTCGATCCAGCTGCTTGGGATGCTTTCAAACAAATCACCGAAACGCACTTTCATCAGGAGCTTTTTATCCTTAATTGCAGTGGGTGCTCCATTGAATTTCATTTTAATATCCGAAATCTTTCCTCCGGGTTGGATGATGAAGTTATATTCAACAGGCTTCAAAGTGTCTTTTGGCTTAAAAAATACAAGATCAATATGGGGATAAATATTCTTATAGGTCACCTTCCGGAACCGGTGAACGGATGTTATCCCTTTAGATCTGCCGGGAACATTGTAATAGTTGCTGTAATCCGGAGATTTACCTTCGGCAACGACAGATGCGTTTTTATTTGAATTTATTAACTCAATATCAATCCGGTGAAACTGGTTTTCGTACAAAAATTCATCTTCCTGAAAGGTTCTGCCATCGATTGCTCCGTCTTTTTTTAATTTGGATGAATTTGGATTTATGGTCTTTTTTGTTTCGTATACATCATAAGAAAATCCCGAAGTCCTGAGCTGTACATTCAATCCTGCTGAGTGAAACAGATATTTTACATCAGGATTATCTTTTCCGTCCTGGTCTACAATCTGGCCTTTGTTTTCATAAAAGAAATAATCATTCGTTTCAGGAGTTTTTTTCTGTGAAAAGATAGAAATACAACAGAAGATGTTGAGTAGAAAAAAGAGTTTTCGCATCGGTTACTAAATTTCCGGCAAAGATAATAAAACAGGAAGATTGCGGAGATGAATTTAAAATTAATATTATCGGTAGCCCAGGTGAGGCGCCACCCATTTTTCAAACTCTTCCATAAATTCTTTCAGGAAATCTTCTGTTGCCTGATGAGCTATTATTTCTTCTCTGTCGAAAAGTTTCCCGCTTTCTCCCACTTATGCTTCAGGCTGCTGCATAACGGGCATATTGAGAAATACCAGGGATTGGCGTAAATGATGATTCGCTCCGAAAGCTCCCATTTTTCCGGGAGAAAGGCTGATGACAGCGGCGGGTTTCCGATGGAATACATTCCGGCCGTGTGGAGCGGAACCGACGTCGATGGCATTTTTAAGAACCGCAGGAACCGGTCGGTTGTATTCCGGAGTGATAAAAAGGATGGTATCCTGTTGCCGAACGGACTCCCTGAAATTTTTCCAGCCCGTTGGAGGAGCACCGGTTTCAAGATCCTCATTATAGATAGGGATGTCGTACAGCGAAATCAGCTGATAGATAAAGGAAGGATAAAGCTTCATTAGGCAATGCGCCATTTTTAAACAAAGAGCCTGTTTAAATTTACCTTTTATATTTTAACATTAAGAATTTAAGGCATTTTAGCTTAAAAAATCAATATGTCGGTTGCCCGGCAATATTCAATTAAGTCAATTGAAATCATCGTATTAAAGTGAAGAATAAACAAAGTTTATTTAATTCAGAAAATTAAGAGAAATGACGGAAAGTTTGATGAATTAAAATTTTAAACAGGCTCAAAATGAATCCTTTCGCAAGCTGCCTGTAATGATACCGATTTTGAACGGTGACTGTTCCATAATTTTTTCCGGCAAAGAAACGACAGGCGGATCCTATGAAAAGAGAATAAATCCGACAACTATTCAAAAAAATCCGGTCCGAAACTTATGAGTGGATACCTGTGCTTCAAAAACTGTTTGGGCGATATTCCCGAAAATTCTCTGAAATCACGGATAAAAGTGGGACTGGTCTGAGTAGCTGAAAGCGTAGGCCACTTCCGAGAGCCTTGACACCGGAGTGTTGATGAGATAGGTGAGGGCAGACTGAAACCGGGAAATCCTGGAAAATTGCTTCGGTGATATCCCTGTGTAAGAATGCATGATCCTTTCCAGTGAACGTCCGGAAATTTTCAGGCCCGAACATAGGTTTTTAAGACACGAAACATGGTGATCCTTCTTTAGAGTCTCAGTAATAAAGTGAATACCGGAAACCTGTTTTTGTTATCGGCAATCCGGCGGAGCAGAAAATCTGACAGCAGTTTTGTTCTGGCAAGAAAAGAGTCTGTGCCGGAAAGCTTTTCCGCCAGTTCATTTTTAAGATAAAAATTAAGATCGGCGTAGGTATTGGTAAGTTCGGAACCATCAATGCCGAAAATACTTGTAAGGGCATAAGGCTGGAAACATACCACCAGATTGCGGAAAGGCCTGATGGCTGTCTCGCCTGTATATCGGGCCGTTAACCCGTGAACGAACAGCTGCGGAAGAAATTCGCCCTTATTCCCTGAGAATGAATCCTGATGTTCGTGGAAAACCAGCCCTGCATTTCCGTCTTCAAATATCCTGAATGGTTGCTGACCCTGCCATCCTTCACTGCTTGCAGTCTATAAAACGGCAGACATAAAGTCGGAGTTCCGGGCAGGGCAAAAGCTGAAGATGTTTCATAGACAGGTTTTCTCAAAAACAAATTTACTTCAAACAAATCAATCCAGACCAATAGAAAAAACCTGATGCATATCATAATAATTTCCTTAATAATTTTGTTTAACAATTTTGTCAAAACGTTTGATTGATTTAAATTTGCACAAAGTTGTTTAACAAAAATGTCAAATCAAATCAAAAAAGACCAGACACAGGAACTCATCAAGGAAACCACGAAGAATTTATTCTTTGTGAAAGGGAAATTCGATGCCACCACCCAGGAGATTGCTGATGCGGCCGGGGTCAACAGAACCCTGATCAATTACTACTTCCGCTCGAGGGATAATCTGATTCAGATTATTTTTGACGAAGCGCACAAAGTGGAGCATGAAAAATCCGAAATCATCATGAATTCAGATCTGCCGTTCAAGGAGAAAATAAGCCGGTTTATCGAAAGCAGCCTGTCTACCAGTCTCCAGTATCCGTACCTTGAGACTTACATTGTCTCACAGATCAACAAAGGAAACTGTCATAAAAAAGATATCGAGCAGGGTGAGCTGGAAAAGTTGTATAAAGATATCGAGCTGGAAATGGAATTGGGAAATATCGAAAGAATGAAGCCCATCCAGTTTCTTCTGAACATGATTTCTTTATTGGTATTCCCGAGCGCCGTACGGCCTTTGCTGATGGAAAACCTGATGATCGGTGAAAAGGAATTCGATAAAATCATTTCCGAAAGAAAAGGGATTATCCTGAATATGTTATTTAAAAATTAATAAAAAGATTAAAGTATTTTTTTAAATGATCCGTCCTTTAGAAATAAATTACAGCTACAACAATTCCATTAAAATAATAAACGAAACATAAGATTATGAAAAGTAAACGTATAACTGCACAAAAGCTGAAAATAGGAATAGCTGCTGCATTTATGATGTTCGGTTTTTCATTGGGGTCTGCCCAACAACAGGTTTCCCTGCAGGAAGCCATTAAGCAGGCACTCCAGAATAAAGCGGAAGCTAAAAAAGCCGCTTTACAGGTTACCAAAGCCGAATATAAGATTGATGAAGCCAGAGCAAGTGCCCTGCCGCAGATCCATGCGACAGCGGGGCTTACCTACAACCCGATCATCCAGGAATCGCTGCTGGAATTCGGGGGGCAGAGAATCCGGGCCCAGCTGGGACAGCCATGGAGCTCTACAGCGTCCGTACAGCTTCAGCAGGCCATTTTTGACCAGAGGGTTTTCACCGGACTGAAAGCCGCCAAATCCACAAGGGAATTCTATGTCCTGAATGCCCAGCTTACCAATGAGCAGATCATTGAAAACGTAGCAACGGCTTATTATCAGGTGTTTGTTCAGGAAGAAAACCTGAAAACCGTGGAAGCCAGCTATCAAAATACCGAAAAGGTGCGGAATGTGATCAAAAGTCTGGTAGATAACGGACTGGCCAAATCCATCGATCTGGACCGGACCAACGTTCAGCTTACCAACATCGGATCCAACCGGCAGACCCTGAGAAATTCGGTAGAGCTTTCAAAAAATGCCCTGAAATTTTATATGGGCGTTCCGATCAGCACCGATATCGAGCTTGAGGAAAAAACCATCGAGCCCAGACCTGAACTTATTGCCAGCACGGTAAACCTGGATGAACGTACTGAAATAAAAGTGCTGAATAAAAACCGCGAGCTTTTAGTCTATAATAAAAAAGCAACGGAAGCTTACAAATATCCTACGGTAGGCCTTGTGGCCAATTACGGATGGGGGGCCACCGGAGCCAAATTCCCTTTAACCAACGGGATCAACAACGGGGTGCTCTGGAGCGATTATTCAGCGATCGGCCTCAACGTCAATATTCCGATTTTTACCGGCGGAGCTACCAAAGCCAAGATCAATCAGGCGGAAATCGATATCCAGGATCTGGATCAGGATATCCAGAATACCCAGCTGAGCCTGAGCCTGGATTATAAGAATGCAATCACCAATATGGAGAATGCACTCATCAACACCGAAAGCACAAAAGACAATGTAGGATTGGCAGAACGGGTTCAGAAAAATACCCAATCCAACTACCAGTACGGTCTGGCAACCCTTACAGAAGTGCTGGATGCTGAAAATGCATTGACGCAGGCCCGGCAGAATTATGCCAATGCTTTACTGGATTATAAGCAGGCGGAAATCAAATTAATTAAAGCAAAAGGCGAATTAAACACACTACAAAACCCATAACAAACGAAAATGAAAAAAACGCTCATATATATCATCGTAGCCGCAGTTCTTGTTGGTCTTGCCGCTTACAAGATTGCCGGTAATAAGGAAAAGCAGACCAAGGAAGTTCAGGAAGTAGCCAAGCAGGTGGATAAAATCAATGTCAATGTGGTGACGGTTTCCAGAGAGAATATCGATACCGATTATTCTGCCAACGGAACCTTTATTCCGAAACAGGAGTCCAACCAGTCTTCCGAGATTTCAGGACGTATTGTAAGTGTTCTGGTAAAAGAAGGATCCAGGGTAGGCGCAGGACAGGTCCTGGCAACCATTAAAAAAGATGCAATTGAAGTAGATGTTACCCAGGCTCAGAATAATTTGCAGAATGCGATCAGCGATAACCAACGGTATGAAAATGCATTCAAAACCGGCGGCGTTACCAAACAGCAGTTGGATAACTCAAGATTACAGCTGAGAAATGCACAGGCTGCGGTTCGTGCACAAGGCGTAAGGGTAAATGATGCAAGCATCCGTGCAGGAATCAGCGGAACCATCAACAAGAAAATGGTGGAACCCGGTATGGTGGTGGCGCCCGGAACCGCTTTATTTGAAATCGTAAATATCAACTCCCTGAAACTGTCCGTTTTGGTGGATGAAAGCCAGATTGGAAAAATCCAGCTGGGCCAGGAAGTTCCGATTAAAGTTAATGTATTGCCTGACGAATCATTTAGCGGACGCATTACTTTCATCGCGCCTAAAAGTGACGCTTCTCTGAATTTCCCGGTGGAAATTGAAGTACAGAACAGAGGAAACCTGAAAGCCGGGATGTATGCTACGGCAACCTTCAAAACCAACAACGGCGCGGAGACCCAGAATATGCTGACGGTTCCTGCAGAAGCTTTTGTTAACGGAGTGAGTTCAGGACAGTTGTTCATCGTCAGCAACGGAACGGCTAAGCTGATTACGGTGCAGACCGGAAAAGTATATGGCGATAAAGTTCAGATCATCAGCGGACTGAAAGGAGGGGAGCAGGTGATTACCAGCGGACAGATCAACCTCGATAACGGGTCCAAAATCAATATCGTAAAGTAAGAACAGATGAAGTTAGCAGAAATATCCATTAAAAGGCCGTCTCTGGTGATCGTACTCTTTACGATCCTTACGCTGGGCGGTTTATTAAGCTACTCCATGATGGGGTATGAATTGATTCCGAAGTTTGAAACCAATATGGTCACCATTTCCACGGTATACCCCGGAGCTTCCCCTGCAGAGGTGGAAACTTCCGTGACCCGGAAAATTGAAGATGCCGTAGGTTCTTTGGAAAACGTAAAAAAAGTGGAATCTTCATCTTACGAAAGTTTATCGGTGATCATGGTTCAGCTGAACACGGGTGCCGATGTCAACTATGCGTTGAATGATGCCCAGAGAAAGGTAAATGCGGTTCTTTCCGATCTTCCCGATGATGTAGATCCGCCGTCCCTGAATAAATTCTCCCTGGACGACCTTCCGATCATGACGCTGAGTATCACCAGCGACAAGCTGAACAATAAGCAGCTGTATGATCTTTTGGATAAAAAAATCGAACCGATCTTTTCCCGGGTCAACGGGGTAGCGCAGGTTACGCTGGTAGGCGGACAGGAAAGAGAGATCCAGGTGAATCTGGACGAAAAGAAACTGCAGGGGTACGGGTTGTCTATCGGCGATGTACAGCAGGCCATTCTTTCTTCCAACCTCGATTTCCCGACGGGAGCCTTGAAAACAAGAACCTCTAGATCGACGATCCGTCTGTCCGGAAAATATAAAAGTGTAGCTGAACTGAACAATCTGGTAGTTTCCAATAAAAACGGGGCACAGGTGAGGCTGTCGGATATCGCTACGGTTTTCGATTCACAGAAGGATACCGAAAAGATTGCGAGATACAACCAGAACTCCACGATTTTGCTTCAGGTGAAGAAACAGTCGGATGCCAACGCCGTATCGGTATCGGAACAGGTTCAAAAGACCATCGCACAGGTGCAGAACGACTATAAAGTGCAGGGGCTTAAACTGAATATTGTCGATGATTCCACCGACTTTACCCTGGAAGCGGCCGACCACGTAATTTTCGACCTGTTCCTGGCGATTATCCTGGTAGCGGTCGTGATGTTACTGTTCCTTCACAACATCAGGAATGCCTTCATCGTTATGGTGTCGATCCCGATGTCATTGATTGCTACGGTAATCGGAATGTACCTGATGGGCTATACCCTGAACCTGATGAGTTTACTGGGGCTTTCGCTGGTGGTAGGTATTCTTGTGGATGATGCGATCGTAGTACTGGAGAATGTCTACCGGCACATGGAAATGGGAAAAAGCAGGATCCGTGCGGCTTACGACGGGGCGTCTGAAATCGGGTTTACCGTAACGGCAATTACCCTCGTAATTGTGGTGGTATTCTTACCGATTGCGATGAGCTCCGGATTGGTATCCGATATTCTGGCGCAGTTCTGTGTAACGGTAGTTATTGCGACGATGCTGTCGCTACTGGCTTCATTTACCATCATTCCATGGTTATCTTCAAGATACGGGAAACTGGTACACCTGACGGGAAAGAATGTTTTTGAAAGATTTATCCTCTGGTTCGAAAGGCAGCTGGAAAAATTCACGCACTGGATCACCGGAATCCTGGAATGGGCTTTGAAAACAACCCTGAGAAGAATCATGACGGTGGTTGTAACTTTTATCATCCTGATTTCTTCTTTCATGCTGGTGGCTTTCGGGTTCATCGGTGGAGAATTCTTCCCTAAAATGGACCGTGGGCAGTTCCTCGTTCAGATGGAATTGCCGAAAGATGCTTCCGTAGAGAAAACCAACCAGGTAACGCTGGCCGTAGAAAAATACCTGAGAAACGACAAGGATGTGGTGGATATGATCACGACGGTCGGTCAGCAGTCTTCCGGATTCGGAGGGGCACAGGCTACCTTGTACCAGTCGGAAATCCAGGTGATTCTGGTAGACAAATCCGAACGTAATGAAAGTACGGATATCAAATCCGCTAAAATTAAAAGGGCCCTTGAAGAAAAATTCACAGGGGTTGAATTCAAGACGGCGCCGATCGGACTGATGGGAGCGGATAATGCCCCGATTGAATTGGTGGTGACGGCTCAGGATAACGAAACGGCCAATAAAGAAGCCAACAGGATCCTGAACCTGCTTAAAAAAGTGCCGGGCTCAGTGGATGCCGAATTGTCTACCGACAGCGGAAATCCTGAAGTCCAGGTAAATATAGACCGTGATAAAATGGCCGCTTTGGGCTTGAATCTTTCCAGTGTAGGACAGACGATGCAGACGGCATTCAGCGGAAATACCGACGGAAAGTTCAGAGCGGGCGAATATGAATACGATATCAACATCCGTTTCGGAGATGCCAACCGGCAGTCGATTGATGATGTACGGAACCTGATGTTTACGAATCCCCAAGGGCAGCAGATCAGGCTGAGCCAGTTTGCCGACGTAAAAATGGGATCCGGGCCAAGCTTGCTGGAACGTAGGGATAAAGCGCCTTCCGTAAAAGTAAAATCCAAAGTGGTAGGCCGTCCGGTAGGAGACGTAGCCAACGAATGGGCAGCCATGTTCATGGATAACGAAAAAACAAAACCTGCAGGCGTATCGTACATCTGGAGCGGAGATATGGAAAACCAGACGGAAGGTTTCGGTACCCTGGGAATTGCTTTGTTGGCAGCCATCGTATTGGTATACCTGGTGATGGTTTCCCTGTATGACTCATTCGTTTATCCGTTCGTGGTACTCTTCTCCATTCCGCTGGCACTGATCGGGGTCATGGTGATCCTGGCCATCACCGGAAACTCACTGAATATCTTTACTATGCTGGGGATGATCATGCTGATCGGTCTGGTCGCGAAGAATGCGATTATGATCGTCGATTTTGCCAACATGCGGAAAGCAGCCGGGGCCAATACCCACGACGCGCTGATCCAGGCCAACCACGCCCGTCTCCGTCCGATCCTGATGACGACGATTGCGATGATTTTCGGGATGATTCCGATCGCGATTGCCAAAGGGGCAGGAGCCGAGATGAACAACGGTCTTGCCTGGGTAATCATCGGAGGTCTGACTTCATCGCTATTCCTGACGCTGATCATTGTACCTGTTGTTTACTCTCTTTTTGATTCCGTTCTAAGAAGAATGGGCAAAGGGGAACCGGTAGATTACGAAGCGGAAATGAAAGCCGACTACCAGCACAGAGACCTCAGTGAAGACGGATTCACTCCGAAACATATCGACTAATCATCAACCAACCTATAATTAACCCAAAAGCGCATCAGCAATGATGCGCTTTTTTTGATGAACGATCAGTACGTTGCGTCTTTTAACCACAAAAGCTGAACAAGAGATATAGATGGTATTTATTAAAATTAACGTGAGCTCGATGTAGAAATGTGATCGTAAGGCTGGAAGAGAGATGCCGGATGCAGGAAGTTACTTTTGTCAAAAGTATAATAAGAAATTCTAATGATCAAACTGAATCTTTTGTCATTCGATCTGAAAGCGTTCTTATTTAAAATCATGACTGAATAGGATTAAATTTTATTTTTTTTATTAATTAAACAGCTGAATATAAGTTAGATAAGATCAAATTTACATTGAAATTAAATGCTGCAATTGAATAAGCGCACCAAAGTTTTTAAAAATCAAAGATTTTATGCTCCACCTTTGTATCCATCGGTGGCTGAGCGGAGCCGAAGCCACATCACCATCTGTGAAAATCTGCACCATGTGTAATGAATTTTAAATTTTCTCAGGAATCAATATACGTGCCTCTACGCTGTTCTCGGGTGACTGAACGGGGCTGAAGTCACGTGTTTACGTCTGCAAATCTGTGTTATTTGTGAAAAAAAATTCGTGTTCTTGGTGTTTTATATACCAAATAAAAAAGACTCTCAGAAAACCTGAAAGTCTTTTATCAATATCTTTAGCAAAATTAATCGGCCATCACTTCACCGGCTTTGCGGTAAACGAAGCTTCCGTAAATATGCCTTCTGGCAAAACGGCTCGGCGAATCGGCATTCACCATTTTGATGTAGGTGTTTCTCGGGACACTCAGGTATTCATAAATATTTCCGTTCAGGTGCTGTACCGTAAGGATGGATTTCTCCAGGTAAAAATCCTGAATATTCGAAGTGGTGATGGTTTCGGTATATTCTTCCTTGTATTTTTCCTGCGTTTCCGGATTGATGCTTACCAGGAAATGATAAGCCTCGATCACCGATTTGCTTTTCTCTTCCGCTTCCAGCTTTCCGGCTTCATCATTGATGAATTTATCAGGATGCGTATCTTTCATCGTATTCCTGTAAATGGTTTTCAGTTCCTTTAATGTTACGTTTTTATCTACTTCCAGAAGCTTTCTGTATTCGCCTAATTTTTTCATATGGTGGGATCCTTATTTTCGGACTGCAAAATTAAGGTTTATTTTTTGGAAATCGTAAGTTTTTGATTGTTAATTTATTCCTATCCCTGTTAACGTTTATAACGTTAACAGGAATGAAGCCAGTTCCAGCGACTCCTCAATATGCTGCTCCAGCATTTCACCGTTTTCCAGCGGATAATAAAACTCCTTGGGATTGACAAATACATTGTTGTATTTCGTACGATCGCTGGCACCATCGACATCAATGGGTAAAAGTCCCGGACCTTTCTTACGCTGTACGGTGTTAAGGCCTTTGGAAGTCACTTTGGATTCCACACAACCCACAAGGGCACCTCTTCCCGATACATCAAAACAAATCACGGTGTAAATGCCGTTTGGAACCAGCTGACCCGGCGGGAGGATGCAGGCATAAAGCACGTGGGGCAGATTGATAATGCCGCGGGAAATTTCGACGGACAGATCAGTTCCCTGGAATTCTCTGTACTTATTTTGCAGACATTCCTTGAAGCCGTTCAGGGCATCCCGGATGGTCATCATTCCCGGATCGTTGGTACGCAGCGGTGCTCCCTTTACAACAGGATGGACCTGCCGGAATTCACAGATGGTGTTGAAATAGTCGGTGATTGGATTGTTTTCCATATAAGAAATAATGAAATCAGATAAACACGGCTCCTGTAGCCCAGTCCAGTGTATCCAAAAGCTTGTGGATCTTCTCCGGGCAATTCGGACAGACCGTAATAAACCTGAGTATTTTATCCGATACCAAAGTGTCGTGGGTTTTCAATGGAGCGTTACAAACATTACAATGACCTTCCTGCGTGATTTCATTCATGGCTTCCAGCTTTTTAATTTCGTTTATAACTTCATTGATAGAAAGCTGAATGGCCTCATTTCTTTCTTTAAACTGACTTTTTGAAAATTCGCTGAAAGCCGAACATTCCGATTTCATTTTTTGAAAAATATCTTTTCTCTCGTTATAAGATTCCAGAATGTATTTTCTGCAAAAACTTTTAATCCTGTCGGTATATCCTCCAGCTCTGAATATTTTCTCTGCATCCGGACTGTTTAATCTGATCATACTGAAATTTAATGATAAAAGTTTAGCTCCGGCTAAAAGGTATAACGTTCTCTTCAGTTAATTTTACTTTCAGGCGGTCAGCATATTGATGCAAGAATTTTTCTTTCTCCATTTTCGGCAGCCGGAAATAAAAACTCATGCCCATTGATGATCCTGGGCTCCTTATGATGCTTTCCGATTCTTTCGTAAAAAGACTTCAGGGCTCCGTAAGGCGTAGCAATACCGAGTTTGTTATTTTTGCTGAACCCATGATTTTCAGTTCCAATATTTCAGTTCCGGCGGATTGGATTATACATGAAACTTTAACGATTATTCCGTTCTCTGATAGATATGTGTCAGCTTCGCATTTTTAATAAAATCTTCCGTAAAGGTCTTAAGATCTGCTTTTTTATCGGTCAGTTCAAAATAATAGGCCATGATATTCGGAAACTTCGGGTCTTTACACAGCACTTTATATCTTCTGACAGAAGGATCCGAACTCAGAAAAGCCTGCTCCGAGGCATTGCTCAGCCTGATGTTGTTTACATCAAAAGCATCTTTCCAGTTTTTCTGGAGCCTGGCAAACCGCTTCTGGGTCCGGTCACTGTCTTCACTTTCAAATTTATCTACCTGGAAATTGGTGAGAAGCTGCGGGTAAACCAGTCCTTCTTTCAACAGCAAAGCCGTTATTTTATCGGAAGGATCGTAGAAAACAATCTTATTGTCGAATAAAATCTGCTTGTCGTTAAGCGTCATTTTTCCGGCGAATTTCTTGTAATTCTTCTTTTTATAATCATTTTTAAAATGTTCGATAACGGCTTTATCTTTAGGTCCTTCTTTCGTCGTTTTCTGGGCAGCAGCGGAAACCGACAGGAGTAAGGAGATGCTTAGGGTATACAGGAATTTCATTAAATAGGGTTTACAGTAAGAACGGCTGAATTTATAAAATATTTTTAATTCTCAGATGCTGGAGGAGCATAATGGTTTTGGCATCTTTGATTTCTCCCGAATCGATCATGGCTAAAGCCTGACCAAAAGGCAGTTCCAGCACTTCAATATTCTCGCCTTCATCAGCCAGGCCGCCGCCATCGTTCATTTTCATTTCCGGTGAATATTCCGCAATGAAAAAATGGAGGATTTCCGTTACGGAGCCCGGTGACATATAGGCTTCAAAAATTTTTTCAACATGGGAAATTTTGTATCCGGTTTCTTCTTCGGATTCCCTTTTGATACATTCTTCAGGATTGTCATCGTCGAGCAGGCCGGCACAGGCTTCGATCATCATTCCTGAGGCATTTCCGTTAATGAAGGTAGGAAGCCGGAACTGTCGTGTTAAAATCACCGTTTCCGAATTTTTATTGTACAACAGAATAACGGCTCCGTTTCCACGGTCATAAGCTTCACGGCTTTGCTGTTCCGATGTTCCGTCTTTTTTCTGAATACTGAATGTCACTTTCTTAAGTGTATACCAGTTATCGGACAGGATTTCCGTTTTTTCAATAGTTACTTTTGTATCGTGCATAAGTTGAATCATCTAAGTTTAATTTTTCAATAAATCTTTTAAAGCTTCCTTCAGGTGGGGGAATTCAAACTGAAATCCTGCATTTTGGATCTTTTCGCAGGAAGCTCTCGAACCTTCGAGGACGGCTACCGACAGCTCACCGAAAATCAGCTTTAAGACAAATGAAGGAACGTTGGGCATAAATAAAGGTTTTTTCAGAATCTCTGCAGCCTGTTCCGTGAGATCTCTGTTGGTGGCATGCTCAGGAGCAACGGCATTGAAGGCGCCGTGCAGTTCAGGGTTTTGAAGGGCAAATTCATACATGGAGCAAATATCGTGGATATGGATCCAGGGCATATACTGATTTCCCGTACCGAGCGGGGATCCGATGCCTGCCCTCAGGGGCGGAAGCATTTTTTTCAGCGCGCCTTCTTTTTCGGAAAGCACAACTCCGGTCCTCAACTTGACCACCCGTTCAGCAATATGCTGATCCCTGAATTTATCCGCAGCCTGTTCCCAGAGAACAGTCACTTCACTCAGGAAGTCATTTCCCGGTGCGTCCTGCTCCGTAAATATCTTTTCTGTGGTTTCCGTTCCGTAATAGTTGATCCCTGAAGCCGAAATAAAAGATTTCAGCTTCCGGTTATTCTTCTGTAAGGTTTTCAGAATCAGGCGGGCAGTATCTACCCGGCTGGAGATAATTTCTTTTTTTCTTTCACCGGTCCACCTCTTTTCGGCAACGCCGGCTCCTGCCAAATGGATTACATGCGAAATATTTTCAAAAGCATTTTCATCAACGGTACCGTTTTTAAGGTTCCATTCAAACTCGTTGGCATGCTGTTTTTTCCGGGTCAGAAACCGGACGGTGTATTCCTTTTCAAGTCTTTTTGATAATTCTCTGGCGATTAATCCGTTGGCACCGGTAATCAGGACAATTTCTTTCATATTGCGGTATTAGGGGGATTTCACGACTGATTTTTCACGATCAGGACGAAGTCGGCATCCAGAAGTTTATAGCCGTAATCATAAATAAATTTATATTCTGAGCCATTTTTATAAACTTTCAGATTCGTGAAATACTCAAAATCAAAACCCAAGCCATCAAGTTTTGTACGGGCCACTTTTGTTTTGCCGTCGGTATTTACTTCCGTAAGGATCCGGTAATTTCTCCGGAGCTTGTTGTTCACATTCCGCATCAGGTTGTTCGAGTCTTTGTTCTGTTTGTTGTTGTAGGCGTTCCGGCAGGCATCATTACAGAATTTTTTGTCTGATCTGCCGATAATTTTTTCGCCGCATTCAAGGCATTCCATCATTTTTATTTTTTCAGTTTGTGTATTTGGCTGTGCTTTTTTTTGAGAAGCTTTATAAACCGGCTGTGGGTAGGATAAGTCCGGTTAGGCGTGATGTTATTAAAAAAAAGGGCAATAAGCAGCAGGATCAGACATCCGGAAAGTACGGGCGACAGCACATACCAGAAGCCCAGTTCAGGGATTTTCCCTGCAGAGCTCACGGCAATCAATGCAGTAGCGCCGCCGGGCGGATGCATCGTCTTGGTATACTGCATCAGGACGATGGAAAAAGCAACAGCCAACGGGGCGGAAAGCCAGATGATATCCGGGACGGTCTTATAGATGGTGACGCCTACCAAAGCAGACAGCACATGTCCGCCGATCAGGTTCCTTGGCTGGGCGAGGGGACTCTGAATGGCCCCGTAAATTAATACACTGGAGGCTCCGAAAGATCCGATCAGAAAAATATTTTCCGTTTCCGTTAAATGCTGCGACTGGATAAAAGCAATAATGCCGATTCCGAAAAATGCGCCCAGAAAAGACCAGAAATGTTCTTTATAATCCACCAGCGTTTCCCTGTAGATCACATATCTGGAAACCCGGAATGTTCTTTTTATTGTCTTCTTCATATTTTCAAAAATACTCATTTATCCGTTTACAAACGACTACAAACGAATTTAAATAATTTTTTACCGAATCCGGCTGTGGAATAGGGCAATCTTTGCAACAGAGATCAGGGAAAACAGTGAACGTCTCCGATCTGATTATTAACCCTTAAAATTACACATTATGTCACTAAGAAACAAAATTACGCTTGTTGGGCACACCGGAAAAGAAGTAGAAGTAATCAACTTTGAAAACGGATCACTAAAAGCCACCGTATCCTTAGCAACCAGCGATCATTACACCAATGCGAAAGGAGAGAAAGTAGAAGAAACCCAATGGCACAATCTGGTAGCCTATGGAAAAACCGCAGAGATCCTTCAGAAATATGCTCCGAAAGGAAAGGAGCTGGCCGTGGAAGGAAAACTTATGTACCGCTCTTATGACGATAAGGATGGGGTAAAAAGATACATCACCGAAATCAGAGTGGAAGAAATCCTTCTGTTAGGAGGAAAATAATTTTAAAAATACAGCCATGAAAGTAAAAGTTTTTAAAATAAGAGTTGATGAAGAATATCTTCATACCGATCAGAAGATGCTGGATGCTTTTTTAGAATCGCATGACATCATCAAAGTGGAGACGGCCTTTGTAAATGATGAAAATTACTGGTCTGTGGTTATGTATTTTGACGAAATCAAAATGGCAAAAGATTCCGTAAAGGAGCCGAAGCCTGTAAAATATTCCGCAGAAGACGATACGCTGACCTCTGATGAAACGGCGATTCTGGATGCCCTGAAATGCTGGCGTTCTGAAAAAGCAAAAGAACAGAACCTACCGACCTATTTCATCGCGACCAATAAAGAACTGTTGTCGGTTGCCAAATACAAGCCGGCAAGAAAAGAAGAACTTCTGGATATTAAAGGTTTCGGAAAACATAAGATTGAAAACTATGGTGAGGAAATTCTGGAGCTTCTGGAAAGCATCTGATGACAGGTGGAAACACAAGTGAGGGAAATATTATTTTTTACCCGGAGCCGGAGATTATTTTTCTCCGGCTTTTTTGTTTGTCTGAAAAGTCCGCTCAATTCCTTATTTTTGCTGCTTATAAATATTAATCATCATTTATCTGTTATAAAATGAAACCAGGTTTAGCAAAAGGAACGAGAGATTTTACCGCATTGGAAGTTTCCCGAAGAAGATATATCATCAATATACTCCAGAAAAATTTCGAATTATTCGGGTTTCAGCCGCTGGAAACGCCAAGCTTTGAAAACCTTTCCACTTTAACGGGAAAATACGGGGAAGAAGGAGACCGGCTGATTTTTAAAATCTTAAATTCAGGGGATTATACTTCAAAGGTGAATCAGGAGGATTGGGAGAATAAAAGCCATCAGAAGCTGATTTCCCAGATTTCAGAGAAGGCTCTCCGTTACGACCTTACGGTACCTTTTGCAAGATTTGTAGCCATGAACCATAACCAGCTCACTTTTCCCTTTAAGCGTTACCAGATCCAGCCGGTATGGAGGGCCGACCGTCCGCAGAAAGGAAGATTCAGGGAGTTTTACCAGTGTGATGCCGATGTGGTAGGAAGCGAAAGCCTTCTGCAGGAAGTGGATCTGGTTCAGCTTTACCTGAAATCGTTTGCCGAGCTTAGTATTCCGGTAACCATTCATATCAACAACCGAAAGATCCTTTCCGGACTGGCAGAATTTGCCGGTATCACCGATCAGCTGATCGATTTTACGGTAGCGTTGGATAAGCTGGATAAAATCGGGAAAGAAGGCGTTGTAAAAGAATTGGTGGAACGCGGAATTACCCAGGAATCCATTGATAAGCTGGACTTCCTGTTTACGCAGTCTGATGATGCTTTGGAGAACCTGTTGCAGCTTAAAGAAAAATTTGCAGGAAACGAAACCGGGTTGAAAGGGGTGGAGGAACTGGAAACCGTTATTACCCAATCTTTAAACCTTGGCACGGATATTCAGAACCTGAGATTCGATATTACTTTAGCCAGAGGTCTGGATTATTACACCGGTGCCATTTTCGAAGTGAAAGCGGATGAAGTGCAGATGGGTTCTATCGGCGGTGGCGGGAGATATAACAACCTTACCGAGGTTTTTGGCGTTAAAAATATCCCGGGAATCGGGATTTCCTTCGGACTGGACCGGATTTACCTGGTCATGGAGGAACTGGGACTTTTTCCTGAGCAGGCAACTTCCAAAATGGAATACCTGTTTGCCAATTTCGGAGGAGATGAAACCGTGGAAGCTTTAAAACTGATCAGACAGCTGAGGGAAAAAGGAGTTTCCGCTGAGATCTATCCTGAAAATGCCAAAATCGGGAAACAGTTTACGTATGCTGAAAAGAAGGGCATCAGAAACCTTGTTTTTCTGGGGGAAGAAGAAATTAAAAACGGAATGGTCACTTACAAAGATCTGGAAGCAGGAGAGCAGAAAACCGTTTCCTTAGAAGACTTTTTAAATAAATAATGCATCAGGTTCCGGAAGATCTTTTGGGAAAATGGCTTAAAGGATGGTCCATATCCAGGGGCAAGCCTTTGCCGGAACCCTGGAAGTCAGGATACCGGGTTCTTGTTGGAGACGAAACGCAGAAAGTAAGATATGTATTTCCGGAGATAAACGAAGATTTTATCGGGCTTGCGGAATCTATCCGTGAGCCCTGGATTTACCTCAAGGTCTGCGCACCTCGTGAAGAATTGATCAGGCTTATTCCTCAGCGGTGGAAAATGCAGCCGCAGGGATATATGATGTATGGTCCGGAAAAAATGGATAAGCATGGAAAGCCAATGCCGAAAGGCTATTCTATAGAAATTTTTGAGCAGCAGCCGGATTTATTTGTTGTAAGAATTAATACTGAAAATAAAGGAGAGGCCGCCATCGGACGATTGATTATCGTTGACGGACTGGCCATTTACGACCGTGTAAAAACTGAAGAAAGCCACCAACGCAAGGGGCTGGCGACGAAGGTAATAAAAGAGCTTCATCAGATTGCGGTATCAAAAGGAGTTTCTCAGAATTTCTTGGTCGCTACCGGACAAGGTAAGCTTTTATATGAATCGATGGGCTGGAAAACATTCAGTCTTTACACTTCTCTTGTGATAAAGGATGAAAAATGAAAAGAAGGTTTAAATAAGTAATTCCTATTAACGGGTTGAATGAAAGAAGCTGCAGGCTGGAAGTTTTTCCTGCAAATATCACAATCACCATCCAGATGAACTGCACTTATTTTTCTATAAAGCCTGTAAAAACAAAATGATTTTGTAATTTGTAAGTCAAAACTTTAAACTAATAGGTAATGAATACGATTTGCGGATTATGCGGGAACCCATTAACCTCAATGGATACTGCGGCGGGTGAAAATAAACTGGCCGATGGCCATTTGTTGTGCAACAGCTGTCTGAACCGGGCTGCTTCCCTCAACAGAGATGTAATTAATAATCTCAGTCAGTTTTTTCTTCCTGAAATCAGAGGAATTATTCTTCAGGGAAAAATCGGCATATCTGAGCATCCCGTCTCTTCAGATTTCCAGAATACAGGGGTACCGACTTTCGGATTCGGTGGAATACCCACGAGGTTTGATGAAATTCAGGATCAGATTGTTGCCCTGAATGCGCGATTAAGTATCCTGGCGAATGCTGAAGTAAAAGAACTGGTCAATATCTTGGAAAGAGATGAAAAGCTAATTGCCATTGCAGAAGCATTAACCGTTCCCGGAAAAATAGAAGGACTTCTGTTTTCAACCCATAAAAGAGTGGTTTTTATCGACAAAAAGCTTTTGGGTAATGTGCAGATCGATGAATATCCCTATCACAATATCCGTTCTGTTGATCACGTGGAAAGCCTTCTGTATTCAACCCTTAAAATTATTCCTAAAAGCGGTTCTTCAGCAGAATTCAAGCTTCATAATAAAAATGACGGCAGAAACTTCAGCCATGCTTTCAATCGATACCTGAATGGTAATATAAGCCAGTCTGCTTCACAACAACAACAACAACAACAACAACAACAAATTCAGGCTTCTTCTTTTAATCTGTATCATCTTCCGGATCAGGAAACCCCGTTTCGGCAGACAAGCAATCATGAAAACATTTCACAGACATCCTCTAAAGAATCGGCAGAAGTCATTATTCAGCAGCTTGAAAAACTGGGCAAATTAAAGGAAATGGGTGTTCTGACGGAACAGGAATTTGCCGAACAGAAAAAAAAGTTGCTTGAAAGGCTTTAAAACTATTGCGGGGCTGCACAGGACTATGTTGCCGGCCTGGCGCCGTTTACAAACCTGAACAGGGTATTTATGAAAAATGAGGGAAGCGAAATGAACCGAACTGAAAAACATTAACTATGGAAAATTATCTGGAAACTAACAGGAAGTCCTGGAACGCCAAGGTGGAACCTCATCTGAAATCCGGTTTTATTTTGTAGATGAGTTTCTGAAGGGGAGAACATCGTTAAATTCTATTGAACTTGAGCTTCTGGGAGAAATATCCGGTAAAAGCATTCTGCATTTGCAATGTCATTTCGGGCAGGATTCCATTTCTTTTTCAAGATTGGGAGCCGAAGTCACCGGAGTTGATCTTTCAGATAAGGCTATTGAAGCCGCAAAGGAACTGGCTCAAAAAGCAAAAACGGAGACGGAATTTATCTGTACAGATCTGTATAACCTGCCTAATATGCTTGACCGGGAATTCGATATGGTCTTTACCAGCTACGTAACCATCGGCTGGCTTCCTGATTTAAAAAAGTGGTCTGAAATCATCAACCGTTTTCTTAAAACCGGGAGGAAAATTCATCATGGCAGAATTCCACCCGGTGGTATGGATGTCTGATGACGATTTTGAAGGCATCAGGTATAATTATTTTAATGAAAAACCGATCGCCGAAACCTATGAAGGAACCTATGCCGATCAGTCGGCAGATCTTGTAAAGGATTATGTGATGTGGAACCATTCTCTCGCAGATGTTCTTCAGAATCTGATTCTGAATGGAATGGAAGTCCTGCAATTCAAATAGTTTGACTGGTCGCCGTATCCCTGTTTCCGGCATACGGATGAGTTTGAAAAAGGTAAATGGAGAATTCTGAAGTTTGGCAACAAAATCCCGATGGTCTATGCTCTTGAAGCCGTAAAAAAGTCATTGTAATTCAAAACTACAATGACTTCCTATATATGAATGTTAAAATAAACTGGTTTAGCTTAACGCTTCCTGTGTTTTATTTCTCAGATCTTCAGCTTTATCCTGTGCCTGAGAAGCTACATCATTTGCTTTATCTTTTACCTGAGAAGCTACTTCGTTAGCTCTGTCTTTTACCTGAGACGCTACATTATTTGCTTTATCCTTAATGTCGCTGCTCCACTTATTCAGGTTGTCTTTGGCGGTATTGATCTTATCTTTCACCATTTGCTTATCTTCATCAGAAGAGTTTTTGTATTTCCAGTATGCTAATGCTCCTAAACCTACTAATGCCAATAAACCTTTCGTTTTATTTCCCATGATTTCTATTTTTTAAATATTAATATTAATGTTTGATACTAATCATTATGTAAAATACGTGCCAAAAAAAATAACCGAATGATAAAATAATGTTAAAATTATTTGAATACTTCAAAATTTTGCCCGTCAAAATCGGCAAAAACCATTGTCGGATGGGAATCCTGATGAAACAGGTTTCCTTCTCTATCAATAGCAATCGCTCCGGCAAAGCCGTCTATAGCCTTTAATTCGTTAAAGGTTTTGCTGAACGCTTCTTCCAAGGTCAGGCCGTCGGTAACCCGGGTTACGATTTTAGCTGCGGTCGCATTGCTTACGATATCTTCTCCTACGCCCGTACAGCTTACGGCACAGAAAGAATTGGCATAATTTCCGGCAACCGTTGCAGAATCCGAGATCCGTCCCGGTATTTCAAATCCTTTGCCTCCGGTGGAGGTGGCAGCAGCCAGTTTCCCGTCTTTATCAATGGCAACGCAGCCTACAGTTCCTTTTCCGCCGTTCTTCAGCTTTTCTTCATATTCCTTTCGCCGTTTCGGAATTTCGGTAGAGTGGTTCTCGAATCCATGTTCGTCTGCATATTTTTTTGCACCGTTTCCACCTAACACGCGGTCGTCTTCTCCGATGAGTGCTTTAGCTACGAGAATCGGGTTTTTTACATTTTCAATATTAATTACTCCGCTCATCTTTTCAGTTTCCCCATCAATGATTGCTGCACTCATGCGGATGATTCCGTCACCCTGAATCTGGGAGCCGGTTCCTGCATTATACAGTTCGTCATCTTCAAGCAGGGAAACAGCATATGCCACTGCCTCAAAAGCAGAATGGGTCTTTAAATACTCAAATGCCTTCTCAGCAATGCCTTTAAGCGAATCCTGTTTAGCCGTCTTTACTTCATGGCTCTGGTCGCTTTCGGAGAAAAACCCGCCGTGGATGATAATTTTCATATATTTTGTAATTAATGGTTGATCAATGGGTTTGATTTGCAGTTGAGGGTGATTAACCGTTTTAGACCGGTGAACGATCAATCATCCACAATCAATTATAGTTAACGGTCCTGCGGAATCGGATTAAACTGTGAGTTTTCGATCGTCAGGATCTTTGTCGTCAGATCATAATGATCGTTCATAGAAAGTACATGTACCGTCAGGTTATCAATGGAAATAGGTTCTCCAAGGTTGATATTGGTAAGGTTGGTATCCTTGATAAATCTGCCGTCCACCAGGATCACCAGTCCCGAACCAACAGCCGTCATGACTTCATTATGAATAAATAGTCCCGTATCCTCGCCCAGGCCGATGCCCAGCGTTCTCGGGTTATTCACCACTGCCTGGAACAGCCTGCCGATCCGTCCCCGCTGCACGAAATGGGTGTCGATGATTACATTATCAATTAATCCCAGGCCTTGTGTGGTCTTGATTTCCCCTTTCAGCAGGGCTTCCGAACTGCTTCCCTGATAAATCATATTTTCAGAGGCTGCAGCAGCTCCTGCAGAGGTTCCGGAATAAATGAAATCCTGTTCCTGGTATTTCAGTAAAATCGTATCATGAAATCGTGTTCCGCCCAGAATGGAAGTGAGCCTCAGCTGGTCTCCTCCGGTAAACATCACGACGTCGGCCGCATTGGCCCTCGCCACGATAGCATCGGAATTGGCTTCATCCCGGTTATGGACATCCAGGATATTCACGTTCCGGGCACCCAAAAATTCAAATGCTTTCTTATATTCGGATCCTACAATCTGCGGAATCTGAGAGGCGGTTGTAATAATTTCGATCACCGAATCTTCCTTATGTTTAGATTCGTTGATGATTTTCCTGAGAATCCCTCTTTCAAAGAAATTGAGGTTTTTTTCTATGTTCTGATCAAAATCGGTTTCAGCAAAACTGCCTTTATTAACAGCACCCCCGATCACAATTAATTTTCCAACTGGTTTAGTCATAGGCTGCAAAGTTAAAAAATTATTAACAGGTAGAAAAATTCGTTCCTATTGAAATTATTTATCATGATTTAGTATTTACTGATGATTTTCACTTATTTTTTACAAATGTTTAATTGTGGTATAGTTTCGTTTGGGGTTTTGCATTATCTTTGGTATTAAATGCAGTTATTGTAAACTATTAAAAATGCAAATAGACTATGAAAATTGAAAAGATACAGGCGTTGCGCGGCCCTAATATTTGGAGTATCAGAAGAAAGAAGCTGATACAGATGAGGCTGGACCTTGAAGAAATGGAAAATTTTCCTACCAATAAAATAGATGGCTTCCGGGAGAGGATCGAAAAACTGATTCCGTCATTATTTTCGCACCGGTGTTCCGAAGGTACGGAAGGCGGTTTTTTCCATAGGATAGAGACCGGAACGTGGATGGGCCATGTGATCGAGCATATCGCCCTTGAAATTCAGACCCTAGCAGGAATGGATGTCGGTTTCGGGAGAACCCGTGAGACCAGGACGCCGGGTGTTTATAATGTCGTATTCAATTATATCGAAGAAAATGCAGGGATCTATGCTGCGGAACAGTCTGTGGCTATTGCCGAAGCATTGATCAAAGGGGAAGAATATGATCTGAATGCCTGTATCAAAACGTTAAAGGAAATCAGGGAGCGCGTCCGTCTAGGACCTTCTACCGGAAGTATCGTACAGGAAGCGGTTTCCCGCAGGATTCCATGGATCCGTCTGGGAACGAATTCTCTGGTTCAGCTGGGATATGGCGTCAATCAGCAGCGGTTCCAGGCAACAATTACCGGAAATACGAGCTCTATTGCCGTAGATATTGCATGTAATAAAGAGTTAACGAAAAGAATGCTGCACGACGCGGCGATTCCTGTTCCGGTCGGAGACCTGATCACCGATGAGGAAGGTTTGGATGCCGTTGTAAGAAAAATAGGATATCCGGTGGTGATCAAGCCTTTGGACGGCAACCACGGAAAAGGATCTTCCATTAATGTAAATGATTGGGAAGCTGCAAAAACAGGCCTCGAACACGCCCAGAAATACTCCAACAGAGTTATCGTAGAGAAATACATTACCGGCTATGATTTCAGGGTTTTGGTGATCAACAATAAAATGGTGGCCGCTGCAAGAAGGGTTCCTGCCCATGTGGTAGGGGACGGCGAACTGAATCTTCAGCAATTGATCGACAAAGAGAACAATGATCCAAGAAGAGGTTACGGACATGAAAATGTTTTAACGGAAATCCTGATCGATAAAGATACAACAGAGCTTCTCGAAAAGCTTCATTATAGTTTATATACCGTTCCGCAAAGGGGGGAAGTGGTGTATTTAAAATCTACTGCCAATCTTTCTACCGGAGGGACTTCCATTGATGTTACCGATATGGTTCATCCCGAAAACATTACGATGGCAGAAAGGGTGTCGAAAATCATCGGACTGGATGTCTGCGGAATCGATATCATGGCGGAAAACCTGACCCAGCCTCTGAAAGAAAGCGGTGGTGCGATCATTGAAGTGAATGCAGCTCCGGGATTCAGGATGCACCTGGCTCCAAGCGAAGGATTGCCGAGAAACGTAGCCGCTCCGGTAGTCGATATGCTGTATCCCCAGGGTAAACCGTTTACCATTCCGATTATTGCGGTAACGGGAACCAACGGGAAAACCACCACCACACGATTGATCTCCCATATTGTTAAAAGCAACGGATACCGGGTAGGTTTTACCACTTCGGACGGGATTTATATCCAGAATACGATGCTGACCAAAGGCGATACAACCGGTCCTGTTTCGGCGGAATTCATTCTGAAGGATCCTACCGTTGAATTTGCCGTTCTGGAAACAGCCAGAGGCGGAATTTTACGTTCAGGATTAGGATTCTCCCAATGTGACATCGGGGTGTTGACCAACATTAAGGAAGACCATCTAGGATTGAATGATATTCATAACCTGAAAGATCTCACCCGTGTTAAAAGGGTAGTTCTCGATAGCGTAAAGAAAAATGGCTGGAGCGTCATGAATGCCGACGATGAATATTCCATGAGGATCATCAACGACCTGCATTCCAATATTGCGATCTTCAGTATGGATGAAAATAACCCGCACATCAGAAAATTTGCAAAAGACGGAAAAATCACCTGTGTCTACGAAGAAGGTTTCGTCACCATTAAAAAAGGAGACTGGAAGATCAGGATCGGAAAAGCCAAAGACTTCCCGATTACCATGGAAGGAAAAGCCAAATTCATGATTGAAAATGTACTCGCTGCCAGTCTTGCGTCTTACCTTCACGGTTTCGGAATCGAAGATATTTCAAATTCCCTCCGGACTTTCATCCCAAGTGCACAGCTTACTCCGGGACGGCTGAATGTGTTTAAGTTCAAAAATTTTAAGGTTTTAATTGATTTTGCCCATAATCCGGCCGGCTATGAAGCGATTGAAGATTATCTTAAAAATGTGGAATCTACCAAAAAGATAGGCATCATTTCGGGAGTCGGCGACCGAAGGGATGGTGATATCCGGGAATGCGGAAAGATTGCCGGAAGAATGTTCGACCACATTATCATCCGCAACGAAAAGCACCTTCGCGGCAGAACCGAAGACGAGATCAACGGGCTGATCATCGAAGGGATGCAGTCTTCCGGACGGGATGTGAGCTACGAGATTATTCCTAAAGAAATTGAAGCCCTGAAACACGCCATGGGAATGGCCGAAGAAGGGACTTTCATCACCGCTCTGAGCGATGTGATTTCCAACGCGATCGATCTGGTCCAGGAATATCAGGCTAGGGAACTGATGGAGGACGATAAGGTTCAGTAACAAAACAGGATATAAAACAAGTTTCGGCGGCATCTCAGGTGCCGCCGAAACTTTGAATAGGATTGAATACGAAAAAATGAAAGTACGGTTTAAAAAAGATCTCTCCAATTATAAAAACCTGGATGACTACCTGGTCGTAGGATTTGGTCTTCATGAGAGCAAAACAAGGTTTTACCTCATTGCTGATGATAATTTTGCCGTCGGCTATGCCATGCCGAAACATTTTGATATTATTGATGCTGCTGCCGATGGTTATATCAGAAGAGATGATTTGAATTCGGGAAGAGAATTTTATCTGGAAGCTGAAATGAATCATTCGCGGAAAGATCTCAGAAACTATCTGGAAATAAACGATCCATATGAAAACGTCAGCTATTTCGCAGAGAAAAAGTATCCGGTTTCTGTTGATTATGATAAAAGTATGCTTAATGAAGATAATAAACTAAGCCGTATCGAAGGCGCTCTGTTATTCATCAATCGGTATTTGTACGAACAGTTTTGGGACGATACCTACCGGGAAGGCCTGGAATTTTATAAAAAAGATTCCCTGGATAATCTGCTGGAAAAGAGGATAAGCGAACCTGCACTCATTCAGGTAAGTCATTATAAAGATGAACTTTTGAAATTCATAGCCAGAGCATTTGGAGCAGGGGAGCAGCCAATAGACAAGTCTGAGTATTATGCCCGCACGCTTTCAGGTCTCATCAGTACCCTTTTTGCGAAAGAAATTGCTTCGGTTCAAAAGATTGAGTCATTGTATGATATGTGTTTTGTTACTGAGTATGAAAACAGGTATTATATTTTAAGCAGGTATTGGGTATCCTGAAATAAAAAATAAAACAAAACCTCCGGATTTCCGGAGGTTTGGTGTTTAATGATTTTCCCAGGTTGATTTTATTTTCTGCATTTTCACCAGATAAAAATACAGCGGGATCAATTCCAGTCTTATCGTAAAGCTGACATTCGGAATGGTAAACGGAATAACCACCATCATAATGATGCAGACGCCAATCCCAATGATGGCATCAATAATAGCAGCCTGAACTGCCCATTTGTGCTCGAACCAGAGTCCGTAGGCTACAATTCCCTTGAATATTATTAACAGGTGGTAATCATTCCCGGCAACCTGTAAGGATGAACGGCGGTAATTCCATAAAGTGATAAGTCGATTTCTTATAAAATTTCCTTTTGTTTCAAAATCCTGAAAAGCTGAGATTTCTTCCATCGTATATCAGTTTTAAAATCATTCTTCCGCAAAAAAAGCATTGGAGCTTCCGATCCAGATCGCATCTTTCTTATTGAAGTCGACATTCACCATGGCGGCTTTGGTCATTCTACCCAGGTTTTCCAAAAGGATCGGGTGTTCATCTTTTTCGCGCCAGATGTACAATAATCTGATCTCCGCTTTGGCAAAATCGCCGTTGATATCTTCAAAAACAGGCTCGTACTGCACTTTTCGTTGCAGGATGTAGTTTTCCCTGTCCTCAATAGCATCAGTGATTTCCCGGGTCGGATTCAAATTCACGCCGCTGCCGGCAAAGGAGAAAAGGGGTTTCAATACAAAATCTCCAAGGTCTTCATGTTCCGGAAATTCATGAAGGAAGTAGCTTTTCGGGACAAAAGGATGCTGCAGAAGCGGCAGCAGGAATTTGGAAATCTTAAAAAACCAGTTCGGATGGGTAACCCAGGTTACATCCACCTCTTCACGGAAATCAAACTCCGTTTTCAGATCCGGGATCCTGTCGAGCTCATCAAAAATAACGCGGTTGTAAATTCTTTTAATTTCAGTCCGCTTTCCGTCGTTGTCGTAAAATAATTTTTTGCCTTCCTTTTTTATTTTGGTCAGGCAAACCGTTTTAATGCCCAGCAGCTGTTCCGTGAACAGGAAATCGATTACGGTTTTCTGCTTTTCGGGATAAATTTCAAGAAGGACGACATTTTCGGGGTCTTCATTACTTACAATCAGTTCTTTTAAATAATTTTTAAAGGTCTCATCCGGCATTTTGTTCCTTATTTCCGAAAGGAATGGATAAACTTCACAAAACGTATCTTCAAAAGTTCTCTGGAAAGCATAGAGGGAAGGAAATGCCTGAAGCTCGATCAGCTGTGGCTCTATTTCGCCGTTTTCACTTTTGCAGATTCCGAAATCGATGGTGAAAAAATGCGGCTGATGCGTGTCGTTCGGGACGCGACAGTTTTCCGGGATTGCTTTCCGTAAGGTTTCTGCCGGTAAAGCTTTAATCTGGTCGATAATGCTGTCGCTGGCCTCCAGAAGTTTGGCTTTGAATTCTCTGGTCAGGAACAGCGGGCTTTCCGATATCCTGAATGCGGGCTCGATACCGCTTTTTTCTTTCAGGATCTCTTTCAGCTGAGCGTATTTTTCATTTGAGAATTCCTGATTAAACTGCTTTCTGTATTTTGGGATCATATTCTTTTCCTTTTTGTGATTTAAAAAATCGGACATGGAGCCCGATTTTTGAATATTTCTGTTGGTTGTAATTAAACGGTTGCCCGGGCCTGATTCAGAAGATTCTTTTTCGCGTGGTCCAGGAATCGTGGGAGAATCTGTGCCTGCGTAAGCAGAATTTTGTCTTCATCATCAATCCGGTCGATGGTTTCCAGGTATTTTTCCATCCCGAAATTTTCAATCATGGCGGCTTTGTTTTTTTCGACCTTCAGGTTTTCGATCATTCCGGCAGGATTGGCTTCGGGATGAAACTGGGTACCGAAAATCTCTTCCGAGAAGCGCACGGCCATTACCGCTCTTTCCAGGTTGATGTGAGGCCGGAATTTTTCAATGGCAACAATATGCATTCCCAATTCTTCAAAACGATTGTAATCGGGCTCAATAAACTGGAACGCTCTTGAATCCACGCCGTAGAAGGGATCCGGTAAATTTTTAAGCAGAAACTCCTGTTCGCCTTCTTCGGTTTTGTGAATCGGCATTACCCCGAAAGAGTAGGACTTCCTTCTGTTGATGGTTCCGAGTTTCCAGTGGATGCCGGCCAGCTGGAAAGAATGGCAGATCAGGAACAGGTATTTCTTCCGGTCACCCGATTGATTATGCTCAAAAATTCCGTCCAGAAAAGCGGCAAACCGGTCTTCCCATTCCAGTCCTTCCCGGTGCGGGTCACCCGGCCCGCCTGAGGAAATGAAAATGTCGAAATCCGCAATGGCCGGCATTTCATTTTTAAACCTTACATCAAATGTTTCAATATGTACATGTTCTTCCGTGCCTTGCTGAAAAGCTTCGGAGATTTCTTTAATATTCTTAAATCCCTGGTTTGCCTGATTGTTGTTCATGTCTAGCAAAGCCATTCGTATATCTTTCATACCGCATTATTTTTGCAAAGTTACCGAAATATTATAAAGCCGTTTCGCTGTGGGTGATTCCGTATTCCGTTTCAGAGATCATATAATCCACGACTTTGGTAAGGTCGCCGGTTTCGTTAAATACCTTCAGCTGGCGGTCTGCACCGGTTCCGTTTTCGAGGATCGTCCAGGCATAATCCACTTCTTTCCGGCATCCCAGATCATCCACGACATCGTCGATAAATTCAAGCAGCTCTTTTAGCAAATCAGGATAAGGAACGGATTCTTCTTTCCCGAAATCAATCAGGTGGGCATCAATTCCGCTTTTGGAAGCCCTCCATTTATTTTCATTCAGCAAAAGCCTGCGGTAACTTCTGAAGCTCAGGTTCTGCTGGTGCAGTTTGTAGATCTTGGCCACCAGGGATTGCATAATGGCAGCCAGGCATACGGTTTCATCGATCCGTAAAGGCATATCGCAGATCCTGAACTCAATGGTAGGGTAGAACGGGTGAACCCGCAGGTCCCACCAGATTTTCTTGGCATTGTCAATGGTGCCCGTTTTTACCAGCAAATCAACATAGCTGTCGAACTCTGCCAGGGAATTGAAGAAACTCGGAATTCCGGTTCTCGGGAATTTTACGAAAATTTCCTGACGGTATGATTTGAAACCCGTATTTCTTCCGATCCAGAAAGGAGAATTGGTAGACAGGGCGTACACGTGCGGCAGAAAATACCGCATTACGTTCTGGATCCTTACGCCTTCTTCACGGTTCGGGATTCCGATGTGGACATGAAGACCGAAGATTAAATTTCCACGGGCCACATCGCCCATATCATCCACGATTTTATTGTACCGTTCCCCGTTGGTAATGGTGTTGTGTTCCCAGTTGGAAAAAGGATGGGTCCCGCCGCCGGAAACCCGGAGTCCCTGTTCGTGGGCGGTTTTTATGAGGTGACTTCTCAGGTTCGTCAGTTCCGCTTTGGCCTCCTGGATATTCTGGCAGATGCCGGTTTCCATTTCGATCATGGATTCGTGCATTTCGTGCTTTAAATTTTCACTTAAAACCGCTTTCCCGCCTTCGATGATTTTCGAAACATGAGAAATCAGGTCCCTGCTCTCAACATCAATGATCTGATATTCTTCTTCGATTCCGATAGTAAATTGATGCATTTTTTTGTGTTTTCAGAGGTTCTTATTTTACAGAATCTTTAACGAAAGTTCCCCAGGAGATGTTCGGCTTGCCGGGAACATATTCTTTCGCTTTTTCAACGGCTAATTTAGCGGCATGCTCTACGATCCAGGCAAAGTTTTCTTCCCCTACCGAATTGCGGTCGGCATCGGGAGCCGGATTGCAGAAATCAATGGCATACGGAATTCCGTCGCGTACGGCAAACTCCACCGTGTTGAAATCGTAGCCCAGTGCCCTGTTCATTTTAAGCGTATAGTCATGGATGGTTTTCAAAATCTTTTTAAGTTCTTTGCCCCCGGTTTTATGCGTTGTTTCATATCTCAGGTGAGGTTCGTTTCTCGGTTCGTACGGCATGATGTGTACGTATTTCTGGCCCAGGCAGTACACACGGTAATAATCGTCGAAAATAATTTCTTCCTGTACCATCATCACCAATTGCTCCGTTTCGCCAAGTTTGGCCCATAGGTCTTCCGGACTGTCGACGCGGTAAACATTTCTCCAGCCGCCGCCGTCGTGAGGTTTCATATACGCCGGGAATCCCACATAATCGAAAATATATTCCCAGTCATGAGGAAACTGCAGGTTTCTGAATGAGGTTTCCGAAGTGTTGGTCGGCCTTTCATGAGAAGGGAGAAGGACGGTTTTCGGAAGAGGGATGCCCAGTTTCGTCATCAGAGCATTATTGAAAAACTTTTCGTCGGCACTCCACCAGAAAGGATTATTGATGACATACGTTCCGTTCAGCGCTGCATTTTTCAGGTAAGCCCGGTAAAAGGGCACATCCTGCGAAATCCGGTCGATAATTACGGCATACCCGTAATCGGCACCCTGTTCAAGCTTATCGATATTTACCGGTTCGGCAACGATTTCCCCACTGCCCAATTCATTCACTTTATCGATAAATGCCCAGGGAAACGTATCTTCCATCCCGAACAAAATTCCTACTTTTTTAGCCATAATGTATTTTTTTATTTTTGTTAATTATTGAATATTTTGATTGAGATCTGAATTAATGATGATCTTTTAATTTAATCTCTGTGTGCTTAGCTGAGCAGAATCTCCTGGCAAACTTAAAGACAGTTAGTCGAAAAAAAATCTTTACGGACTTCGCATTAAGATTCTTTGTGCTTATAGTTCAGTCAGTTTTATGAAAAAAATGCTCCGATAAAAGTGGGGAATACCATTCGCCAGAGCGGCCAGTCATGGTTGATCCACTTCTTTTCATCGTACCAGAAATCGATTCCTTTTGATGACAGGATTTCGGCCATTTCCGCATTTTTATCCCTGCAGATGTCCTGATCGGATGTGCTCAGCACGATATGCAGGTGTTTGTATTTCCAGGCTTCGTCATTTTTTACGAATTCCCTGGGGCAATTGAAGTATACCAGATCATCGGAATAGCCGTCCATAAAATTCCTGATGCTGAATGCTCCCGAAAGGCAGAATAAATGCGACACCACATCCGGAAACCGGAAGGCAAAATTGGCAGCATGATATCCTCCGAAACTTGCGCCGGCTACGGCTACACGGTAGGTATTATGAAGCTTCTGAATATAAGGCACGAATTCCCTGATCAGGAACTGTACATATTTTTCGTAATTCCGGATTCTCTCCTGCGGCGGAATGCTTTCATCGTAAAAGCTCCGGCTGTCGATCGTCTGGATGTTGTAGAGTTTTACTTTTCCCTGTTCCACAAACCAGTTGATGCTTCCGTTCAGCTGAAAATCGTGGTTCTGGGTATAAAGCCCCTGTGAAGTCGGGAACATGATGATCGGGTAGCCGTAATGGCCCGTGACCTCAACTTGGAGGCTTGTTCCTAAAATATGTGAATAATAATCGGTATGTTCTATTTTCGGCATTTTTTGTTATTTGGAGTTAAAAGGTTTTCAGCTCTTGATCTCTGCTTTTGATTTAAACGGAAGGCAAAACCTGAAATTATACCGGTTTGTCCCGTTTCCGGCGTATTGCTGTTAATATTTAAAAATTCAGGAGGTAGGCTTATCCTTCGGAGGGAGAATGCTCAGCATTTCAGCCTGGATTTTTTCAGCGGCTTGATCCAGTTTTTCCTGTACGACATCCGCATCCTCTGATCGGTAAACGATGCCCGCATGATAATCAATCGGCAGGAATTTTACGGCTTCTTCACATTCAAACTGACTATAATCAGGTTCTTTATCTTTAATCAGGGCGATGATCAGTCCGGAATAATACCCGGTCGGTTTCGGGATCTTATACTTTTTACCACGAAGCAGTGCGTCTTCTATCTTTGCCCATTCTTTCCAGATGTTGATCCGGGTGGATGCTTCCACCAGATCGGGAATATGGGCACCGCCTACCCGTGAGGAAGTTTCAAGAAAGTAATATTTTCCGTTGTCCCGGCTTCTGATAAATTCGGTATGGGTAGCACCGTTCATCAGTCCGAAACTGGAAAGCACCTGGGCATTGGCCTTTTCCAGCGCCTTATATTCAACCGAATGGGGCCCTAATGTTTTGGTCCTGAAAACGCCGCCTTCATGGGAGACCTGCATCGGCGGGGCAAGATATTTTGAAGCAGAGGTAAAAACGATTTGTTTATTGAAGGTAAGGCTGTCTACATGATAGACATCGCCGGGCTTAAAGTTTTCCAGTAAAAAAAGGTGACGCTCTTCCCCTAAGTTGTTCAGGGCCTCCCACAAATCTTCCCTGGAAGTCAGTTTTTTAATGCCGGAAGCGGAGGCTTCGGAACGGGGCTTGAGGACCCATGGAGCAGGAACCTGATTGGTAAAGGCATTTACCTCATCATTGTTGAAAACAGCGGTAAATTCAGGAACGTTGATACCGGAATCTTTGGCTTTCTGACGCATGGCCAGCTTATCTCTGAAATAGCGGTGGGTAGTCTGTCCCATCCCGGGAATCCTGAAAGTTTCCCGGATAAGGGCAGCTTTTTCCACATCGTAATCATCCAGGGCGATTACCGCATGGATCTTCCGGGTCTGCATCAGATGGGAAAACCCCTGAACCAGATGATCGAGGTTCCATACCGACGGTTTGATCTCGGGCATGTAAAATATCTCGTCGATGGCGTGCCAAGGCCAGTTTTTCTCTTTGAGATTCTCAGATGTTACCAGGATTACTTTATTACCGAGTCTTTTCATTTCATTCATGAAATTATAACCCTTGTAATAGCATGAAATGCACACTATAGTTTTCTCCTCCATACAACGTTTTTAGTTTTTTGATGGATTTTTAAAAGCGAAAATCTTTATTTTTTAATTATTTGATGTTAAAAAATAAAATATCGTATACTTTTGAAAATCCTATCAATTATACAGAGAATTTTTGTAATAAACTAATTTTTAGTGATAATTTTCGATTAAATCTGCCAGCAGCTGTACGCCGAATCCGGTGGCTGCCTTTTCTTTTGCATAGCCCACATTTCCGAAGGCAACGCCGGCAATATCCAGATGGGCCCACTTCGGATGGTTTTCAATAAACTGTTCCAGGAATTTGGCGGCTACGATACAGTCTCCGATGGGTTTCATGGAAATATTTTTGAGATCGGCGACATCGGAACGGATGTCGTCTTTCCAGATGTCCCAGAGCGGTAAATTCCAAAGTTTCTGGTTGGTCTTGTCTCCGGTGGTAAGAAGGAGATTCTTAAGCTCTTCGCTGTTGGAAAACAAGGCCCCGCAGGTATCGCCGAACATCCGTACGGAGCTTCCCGTCAGGGTGGCAAGATCAATCAGGAAATCGGTTTTAAAATTTTTAGCCAGGTAAGAAAGTCCGTCTGCCAGAATCATTCTTCCTTCCGCATCGGTATTCAGCACTTCGATGGTCTTTCCGTTGTAGGCGGTAATGACGTCGCTCGGAAGAAAGGCTTTCTCGGAAATGGCATTGTCGGTGATGGGAAGAATGGCAACGATATTCACCGGGAGCTGCATTTCCGCAGCATAAATTAAAGTTCCCAAGACCGCTGTCGCGCCGCCCATATCCGATTTCATGTAGTGCATGTTGTCCGGGTTTTTCAGGGAAATCCCCCCGGTATCAAATAATACGCATTTTCCAACCAGCCCGAAAGTCCTGGCATTTTTAACGGTGGTTTTATATTCAAGGATGGTAAATGCCGCGTCATAAGCACTTCCCTGATTCACGGAAAGGTAGGCTCCCAGACCGAGCTCCTCGCATTTTTTCCTGTTGAATACCGTGTATTTTATATCGTACTTTTTAGCTAAATTTTTTAGATATAAACTGAAAATATCCGGTTTTTTAAGATTGGCGGGTTTGTTCAGCCATTCCTGGCAGGCCGTCTGTCCGTTGCTGATGGCTTCCGCTTTTTTACCGATGTGATCTAGCTTTTTCTGGCTTAAATTTTCAAAATGCAGTTCGAATCCGGGATTCCAGAAAGCATGTGTTTTTTCGAAAGGATAGTGGTAGGTCCCGGTCAGCAGGCCTTTTATGAACTCTTCAAACTGTCTTTCACTCATTAGATCAGCCAGGACCAGTGTAGGGACTGCCTGTATTTTTTCTTTGTAGGTCTGGGAAAATTTCAGGGCCACCTGTTGAACCTCAAAACTCTGCACACCCAGTTTTCCGAGGCCGATAAAATAAACCGTTCCTTCTTCATGGACCTGAATAAAGACGTCATGCTTCTTCCCGGTAAAAAAAGTGGAAATGTTTTTATGGAAATTCCTGCCGGATTTTGCCCATTCTTCTTCCGTAAAAAGATGAAAGACCTGCGTATAGTTTTTATTTTTTTTGTTGATAAGTTTCATACGTTAATTTTTTATGCTGTCCTGCTTGGGTTTTACTTCCACAGGGTTTTCGGTATTGTTGTAGTACAGCCATTCGATGGCTCTCGGAAATTCCTGCGACCAGTAAAATTCGCTGTGCGTGCCTTCCGGGTTGATGCTGGTCCTGATTTCAAAATCAAACAGGCCATTCTGTTCCCAACGTTTCATGGACTCTTCAAAGGTATGGATCCTTTTTACCATTTTAGAGCCTTCCTGGCCGCCGCCATAAAGATAGATCTTTGTTTTGAAGGGAACCCTGAAATTCATCATCGGGAAATTATTGTTCGGTTCCACCCAAAGCGAGGGCGAAAAAATCAGAAGCTTGGAATAGACTTCAGGATACAGGAAACCGCTGTAAATGCTGATCAGGGCGCCGAGCGAGCTTCCGCCGATTCCGGTATTTTCACGGTCTCTTTTGGTACGGTAGTTCCGGTCTACAAACGGTTTTAAAGTATCGGTGATGAAACGGATGTATTTTTTTCCTTCGGAGCCATTGGCCACATGATCGTTGTCGAAAATATATTCTTTGATCCGGTCTTCGCTCCCGTGCTCGATAGCGACGATGATTACCTCTCCGCGGCCATATTCCGAAAGTACGGAAAGCTTTTTGTCGATTTCCCAGTTTCCGTAATCACTGCCTTCGTTGAACAGGTTCTGGGCGTCCTGCAGGTACAGCACCGGATAGTTCTTGTCGGAATCGTAATAATCATAAGGCAGCAGCACCCATATTTTACGGTACCGGTCAAGCTGAGGGATGTAGAATTTCTCCGAAATGATTTCGGCGATCGGAAAATACTCGTCCTTGAAGGGCCCCCAGTTCAGCCTCCATTTTTCTACGGTGTCCGTTGCGGTGCCTGAAGATTTCAATGCTTTCCGGTTTGGGGTAATATTTCCGTATCCGTCCAGCTCCACGTTTTCCCAGCCGCCTTTGGTGAACTTGTATTCCACGAGCCCGGGCAGCAGCTGGTCGTCAATTTCAATGGAATAGTGCCGGTTATCGTCCCGGGTAAGCCGGAACCGCTGATCTCTGGGATTCCAGCGGTTAAAATTTCCGGTAATATAAATAATTCTCTCATCCGGTTCTGTAGTACAAAGTTCAAACTTCATCAGTGTCTTTACTAAATTTTGAAGGGATAAATTTATAAAAAATCTTTTTATGGCAAATAATTTCCCGAATCATGGTATTACTGGCCGAAAAGCTTTATATTTGGTAGAAACTAGCAACATGAGCCGGCTAACATAATAATTAATTTACTCATAATTAATATAGGTTACCGGTATTTTCCGTAGTTTCAAAAAATATAAAATTAAAATGAAGACCGTAATGAATTCGGTTAAAACGTACACTCTTTTCACAGATCAGGACATTTATCTTTTCAGGGAAGGTAAGCATTATAAGCTCTACGACAGGTTCGGAGCGCACTCTGTAGAAAAAGACGGGGTTAAGGGCGTTTACTTCTCCGTTTGGGCCCCCAATGCCAGCAAAGTTTCGGTAATCGGGAACTTCAACGGCTGGAATCAGGACGGTCATGCTTTATTTCCCCGTTGGGACGGCTCGGGAATCTGGGAAGGCTTTATCGCCGGCCTTACCTGGGGAACCTTATACAAATATGCCATTGAAACCCACCGCGGTGAAATTCTGGAAAAAAGCGACCCGTATGCTTTAAGCTGGGAACAGAATCTCCAGGCGGCCTCGCTGGTTTCCACCACCTGGTACGAATGGCAGGACAAAGAATGGATGCAAAGCCGATGGCAGAAAAATACCCTGAAAGCGCCTGTTTCCGTGTATGAAATGCATCTCGGATCCTGGGTGCGGGACGAACATCATCCGGAGAAATTTCTGAATTACCGGGATATTGCCGTTAAGCTTATTCCCTATATCAGGGAGATGGGGTTTACCCACGTCGAATTTATGCCTTTGATGGAATATCCGTATGATCCCAGCTGGGGCTATCAGATTACGGGTTTTTATGCAGCCACTTCACGCTTCGGCTCGCCGCAGGATCTGATGTTCCTGATCGATGAGCTTCACCGGAGCGGCATCGGTGTGATTTTAGACTGGGTGCCTTCGCATTTCCCAGGGGATGCCAATGGCCTTCACCAGTTCGACGGCTCTTACCTGTATGAACACGAAGATCCGCGGAAAGGCTTTCATCCCGACTGGAAATCCTACATTTTTAACTACGGAAGAAACGAAGTGAAATCTTTTCTGATTTCCAATGCCATGTTCTGGCTGGAAAGGTACCATGCCGACGGATTAAGGGTGGATGCGGTAACTTCCATGCTCCATCTGGATTATTCCCGGAATGAAGGCGAGTGGGAACCCAATATCTACGGCGGAAACGTCAACCTGGAAGCCAAAACGTTTTTACAGGAATTCAATACTGCAGTATATAAAGAATTCGGCGACAACATCATTACCATTGCGGAAGAAAGCTCCGACTTCCCGATGCTGACCAAGCCCGTTCATGACGGCGGCGTGGGTTTCGGGATGAAGTGGATGATGGGCTGGATGCACGATACGCTGGCTTATTTTAAGGAAGACACTGTCAACAGGAAATTCCTTCACCATAAGCTGACCTTTGCTTCGATGTATATGTACAATGAAAACTACATGATGCCGCTGTCACACGACGAAGTGGTGCATGGAAAAGCAAGCCTGATTTATAAGATGAAAGGTGACGAATGGCAGAAATTTGCCAATCTCCGGGCACTGTACGTTTATATGTTTACGCATCCGGGGGCAAAGCTGCTTTTCATGGGGGATGAGTTCGGACAAACGAGCGAATGGAATTTCAGGAAAAGCCTCGACTGGCATCTGCTCAACTTTCCTGTTCATAAAGGATTGCAGACAGCGGTTAAGGATCTAAACCATCTCTACCGCAATGAAACGGCGTTTTATGAAACCCAGTTCAGCCCGGAAGGTTTTGAATGGGTGGAAGCGGATGATACGGATAACTCGGTATATATTTATTTAAGAAAAGGAAAAAAAGAAGAAGATGTCCTTATGGTTATCCTTAATTTAACACCAAGGGTTTTGGATTATAAAATCGGCGTTGCTGCCGGAAGCCAATGGGAAGTCATTTTCAATTCCGATGACGAAAAATATGCCGGCAGTGGTGTTCAACCCGATATTTTCAGGGAAGATGCTGAAGAATACAAAGGACATCAGAAGTCGATCAGCATCAGGCTGCCGCCGCTGGCCGGGGTGGTTTTGAAAAAGAAAGCAAAAAATAACAACGGGAAGGAAGCAAGCAAAACAAAAGATAAGAAAGATGATTCAGGTAGAAGACGTACTGGGAAGCCACTACGATGATATTAAAAATAGGGTGATAAGAACTGATTTCGATACTGAAACATTAGAATCCTTTTCAGCTGCCGGAATTGAACCTCCGGTCAGCGAAGCAAAGTTTACCGGCAATCTGTATTTTTTCAGCTGTAAAATTGACCGGTATAAGATTGGCTTTTCTGATAACAGAATTGACGAAATTACCTTTATTAAAGGAAAAAACGATGCTATGGCAATGATTAACGGTTTTATAGCATCAAAGAGATTTGAATTCCAGTCGGTCACTAAAAAGCAGGTGAAAGAGACACCGTCTGAAATTTTAAAGGATGATTCGAAAGATGGGATGAATTTCATCGGGTTTGAAATCCAGCATTTTGAATCTGAATCTTCTCAATTTAATATGAATGATATTGATCAATACGCTTGCATGACATTCAGATCAGACGATTATGCAGTTATCGTTCAGCAGGAATACACAGAAAAGGACTGTTTCTTTGTATTTGAACTGCGTCCGTTCAACAGTAAAAAAACAAGTAGTAAAATCTCAGAATAATAAACAATAAATGACAGGGAAAAATATGACCGTATTTCATATCAGCACGGAATGTTATCCGGTAGCAAAAGTAGGCGGACTGGCCGATGTAGTAGGAGCTTTGCCAAAATATCAGAATAAAATTAAAGGAATTGATGCAAAGGTTGTTATGCCCTGGTACAACAAATCTTTCGTTCATAACCATGAGTTTGACATCATTTTTGATGGGTTCATCCACCAGGGCCCGAATATGCTGCAGGTGCAGGTTTTAAAAGAAAAATCGGATGCTTTGGGGTTTGAGCTGTATATGGTAAGAATCCCAGGATTGCTGGACCGTGATAATCCTTACGGTTATCAGGACGAAAACTTTCAGTTCATCGGTTTCCAGCATGGCGTGCTTCACTGGCTCAGTGCCATGCAGATCCGTCCGGATGTCCTGCACTGCCACGATTATCATACGGGACTGATCCCCTTTATGGTAGAACACTGTTGGGAATTTTCCTTTTTGAAAGGAGTGAAAACCGTTGCCACTATTCACAACGGAGAATACCAGGGCATGATGAGCTGGGAAATGGCCAATTATCTTCCGTCGTTCGACCGGTATAAATGGGGACTGTTGGATTGGGAAGGACTGATTAACCCTCTGGCCAGCATGATTAAATGTTCCCATGCTTTTACTACGGTTTCGCAGGGGTATATGGAAGAGCTTTTCATCAGCTTCCGCGGACTCGAGAGCCTGGTACGTGAAGAATTCGGAAAAGCCTACGGAATTATCAACGGGATCGATACGGAGGTCTGGAACCCGGAGACCGATCCGATGCTGGATTTTAATTTTAACAGTAAAAATGCCGTAGCCCTGAAGAAAAAAAATAAGGAAAAGCTCTGTAAAGAATACGGCTTACGGCCGGAACTTCCACTTTTTGCCTTTATCGGAAGATTTGCCACCGAAAAAGGAGCGGATTTCCTTCCGGATGTAGTCTGGAGAAGTATTACACAGACTCATGGCGCTTTAAACCTTATGATTCTGGGATCCGGGAATGCCTATATCGAAAATAAGCTGAAGGAATACGATTATATTTACAGCAATTTCGCGCTGGATCTCGGCTATAAGGAACATCTTTCGCATAAAATATACGCTTCGGCGGACTTTTTGCTGATGCCATCCAGGGTTGAGCCCTGCGGACTGAACCAGATGTATTCCATGAGATACGGTACGGTTCCGATCGTAAGGTATACAGGAGGATTGCGGGATACGGTAAACGATATTTCGACAGGTGGGGCAGGCCTGAATTTTACGTTCCCGGCGGTGGATGATATTCTTCATACCATGAACAGGGCACTGATGATTTATAATCAGAAAGGCGCCATGAAAAACCTGATTCATGCCAATATGAATTTCGATTTTGCCTGGGAGACTTCTGCAGAAAAATATATTAATTTATATAAAAACTAATAATAAATAACTAATAGCTAAATTATTGAAAAATTTTAATTGTTTATTCAACTTAGGATTTTTGAGCTTATCCGTTTCTGTTTTTGCACAAAGTAATCCGGCAGGAAATCAGTCGTTATCCACAGGAATGCGAACAGCTGCAACAGTAGGCAGAATGTCTGATCCGGCATATCACCTGCACAGCAAATTTATCGTTCCTAAGCAGAAGCAGGCTGACGGTTTCAAAAAGCTGATGGCCCGGGACGATAAAAAAATCGCCGAAATGGAAATCGAAATACAAGGTTTGAAAAACAACCTGGACAAAGCAGATGACCGGGACAAAGCAGAAAAGAAAATCGAATCAAGACAGAGATGGCTTGATGTCATTAAACGAGAAAGGCAGAAGTTTCAGCAGGAGATCAATACGCTGGAGTCGGAAATAGCCGCAGCCGATAAGGAATAGTTGATGCGCTTAAAAATTAGGTAATTAAGAATAAAAAATAAATGTACATATGAATCGCAATGTAATATCCATTGTTTTAGGAGGCGGAAGAGGAACCAGATTATTCCCTCTTACCTATTCAAGGTCCAAGCCGGCCGTACCAATCGCCGGGAAATACCGTTTGGTTGATATTCCTATTTCCAACTGCCTGAATTCAGGAATGAATAAAATCTTGGTTTTAACGCAGTTCAATTCAGCTTCACTGAATTCACATATTAAAAACTCTTTTCACTTTGATATTTTCAGTAAAGGATTCGTAGATATCCTGGCAGCGGAACAGAATGTAGAAAACGAAAGCTGGTACCAGGGAACGGCCGATGCCGTACGCCAGTCGATGAAGCATTTGGAAAAGTACGATTACGAGTACATCCTGATTCTTTCAGGAGATCAGCTGTACCAGATGGATTTCAAGGAAATGCTGGATTTCCATATCGAAAAAGGCGGTGATGTAACTATAGCTACAATTCCTGTTAACGCAAAAGATGCTACCGGATTCGGGATCCTGAGTTCGGATGATGAGGGGAATATCACTTCCTTCGTTGAAAAGCCGGGTTACGACATGCTGGACGGCCTGAAATCGGAAGTTTCCGACGAAAATAAAAGTGCCGGAAAAGAGTATCTTGCTTCGATGGGAATCTACATCTTTACAAAGAGCATCCTTAAAAAGATGTTTGATGAAGGGGCTGGAGATGATTTCGGCAAGGACATCATCCCGAATTCAATCGGTAAATACACCACTTTAAGCTATCAGTACGAAGGGTACTGGACGGATATCGGAACCATCGAATCATTTTACGAGGCCAACCTGGACCTGTGCCAGGACTTTCCTCAGTTCAACCTGTTTTCCTCTTCACCGATCTACACCAGAGCCAGAATGCTTCCGCCGTCAAAAATCAACGGTTCCTATGTAAGCAAAGCCGTTTTCGGAGACGGATGTATTATCATGGCAGATAAAATTGAAAATTCAGTAATCGGAAACCGTACGAGGATCGACAAAGGAAGTACGATCGTTAACTCTTATGTAATGGGTTCGGATTTTTACCAGGGTACGGCAGAAATCAATGAAAACGATAACAACGGCTATCCGAATATGGGAATCGGCAAATATTGCTATATCGAAAAGGCCATCTTAGATAAAAACTGTCATATCGGTGACAATGTAAGGATCATCGGAGGGAAGCATCTTCCGGACGGTGATTACGGAACGCACTCGGTTCAGGACGGAATTATCGTCGTGAAGAAAGGCGCCGTATTGAGATCGGGAACGCATATCGGATAAAAGGATTGATATTCATTACCAGTTTGCTTTTAGTCCTTGAAATAATTTCAAAAACAGAGTGGCCGCCATATTGGTCACTCTTGTTATTTTCAATACATTTGTGTCATGCGTTTTTTTAAGATCATAGCGGTATTTGTTATTTTGCTGGTCGGGGCCTATGCGGCTTCGATGTACTATTTTGTCGATGAAAATAAAGATTTCAAAATAGAAAAAGAGATCGATTACCCTTTGGAAAAAGTCTTTTCACAATTCAACAGCCTGCAGCATTTTACGCGCTGGAACAATTTCTTTACCAGTTCCAAAACGATCGATATCGATTATTATACCCCTTATGAAGGACAGGGAAGTTCGATCAGCTATGCAGATCCCAAAAACGATACCGACGGGGAGATGTTCATCCGGTATGAAAACCCGAATAAATCACTCAGGTACCAGCTGTTCGAAGACCGGAACGAAAGCCCGACCGTGGTGGACGTTAAATTCAAAGCCCTGTCTTCTGAAAAAACCAAGATTACTTGGGTGGTGCACACGCCCAAGCTATCCGTTTTGCGGAGGGTGGAAAACTTCTGGACGGAAGACCGCTTTGCTGAGAATATCGACAAAAGCATGGCCAACCTGAAGAATGTCCTCGGCAATAAAGTGGAGAAGGACAACCAGATGGCAGCCATCAAATACGACAGCATTATGGTTGAAAATGAGGAAGAAAAGCTTTTGCTGGGAATCAATGTGAGTGCTTCCAACAAAAAAGACGCATTGTATAAAAATATCGTGATGAATTATAACAAAATTTATAATTATACCACGATGGATCTCGGCAAAAAAGATGATGAGTTCGGCTATCCGGTCCTGGTGACCGATGCCGATAATTATAAAGACAAGGAAGTCTCTTATTTCCTGGGGATTCCGTTGTCTAAAAAGTTTGGGGTTACCGATAACAATTTCAGTTTCAGGACGCTTAATCCGGCGCAGAACTATGTGATGTATTACAAAGGAAATTATACCGGAAGAGTGAAGGCGATACAGCAATTAATTCAGAAAGCCAGGAAAGACGAGATGCGTTTTAATGATATCCGTCAGACTTTCATCGAACGCCCTACAGAAGACCAGGATGTCAATATGAAACTCTCATTATCAGTATTTAAGTAATAAATCATTTTATACTTTTTTTAATAGTTTAAAGGCTGTTCCAAGTCGGTTTTTTTTATTAAATTTGAAGCTTAATTCGACAAACAAATTTTAATAACAGATAAACTGTAATAATGGACAGATTTTCATTCCTAAACGCAGCTCATTCTCAGTTGATTGAGGATTTATACCAACAGTACTTAAAATATCCGGACTCTTTAGAACCATCATGGAAAGCCTTTTTTCAGGGCTTCGATTTTGCTTTGGAGAACTACGGGGACGAAGATAACGTTCAATATGTTCAGGCTCCGGCCGCTTCAGCTCCTGTAGTACAGCAGGCGACACAGGCTGCATCCAACGGTGAGGTTCCGGAACACATCAAAAAGGAATTTAAGGTAGTCAACCTGATTGAGGCGTACAGGACCAGAGGCCATTTGTTTACAAAAACCAATCCTGTCAGAGAAAGAAGGCATTATACCCCGACGCTGGACATCGAAAATTTCGGTCTGGATAGATCGGATTTAAATACCAAATTCAACTGTGCGGTTGAAACGGGAATGAAAGGGCCTGCTACCCTACAGGAACTGATTACCCACCTGGAAAACATTTACTGCGATTCCATCGGCGTAGAATACATGCACATCAACAACGTTGAGGAAAAGGATTACATCAAGCAGTGGCTTCAGGTGAATGAAAACCATCCGAGCCTTTCAGCGAATGAAAAAACTGAAATTTTACTAAAATTAAATCAGGCGGTAGCGTTTGAAAATTATCTTCATACCAAGTTTGTAGGACAGAAAAGATTCTCTCTGGAAGGTGGGGAAACCCTTATTCCGGCTTTGGATCAGCTGATCACCAGATCTTCCCAGTTAGGGGTGGATGAAGTGGTTTTAGGAATGGCCCACAGAGGAAGACTGAACGTGCTGACCAATATTTTCGGGAAATCCTACAAGCAGATCTTTTCGGAATTTGAAGGGAAAGAATTTGAAGAAGACGTATTTTCAGGAGATGTTAAATATCACCTGGGTTCATCCAAAAAGATCAAAACGGCTTCCGGAGAGGAAGTTTCGATTAATTTAACGCCTAACCCGTCCCATCTTGAGACGGTAGCTGCGCTTGTGGAAGGCATCTGCCGTGCGAAAGTGGACGATAAGTACAAAGACTATTCTAAGGTTTTACCGATCATCATTCATGGTGATGGTGCCTTGGCAGGTCAGGGTATTGCTTATGAAGTGGCCCAGATGATGACGCTGGAAGGATACAGAACAGGAGGAACCGTTCATATTGTGGTGAACAACCAGGTATCCTTTACCACCAATTACATGGACGCCAGATCTTCTACTTACTGTACCGACGTTGCAAAAGTTACGGAATCTCCCGTAATGCATGTGAATGCGGATGATGCGGAAGCAGTGGTTCACGCGATTCATTTCGCCGCCGATTTCAGGGCGAAATTCGGTAAAGATGTGTACATTGATTTACTGGGTTACAGAAAATACGGTCACAACGAAGGGGATGAACCGAGATTCACACAGCCTAATCTGTATAAGACCATTTCCAAGCACCCGAACCCAAGAGAAATCTATAAAGATCAGTTGTTGAAAGATAACGTGACTTCCAATGATGTGATCGCTAAAATGGAAACCGAATTCAAGGCACTTCTGGATAAAGATTTCGATGCATCCAAAGAAATCGAGAAAAACGTAATGGATGTTTTCATGGCCGATGACTGGACCAATTACCCGATTGCCAGAAGAGGAGCGGTTCAGGATGCGGTGGACACGAAATTCGATCTTGAAAAACTGAAGGCGCTGGCGCTTAAAATGTCTACGCTTCCGGCAGATAAAAAATTCCTGAATAAAATCACGAGACTTTTTGAAAACAGAATCAAAGCCATCGAAGGCAATTCTTTAGACTGGGCTCTTGGAGAATGGCTGGCGTATGCAACCTTGCTGGTAGAAGGGCACAACGTAAGAATTTCCGGTGAAGACGTGGAAAGAGGAACGTTCTCCCACCGACATGCTGTTGTAAAAACCGAAGATACCGAAGAAGAATATATCCCGTTGAGACAGATCTCCGAAAGCAGATTCGATGTCTATAACTCCCATCTTTCCGAATACGGGGTTTTAGGTTTCGATTACGGATATGCCATGGCTTCGCCGAACACCTTGACCATCTGGGAAGCGCAGTTCGGGGATTTCGTAAACGGCGCCCAGATTATTGTTGACCAGTATCTGGCGGCGGCAGAAGAAAAATGGAAGATCCAGGACGGTCTGGTAATGCTGTTGCCTCACGGTTCGGAAGGACAGGGGGCAGAACATTCTTCAGCAAGGCTTGAGAGATTCCTGACGCTTTGTGCGAACGAAAATATGGTGGTTGCCAATATCACTTCTCCGGCCAACTATTTCCACCTGTTGAGAAGGCAGCTGAAATGGGCATTCAGAAAACCGTTGATCGTGATGAGTCCGAAATCGCTGTTAAGACATCCGAAAGTGGTTTCTCCGCTTGAAGATTTTGCAACCGGAAGTTTCAGGCCGATCCTTGACGATCCGAATGCCGATCCTTCAAAAATTGAAAAACTGGTGCTTTGCTCAGGGAAGCTTTATTTCGAATTGCTGGCTAAAAAAGAAGAACTGAATGCCGAAAATATCGCCCTGGTAAGATTCGAGCAACTGTATCCTCTTCAGACAGACGCCATTGAAGCCATCTTTGAAAAATACTCCAACCGCAAAGAAATCGTATGGGCTCAGGAAGAACCTGAAAACATGGGGGCCTGGTCTTACATCCTGAGAAACTTCAGGGATACGGGAATCCAGGTGATCGCGCCGGTACCAAGCGGTGCTCCGGCTCCGGGAAGCCACAAGATGTTTGAGAAAAACCAGAATAACGTAATCAACAGAGTGTTCGACAGAAACGACACGCCGGCAAAAAGACCCGTAACCGCTTAATTAAAAAATAATAATCAATAAAAAAATAAAAAATACGATATGTCAGTTTTAGAAATGAAAGTTCCTTCACCGGGCGAATCCATTACAGAAGTTGAAATTGCAACCTGGCTTGTAAAAGATGGGGATTATGTGGAAAAAGACCAGCCCATTGCTGAAGTGGATTCAGACAAAGCCACTCTTGAATTGCCTGCTGAACAAAGTGGGATCATCACTTTAAAAGCTGAAGAGGGAGATGTGGTACAGGTAGGACAAGTGGTTTGCCTGATCGATATGGATGCTGCAAAACCTGCCGGAGGTGAAGCTCCTGCCGCGGAAGCGCCAAAACAGGAAGAGGCTCCGAAAGCAGCCCAGCCTGCGCCACAGGAAGCTCCTAAACCTGCTGCACAAACTGCTCCGGCAGCCGCTGCCACGCAAACCTATGCTACAGGAGCGCCGTCTCCGGCAGCTAAGAAGATCCTTGATGAAAAAGGCATGGATGCTTCGCAGGTTTCCGGAAGCGGGAGAGACGGAAGAGTAACGAAATCTGACGCTGAACTGGCCGCTGTTCCTGCAATGGGAGGAAATGCGGTAACGGCTACAGGTTCCCGTTCCACGACCACCACAAAACTTTCAGTTCTTAGAAGAAAAATCGCGCAGAGACTGGTTTCCGTGAAAAACGAAACCGCAATGCTGACCACTTTCAATGAGGTGGATATGTCCGAGATCTTCAGATTAAGAAAGCAATATAAAGAAGAATTCGCCCAGAGACATGGGGTAGGCCTTGGTTTCATGTCTTTCTTTACGAAAGCCGTAACCAGAGCATTGCAGATGTATCCGGATGTAAATGCCTCCATCGACGGGGACTTCAAAGTGAACTATGATTTCTGCGATATTTCAATTGCGGTTTCAGGACCTAAAGGATTGATGGTTCCGGTATTGAGAAATGCTGAGAACATGTCTTTTGCAAGCGTTGAAGCCAACATCAAAGACCTGGCGATCAAAGTAAGAGACGGAAAAATTACCGTTGATGAAATGACGGGTGGTACCTTCACCATCACCAATGGCGGTACTTTCGGTTCAATGTTGTCTACCCCGATCATCAATCCGCCACAATCTGCGATCCTGGGAATGCACAATATCATCCAGAGACCGGTTGCGGTAGACGGACAGGTGGTTATCCGCCCGATGATGTATGTAGCGATGTCCTATGACCACAGAATTATCGACGGAAAAGAGTCCGTAGGATTCCTGGTAGCAGTAAAAGAAGCAATCGACAACCCTGTTGGAATACTGATGAACGGAGACGAAAGAAAAGGTCTCGGATTGTAAGATTAAAAGACAATCTCCTATAAATTTAAGATCTCGCCTCAAAAGGGCGGGATTTTTGTATCCTATCTATCAAATACTAAGATGATGTTCTCAAAAATGACCTCCAATATCAAAGTTTCAGTCGTTCCTGAATATGATAGCAAAAATAGTTACCCTTCTGAAAACAGACACGTTTTCAAATACCATATCACGATTGAAAACGACGGCAGTTTTCCGATAAAAGTCATTAAAAGAAAATGGCTGATTTTTGATGTCGGCTTCGGATATACTGAAATAACCGGCGATGGAGTAATCGGTCTTACACCGGAGATCGCCGTGGGTGAAAATTTCACTTATTTTTCCAATGTGATGCTACGGTCCGGAGTAGGGAATATGAGTGGGAAATACCTCGTCAGAAACATGGATACCCAGGAAAATTTTGAGATCGATATCCCGAAATTCAATTTGCTGTCGGAAGTGCTGAGCAATTGATAAGATGGATCCTGATAATTTCCGATATAGTGGCACTTAGTCAGTGGTAAATTAACGTGAACTAGAATAAGAACCGGAGTTCACCGGCTGGAAAAGGGAAGCTGGATGCGGGAAAGACTTTCTGTCAAAAATAGATCCGGAGGTCTTAATAATCAAACTAAACATTTAGCCATTCCGGCAGAGGAAATTCCCGTTTAATCCTTAATTAATAGCCTAAACCAAAATCTGATATCTATTGTTTTAAAATCATTATCCAAATCAATTATTTAAATTCGGCTTGATTATTCATTATTTTAAATAAATTTTAAGCCTGATTAAATAATTTCATATATCTTAATTGTATTGTTGATAGGAATAACTTCCGGCATCCAGCTTCCTTCTCCCAGCCTGATTTATGACCAGGATTTAATTTGGATTTAAACGGTAAATTGATGAAAATCTATCCGATTACAGTTTTTTAATTTTCAGTTTCATAAAATCCGATACTTCTTCATTGCTGGTAAGAAACAGTTTCTCAAAAGCCAGCAGAGAGATCTTGGCACAGACTTCGGCATCGGCACCGGCACGGTGATGGTTAAAACTGATCTGATGATATTCCGCCAAAGGTTTCAGTCCATATTTTGGCAGGTAGTCCCATGATTTTTTAGCCAGCTGGATGCTGCATAAATAATTCAGTTTAGGCGTAAACATTCCGTAATGATTCAGGCATCCGCGTAGTACACCTGCGTCAAAACCGGCGTTGTGAGCAATCATCAGCGTCCCATACATCATTTCTTCCACCTCATACCAGATTTCATCAAAAGTAGGCGCATCTTTTACATCATCCGGAAGAATTCCGTGAACGTCAATGTTAAAAGGGCTGAAATACGGAAAGCTGGGCGGTTTGATGAGCCAGGTTTTGGTCTCAACAATCCTGGAATCCTGAACAACACATACCCCCAGCTCACAGGCAGAATTTCTCTCATGGGTCGCTGTCTCGAAATCAATGGCACAAAAATCCATATTCTTTAATTTTAATCTAAAATAATCCTTATTTTTTTCCCAGAAAATGCTTGAAAATAATCCATTCCGTCTGGTAAAATTTCTTTTTCTGATGTTGCTGTCTGCGTTTCCAACTACCTTCTGCAGATCCGTAAAAGCTGAAATGTGCTTTTAAGACAGCTACAAAATGGGGAAACCCCAGCTTTATTCCAAAATAAACTCCTGCAATCCCGTCCAGGCACAATCTCAGAAAAATAATGCCGGTCAGCCTTGGGAAAGGCGCATTCTTTAATACCATGGACAGGTTATTCCGGATGTTTAAAAATGTCTTTTTGGGGCTTTGCTTATTCAGCGTACCGCCGCCGACGTGATAGACTTTGGATTTCCAGGTGTAAAAAATCTTCCTGCCTGAATTGATGAGCCTCCAGCAGAGATCGATTTCTTCCTGATGGGCAAAAAAGCGCTCATCAAAGCCTTTCTGGTCCCAGAAATCCTTAGAACGGATAAAAAGGCAGCATCCGGATGCCCAGAAGATCTCGGATTCGTCATCATACTGGCCGCGGTCTTCCTCTACTTCGTCAAACATCCTTCCCCTGCAGTAAGGATATCCCACATTATCAATCAGTCCGCCTGCCGCTCCTGCGAACTCAAAATAATTTTTACGGTCGTACGCTAAAATTTTAGGCTGAATGGCTGCAATGGAAGGGTCTTTTTCGAACAATTCAAGAACAGGTTCCGTCCAGTTGGCCGTTACTTCCACATCCGAATTGAGCAGGCAATAGAATTCATGGCCGATCTGTCCGAGTCCCTGATTGTATCCTCCTGCAAAACCATAATTTTTATCGTTCTTAATGATTTCAACCGATGGAAAATGCGCACGCAGAAATGCTACAGAATCATCGGTGGAAAAGTTATCAATGACGTAAATATCTGCATTCCGGGAAAATTCTACGACACCCGGAAGAAATTTTTCGAGCCAGCTTTTCCCGTTCCAGTTTAAAATGGCAACCGCTAATTTTTTCGGCATGAGAAGCTATATTTTTACTGAATCAAATTTTTTAATAGAGTCCTGATATTTCCATTTCCGGTGTGACCAAAGGTAATTGTCGGGACGTTTATGCAACGTGTTTTCCAGGAGTTTATGGAATTTTTTCACTACTTCATTTTCCGTAAACTTTTCCCCATCGGGATAAATCCGGTGATAGTTGACCTGGTAGTAGCCGCGTTTTACCTTCTTCATTTCACAGTAGATGAAAGCAAGATCCATTCTGGTGGCGAGTTTATCGTAACCGATAAAAGCCGGCGTTTTCTGATTCAAAAATTCCAGGCCGTAGGTGACATGCGAGAAATGCGGTGTCTGGTCGGCAACAAACATATAGACGGAATTTCCGTCGTTTTTGGATCTGAAAATATTAAGAATCACTTCGTTGGCTTCCAGGGGTTCATTTCCGAAACGGCTGCGGACCTTCCTCATCTGGTTTTCCCAGAAATCATTGTTTACTTTCCGGTATACCGGGTGGCAATGATCCTGCGGAATAAATTTAGCCATAGCATTGATCCATTCCCAGTTGAACACATGTCCTGCCAGCATAATCACATTTTTACCTTCCGCTCTGGCATCATGAAAAACCTGCTGGTTGATATGCTGCATCCTCACGCGGGATTCTGTTTCGGAAATCGTAAATGATTTTACGGTTTCTACCAGATAGTCGGAAAAGTTAAGGTAAAACTTCTTTTTAATCTGCCTGATTTCTTCCGGGGATTTCTCAGGGAAAGATTTCATCAGATTGTCGGTAATCACTTTCTCCCTGTAAGCGACAATGTAATAATTCAGAAAGAAAATAATATCTGAAAATACATACAGAATCTTCAACGGAAGTTTGGACAGGAGATTTAATATTTTAATTAGAAAATTCATAAAACGGACAAATTTACGAATAATAAAATTAGACTGGTATTTTTGATGGCGGTAAGTATTATTTTTTTTAATTTTATATTATGAAAAAATTATTGGTAACCGCTTTTCTGGGATTCAGCCTTGTGGCATTCTCCCAGGAGCTGAAAGATAAACTTAAGTCTCAGGAGACTGATAAAGCTTTGCTGGTGAAAACCGAACACGCAGAACTGGATGCAAAGAAGAAGGCTGCAGAAGAAAAAGCAAAACTTCCGAAACCCTACGATCCCAAAGCAGATGCTGAAAAAGACATTCTGAATTTAGTGGCCAAAGCGAAAAAAGAAAAGAAAAACATCATGATCCAGGCCGGAGGGAACTGGTGCATCTGGTGTCTGAGATTCAATCAGTTTGTACAGACGACGCCGGAGCTGAAGAAAATCGTGGATGAGAATTATGAATATTACCACCTGAACTTTTCTCCCGAAAACAAAAATGAGAAAATTTTTGCAAAATACGGAAATCCGGGAGATAAATTCGGTTATCCGGTCTTTATTATCCTGGATCAGAACGGTAAAATGATTCATGTTCAGCAGAGCGATGTCCTGGAGGAAGGAAAAGGCTACAGTCTCGAAAAAGTGAAGGAGTTCTTCAATATATGGACGCCAAGATCATAAATAAAAGCCGGGAAATTTAGTTTTTCCGGCTTTTGTTATCGCTCTGTAAAAAATAAAAATGCTGCCTCAAAAGAGACAGCATGATCTATAAATACTATTAAAAATAGAATTAAGCTTCTTCAGAAGGCGTTTCTTCTTTTTTAGCAGGAGCTGGTTTAGGAGCTTCTACCGGAGCGTCGGATACGATATCGAATTCGAAGTTATACTCAACATTTCTGTGTAATCTGATGTTTGCGGTAACTTTACCGGTTCTCTTGATCGTATTACCAGGAATTTTGATGTATTTCTTCTCTACGGATACCCCTGCTTTTTGCAAAGCTGCAGAAAGGTCTGCATTATTGATCGATCCGAATAATTTGTCACCTGAACCTACTTTTGCAGGGATGGTAACGGAAGTTTTCTTCAATTGATCTACCACAGCGTTTGCCGCAGCGATTAATTTGGCTTCTTCTTCTTTTCTGGCCTCCAGTGTAGCTTCAAGAGCTGCAATGTTTTTTGGAGTGGCCAAAAGTGCGTATCCCTGAGGAATTAAGAAGTTTCTGGCATAACCAGGCTTTACGCTTACGGTGTCGAATTCAAGACCTAAGTTTTCTACGTCTTTTTTTAGGATAATATTCATTGTTGTTGTCCTTTTTCAGATTTTAGGAGTCTAAAATCAAGTTAGAATTAATGATGTATTCAGCAACAAAAAGCCAAAAGCACGGAGCTAATGGCTGATTGTAATATGTTTTTACTTTAATAAGTCAGCTACGTATGGTAGTAATGCCAGGTGTCTTGCTCTCTTGATTGCAGCAGAAACTTTTCTCTGGTATTTTAAAGAAGTTCCGGTATATCTTCTTGGTAAGATTTTACCTTGCTCATTTACAAACTGTAATAAGAAATCAGCGTCTTTGTAATCAACGTGCTTGATTCCGTATTTTTTGAATCTACAATATTTCTTTTCAGATTTTGTATTGATATCAAGCGGGGTAAGGAATTTTACTTCAGATTCTCCTCCGGCTGAGGCTTGTTTAGCCATATCGTCTATTGCCATGTCTTGTCTTTTTTTTTTAAAATTGGGTTAATGATTAAGCTCTAGCTGCTTTTGCTTTTGCTCTTCTTGTTACAGCGTAGTCTACAGCGTGCTTGTCCAGTTTTGTAGTCAGGTAACGGATTACTCTCTCGTCACGTTTGAATGCCAATTCCAGATCAGCTACTACAGAACCTTCGCCTTTAAATTCTACTAAAGTATAGAATCCGTTCTTTTTCAATTGGATCGGATAAGCTAATTTTTTTAATCCCCAGTTTTCTTTGGCAACGATTTCGCAGTTCTTTTCTTTGATAAGATCTACATACTTGTTCACTGCTTCCTCCACCTGAGCTTCAGATAGAACGGGAGTTAAAATGAAAACAGTTTCGTAATTGTTCATAATGTTAAATGAATTTGTTAATTATTTCGAGGTGCAAAATTAGTGTTAATTTATTAACTATACAAATTTTCGGGATTATTTATCATAGATGATTGATTAATAAGACGTAGCTCGAATCAGAAGAAATGGCCGAAGAAGGGCTGCGGAATGCGGAGGATGTCTGTTTAAAATCCTGAGTGAATCAGCATTAATTTATTATTTTTTGACTGAACAACGGGATATAAGTTAGATACGACCGGATTGACGTTAAATTACATAAACAGAAGTATTATCTGTATGAAAAGAATTCCTGCTACACCTGCTTTAAGAATTCCGCGACATTCAGAGCGTTATCGACGTTGATATTTTCAGGTAATCCGAAATTCAGGATATTGTTTTTGATCTCCAGTCTGAAATTTTCATTGGGGAATGCCTTGATAAGTTCCTGACGGGATTCTTTTAAAAAAGCCATCGTTTTAAACCTGTCGATGCCCAACACATAATAATCATTGAATTCCCTGTTTTTGAAATTGATATTGTACCGCGTAAAAACACCGGCTATTCTGTCTGTCCATTTTTTTTTGCTGACTGAGATAAAGCCGTAATCCTCATTCAGAATTTTCATGCCCCAGATCTGAAGGCTGTCATATATAGCGGTTGTCCGGGCGCCTTTCGCCGTAGTGCCGATTTTGCTGACAATGAAAAGGTAAAACGGATTTTCCTTATTCTGATCCGTGATGAAATAACAGATTTCCGGACTGAACAGGGAATTTTCCGCACCGGAATTAAATCTCTGAAAAGGGGAGTCTTCAATGGCAACTACCGAAAGATCATAGATCCCGGATAACCGGTCATATATTTCGAAAATCAGCTGTTCCTGTTCTCTGGAAAAGCTGAAAAGTTTATCAGCGTTCAATTTTCTGAAATCGAGTTCCATTTTGTAAATCGTTTCTTTCAAAGATAAAATATTTCAAACAAAAAACCTCCGGAAAAATCCGAAGGTTCTGTTTTCAAGGGTGAAAATTACCCATTACTCATTACTTATATTTCCGTGTTCAGATCCCAGTTCTGCAGGTAATCGTGAACATGCTTCAGCATCATTCCGCCTAAAGAACCGTCTACCACGCGGTGGTCATAAGAGTGGGACATGAACATCAGGTTTCTGATGGCGATCACGTCACCGTCCGGAGTTTCGAGAACGGCAGGCTTCTTAACGATGGCCCCGATGGCCAGGATCGCTACCTGCGGCTGAGGGATAATGGGAGTTCCCATCAGGTTACCGAAGCTTCCTACGTTAGAAATCGTGTAGGTGGCGCCCTGTGTATCTTCAGGTCTCAGTTTCTTGTTTCTCGCTCTGTAGGCCAGGTCGTTGATCGCTTTCGCCAATCCTGAAAGAGACAGCTGATCCGCATTTTTAATTACGGGTACGATCAGGTTTCCGTCCGGCAGGGCAGTGGCCATCCCGATATTGATGTTTTTCTTTTTAATGATATTTTCGCCGTTAATGGAAACGTTGATCATCGGGAAATCCTGGATCGCTTTTACCACCGCTTTCACGAAAATCGGCATGAACGTCAGCTTTTCGCCTTCACGTTTTTCGAACAGCGACTTGTTTTTATTTCTCCATTTTACCACGTTGGTCACATCCGTTTCGATGAAAGAAGTCACGTGCGGTGCGATCTGCTTGGCTTTCACCATATTTTCGGCAATGATCTTTCTCATGCGGTCCATCGGGATGATCTCGTCACCGGCAGCAGCGGTAATGGTGGCTGCAGGAGCAGAAGTTTTTACCGGCTGAGAAGCAGGAGCGGACTGTTGTACGGGAGCCGCCTGGGAAGCAGGCTGGTTCCCTCTGTTTTTAACGTAGGCTAAAATATCTTCTTTGGTAATTCTTCCTTCCAGACCGCTTCCTTTGATGGATTTCAGTTCGGGTTCGGAAATATTTTCCTGTTGGGCGATTGATCTTACCAGCGGAGAAAGATAAAGGTCTCCCGAAAACTCTGCGGAAGCCGTTTCTTTCAGCGGTTCTTCGATGGTTTTCAGCGTTTCCGCGTCCGGAGCTGCCGCCTGGGTTTCTGCCGGTGTCTCTTCAGTAGCTGTGTTTCCGCCTTCTCCTTCAATTTCTAAAACAGCAATGGCTTCACCTACCTTTGCAACTTCATCCTTCTGCTTCAGGATCTTTACGATTTTCCCCGAAACCGGTGTCGGAACGTCTGAATCTACTTTATCGGTTGCAATTTCTACTACGGAATCATCCTCTTTTACAGTATCGCCTTCGCTGAACAGCCAGGTGATAATTGTCGCTTCCATAACCCCTTCTCCCATGGAAGGAAGCAATAATTTGTATTCTGCCATTTTTAATTTTTAGATTTTGACAAATATATAAAAAAAATCGTTTTTTTTATGAAATATTAAATTTTAGAAAAATTCAATGTAAATATTCTCGCCCACATTCATTCCGAAGAGTGATTTGGCTCCGTTTTTCCGGTTTCCTTTGTAAATGGTAAGCTCCAAAAGCTGGCTGTCATTGAAAATAGCAGCCGACTGGCCATGAAACTCGGTCTCCCTTTCCCAGTCGGAAACAACTTCCGTATGGTTGGAAAACACCCTTGACAGCGCCAGGTTCCTGAATTTGATCGTAAAATTTTCATAACCTTTGCTGATGGTATCAAAAAGATCTTTATTGATATTTGAGATTATATTTCCGAAATTGTCAATATAAGTCACTTCCCCGATAATCATCTTCTCAGACTCATTATAAACGGGTTTAGGAAACATGAGCTGCTTCGCGGCATCTATTTTCCGGCCGATCACTTCGGGAAGTCCGCCATTGGCGAGATGGACTGCTGCAGGAACAAAAATATCCGTGGATGTGAAATTGATCACATCATCGAACCGGTGATTCAAAGTAATTTCAAAGATAGCTTCGGGCTTGATGTCGAAAAAAATCAGGCTCAGGACGCCGTTGTCCGCCGCGAGGAAGTAATGTCCGTCTGATTTATAGAGAATATTGATCCTCGACCGGTTGTGGAAACTGTCTACGGAGATGATATGGATGGTTCCTTTCGGAAAGTGTTTATAGGCATTTCTTACGATGTAAGAGGTCTGTATCAGGTTAAAAGCCTGTATGTCGTGGGTAATGTCAACAATATTAACCTCCCGGTTCAGAGAAAGAATACTGCCTTTTACAGCGGCGACTCTGTAATCCAAATTTCCGAAATCTGAAGTAAGGGTAATGATTGGCATGGATTGCTGGTAAAGTGATAGAAATGCAAATTTATTTAAAATAAAAGGAAAGCCCGGTAAATATTGGAAAAGAATTTGATATAAGTTTTTAAAAAAAGCATTACATTTAAAATCTAAAATTAATACGACGACTGCATGTTTGAATTAACCTATGATCTGGAGGACATCGATGCGAAGATCTTCTATGGGGTGAATAACCAATATTTCAATTTAATCAAATCAACTTTTCCGACCCTTAAAATTACCGGCAGGGACCACTATATTTTTGCAATGGGAAATCAGGAAGCCCTGGATGTATTCAGGAAAAAGCTGGATGATATCGTTAATTACATTTCAAAAAACAATTCCATCGGGCTGAAAGATGTTGAGAATATCCTGAATATCAAAGATGAGAATGAAAAGCAGCTGGTTTTTGATCAGGACATCATCGTAAAGGGCGTAAACGGGAAGATTATTAAAGCAAAAACCACCAATCTTAAAAAGCTGGTGAAAGAAACTGAGAAAAAAGATATGGTTTTTGCGATCGGTCCTGCAGGAACGGGAAAAACTTATACCAGCGTTGCCCTGGCTGCAAAAGCGCTGAAAGAAAAGCAGGTAAAAAGAATCGTTCTTACAAGGCCTGCTGTTGAAGCCGGGGAAAGTCTGGGATTCCTGCCGGGGGATCTCAAAGAAAAACTGGATCCGTATTTACAGCCTTTGTATGATGCACTCAGAGATATGATTCCGCATGAAAAGCTGGAAGGGTTTATTGAGAAAAAAGTGATTGAAGTGGCTCCGCTGGCCTTCATGAGAGGACGGACCCTGGATGATGCTTTCGTCATCCTGGATGAAGCGCAGAATACCACCCATTCCCAGATGAAAATGTTTCTGACGCGGATGGGAATGAACGCGAAATTTATTATTACGGGAGACCCGACGCAGATTGATCTTCCCCCAAAACAACAGTCCGGACTTAAAGAAGCCATGAGAATCCTTCAGGACGTAAAAGAGATAGGATTTGTTCATTTAACGGAAGAGGATGTGGTAAGGCATCCTGTTGTTAAAAAAATTATTTTAGCTTACAATGCAGAGGATAAAAAGAACAGAGCGGAATAATTTTAGTTAAATTATAAACTTATTAATGCAGAATAATTAAAATTGTTCTGCATTTTTAATTTTTCCGCAAGAAAATGATGGATTTTGATATTTAAAAAAAAATGTTATTTTTGCTGTCGAATTAATTAAAAACTTTAAGCATGAAAAAGTTATTTTTCGCAGCAGTTGCTGTTATGGGAATGAGCCTACACGCTCAGGAATTCAGATTTGGACCTAAAGCAGGTTATTCATTATCAATGCTCACTGGAAAGAGTGACGGAGAAAAGTATAAATTCGATGCAAAATCTACTTTTTACGCGGGTTTTCTGGCAGAATATAAAATCAGTGATAAATTTGCCCTGCAGGGTGAAGTCTTGTATTCTCCAATTGGGGGTAAGCAGGAAGAATCGGTATCTTACAATGAAAGCGGTGTCAGCGTAACAGGGACCGAAAAAACAGATTGGAAATTCGGAACCGTACAGATTCCGGTAAGTGCTAAATTTTATGCAACTGAAAATTTAGCTTTCGGGTTAGGTCTTAACGTAGGCATCGTAACTTCTGCCAAGGTGGATTATACTGCTACCTTAACAGCATCGGCTATGGGACAAACGGAAACTCAAAGCGAAAGTTCAAGTGAAGATGTAAAAGATAACGTTAATACTTTAAATCTGGCTCCGTTTGTAGGTGCAGAATATACGTTGGAAAACGGTTTATTCTTCGATGCCCGATATAATCTCGGGGTTTCCAACCTTATTAAAAAGCCGGAAGGAAACGAAACTTTAAAAAATAGTTTCTTACAGGTCGGAATAGGATTCAAATTCGGAGGGAACTAAGGAGTTATTCCATTAAACAAAAAAGCGGTACAGAATTTGTACCGCTTTTTTGTTTTTATGTAAAATTTCAATTACTAAAAGATACATTCTAATTTTAAACCTATTAAAATGAAAAAACTAGTATTAGCAGGTGCATTTGCATTATTCGGCGGGCTTGCACAGGCGCAGGAAGGCTTCAGGCTTGGTGGCCATATCGGTGCTCCGCTGGGCGATGCGGCAGATGCAGCGAGTGTAACCCTGGGAATCGACGCTGCCTATATGTGGAACATTACAAAAGGTCTGGATATCGGTGCTGCCACAGGATATTCCCACTTTTTCGGAAAAGACAATGTGGATGACTTCGGATTTATTCCTCTTGCCGTTTCCGGAAAGTATACCTTTAATAAGGTTCCTCTTTTTGTCGGTCTGGATCTGGGAGCAGCCATCTCTACCAGAAATTACATCAACAGCGGTCTGTATGTTGCCCCCAGGGTAGGATACCAGATGAAAAAGGTTGAACTGTACTTAGGCTTCCAGAATATCGGCAGCAAATACAAAAATTATGGTCCGGGACCTGATCCCCGCTGGAACAGGAATGACCGTTTTAACTTCGGTGCCGTCAATTTCGGCGCAAATTTCTTCCTGAAATAAAATTTTTTAAACTAAATATAATTAGTTCCGGTTGCAGAATCGGAACTAATTTTGATATATAGTTGCCGAAAATATAAGTGCTCTATTTTTAATACATTTTATTCTCGAAAATTAGAAATATCGGGTGATGATATTAATCACATTAACAAATTTTAATATTCACCGGCACCACTGTAAATTTGCCGTCAGAAAGTATTAAATTTTTAAAAAAATGAAGAAAGTATTAATGGCGGGTGCTATTGCCCTTTTCGGTTTATCTAACGCTCAGATTGCAGCAGGAACTACTTATTTATCAGGATCTGTAGGTTATTCTCAACAGGAGAGAAACAACGGAAACAATAAGACTGAAAACTTCAATGTTTTGCCTACGGTTGGATATTTCGTCAGCAACAATTTTGCAATCGGTTTAGGAATCGGATACCAGACTCAGAAAGAGACAAATATCGTAAACAATTTCATGGTACCGGGAACAACAATCGTAACAACCAATGAAACAAAGCAGCCTGCTTTTGTAGTGGCCCCTTTCGCAAGAAAGTACTGGACTTTAGGAGATAAATTATACATCTTCGGTCAGTTGGCAGTACCAATGCAGTTCGGAAAAGCTGAAGTTGAAAATACGACAGTAACTACTTCAGGATCTTCTGTAACCACGGTATCTTCTTCTTCCGAAGCAAAATATACCCAGGTTGGAGTAACGGTAAAGCCGGGTCTGGATTATTTCCTTAACAAAAACTGGTCTATCGAAGCAACGATCGGAGAATTCGGATACAACAACTTCAAGCCGAAAGACGGTGATGCTACCAACAACTACAGCTTCGGTCTGAACCTATCTACCGTAACCTTCGGTGTTAAATATGTTTTTGCCAAGTAATAAACAAATCATATAAGATGAAAAAGTCCTCAGTTTTTAACTCAGGGCTTTTTTCGCTTAATCCTTTTTTTAACTAATCATCATGAAAAAATTATTGATTGCCGGTGCAGCCGTGTTGTACAGCCTTTCAAATGCTCAGATTAAAACAGGAACCGTCTATATTTCCGGACAGGTAAATTATATTAAGACAGAAACCTCAAATACGGATTTTAGCGACCAGACTTTCAAAATCATTCCGGCGGCCGGTGTATTCATCGCTCCGAATCTTGCCATCGGTACCGGTCTGGGATATACCATCGGCAAACTGGATTATACCGAAACCCTGGGCGGTGGATTTCTTACCACAATTATTAATTACTCAGGAAAAACAAGCGCGGTTACGGTAGCTCCTTTTGTAAGGAAGTACTGGACCTTATCAGAAAAACTATACTTTTTCGGCCAGCTTCAGATTCCTTTGGAATTCGGAAAAATCAATCAGCACGCTTTGATCACCAATATCTATGATTCTGCCGGATCTGTAGATCAACAAACGACTGCTTATGACAATAAATATACTTCCATCGGGATTAATGTAAAACCGGGGTTTGATTATTTCCTGAATAAAAACTGGTCCGTCGAAGCATCGATAGGAGAGTTTGGCTATAAGAATATTAAATCCAGGGATATGGATCCCCGTGACGGCAAAAATTATGATTTCGGCCTGAATCTTTCTGCCGTTTCCTTCGGGGTGAAATATGTTTTTGCCAAATAAATCAACCATACAACTAAACTTTTTTAAATAAATCTTTATGAAAAAATTATTATTAGCAGGTGCAGTGGCACTTTTCGGTTTGTCTAATGCACAAATGACTAAAGGAGACTGGGTCATCAGTGGAAATACCGGTCTTGGTTTCAATACCCAAAGTTCTAAAATGAAAGCCAACGGACAATCTGAGGACGGGCCGAAAATTTCAAGATTTTCCGTAACACCGTCTGTAGGATATTTCGTAATCGATGGTCTTGCGGTAGGTATTGACCTGGGTTTTGACAGCACTACGCAGAAGCAGGACGGGAGCAAAGTAACCCTCTCTACTTTTTCCGTAATGCCGACTGCAACGTATTATTTCAACACGGGAGGTAAATTTTTCCCTTTTATCGGAGCAGGCATCGGTTATGGTTCTACCAAAACGAAATATAATATTGCCAATGCAGTATATGATCCGATCCTTTTCTCAGGAGATGCTACGGAAGACGGGCTGGCATGGAAAGCCAAAGGAGGAGTTACTTACATGGCTACCCAGTCTTTGGGAATCAATCTGGGTCTTGGATTTGACCAGTATTATACAAAAGACACTTATTATAATACTGAAGTTAAAACGACAAGAAGCAATTTCGGTGTAAACTTAGGGTTCTCTTATTTCATCAAAGCTAAAGCCCAGAAATCCGATAAGTAAAAAAATTTGTCAAAGATCTAAACTTTGACAAAGTGCAGAAAAAATCCGGCTCTTTAACAGGCCGGATTTCTTTTTTATATTTAATTTTAGCTTAAAACCATTCTTTCTGGTTCTGGACATACGTTCTGTCGAATTCCTCATCCGATTTGGTAAGGTAAATGATTCCTTCGATAAAACCGATGATACCAGCAATTCCGCAAGTTACAATTCCCAATACCAGCTGGATGATTCCTGCTTTGGTATAACCCAGATAAAACTTGTGAATTCCCAAGCCGCCCAGTAATATTCCTAGAATTCCGGCAATTACTTTTTTCTCAGACTTATACGGGGCACCCGAATTGTAATTGTAGTTGCCCTGCTTTTCATTAATTTCCATAATAATATTTTTAATTAGTTTTTGGTGTGTTTATTTTCCGAACATTCCGCCCATTCCAGGCATATTCGGCATTTTGCTCATCATCTGCATCATCTGTTTTCCCTGAGGACCCTGCATCATCTTCATCATTTTACCCATCTGGTCGAACTGCTTCATCAATTGATTAACATCCTCGATTTTTCTTCCGGCTCCTTTGGCAATCCGGTTTTTTCTCTGGGTATTGATGATCGACGGTCTTCTTCGTTCTTCCGGAGTCATGGAATAGATGATCGCTTCGATATGTTTAAAGGCATCATCGCTGATTTCAACATCCTTGATCGCTTTTCCGACCCCCGGAATCATCCCCATCAGATCCTTCATGTTTCCCATCTTCTTGATCTGGTTGATCTGCTTCAGGAAATCATCGAAACCGAATTCGTTTTTGGCAATTTTTTTATGAAGCTTTTTGGCTTCTTCTTCGTCAAACTGCTCCTGAGCTCTCTCTACCAGGGAAACAACGTCTCCCATTCCCAGGATCCTGTCGGCCATCCTTTCCGGGTAGAAAAGGTCCAAAGCTTCCATCTTCTCACCGGTAGAAATGAACTTGATCGGTTTTTCCACTACGGAACGGATCGTCAAGGCGGCTCCACCACGGGTATCACCATCCAACTTCGTCAGTACGACCCCGTCGAAATTCAAAGCATCATTGAACGCTTTTGCCGTATTTACCGCATCCTGACCGGTCATGGAATCCACAACAAATAAGGTTTCGTTCGGTTTGATCGTCGCATGAACCGTTTTGATTTCATTCATCATCTGCTCATCAATCGCCAGACGTCCTGCCGTATCGACGATAACCACATCATGACCATTAGATTTCGCAAAATTGATGGCATTCTGTGAAATGCTTGAAGGATCCATCGAACCTTCTTCCGTGAAAACGGGAACCCCGATCTGGCCTCCCAGTACTTTCAGCTGATCAATCGCCGCCGGACGGTACACGTCACAGGCAACCAGAAGTGGCTTTTTACTTCTTTTCGTCTTTAAATAACTGGCTAATTTCCCGGAGAAAGTAGTTTTCCCGGAACCCTGAAGCCCTGCAATAAGGATTACCGAAGGTTTTCCCGAAAGGTTGATGCCTTCCTGCGAACCTCCCATCAGATCCACCAGCTCATCATGAACAATCTTCGTCATCAGCTGGCCCGGGGTAAGGGAAGTAAGGACATCCTGTCCCAACGCTTTGTCCTGAACTCTTTTGGTAAGGTCTTTTGCAACTTTATAATTAACGTCGGCATCCACCAACGCTCTTCTAATCTCTTTTACGGTCTCCGCTACATTGATTTCCGTGATTTTTCCACGTCCTGAAATATTGTGCAGCGCTTTGTCTAATTTATCCTGTAAACTGTTGAACATATTTATTGTAAATTATAGGTCTGCAAAAATAAGGAATTTTTGGTATTTATAAACGGTCGGGAAGGTAATATTATATATAAAGATGCAATTTGCAGGGATGATATAAATCAAATGATGATGAAATCCGGGGGAAAAAGCCTATTTTTGCCATAAATTAAAATTAGCCTAATGGTTGTTAGGTTAAAAATAAATTTAAAATGAAGATCAATCCCAATATTCTGGTAACAGTCCTGTTCTTTTTAACCTTCCTGGTTCATTTCTCTCTGTGGAAATTTGTTTTCCATCTGGATGAAATTGTTATCGTGAAGTTCTATCTGTTCCTGAGTGTGATGTTTATGATGATGATAACGCTTATTGTTCTGATCAACAGGGTAGCCCCTGAATTTTTAGGATTATCGGTCATCGGGCTTATTCTTTTAAAATTCGGTCTGATGTATCTGATCCGGAAAAAACTGAACTTTGAGGTGATTCCGGGATATAAATTTCATTTCATTATTCCTTATTTTATACTTACAACACTGCTTACTTATTATGCGATTAAGCTCATTAATCATGATAAAAAACAGTAAAATTATTTATTGTAAACCAGAAAAATTATTATATTTTTGCACAACGAAAAAAACCTATCAATGTTTAAGAAATTCGCAGTTTTATTCTACAGTATTTTTGTATTAAACTTAGTGTCTGCACAGCACGGTGAGGCTACTGCCGGGGCAGGTTCTGTCAGCACGGAGCTTTCAGAGAAAGACAAAGTAAGTAAAGAAAACAAAGAGTACATCGATCATCACTTACTGGATGCTCATGATTTTACATTGATGGTGGATAAAGAAGGTCACCACATCGGTTTCCCGCTTCCTGTTATTTTTTATGATAACGGTATTCATTCTTTTATGAGTAACAAAGAAGGTTTCATTCATGGAGAAACTACGGAGGTTGACGGGTCTTATTATAAACTGCACCACGAAAAGATTTATAAGACGGATGTAGCCGGAAATTTATCTTTTGATGAAGAAGGTCACGTAACTTCAGAAAAAGTACTGGATCTTTCCATTACAAAAAGTGTACTTATTATTTTACTGACTTCAGTCTTCATGTTGTTGTTGTTTACAGGAATGGCTAAGTCTTACAAAAAATCTCAGGTGCCTACAGGAGCAGCAAGATTTTTAGAGCCCTTGGTAATCTTCGTGAGAGACGAAATCGCTATCCCGAACATCGGGCACAAGTACAAAAGATTTATCGGTTACCTCTTAACGGTATTCTTCTTTATCTTGTTCCTGAATGTATTAGGATTGATGCCTTTCGGAATCAATGTTACCGGTAATATTACCATGACATTCTTCCTGGCGATCCTTACGTATCTGATTACAACGTTCTCTGCTAACAAAGACTACTGGAAACATATTTTCTGGATGCCGGGTGTACCTGTTCCGATGAAACTGATCATGCTGCCGATCGAATTGTTAGGAACCATTACAAAACCTTTCGCATTGATGATCCGACTTTTTGCCAACATGACGGCAGGACACATTGTTGTAATGAGTTTGATCGGATTGATCTATGTATTTAAAAATGTAGTTGCAGGAGTTGCTTTCCCTTTCCTTACATTGGTAATTTATCTTCTGGAAGTATTGGTAGCCTTCTTACAGGCTTATATCTTCACGATGTTATCCGCTCTGTTTATCGGAATGGCTGTACAGGAACACGAGCACGAACATCACGCGGCTCACTAATTAAAATTAAGTAAGAAACAAATTTTTAAAATTATATATTATGGAAATCCCTAAAATTGTAGGTGCTGGTATCGTAGTACTAGGTGTAGGTATCGGTCTTGGTAAAATCGGAGCTGCTGCTCTTGAAGCTATTGCAAGACAACCTGAGCAATCCGGAAAAATCCAAACAGCTATGCTTATCGCAGCTGCCCTTGTAGAAGGTGTTGCGTTTGCTGCTCTATTCGCAGTAAACTAATTAAACTAAAAACCACTATCCGTAACGGTTGGTTACAGATAGTGGTTATTTAAGAAAAAAAAGTAATAATTATTTATACATTTATATAATGGAATTAATTCACCAGTTTTCATCAGGATTATTTATCATCCAAACAATTATCTTTCTGGCATTGTTATTCTTGTTAGGCAAATTCGCCTGGAAACCTATTTTAAAATCGATTAATGACAGAGAAACTTCTATTGTTGATGCTCTAAACCAGGCTACCTTAGCAAGAAAAGAGATGGAAACTCTAAAAGAGGATAACGAAAGAGTCATTCGTGAGGCTAAAATCGAAAGAGATGCCATCCTTAAAGAAGCCAGAGAAATCAGAGATAGAATCGTAGGTGAAGCTAAAGATGCTGCCAAATCTGAAGGCGATAAAATGATCGACGCTGCCAAGCAGACCATCAATGCTGAGAAGAATGCTGCCATGGCAGATATCAAATCCCAGATCGGTGTGTTATCAGTGAATATCGCAGAATCGATCCTTAAGCAGAAACTGGATAACAGTGAAGCTCAAAACGAATTAGTTCAGAATTATTTAAACAAATCAAACCTTAACTAAGAATGCTTACATCTAAAGTAGCTAAACGATACGCACAAGGTTTGCTTGATTTCACCAATGAATCAGGTCAGACGGCTACTGTATTTTCTGAAATGAAAGATGTGGTAAAGCTGATGAAAGAATCTGCAGACTTAAACAAATTCTTCCTAACGCCTTACATCGATTCCAAAAAGAAAGTAGAGGTAGCAGGCCAGATTTTTAAGGGATTGTCACAATCTTCTCAGAATCTGATTACTTTGGTGATCAGACACGGTCGTGAAAACCAGCTGAAAAATATCGCTCAGGAATTCATCAACAAAGTAGAAGACATCAATGGAGTGCAGCGAGTGACGCTTACGACGGCAACCCAGCTTTCCAAAGAAAACCTTGAGCAGATTTTAAGAACGTCCAATCTTGTAAACCTTAAGACCAATTTCGATTTGCAGGTGAATGTAAAGCCTGAGATTTTGGGAGGTTACATTTTGAGAGTGGGAGATCAGCAGATCGACGCTTCGGTAAAGTCCAAGCTTAATAGCATTAAGAAAGATTTTCATTTAAATTAAGAAAAAAACAACCATACAATGGCAGAAATAAATCCGGCAGAAGTATCTGCGATCTTAAAACAGCAATTGGCCAACTTCGATACTCAGTCAAACGTTGAGGAAGTAGGTACAGTTTTAACCATCGGTGATGGTATTGCTCGTGTATACGGGTTAGAAAACGTACAATACGGAGAGTTGGTGAAATTTTCTAGTGATGTAGAAGGTATTGTACTGAACCTTGAAGAAGACAACGTTGGGGTTGCGCTTTTGGGGGAAAGTAAGTTAGTAAAAGAAGGAGATACCGTAAGAAGAACAAACAGAATCTCTTCTATTAAAGTAGGAGAAGGAATGTTGGGAAGAGTAGTGGATACCCTGGGTAACCCTATCGATGGTAAAGGTCCTATTACAGGGGATTTATATGAAATGCCGTTGGAAAGAAAAGCACCGGGCGTTATCTTCAGACAGCCGGTAACCGAGCCTTTACAGTCCGGTATCGTAGCGATCGATTCCATGATCCCTGTGGGAAGAGGGCAGAGAGAGCTGATCATCGGTGACAGACAGACCGGTAAGACGACTGTGGCGATCGATACCATCATCAACCAGAGAGAATTTTTTGATGCAGGCCAGCCTGTATACTGTATATATGTTGCGATCGGACAGAAAGCGTCTACCGTAGCACAAATCGTTAAAACGTTATCCGATAAAGGAGCTTTGGCTTATACCGTAATCGTTGCGGCTAATGCTTCAGATCCGGTTCCCATGCAGGTATATTCTGCCATGGCAGGAGCTTCGATCGGGGAATTCTTCAGAGACACCGGAAGACCGGCTTTGATCGTTTATGATGATCTTTCCAAGCAGGCGGTTGCGTACCGTGAGCTTTCCCTTCTGTTGAGAAGACCACCGGGCCGTGAAGCCTATCCTGGAGACGTTTTCTATCTTCACTCCAGATTATTGGAGAGAGCCGCAAAAGTAATCGCTGATGATACTATTGCCAGTCAGATGAATGATTTACCGGACTCTCTAAAACCAATCGTAAAAGGAGGAGGATCATTAACGGCACTTCCGATTATCGAAACTCAGGCAGGTGACGTTTCCGCGTATATCCCGACCAACGTAATCTCCATTACCGACGGACAGATCTTCCTGGAGTCTGATTTATTCAACTCAGGGGTACGTCCGGCGATCAACGTAGGGATCTCCGTATCAAGGGTTGGAGGTAACGCTCAGATCAAATCTATGAAAAAAGTTTCCGGTACGCTTAAATTAGACCAGGCTCAGTATAAGGAACTGGAAGCGTTTGCCAAATTCGGTTCTGATCTTGATGCTTCTACTTTAGCCGTTATCTCGAAAGGGGAAAGAAACGTGGAGCTTCTGAAGCAGCCGGTTAACTCTCCGCTTCCGGTAGACAGCCAGGTAGCAATGATCTATGCAGGTACTGAAAACTTATTGAGAAACGTTCCGATCAGAAAAGTAAAAGAATTCCAGATCGAATATATCGAATTCCTCAGATCCAAGCACCCGGATACAATGGCGGCGATCAAAGCAGGGAAAATTGATGATTCAATCACCAGCGTTCTTAAGCAGGCAGCTAACGACCTAGCTTCTAAATATAACTAAAAATTCAATGTTTAAGGTTTAGAATACAATGTTTTAAACCTTAAACTTCAGACCTTAAACCCTGAACCAAAATAATGGCAAACTTAAAAGAAATACGAGGCAGAATTACATCAATTTCATCAACGATGCAGATTACCCGTGCTATGAAAATGGTTTCCGCTGCGAAACTTAAGAAAGCACAGGATGCCATCGTGATGTTGAGACCGTATTCTGAAAAACTTCAGGAGCTGATCCAGAATGTCAATTCAAGTTCGGATCCTGATCAGATTTCTGTTTATGCTCAGAAAAGAGAAGTAAAAAGAATCCTTTTCATCGCTGTTACTTCAAACAGAGGTCTTGCAGGGGCTTTTAACTCATCCATCGTTAAGGAGCTTAATGCACAGTTTCAGAATAATTCCCAGTATGAAGTGGAAGTGCTTTCGATCGGGAAGAAAGCTTTTGATGCCGTAAGAAGAAGTCGTACCGTATATGCCAATGAAAGCGCAATCTACGATAAGCTAAGCTTTGATGCTGTTTCCCATGTTGCTGAGGCCGTAATGGACAGCTTCAGAGAAGGAAAATTTGATGAAGTTTATTTAATTTACAATAAATTTGTGAACGCGGCTACCCAGGAAGTAACCACCGAGCAGCTTCTTCCGATTTCAATGCCTGAAACAACGGAACCTCAGGTGGAAACCGATTATATTTTCGAGCCAAGCAGAGCTGAGATCCTTGATAACCTGATTCCTAAATCAATCAAGACCCAGGTTTTCAAAGCAGTCCTTGATTCGGTAGCTTCAGAGCACGGAGCGAGAATGACAGCCATGCATAAAGCTACGGATAATGCCCAGGCATTGAAAAATGATCTGGTTATTTTTTACAACAAAGCAAGACAGGCAGCCATCACCAACGAGATTCTTGAGATCGTTTCCGGAGCTGAAGCTTTGAAAAATTCATAAATAATTATTTTACCATAGTATTTATATTGAAGCATCGTGTACCACGATGCTTTTTTTGTTATTTTTATTTTGTATATATTTGTAGCAACAAATTTATATCACTTCTAAATGGACTCGGACATAGTCAGGCTTTTGCTGGCCGTATTACTTGTTTTACTTAATGGCTTCTTCGTAGCCGCAGAATTTTCAATCGTTAAAGTTCGTTACTCACAAATCCAGTTGAAAGCCGCAGAGGGAAACTCGATGGCCAAGCAGGCAGAACATATCATCAAGCATCTTGATGAGTACCTTTCGGCCACACAGCTCGGGATTACACTGGCTTCCCTTGCTTTGGGTTGGGTAGGAGAAAGCGCCCTGCATCATATTGTAGAAAATATTTTCGACTCTCTCAATGTGGAACTCAGTGAGGCGACTGTAACCTCGATCTCAGTTATTACCAGTTTTGTGCTGATTACAATTATGCATATTGTTTTCGGAGAACTGATCCCGAAATCCATTGCGATCAGGAAATCGGAAGCAACCACCATGGCTACTGCCATTCCGTTAAGGGTTTTTTATACGGTTTTCAAACCGTTTATCTGGTTGATGAACCTGATGTCCAATACCTTTTTGAGGCTGGTAAAAATACATCCGGCGTCGGAGCATGAGATTCATTCTACGGAAGAGCTGCAGCTTCTGGTGAAGCAGAGTGCGGACAGCGGGGAAATTGAGGAAGAGAACTATGAGATCATTAAAAACGCTTTTGACTTTACGGACCATTCTGCCAAACAGATCATGGTTCCCCGTCAGAACATCACCTCGATCGATTTTGAGGAAGACATGAATGAAATCATCAATAAAATCATGGATAGCGGCTATTCCAGGATTCCCGTGTATATGGATTCTATTGATAACATCATCGGTATCCTGTATACCAAGGAAATCATCCGGGAGTTTGTAAAAAGAAAAGGTGAACTGAGCCATGATGACTTAAAAGAACTGATGAGGGACGCCTTCTTTGTCGTGGGAAGTAAGAAAATATCGGACTTGCTAAAAATTTTCCAGCAGAAAAAACAGCATCTGGCGATTGTTATCGATGAATTCGGTGGAACGGAGGGGATTATTACCCTGGAGGATATTCTTGAAGAATTGGTTGGGGAAATCCAGGATGAAGAAGATGATGAGGAGAAAATCGTGGATAAGATCGGCGAAAACACCTACTGGGTACAGGCTACACAGCCACTGGACGAAATCAATGAATTCTTACCGAAAAAGCTGGCCCTTTCGGAAGAAAGCGAATACAATACCCTGGCCGGATTTATCCTTCATGCGCTGGAAGACATTCCGGAGGAAAACCAGGAGTTTGAGCTTGAAAATTACCAGTTTAAAATTCTGAAAATGAATAACAAAAGTGTTGAACTGGTAGAATTGGTCTATGAAGAGCCCAATAACGTCAATGACCTGGCAGAGAAAATAGGTGAGGTTTAATCTGTTTTTAAATAAATAACAATATGTTTTACAACCATATAAAAGATTACGATGACCCGAAAAGGAAATATGAGGAAGACGTCCTTGTCATGGAGGATACGGATGAAGTCTATAAGCTGGTTCTGCATAATGATGACGTGCATACCTTCGATTATGTAATCGATTCTCTGATCGAAGTCTGCAAACATACCCTGGAACAGGCGGAACAATGTACTTTACTGGTGCATTTCAAGGGCAAATGTACCGTAAAAACAGGCTCTCTGGATCTTCTGAAGCCTATGCACGAAAAATTGCTCTCAAGGGAACTGAGCAGCGAAATTGTATAAAACAGTCCGGCTCATTGCCGGATTTTTCGTGTCAACTTATTTCAAAATAAAATCGGACTTATTCGCTGGATACGTAAGTTTGCGTGCACGAAAATAAAGTAAATGACGGGAACCCGGAGAAATGATCAGTTTAAAAGAGCATTTCCAAAAAACCTATTCTGTTTTATTTTTGCCCTATAAGATTCCGTATGCTCACTAATCTTCCGGTTTAACCTATTAGCACAGATTTACGCTCTTACAATGCAAATTACATCGGCAAATAAAAAAGGTTGTTCATCAGCTGAGCGAAGCGCCCTTGCGGACGGAAATAGACGCAAGAATTTTATAAAAACCTCAGCGTTCCCTGCGTTTAATCAAATTCAGCCGATTACATTCCAGACAAACTAACCTGCTTTTATTTTGCTCTGTAAAATTCCGTATGCTCACTAATCTTCCGGTTTAACCTATTAGCTCCAGATTTACGCTCTTACATTGCGAATTATACCGGCAAATAAGAAAGATTGCTCATCAGCTGAGCGAAGCGCCCTTGCGGACGGAAATAGGCGCAACAATTTTATAAAAAACTCAGCGTTCCCTGCGTTTAATCAAAGCCAATCCCTTACCTTCTACAACTAATTAACGTAAGTTCGACCGTATCAATATCATATTCAGTCACTTATTTAATTCAAAAATAAAATTGAGACTGATTCGGTCAGGATTTTAAATAATACACAGTTTATGCTTCAGACAGGATTTTATCCTATCCTGTACTGAGCAGGCCTTTCAGGACTTTAAACAAAAGAAATCCTTCCCTGATTGAATAAGAACTCCTCTGATAAAGCGGTAACCTATTCAGTTTGATGATCAGGATCTTTGATCCTATGTCTGACAAGAGAAACTTCCGGCATCAAGCTTCCCTCTTCTCGCCTTTGTTTACGGTTTGTACCTCGAATTCACGTTAATTAATTTCACCCTTAAAAAATACCGATCTGCCTTTACCTTCTTCCGGCTTTTAAATAAAATAGTATATTTGTAAAAACTATAAAGAACAAAAAAGAATGCTTGTAATAGGAATTGCGGGAGGTACAGGCTCCGGCAAAACAACGGTGGTGGACAAAATTATCCAACAACTGGATATCGAGGGAATGAATATCCTTTCACAGGACAATTATTATCATGACAATCATAACCTCACCCTCGTTGAGCGGGAAGCCCTGAACTATGACCATCCGAAATCCATCGATTTCGATTTACTGATCAAACACGTAAGAGCATTAAAAAACAACCAGCCGATCGAGCAGCCGATTTATAGCTTCGTCACCCATTCCAGAACCGGAGATCACGTTACGGTAGAGCCTAAAAACGTATTGGTGGTAGAAGGAATTCTTGTGCTGACCAACAAGGAGCTGCTGAAAGAATTCGATCTTAAGGTATTCGTCCATGCCGACTCCGACGAAAGACTCATCCGGAGAATCAGAAGGGATACCCAGGAAAGGGGAAGGGATCTTAACGAAGTCCTGCACCGCTACCAGACGACCCTGAAGCCGATGCACCAGGAATTCATTGAACCTTCAAAAAACGAAGCGGATCTGATTATCCCGAACATGAGGCAGAATTCCGTTGCCATCGACTTTTTAACGACCGTTATCAAAAATTCGTTGAGAAAACATTAGTCATGAAAGAAAACAAACTGATCCGGGACATTCAGCCGAAGTCTGAAACCCTTAAGCTTATCCAGAAATATATTCTGAATAAATATACCATTACCATCTGCCTGTTTCTGGTCTGGATGATTTTCTTCGACAAAACTTCTTTCCTCGTCATCAACGAGCTCAACGGGGAAATCAACAAATACGAAGACCAGCTTCAGTATTATAAAACCGAGTATGAAAAAAATGATGCATTTTATAAAAAGCTGATGAACAATAAATCTGAAAAGGAAAAATACGCCCGTGAAAATTATTTCATGAAAAAACCGAATGAAGAAATCTTTATTCTGGTGGTAGACAGTACAAAAGTTGCAAAAAAATAGAAGACCTAAATGGCAATTGCTTAATTCGCCTTTACTTATCAGCTGAGCGAATCCTGAAATTCACCATTCACTATTGACCATTCACCCATTATCATAATCCATTACGCCATGTCAGACAATACCTGGGAAAATTTAGTAAAGAGACAGCTTAAGACCGAAGATATCTATTCCATACTGAAAAAGGAAAACCTGGAGGGAATCGAGGTAAAACCCTTTTATGATTCGGTGGAACAGCCTCTGGTGAACCTTCCTAAAATCGAGGAAAACACGCATCTGGTGGCTGTTTATCACGAAAGCCTGGTAGACGATGTATTCGCATTTCTGTTGAATCAGAATGTGGAGAACCTTGAGCAGAAAACCATTTTTGTCAATAACACGGATCTCGCCGGACACATCAGCCCGAAAGAAGAAGATCAGTATTTTTCATTAATTGATGTTTTTGATGAAGAAGAAGCGGTAATCAGCGATCAGATGGTGAAAGAATTATTGGCCAAACAGTTCAGGAGAAACATCTGTATTGATATTTCCCTGCATCAGAATGCCGGCGCAGCAATTTATCAGCAACTCGGCATTGCCCTGGCCAAAACAAAAGAGCTGGTGGAAATCTATGGTGCGGAAATTTTAAATAAATTACTGTTCAGAATCGCTGTCGGGGCCAACTATTTCTTTGAAATGGCTAAGCTGAGGGCATTCAAGATGGTGTTTAATCAACTTTCCAAAGAATATGGTATGGATGCGGTTCCTTATATTTTTGCCGAAACGTCCCTTCGGAACAAGGCGGTCTCCGATAATGAAAACAACCTGATCCGTTCCACGCTGGAGCTGGCTTCAGCAATGATCGGAGGTGCGGACGCAGTATTCAGCAATAATTATCTGGTGGAACGCAGCACTGAAAATTCAGAGGAAATTTCCTTTAAACAACAGATTGTTTTAGCTTACGAAAGCATCATTAATGTTTTTGAAGACGCTTCCAACGGCAGCTACTATGTGGAAGACATTACCCGGCAGATTGCAGAAAAATCCTGGGCCTTTTTTGTAGAGATTGAAGAAGCCGGGGGATATCTTGAACTGCTGAAACAGGGAGTTATCCAGAAAAAAATCTATGAGCACGCCATTGAAGAACAGAAATGGGTGGAAGAGGGAAAAATAAAACTGATCGGCGTCAACCTCTATCCGAAGCTGGAAAAGAAAAAATCCGTAGAGGAATTATATAATGAAAAAGAAATCAGGCCGGTTCGCTGGGCTGAAATGTTTGAATAAATTCCCACGGATTGCACAGATTTTCACAGATGCTTGTAAAAATTCTGTTGAAATTTAAAATATAAAACATAGACCGATGAAAGAAAATGAAATAAGCTTTTATATCAGAAAGTCAATATTCTCTGTATATAATGAGTTAGGGCCCGGATTATTGGAAAAGGTCTACGAAAAAGTTTTATTGCATGAACTTCAAAGTCATGGATTAAAAGTTCGAAATCAGATTCCGACATCTATAAAGTTTAAAGATATTATTATTGATTCGAGTTTTATCGCTGATATTATAGTTGAAAATAAGGTAATTATTGAAATTAAATCGATCCAGTAAATTAGTGAAGTCCATCATAAACAGCTATTGACTTATCTTAAATTATCAAATCTTAAATCAGGAATATTGGTGAATTTCAATACCGATTATATTGCAAAATATTTTTCGAAAAATAAATGGAAATTTGGATTAATAAAATCTGTGAAAATCTGTGTAATCCGTGGGAATAAATATCTTAGATCATAAAGTCGAACAGTACATCGACGCAAATCTCAATACGGATCTGCATGCTTTGCTTTTGAAAAAATCTCCTTTTCCTGAAGTTTCCATGCAGGAAATCGTTCAGCAGATCAAAGGAAAACAGGTCGCCCGGAAAAAGTTCCCTTTTTTGCTGAAAGACGGAATTGTTTTTCCGCCGCAGCTCAGCCTCGAACAGGCTTCTTCAGAAAAGACGGCGCTTTACAAATCGGAAATATTAAAAGGCAATACATTCATCGATCTCACCTGCGGATTCGGGATTGATGCCTATTACCTGTCCAGGAACTTCCGGAAAATCACTCTGGTTGAGCAAAACAGCGAGCTGCTGAACATTGTGGAACACAACTGGAGTGTTTTAGAAAAGAAAGCGACATTCATTAACCGGAAACTGGAGGATTTCCTGAAAGAAAACAATGCGTCATTTGATGTCGTCTATCTGGATCCTGCGCGCAGGGATACCCAAAAAAACAAAGTTTTCCTGCTGGAAGATCTTTCCCCGAACATCATGGAAATCCACAATAAGCTGGTTTCCCTATCGGAAGAAGTGGTGATTAAGCTCTCGCCGCTTATTGACTTAAAATACCTTGTGTCCGTTTTACCCGGTATTTTCAGGATGGAGATCATCGCGGTAAAAAACGATGTAAAGGAACTGGTTGTGTTTTTAACAAAAAAAAGGCAAGGTGAAGTGGACTGCCATTGTGTCAATCTTGAGAGCGGGGAACCGGCGTTTACTTATCAGTTCGGAGAAGAGGAAAACCGGACAGCCGACTACGGAGAACCGGAAAAATTCATCTATATTCCGAATAATGCCGTATTAAAATCAGGAGTCTTCAATCTGATTGCCTTAAGGTTCGGCTTAAAAAAACTGCATCCGAATACCCATCTGTATACTTCAGACCAAAGGGCAGAACATTTTCCGGGACGGATCCTGGAGATGGAAAGTATTGAAGCTAAACAGGTTCAGAAGAAAAGCCGGTTTAATGTCATTTCCAAAAACTATCCTTTAAAGCCGGAAGAAATCAGGAAAAAATACAACCTGAAAGACGGCGGTGAAAACTATCTTATTTTTACACAGTCCAAAAAAGGAAAAATAATTCTAAAATCAATATAAAAATGTTGCCGTAAAATGTAGGATTTCTTAATTTTGGGCAATCAAAAACGTAAGTAGGAACGGCCTGCTGCCGGAAAAGGACCACCGGCCGTCTGAACTGTTCCGGATGAACTTTAAAAAATAAATTTTCCATATGAAAAAATTAGTGATATGTTTAGCCCTTGCTACGGTTGCGGTAAGCTGTAAAAAAATCCAGGCCGGCGGAAATAAAGACGTGATCAAGCTGGAAGAAGGCGTAGACCGGTATTCTGATGACGAGCAGACCAGCGGTGAGCAGGATAATCTTTCCAATTACAGAGGGGATGCGCACGACGGACATGAAGCACCGGCGAAAACAGACACTGCCGGAGCACCCCAGCAAAAAGTAGAAGACGGAAAACATTCGGATGCCACTCCGATTCCTGAAGGATCCCAGAATCCTAAAGCTGAACATTAATAATCAGAAAATATAAGAAATGTCCTGCAGAAACGCAGGACATTTTTTGTGGATGAACAGGAAGCGGTATACTGCCGGCCTGAGGAAAATTATCTGTTTTTACTTGTTCCTGCGGGGCAATTTTTTTACTTTTAACAAAATAATATTTTATAATGCAAGAGACTTTAAATTACATCAGCGAAAACAGACAGCGTTTCGTGGATGAATTGTTTGAATTACTGAGAATTCCTTCTATTTCTGCGGATCCTGCTTACAAAGACGACGTTTTGAAATGTGCAGATGCAGTAGCATCTTATCTTAAAAGTGCAGGAGCCGACAATGTGGAAATATGCCGGACCAAAGGATATCCTATTGTTTACGGGGAAAAGATTTTAGACCGCAACCTGCCAACAGTTCTGGTATACGGACATTACGACGTTCAACCGGCTGATCCGCTGGAACTGTGGACCAGGCCCCCTTTCGAACCGTATATCGAAAAGACGGAACTTCACCCGGAAGGTGCCATCTTTGCCAGAGGTTCCGCCGATGATAAAGGTCAGTTTTTCATGCATCTGAAAGCTTTTGAAGCGATGATGAAAACCAATACGCTCCCTTGCAACGTGAAATTTATCCTGGAGGGGGAAGAAGAAGTGGGATCCGTAAGCCTCGGGGATTTCGTTAACGAAAACAAAGAAAAGCTATCCTGCGACTGCATCCTCATATCCGATACGCATATTTACAGCAACGAGCAGCCTACCGTAACGACAGGCCTGAGAGGTCTAAGCTATGTGGAAGTGGAAATCGAAGGCCCGAACAGGGATCTTCATTCCGGGCTTTACGGAGGTGCCGTACCGAACCCGATCCATGTACTTTCCAGAATGATTGCCAAGCTGATCGATGAAGACGGACACATCACCATCGATGGGTTCTACGACAATGTGGAAACAGTATCGGATTCCGATAGGGCGGATATGAATAAACTGAAAGACAATCCGGAAGAATTCAAAAAATCCATCGGGCTGAACGGTGTGGAAGGGGAAAAAGGATATACGACCCTGGAAAGAACCTCGATCCGTCCGACTTTAGACTGCAACGGCATCTGGGGCGGTTACACCGGAGAAGGGGCGAAGACGGTCATTCCTTCCAAAGCATCCGCTAAAATTTCCATGCGTCTGGTTCCTTATCAGACCCCTGAAGAAATTACCGAAAAATTCACTGCTTATTTTAAGAAAATCGCTCCTGAAAACGTAAAGGTAAAAGTGACGCCGCACCACGGAGGAATGCCTTATGTTTTGCCTACGGACACTAAAGAATTTACGGCAGCAAAGCAGGCGATGGAAACCGCCTTCGGAAAAGAGGTCCTTCCGTACCGAGGCGGCGGAAGCATCCCGATCACAGCCATGTTCGAACAGGTTCTGGGTGCCAAATCCGTTTTAATGGGCTTCGGGCTGGATTCCGATGCGATCCATTCTCCGAATGAACATTACGGATTATTCAATTTTTATAAAGGAATTGAAAGCATACCTCTCTTTTTTGGGAATTATGCCAAACAATAAATAAAGTTTTAAAAATTAGTCCCTTAGAATTTTTCTTAAGGGATTTTTTTTTATATTTACATTAAAATAATTAATAAAATATTATGAAAAAAACTCTATCAGCTCTTCTCTTAGCATCGGCTTCACTGGTGTTCGGACAAACATTAGTAAGTGAAAATTTTGAAACCTTAACCCTGGGAAATTTAGGTACTGATGTTACCGGAACTACTGCCGGACAGAATGGATGGCTATCATTTTACGGATCAAATGCCGATTATCAGATTGCTAATATCGATGCTGCTCATGGAAAATCTTTAACGATCGCCAGCTACAACAGCTACAGTACGGCTACAAACACGACCCTGAATACAAGAGTTGCGGCAAAAGAAACAACGGTAGTCGCAACGGCATCAAATAATATTCTTCATGGTAAGTTCGATTTATATACCGGTCCTTCCACAGGAGCAGGAACCATTCAGATGAGGGTTATCGGAACAAACGGGACGACGTCTACTGCCATAGGCGGCTTTACTTATGATGTGGCAACAAAAGAAATCAGAGGTTTAGGAACATTTACCAATCTGTCCACATCTACTCCAACTGTATATTCGATAGGTTTTGCAGCTGCCCCGGGAGTACTCTTAACAGCGAATACCTGGAATACGTTAGATTTCAGATACAATAAGACAACGGGAGCTTTTACCTGGTACTGGCCGGGAGGTTCGGGGTCAATTGCTGCCAATACCACGGCCTTAGGGCTTATTCCGGGAATGGTAGGAGAAGATGTTTATCTGTATAATGTTACTTCTACAGGAAATACGGTAAGTAAGATCGGTGGTTTTGATAATATTCTTGTAGAATTTACCACTTCATCGTTTTTATCTGCGAACGATCTTGGTTCATATGTTAGAGCCACTCCGTCCGTAAAAATATATCCTAATCCGACATCGGATATCCTGAATATCAAAGCGGATTCGAAAATTAACAGCGTCACGGTTACAGATTTTTCAGGCAAGAAAATAAATGTAACACTGGACAATGATAAAATTGATGTAAGAGCCATCCCAGCAGGATCTTATCTCATCAACATCGAAACAAAAGATGGAATTTCCACTGAAAAATTCATCAAAAAATAACAATCAACTGGTTTAATCAGACCTGGAAAGCTCCTCATTGAAGGGAGCTTTTTTTGTTGCAATAGTATAATAAATATTTATCAGATTGTTTCTTACTAAATGTTTTAAGCGTAAGAAATTAATATTATATCGAATATCAGATAATATTTTCCATTTAATTTGTGTATTTGGTGTGAAAATTATATATTTAGGGAGCTAAATAATTAAATATGAAAAAATTTTTACTATTAGGTTCATTATTGGGAATAACCATGATGAACGCTCAGGGCACCAATGTGTACAGTTACGGCTTTGATGCCGCGTTCGGAACAGACTGGGTAACCACCAACCAGAGTAGTCCTTCTACCACTTCTCTATGGACTAAGGCTACTTATACAACACCATTAACCAATCCTTTATTCGGAAGTGGCAATACCACCACAGTACCTTCAGGACAGGCAGGCGGGGTAAACTCATTTGCTTTGGTGAATTATACCAGTACTAGCGGGGCCGGAATTATCAGCAACTGGCTGATTACGCCATCAGTGAATGTGAAGGACGGTGATGTGGTAAGTTTCTATACCCGGAAAGGAACTGACGGTACCATCGATTATGCAGACCGCCTGGAATTGCGATACAGTTTGGCCGCAAATGCAGTGACTCCTTCGGGAGGATCTTCAGGATTAGGTTCTTATACCAATCTGGGAGTAACGGTAAATCCTAATCTTGCCTCAGGATTCGTGTATCCTAAAGCCTGGACAAAATACAGTTTTACCGTTACGGGAGTGGGAAATAACCCAGTTGCGGTTAAGTTTGCCTTCAGATATTATGTGACCGATGGGGGACCAAGCGGATCAAATTCTGACCTGATTGGTATTGATACTTTCTCCATCGACAGGGGTGTTTTAGCCACCAGTGAAATAGGGACAGCCGGTAAAGCGGTCTCAATATATCCTAACCCGGCAGCTGATTATCTTTCCATTAAATCTGAAGAAAAAATCAATGCAGTGGAAATATATGATATTGCAGGCAAAAAAATCCCGGTATCTATCGAAAATAATAGGATAGATGTAAGGAAACTTAATGAAGGAACCTATCTGATTAATTTAGAAACCAGAGCAGGCAGAATTTCAGAAAAATTCATCAAAAAATAAATACTGACAAATGTTAGTTAATAAAAAACGCTCCAATTGGAGCGTTTTTCTTATTTTTAGGAATTAAATCCAAAATACAATGTTAGAAAATAAAGTCGCTTATATTACCGGTGGAACCAAGGGAATCGGTTTCGGGATTGCTAAAATCCTGTTGGAAAACGGTGTATCCGTCGCATTTTCGGGAAGAAAAAAAGAGGATGTGGAAAAAGCCGAACAGGAACTGAAACACTATTCCGGAAACGTTCTGGGAATTGTTTCCGATGTTAAAAACCTTCAGAACGAAGAACAGGCGGTTCAGTCGGTAAAAGAGAAATTCGGCAGGCTGGATTTTGTAATTGCCAATGCCGGATTAGGAGTTTTCAAGCCGGTGGACCAGCTCTCTGCAGAAGAATGGAATGATATGATCGGGACCAACCTGACCGGTGTTTTTTATACCTTAAAAGCCTCGGTAGAGGAACTGAAGAAGACAGAGGGGTATTATATCACGGTGGCCAGCCTGGCCGGAGCCAATTTCTTTGAGAACGGTGCAGGGTACAATGCCTCAAAATTCGGCGTCGTTGGCTTTACACAGGCAGCTATGATTGATTTAAGGAAGCATAACATCAAGTCTACGGTCATTATGCCGGGCTCCGTAGCCACCAATTTCAACGGGAATGTCCCTTCTGAAAAGGATGCATGGAAAATCCAGCCGGAAGATATGGGAAATCTGGTGCTGGATATTCTAAAGATGAATCAAAGGGTTTTGCCAAGCAAGATTGAGTTTAGGGCAACGAAACCAGGCAACTGAAAACATCTAATGCGCTGAATAATAAATTAGTAAGTATTATGCATGCATAATATATATTTTATTTATATTAGCAAAACATAATTTAATGAAAATCCCGGTATGAAAACCTTCGGCTTTTATACCAAAGAGAATAATAAAGCACGTATGAAACCGTAAGGCAACATAAGGCAGGTAAAAATTAAACAACATATGAAAATATTAGTTTGCATCAGTAGTGTTCCGGATACTACTTCCAAGATCAACTTTACGGCAGATAAATCTGCATTCGACAAAAACGGAATCCAGTGGGTCATCAATCCGCTTGATGAATTTGCACTGACAAAAGCCATCAAATTACAGGAATCCCAGGGCGCAACGGTTACGGTAATCAATGTAGGGGATGCAGTTACGGAACCGGTAATCAGAAAAGCACTGGCCATCGGGGCAAACGATGCGGTAAGGGTAAATCTTGATCCTAAAGACAGCTACTCAACAGCGAAGGAAATCGCTGCGGTAGCACAGAACGGAGGATATGATCTGATTCTTTGTGGTAAAGAATCCCTGGATTACAACGGCGGTTCGGTTCCGGGAATGGTTGCCCAGCTGTTGAATCAGCCTTTTGTAAATGCATCCGTAGGTTTGGATGTCAACGGAAGCGAGGCGACTGCCGTAAGAGAAATCGAAGGCGGAAAAGAAACGATCTCCGTTAAATTACCTGCGGTTATTGCAGGACAGAAAGGATTGGTAGATGAGAAAGATCTGATTATCCCGAACATGAGAGGGATCATGTCGGCAAGAACAAAACCTTTGCAGGTGGTGGAACCGGTTTCATCCGAAGTAAAAGTTCAGGGGGTATCTTATGACAGTGTTCCGCCGAGAGCAGCCGTGAAAATGGTTTCTCCCGATAACCTGGACGAATTGGTAAGATTACTTCACGAGGAAGCAAAAGTAATTTAAAAGAGCCAAGTAAAAAGTAAAAAGATCCAGAGGGCGGGATTCCTATTTATTATTTCAATATAAAAAAATCTCAGATCTTCGGACATTAAACCTTAAACTTTAAACAAAACTAAAATGGCAGTATTCGTATACGCAGAAAATATAAACGGAGTTTACAAAAAAGCGGCTTTTGAAGCGGTTTCTTATGCTAAAGCAATAGCAGACCAGGCCGGAGATACCGTAACGGCAGTCTCTGTAAACCCTACCGATTCTTCAGATTTATTATACAAGTATGGAGCATCCAATGTAATCAACATTAAAGACGAAGGTCTTAAGAATTTCTCCGCTAAAGCCTATGCACAGGCAGTAAGTGAAGTGGCAGACGGAAGCATCATCGTTTTCCCTCACACAACCGATGCATCCTCTGTAGCACCGATGTTGGCAGTAATGAACGGATATTCTTTGATTACCAATGTGCTGGAAGCGCCGGAAAGCCTTTCTCCATTTCAGGTAAAAAGAAGAGCGTTCTCAGGAAAGGGCTATATGCATGCTAAAGCGAAAGGGGAAAAAGTAATCGTTACCGTTTCCCAGAATGCTTTCGGGGTTAAGGAAAATGCAGTTTCCGGTTCGGAAGAAGTAAAAAACCTTTCAGTGGCCAATGAAGATACCAAAGTAATCTCCCATGAGCAGAGCTCAGGAAAACTGGATCTTAAGGAAGCGGAAATCGTGGTTTCTGCAGGAAGAGGATTGAAAGGTCCTGAAAACTGGGGAATGATTGAAGACCTGGCGGGTGTTTTAGGAGCGGCAACAGCCTGTTCGAAGCCGGTTTCGGATATCGGATGGAGACCTCACACCGAGCACGTGGGACAGACCGGGAAAGCCATTGCGCCGAATCTCTACATTGCTGTGGGAATTTCCGGAGCTATCCAGCACCTTGCCGGGGTTAACTCTTCAAAAACCATCGTCGTAATCAACAGCGATCCCGAAGCACCGTTCTTCAAATCTGCCGATTACGGAGTAGTAGGGGATTCTTTCCAGATTATCCCTGCACTGACGGAGAAAATTAAAGCTCTGAAAGGATAAAAAAAGTGAATTGTCAACAGTCGGTTCGCTTTGCCGGTCAGTTTTAAAGCAAACTTTGAAATTCACTTGCGAAGCAAAATTGACAACAGAGTTAATTCACCATTCACCTATAAAAGCCCTGTTTCGGGCTTTTATTTTTGTTTAAAAGTAAAAAAAACATTGAAAAATTAATCTATATTTGTAGCTATGGATTATAAACAGTTAATTATTCGCGGAATATCGTACAGCCAGACACAATCCGGGGCGTACGCGTTATTATTGGAACATGAAGAAACACACATTAAATTACCTGTTGTTATAGGGAATTTCGAGGCACAATCCATTTCTCTCGGTCTTGAGAAAGACATTCATCCGCCCCGCCCGCTTACGCACGACCTTTTCACAAAATTTATCGTTTCTGCCAATTATGAACTCCTTTCGGTGATCATCTACCAGATTGTGGATGGGGTATTCTTTTCAAATATCAACTTTAAAAATAAAGCAACGGAGGAAGAACTCATCCTTGATGCAAGGACTTCGGATGCCGTAGCCATGGCGGTACGTTTTGATGCGCCGATCTTTACCACTCAGCAGGTGCTTAATGAAGCCGGGATCCTCCTTGAGCTGGAAGATGTTTCCAAAGAAGAAGAAACATTCTCGGAAACGGTCCACGACGAAGATAACCTAAGGTCCGTTTCAATGGAAGAGCTCCAGAAGCTTCTCGATGAGGCCGTAAAAGAAGAAGATTACGACACGGCACTGGAAATCCAGGAAGAGATCAAAAGGAGGAAAAAGAAAATCGATTAAAGAGATATTACAATTATAAAATGAATTTAAAATTACGTTTGATTATCCTTAGCTTCCTGCAGTTTGGAGTCTGGGGAGCTTATCTTACCTCCATGGGAAACTATCTGGGCTCTGTGGGACTGGGCTCCAAAATAGGATTATTTTATGCCATGCAGGGTATCGTATCGATTTTTATGCCTGCGATTATGGGAATTATAGCAGACCGCTGGATCCAGGCTCAGAAGCTGCTCGGGATTTCACACTTTCTGGCAGCCGTTTTTCTGATCTGGGCCGGTTATTATGGAATGTCTGCAGGGAATGATGTCGAATTTTCCAGACTTTTTATTCTTTACAGTCTGAGTGTGACGTTTTATATGCCGACAATCGCTCTTTCCAATTCGGTGGCTTATACAGTCCTGGTCAATAATAATTATGATACCATCAGATCATTTCCGCCCATCCGTACATTAGGTACCGTAGGCTTTATCTGTGCCATGCTCTTCGTAAATTTTGCAGGGATCCAGAACGGAGGCCTGACCTTTAATTTTTCTAATAATACCAACTTTCCAAGCTTTCAGAACAGTTACAGCCAGTTTTTTGTTTCGGGAATTTTAGGGATCATCCTTTTCCTTTATTCCTTCACGCTGCCTAAGTGTGAAGTGAATACCAGTAAAGAAAAAAGAACGCTCTCCGATGCCTTGGGGTTAAAGGCTTTTGCTTTGTTTAAAGAAAAAAAGATGGCGATTTTCTTCATCTTCTCTATGTTCCTGGGCGTTTCTTTGCAGATAACAAACGGATATGCCAATCCGTTTATCACAAGCTTTAAAGCAATCCCAGAATACGCAAATACCTGGGGTTCCAATAATGCCAACGCGCTTATTTCTTTGTCGCAGGTATCCGAAACCCTATGTATATTGCTGATACCATTTTTCTTAAAACGGTACGGGATTAAAAAAGTGATGCTTATGGCAATGTTCGCCTGGTTTCTAAGATTCGGATTGTTTGGGCTCGGAAATCCTGGTGGTGGTGTCTGGATGTTCATTCTATCCATGATTGTTTATGGTATCGCATTTGACTTCTTTAATGTATCAGGTTCATTATTTGTAGATAAGGAAACCGATAGGAGCATCCGTTCAAGCGCACAGGGTGTTTTTATGATGATGACCAACGGATTCGGTGCAACGATAGGAATGCTGGGTGCTCAGGAAGTGGTAAACCATTATGTCTTTTCACAATCGGACCCTGTGTTGCAACTTGCGGGATGGCAGACATCATGGTACATCTTCGCTGGCTATGCCCTGATTGTTACTGTTGCTTTTGCTATCATCTTCAAACATCAACACAATCCCAACGAAATTCAGGAAGTAAAACATTAATTTATTTAATTAATTATCAAAATATTAAATTGCACTTTGAAAAAAAGTGCAATTTTTTTTGTTTTTCAGGCAACCTTTTGAAAAATGCCGCGTCTTATAGATAGAAACAGAACCATGAGGAACTTGGAAGAGAACTTTAAGCTGGCAAAAAAGCATGATCGTAAAGGGCAGAAAGCACTTTACGACCTGCTGTCAGCGAAGATGCTGGCCATCGCCAATTCTTATGTCAATAATCTCCATGATGCCGAAGATATTCTGATGAATTCCTTTTTTACCTGCTTTTCAAAAATTGATGAGTGCAGGGAATGGAAAAGCTTTCCGTTCTGGCTGAGGAAAATCGTGGTGAATAATTCCATCAGTTTCATAAGGAAAAATAAGAACATCCTGTATTCCGATGTTGAGGTCAGTGAGCTGGAAAGTACGGATGATTACTGGGAAGATGAAACCGAAGAAATTGATATGGAAGAAATTTTCTCGAAAATGCCGGACGGCTACAGGCTGATTTTCAATCTGTATGTATTTGAAGATAAAAAGCATCATGAAATCGCGGAGATTTTGAACATTTCCGAGGGCACCAGCAAAAGCCAGCTGAGCAAATCCAAAAAATGGCTTACCGGTTTTTTAAAACAAAAAAAAGATGAAAAACAGTATGCTGAATAAACTGAAATCGGGTTATGAGGAAATGGAAGCGAAGCCCTCTGCCGGTTTATGGGATAGGCTGGACGAAACCTTAGAGGAAATACCTGAACGTACCCCGAAGGGTTCTTCACTCTGGTGGAAATATGCTGCGGTGGTTTTGCTGATGGTTTCCCTCGGAACGGTCTTATATCTGAAGTATCAGAATTCTTCAGGATTTAAGAAACCGGTGTATGTAATGAAAGAAGGATCGAAAAGAATGATTTATCCTGAATTCTCAAAGCCCGTTGTTTCAGGCGAGGCAGCAAATCAGAAAAAAGAAATAAAAGCAACCGCCGGTATTCCGAAAAACCAGGCCGAAACAGAAGCAGAAATCAAAGTAATGCAGCCTGAAATTTCACCGGTCAGCATACAACACGCTGCGGTACAGCCACAGCATATTGCCCAAGTGATACCCGTAAAAATTGAAAATACAATTCCTTCTGTATCCGATAGGACGGTAGCGGCGGAAAGAAAAACAAGCTACATCAGCGCCAATGAGCTTCTTCTCGGAAGGGAGTTTGATAAAACCTCCAGACCGTCCGGTACCGATGCCGTAAAATTCGGGGTCTTCAATTTTGACAGGCCTAAAGTTGAAAATGTAACGGTATTGGGAGTTACCGTTTATTCGGATATGAAATAAGTTTAAAACAGTGATTTCATTACCTGTTCATTTTCATGAGCGGTCCAGAAATAATGTGAATCCGGGATGAATCCGAGGGCCTCGGCTGTAAAATTAAAGGAAACTTCCGCTCCATCCATCGGATGTCTACTCCGGATCTGCATAAATACGTAACAATAAAATAAAAATACATGAAAAAAAAGATTGCGCTGCTGACTGCTTTTACTGCCTGTTCCCTGGCTTTTGCACAAGAGAGTCCTTATCTGAGCACTTCGGTCAAAAACTATTCGAGAAAAGTAGACAGCATCGTTTATGCCGAAAAAATCAACATGAGCAAAGAGCTTGATGCCATCGATAAGCGTTTTAAAGAGGAGAAAATTACCCTTGATGAAAAGCAAAGGCAGCGCGCTGAAATTGCCTCAAAATACGAAAAGGCCATCAATGAAAAAGTGGATGCCCGAAAATCCGAGCTTGAAGAAGCGACCCGTGAAATCGTAAAAAACGCAGTACTGAATCCGAAAGACACGCTTCACCAATATAAAAATCAGATTATGTTCGGAATGGGCGGTATAAAATTAAGTCTGGATAATGACAAGAAAGTGCCGGCGGATTACCTCCACAACTGGCAATACAGTATCGCCCTTACCGGAACAGGGTATACCGCTAAAGATAAGCCTCTTGGCTTTTTCGATAAAAGCTCGGATTTTAAAAACACGGTGCTCAATTCTTCCTTATTTGTCATAAAATATGAAGACCAGCTCGGGAAATTCGGCAGCCCGGTATTTTACCGGCTTGGGTTAGGGTATCGTTGGGACAAAGGAAAAGCAAAATACGGCAGGGTATTCAGCCAGGAAAATAATACCTTGGGCATAGCCGACTTTACCAAAGGGAATCTGAAGGATACTTATCTTTATAACTATTATCTGCATATTCCGCTCGAATTAAGGTTTGTTCTGAATCCTAAATATATAAACTATAACGGGACAAGCTATCTGGATAACAGATCCAGGCAACTGAGCATTATCGCAGGATTTTATAGCAATATCCGCATCACCAGCACTATTTACAACAAGTATTCGAACGAAGTAAGTAAAAGGATCGTAGAAAAGGAAACCCTGAACCATGGCGTCAACGATATCATCGTCGGAGGGAAACTCGGCATCGGATATGGGGGCATCAATGTATTTGTACAGAAGGATTTTACGCCGGCATTTAATAATAATGCAAAGCTTACCAACAAATACGGGCTGCAGATCGGTATCGAACTTTTGAATGTTTATTTTTAAATTGGTAATAATGCTGATTATTTTTTATAAACTTTTAAATATTCTGCTGGAATTATTAATATTAATTGTTAGTTAACAGAAAATTACTGTTTTTGAAACACGCTTTTTTAAAGTGTGTTTTTTTTTGTATTTTGGCATTTTAAGAAACATGAAAAATATTCAGATATTAGGTATACTCTTGGTGGTGGCCGGAAGCTTTTTGCCTCTGGTGCATGTACCGGTTATCGGGAACTGGAACTACTGGAAGCTGGATCATTCCTTAGCTGTGATAGGCTGGGTACTTTCGGCGGTAGCCCTGTTCGGAATTGTAAACAACAGCGTGAAAATAACGAAGATTTCCGCTGTTCTGCTGGTTCTCCTGTTCCTTTTTACCTTATTTGCCGTAAGGTTCCAGGCATCCCAGTATTTCAGCTTTATGCCTTTCAAATCGTGGCAGGATAAATTAGCCGGAATTGTAAAGCTCAGATGGGGATGGATCGTAGAGTTTTTAGGAGCATTCATTATTATGTTCACCGGAAACACTAAAATAAAATCATAACACCGGAATCACGGGATTCCATCATAACTAAATAAAAAATAGAATTATAAAATGAAAGAAGTATTCATCGTTTCCGCAGTAAGAACGCCGATGGGAAGTTTTTTGGGAAGTTTATCAACGGTTCCGGCTACAAAGTTGGGAGCTGTTGCCGTAAAGGGAGCATTAGACAAAATCGGTCTTGATCCGAAGCAGGTTCAGGAAATCTATATGGGGAACGTTTTACAGGCTGGGGAAGGCCAGGCTCCTGCACGACAGGTGGCGATCGGGGCAGGACTTTCCGATGAAACCCCTTCCACGACCATCAATAAAGTATGTGCTTCAGGAATGAAAGCCGTTTCGATGGCAGCACAGGCCATCAAGGCCGGCGATGCAGATGTTATCGTAGCCGGTGGAATGGAAAATATGTCTTCCGTACCACATTATTATAATGCAAGGAATGCGGCCAAATTAGGAGATGTAAAAATGCAGGACGGAATGGTCCTGGACGGGCTGACCGATGTTTACAATAAAGTACACATGGGCGTTTGTGCAGAAAAATGCGCCACGGACTACAATATATCCAGGGAAGAGCAGGATAACTTCGCCATCGAATCTTATAAAAGAGCAGCCAAAGCATGGAGTGAGGGAAAATTTGCCGATGAGGTAGTGCCGGTAGAAATTCCTCAGAGAAAAGGGGATCCTGTTGTATTTGCTGAAGACGAAGAATATAAAACCGTAAACTTCGACCGTATTCCTACGCTTCCTACGGTTTTCAAAAAAGAAGAAGGAACCGTAACGGCAGCCAACGCATCTACTTTGAACGACGGAGCATCTGCACTGATCCTGGTTTCCAGGGAAAAAATGGAGGAATTGGGTCTGAAGCCATTGGCAAGAATCGTTTCTTACGCGGATGCTGCCCAGGCTCCTGAAGATTTTACCACTGCACCGTCAAAAGCATTGCCGATCGCTCTTAAAAAAGCAGGTCTGGAAGTTTCCGACATTGATTTCTTCGAATTTAACGAAGCTTTCTCGGTAGTAGGCCTGGCAAATAATAAAATTTTAGGTCTTGATGCTTCCAAAGTGAATGTGCACGGAGGGGCTGTAGCTATCGGTCACCCGCTGGGAAGTTCAGGCTCAAGAATTATCGTTACTCTGATTAACGTATTGAAACAGAATAACGGCAGGTACGGAGCGGCTGCCATCTGCAACGGAGGCGGAGGCGCTTCTGCCATGGTTATCGAAAATATGCAGTAATATTTAATGACCTGTATTTAAAATCCGGAAACCTCAGGCTTCCGGATTTTTTATATTCTATCTCCTGCATTGTTATTTTTAACCAAAGATTAGCAGGATTTTCACAGATGTTTGCGTTTACTTTAAAAATTTTTACGTTCTTTTTGTCATCCTGTATGGATCTCAACATCGTATTAGAGAATAGTATGAAAAGATTCACGTTTAGATTTCTACGAAATGACAAAAGGAGTTTTCCAGAAATCCCATGACTTCGAATAACCTCAGGCATCTGGATTTTCGTTTTTTAAAGATAAAGCATCAAATTTAAAAGTAATGTTTTCCATCCTGAGGATCTCAACGTAGTATTAGAGAGTACGCGAACCCTTTGAATCTCTTCTCTTAATACTAAAAAAATCAAGAATTTTTGAAACTTTCGTTCGTTTACTTTGGTACAGAGCATTAAACCTGAATAAGCAGTATGAATATCTTTTGCTTCTTTATGGTTAAATTTTGTAATGATCACAGAGGTAAGTCACTAATGAAAAGCTTTGATTTCCGCTGATGGGATTTAAAAAATTTCAATACCTTATTCTCGATACTTATGTTTCTGCCATATCCAAAAATACTCATCCAGAAAAACTTAATTTTAACGGAACAATAAAATTTCTTTCAAACGAAATAAAAACCTCTGAATGTTCAATGGTTTTCCTATTTTTGTGTTTATTAATACTTATTTGAAATGTCTGAAATTGAGAATCAATACCCTCAAAACATAAAGAACAATCCGAAGATCATAAAAGCCTGGGCAGTGTATGACTGGGCCAATTCGGTGTATTCTCTGGTAATTACCTCTGCCATATTTCCCATCTATTACACGATCCTGACCACTGCTTACAACAAAAAAGAATTTGTTGCTGCAGCAAAGGAGGTTCAGGAAGTTCCCATCCGGCATATGATCAGGGTATTCGGGGAGAATTATGAGCCTGATGCCGTTCTCAGTTTCTCTTATGCGATCTCGTTTCTGCTGGTGGTACTTTTATCACCGTTCCTGTCTTCACTGGCAGATACGATCGGGAACAAAAAATCCTTTTTACAGTTTTTCTGTTACCTGGGTGCCACCTCATGTATGGGGCTGGCGATGTTCACCGGAATGTCAAATGTCTTTTTAGGCCTGCTGTTCAGCATTACCGCAAGTGTAGGTTTTTGGGGAAGTCTTGTTTTTTACAATTCGTTCCTGCCGGATATCGCCACGCCTGAAAAGCAGGATTCGCTTTCTGCAAAAGGATATATTTACGGCTATGTAGGGTCGGTTATCCTGCTGATCATCTGCCTGGTGCTTATTCAGATGGTCGCTAAAGGCCCTGAACAGACTAAAATTTACATCCGCATCAGTTTCTTACTGACGGGAGCCTGGTGGTTCGGATTTTCCCAGTATACCTTTAAGCATCTTCCCCAGTTCGGCGATGTAAAAGACAAGCTACCGAAAGACCTGGTTCTTTTGAATTATAAGAACATCTTCAAAAAGCATGAAGAGCAGGGTGGTTTTTTCGAAGTACTGAAAGACAACATCAGCTTCTATAAAGATATTGCCAAAGAAAGTTTTAAAGAACTGTTCAGTGTAGGGAATAAACTGTTTTCAGATAAAGGGCTTAAATTCTTCTTATCAAGCTTCTTCTTTTACAGTGTGGGGATGCAGACCATCTTTTTAATGGCGGTTCCTTTCGGCAGTACGGTAATCTTTCCAAAGGAGGTAGATAAGTATAAGCTGATTATCACGATTCTGGTCATTCAGATTATTGCCATCTTCGGTGCTTTCCTGTTTTCCAAATTATCCAGAAAAATCGGAAACAAGAATGTTATTACCATTGCAGTGATCATCTGGATCATCTGCTGCCTTTCCGCTTATTCCCTGAACAAAGAAAATCCGAATCTGCAGATGCAGTTCTATGGTCTGGCTGCACTTATCGGTTTGGTCATGGGCGGCCTGCAGGCGATGTCCAGATCTACCTATTCGAAGCTGCTTCCGGAAAATTCCATGGAAAACACCACTTATTTCAGCTTTTACGATGTGCTTGAAAAAATAGCAATCATTTGCGGGATGCTTATTTTCAGTGTGTTTATCCAGAAATTTCACAATATGCAGTATGCGTTTATATCCATGTCTGCATTTTTTGCCGTAGGAGCAATTCTGATCAGATGTGTAAAAACCAATGTACTGAAGAAAAATTGATTCTGTTTTAAAAAAAATAAAAAAAGACATCAACCCGTTTGATGTCTTTTTTTATTTAATGATGTTGCTGTTTATATCCTTTTGTTGTAATTATTTATTTAAAATTCTATAGATTTTTTAATGTTTTAGATATTTTTTTACTATTTTGCAAATTGTAATAATTAGCAAAGAATGGTTAAAAGGCTTTTTCTCCTCTGCATTTTTCATTATGCAGTCCTGGGGTTTTCACAAAATATCAGGGCTGTAGCACGGAATATTGCAGAATTTCATACTCAGAAGAAAAATTTTGAGAAATTTGAAGTATTGTCTCTCAATACTGATTCGGATCAATTAGCTGAATATAAAAAATCGGCCACTGATATTTCGGTTCTGAATCTGGATTCCAGACAGCTGAGAAAATTGGTTTACGAAAAACCGGACTATCTCGAAATTTCGTTTCCCTTCGACGGCAGGATAATGACCGTAGAGCTTTATAAAAATCAGATTTTTACAAAAGATTTCAAGATAACAACCAGTAAAGGGGAAATAGCGGAGTATACGCCGGGCGCCTACTACCAGGGAATTGTAAAAGATGACAGCCTTTCGGTGGCAGCATTCAGTTTTTTTAATGATGATGTGGTAGGAGTAGCTTCAACGGCAGGACTCGGGAACATTGTCGTAGGGAAAGTTAAAAATTCAAAAGACTTTGTCAGTTATTCCGATGCAAAGCTTACCGGCCTGAATCCTTTTGTATGCGGGGTGGATGAACTGTCTGAAAACCATAAGCAGAAAATTTCATTTGATCCTTCAGCGCAGAATCATACAGCGAAACTTTTAACCCAGAACTGTGTAAGGATTTACTATGAGATCGGTAACACCCCGTATGTAAACAATGGCTCCGATGTCACCACCACCACAAACTGGCTGACCGCTATTCACAATAACATTTCCACATTGTATACTAATGACGATATCAAAATCGCTTTAAATGAAATCTATATCTGGACGACGCCTGATCCGTATACCGGCACCCCGAATGCGAATCTCGCCAGCTTCAGAGCAAACCGGCAAACGTTTAACGGCGATTTGGCGCATCTTGTCAACCAGCCGTCGACAACCAGCGTAGCTTATGTCAACTCACTCTGTACCAACAGCAGGCATGCTTATTCGGGGGCGTCCCAAAATTACAATAATGTTCCGGTATATTCGTGGACCATCCAGGCTATGACTCACGAAATGGGACACAGCTTAGGATCGCCGCATACCCATGCCTGCGCCTGGAACGGAAATTCAACTGCCATCGACGGTTGCGGTACCCAGGCCGGTTATCCGGAAGGAAACTGCCCGGTCGGACCGATCCCGTCCTCTTCGGTGAAAGGTACCATGATGAGCTACTGCCACCTTGTCTCAGGAGTAGGAATTAATTTTGCCAACGGTTTCGGACTGCAGCCGGCTGCCCTCATCCGCAACACTGTTGAATCCAAAGCCTGCCTGGGAACCAATTGTACAACAGCCTGCGCCACTACCGTAACAGGGCTATCGGTCTCCAATATCACACAGATTTCTGCCAATGCCACCTTTACGGATGCCGCTTCAACTTCCTGGAAATATAAACTGACCCAATTTGACGGAACGCCTGTAAGCAACGGGACAATATCAACACAATCCTTAAGTTTGTCAGGACTTCAGCCGGCCACTTATTATCTTTTATCGGTCGGAACCGAATGCTCGGCAGGCTATCAGAGAACCCAACTGTTTTTAACGGATGCCGACTGGTGCGGCGGAGCTGCATTTGCTGATACAGGCGGGACCACAGGAAATTACGGAGATAATCAGACGATTATAAAAACATTTTATCCGAGTTCGGGATCGCTGACCATGAACTTCACGGAGTTCGGCCTGGAGCAGGGATACGATTTTATGTACATCTACAACGGCCCGTCCACCGCATCGCCGGTGTTTCCCAACGGCAACGGCCTGACGGGAACCACTTTGCCGGGAGCTTTCACTTCTACACATCCTTCAGGAGCCATCACTGTACGGTTTGTTTCCGATCCTGCAGAGAACGATATCGGCTGGAAAGCAAATTTCTCCTGTGCAGTACTTGCCGTGGAAGATATAAATACCAAGGATAATTCCGTAAGCATCTATCCAAATCCTGCAAAAAATATCCTGACGATTTCCTCGGAAGAAATCTTAAAATCTTTCAGGATTTATGATGAAGCCGGCAGACTGATCAGGTCGGAATCTTCTTTAAAAGGATATAAACTGGATATAAACATCTCCTTAATGCAGACCGGCAATTATATTGTAACTGTTGAAACGGAGAAAAGGACCATCACCAGGAAGCTGATCAAACAATAATTTTAAGAAATCTATAATCCGAGCCTGATTTTATCAGGCTTTTTTAGTAACTTTATAATAGGAGGCAAGTATATATGTTTTAATTTAAATCTCAAAACTTTTAATCTGTTAAAATAACGTGAATTCGATCGTATCTAACTTATATCCAGTTGTTTAATTAATTAAAAGATAAAATTTAATGCTATTCAGTCATGATTTTAAACAAGAACGCTTTCAGATCCATGATAAAAGATTCAGTTTGATCATTAGAACCTCTGATTATGTTTTTGACAACAATAACTTCAGGCATCCGGCCTCCCTCTTCCAGCCTTAAAATCACATTTATATATGGAGCTCACTTTAAAATAGCTTATAATTCGGCTCGGGATTTGCTTGTATTCAACAGAATAGTCTTAAATTTGCAAAAAATTTAATTAAACAAATGACAAACCCTTTATTTTACGCAAAAATTCTTTTGTTCGGAGAATACGGAATTATTGAAGATTCTCAGGGTTTGACGCTGCCTTACAGTTTTTATAAAGGTACCCTCAAGTTCTCATCACTGGATTCGGAATTTGAAAAAAAATCCAACCAGCATCTTGTCACCTATGCAGAATACCTGCAGAATTTAGAACTTCCCGAAACTTTTGAACTCAACGTTTTACGGTTTAAAGAAGAAATTGCCGCAGGGTTATTTTTCGACAGCAATATTCCCCAGGGATATGGCGTAGGAAGCTCCGGTGCCCTGGTGGCTGCCATTTTTGAACGGTATTCCGTTTCAAAGCACGAGCCTGAAAATATTTCCAAAGAAGAACTGAAAAACCTCCGTAAGGTTTTCGGTCTGATGGAAAGCTATTTCCACGGGAAAAGTTCGGGGATCGATCCGTTGATCTGTTACATGAACCTCCCTATCCTGATCGAAAGCAAAGAAAGCGTAGACCGTGTAGACATTCCGGAAAGTGAAGCCGGAAAAGGAGCTATTTTTTTAATTGATTCCGGAATGACAGGAGAGACCGGACCAATGGTTCAGATTTTCTTTGAAAAAATGAAGACCGAAGGATTCCGTAAGACGCTTAAGGAAGAATTTATCCGTTATAACAACGCCTGTATCGATGCATTTCTTAAAAAAGATATGAATCCGTTTTTCAGGAATCTGAAAAAACTTTCCTATTGGGCGTATGAACATTTCCGTCCGATGATTCCCGAAAGTTTATTCAACGTATGGAAAAAAGGGCTGGATTCTAACGCTTATTACCTGAAACTATGCGGAAGCGGAGGCGGCGGCTATATTTTAGGGTTTACCAAAGATTACGAGAAAGCAGAAAAAATGCTCGATGGCTTCCACAAGGAAGTAATCTACAGATTCTAACAGGTTGTGAATGAATTCTGAAAAAGAAAATTTCCAACAGAAATTTGATATTCCGAAATCTTTATTTTATAGATTCTCACAATTCGTGGGCTTTCTTCTGGGAGCTCGCTTTTTTATTGCCGTCCTGCTCACCTTTGCATTGTACGTTTCAACATTTTTTCTCTTTAACCAGGATGAAAATTTCAGGAAATTCGTCTTCGATTTTAAGGTTCACGGCATCATTTTCTGTACGGTACTTACCATTTTTGCCGGAGGGATCATCAACCAGTTTTACGATTTTGAAAAAGACCATATCGTAAAGCCGTTCCGGACCAGGCTGCAGAGTTTCATCAAGCAGAAATATTTCCTCTATGTCTATCTTTTTCTGAGCATTATTTCGCTGGGCGTGGCCGGGCTGATCTCGTACCGGGTTTTTCTCTTCTTCGTGGTCTACCAGTTTTTTATGTGGTTTTACAGCCACAAGCTCAGCCGGATGCTGATCATCAATAATCTTACTTTCGTCAGCCTGACCCTGTATCCTTTTTTCGGAATGATGGTCTATTACGAGACGTTTTCAAAAAAGGTGTTGCTGATGGCCGTTTTCCTTTTCCTGATCCTGCTGTGCATCGATATTGTGAAAGATACGCTGACGAAGAGTGTGGATAAAGCTTTTGGATATACGACCATTCCCAATTATTTCAAAAATAAAAACACCAGAATTATTTTGGTTTCCCTTCTGATGATTACGATGGGCGTTTCGATGAAGCTGATCCTGCGAACAGGTATTTCCGGTTTTATGGCTTATTATTTCACTACGGGACTTTTTGTTTTCATCTTATGTATTTATCTCCTGCTCAACCACACCAGAAGAAATAATTTCATCACCCTCAATATTTTAAGGATGTGGATTTTTATAGGGATTATTGCCATGCTCATGAATGGTCTGGAGGGTAAATTGTAGAAAAATTTCTTTAGAATACCTCATCCTTTTATTACCTTTGCAGAACCTAAATTTATATACAAGTAATGCCCATTTTTAACGATACTCAAGTAGCATTTGCAGATAAATCTGATGCACAGTTAAGAAAAGCGTATTGGATGTTCAAAATGATCGAGCAGCCTTCCCTTACAAAGGTCGGAACTTCCGTTCTTAATTTTACCGTTCACCATAATTTCCCTTTTGTTACCGGAATTGTAAAGAATACTTTATTCGAACAATTCTGCGGGGGCGAAACCCGGGAAGAAAGCATGAAGGTAGTCAGGCAGCTTTTCAAAAGAGGGGTGGGAAGTATTTTCGATTATTCCATTGAGGGGAAAGAAGATGAAGCTACTTTTGATGCCGTTTGCAGGGAGATCAAAGATATCATAAAATTTTCTGTGGGCAACCCCGCTATTCCTTTTATTGTATTCAAGCCTACCGCTTTCGGAAGAATCGACCTGTATGAGGCAGTAGGTAAAAATACAGAGCTTACTTCAAGCCAGAAAGAAGAATGGGCAAGAGTTGTTAAAAGGTTTGATGAGGTATGCAGCCTCTGTTATGAGCATGATAAGAAGGTGATGGTAGACGCTGAAGAAACCTGGATGCAGGATGCGGCAGATCACCTTTGTGAAGAAATGATGGCGAAATACAACCGGGAAAAACCCATTGTCTGGAATACGATCCAGATGTACAGAACCGGAAGGCTGGAATACATGGAAGGCCACCTGCAAAGGGCAAAGGAAAAAGGTTATTTCATCGGCTACAAAATCGTCCGTGGTGCTTATATGGAAAAAGAAAGGGCAAGAGCGGCAGAAAAGGGTTATCCCGATCCGATACAGCCGAACAAAGAATCTTCCGATAAAAACTACAATGCGGGAATCGATTTTGTAATGAACCATCTGGATAAAGTATCTGCATTTTTCGGTACGCACAACGAAATTTCTTCTGAGCTGGTGATGGATAAAATGAAAGCGGCAGGGCTTGAGAACGGTAATCCACATGTTTATTTCGGGCAGCTTTACGGAATGAGTGATAATATAACCTTTTATTTATCGGATAAAGGATATAATGCGGCGAAATATCTTCCGTACGGTCCTGTAAAAGATGTAGTCCCTTACCTTACCAGAAGAGCACAGGAAAATACATCTGTTGCCGGCCAGACAGGACGTGAATTAGGACTGATCCGGAAAGAGCTGGATCGCAGGAAAAAGACCAGATAAACTTAAATGCCTATATAAAACAGAAGCCTTGCAATCATTTGCAGGGCTTCTTAATATCCATCTCCATAATTTTTACACAATTGATAATAGTAAAAGGATAACATAATTATTTTAATGAAACAATAAAAAAAATAATTTTTTATTGTTAATTATATTTTAAATTTATATATTTGATAAACAATAATAAAACGTATACATATAAAACGGTTATTTGGGGTTTATATCCTCAACGAACACGTTAATTACAATAAAACTGAAAGCACAACGCTGTAGTTTTCTTCTTCAAATATTTTTTGACCTGATCATGTTTATTGATCAGGTATTTTTATGGCTCAAAACTCTCAAATTTTCCGTTATCATAAAAAATAACGATACGCTTAATCTTACTTTGTTGATTATCAATAGCTTGATTGATAATCTGGTCATTAGATTTTCCTGATGCCTGAGAATCCGTTATATCTTGCTGTGCCGGACCTTGGGAAGAAATAAACGATTCTCGCGGACCCGATTCCGGCTCGTTAATTTCCGGCTGCACCACTGCAGAATTTTCATCTCTGCTCATAAGGTCGAACAGGTCGGGTAGAGAAGCAGGCTTCGGATTTCCTGACCTGGAATTTTCTACAGGTTCTGTAATGACCGGCTTTTCTTCAGGCAACTCAGACTTCAGCATTTCCCCTTCGCCCGTAACCAGCCAGTCCCAAAGGAGTTCAGGAAATCTCGATTTTATTTTTATGATAAATTCAAGAGACGGCTTGTTTCTGCCGGAAGTAATATGCGAAATGGAAGACCGCTGAACATCGATCTCATCAGCAAATTCGGAAGGGGTAAGCCCGGAATATTCGATCACTTTTGAAATTCTCTCGTTTAAGCTCATAAAACTTTATTTAAATAATATTACAAATGTAAACAAAAGGAATTACAAATGCAAATTATAATTATATACAAATGTAAATAGTTGATAAATACATTTGTAAACTGTATAAATTACTATAAACCAGCATGTTTTACCTTTAGCGCAGGATTGCTTACTGGATTTTACAAAAGTTTATCAACAATAAATACTTAAAATTAGTCCTTTTCAATGCGGAATCGTCGATAACTTATTGGTAAGTTCTTCCTGTTTAGAGTCCGGATTTTTGAGAATACGGTTAAATTTGCAGCAGTTATCAATACCATCTGAGACATTTATATAATATCAATAGAAGAGATGAATAAATGCCCATATAAGGCGTATATGAAGGATTTAAATCTGTAAAATCATCTGGTAAATGACCTTCCAGCTATGTTTGGACCTCTTTTTGTATAATTTTTTATCAGAATATATACTTGTACAGAAAAATTCTGTTTTACATTATTAAATTCTGAAAACAGGGTTAAAAATCGAAACAAAATCAGATAAAATAATTCGTATTTTACATTTGTATACATAAATAAATAAGAGATTTTCCACAATTGATTTGTTTAAATAAACTACCGGAAATTTTAGAAAATCAGTAATTTAACCACTTAAAGCAATATTAATACTATAGTTTAATTAAACATTGTAATATATTGACTTTTAGATAATTAAACTATATACTTTGTATTATTACCAATTAACAATTTTATCAACAGACATTTTGTCAGTCTTTTCTGTTTAATAGATAACAATTGTAAATTATATTTTTTTCTTAAAATTTCAGTATTTTTGACTATTGTAAATTATCACACAATGAATTTTGAACAGATCTATTCTCCAAATCAGTTTTTCCCAAACCGGTATATTTCCCCCGAAAAATTATTCGGTTATCTACAGGAACATCTCAGCGAATATATTCAGGAGATCGGAACATCTTATTTAGGAAAACCGATTTATAAATTGACTGTCGGTACCGGGAACATTCAGGTTTTGGCCTGGTCGCAGATGCACGGAAACGAATCCAACGCCTCCCATGCCATGCTCGATCTTTTAACCAGTCTGGATAAGATTCCTGAAATGAACAAAGAACTATTTGAAAAAATTACCTTTGATTTTATTTTCATGCTGAATCCCGACGGCTCTGAAAAATGGACCCGGATGAATGCGGCAGAAATTGATCTCAATCGTGATTTTCATAATGAGGCCAGTGCCGAGATTAAATTCCTTAAAAATAGGGTGGCTTCAAAAAAATATGATTATGCCCTCAACCTTCATGAGCAAAGAACGATTTTTACCACCGATGGAATTCATCCGGCCACCCTGTCTTTTCTGGCGCCTTCCGAAAATGTGGAAAGAACGGTTACAGAAAACAGGAAAAAGTGCATGGCCGTAATTGCGCAAGTGTACCATCATTTAAAGGAAATAATCCCCAATCAGATCGGCAGGTACTCCGATGAGTTCTATCCTACGTCGACCGGTGATAACTTTATTAAGGCCGGAATGCCGACGATCCTGTTTGAAGGCGGGCATTTTGTAAATGATTATACCCGGAAAGAAACCAGGAAATATTATACGGTTGCACTGTATTATGCTTTGAAAGCAATTTCAGAATTAAACTCCGGAACGGAAGGCTGGGAAGCTTATCTGGAAATCCCGGAAAATAAGGAAACCCATTACGATGTTATTTACCGGAACGTAAAACTAAATACGGATCACGAATGTGTTCTGGACATCGCCGTTCAGTACCGGGAAATTTTTGAGGAAGGGGAGGATGAGATCTCCTTTGTTCCTTTCGTTGTGGAAGCAGGAGAGGTCAGGAGGAAAGGGTGGCAGGAAATAGACTGTACGGGAAAAAAGTTTATCAGTCCGACCAAATATCCGAAACTGGATGCTGAAGTAAGTTTTACCATCGGAGATTAAAAACAAAAGCGGAATACATTGATGTTCCGCTTTTGTTTTTGTGCTGAGTTGATCTCTTCGATTCTTAATTGACCACTTTAATTCCGTTGGCTACGAAACGGATTTCCTCTTTCGGGGCAGTAATGGCGTCGATTTCCGCTTTCGGTTTTTTGGCATCCTCAGCGTAGTGCTTCTGTTCGTCCACGGAAGTTACCTTCCTTTCCGCTGTTCCGTCCATAACTACGGTCTTGCCTTTCAGAGCCGTCGGAACAAAAAACGCATAATCCTTCATTTTTACAAAGAACCGGGAATTGTCTTCCGTCTGGATGGTCAGCCAGCATCCTTTCTTATCGCAGACATCCGTTACTTTTCCTTTTACGGCAATGTTCTCTACTTTTTTATTTTCTTTTTTAAGCTTTTTGCTCAGTTTGTCTACAGAGATGGCTTTGGATTCGGTATTTGAAGCCACACCGCCACCGTAAACATCCCCGACCAGTGCGTTTCCTGCAGGCGGACCGAATTTTTCAGCTTCCTGCGCAAAAGCTAATGACGAAGCACTCATGGCTGCTGCAAATAATATCGCTTTGAATTTCATTTTTAATATTTTTTTCAAAAGTACTAATAAATTCCGAATCTCAAAATCGTTAAAAACTTGATTAAAAACAGGCCGTCATTCCGGTTTTCGAATTATTTATCTTAAGGTGAATTCTATGGTATTTCAATTGATATTGATCGGTTATAAAAATGGAAAGTAAAGTTCACGTTCCTGTATAAAATTAAAAAACGCCTCTCTCTCTCTGTGAAATCCCGGATAAGTTCATTTATAATCAATTCTGCTGAGTGTCATAGTAGCACAAAAAGCTTCAGGTAGCCCGAATCCCTTTTTGGCCTTCTGATCCGGATTCTGCTTCGGGTTCACGTTAATTACTTTGCTCCGGCTAAAATGATTCATTCCACCGGATAGGATTTGAAATCGATTGGATCCGTCAGCTTTTTTTCTTTTGGAGCTTTTTCCCGCTTTCCGTTGCAATCTTTTTTTTCAAAAAAGGATTTCCACTGCAATCGGGGCTAAGATGGAAGTACTGACTTCAAATATAATTTTCCGATCTGACCAGGCTTATATTTTGGCAGGAAAACTTCCGGCATCCGGCTTTTCTCTTCCAGTCCTTTAATTTCAGGCGGAATAAAAAAACAAGCTGATATTTATTTATATTTGGAATCTATATTCAAATATGCAGAAAAAACTAAAACTTTGGGATGCCATTATGCTGGTAATGGGATCGATGATCGGAAGCGGGATTTTTATTGTGTCCGCCGATATGATGCGGAACCTCGGTTCGGGATTCTGGATGATTGTCGTCTGGATCATCACGGGAGTCATGACGGTGGCAGCAGCGATCAGCTATGGGGAACTTTCGGCACTGTTTCCCAAAGCCGGCGGGCAATATACTTATCTTAAAGAGATCTTCGGCAGAAGGATGGGCTTTCTTTACGGCTGGGGCCTGTTTACGGTAATCCAGACCGGTACCATTGCGGCCGTAGCGGTAGCCTTCGGTAAATTCACCGCCTATCTTATTCCTTCCTTAAATGACGCAGCTCCGATTTTCCGGAGCGGGGAATTCATGATCACCTGGATTCAGATCTTAGCCATCGCCGTTATTCTGGTCCTCACTTATATCAATACCCGAGGGGTTGAAAGCGGAAAACTGTTACAGAATATTTTTACGGGTTCAAAAATCCTGGCCCTGCTGGGGCTGATTGCTGCCGGATTTATTCTGGTTGATTTTTCCCATCTGGCGGAAAATTTCAGTTTCGGCTACGATGCTTTCAGCAACCTTAAAAAAGATCCATTAGGAAATTTCCTTAAAGAAGGCTGGGAACCCATTGGTGGAATGGCTTTGCTTGGTGGCATTGCTGCTGCCATGGTCGGCTCTGTTTTCAGTTCCGTGGCCTGGGAAAGCGTAACTTTCGTTTCCGGTGAAATTGAGAATCCTAAAAAGAATGTGGTCAAATCAATGATCTACGGAACCTCAGCCGTAATGATTTTATATATTGCGGTCAATTATGTCTACCTGAATGCCCTGGACCGGGATTCCATTGCATTTGCCGGAAACGACAGGGTAGCCGTGGCGGCTTCCCACTTTATTTTCGGAAGTGCAGGAACCGCCATTATCGCGGTATTGGTGATGGTCTCTACTTTCGGATGTAACAACGGACTGATCCTGGCGGGAGCACGGGTGTTCCAGACCATGGCCAAAGACGGGATGTTCTTTAAGCAGGCCGAACAGAACAATAAAAATCACGTTCCGGCCAATGCCCTCTGGATGCAGGGTATCTGGGCTTCGCTGCTCTGCCTGAGCGGGCAGTACGGAAACCTCCTGGATATGATTTCTTTTGTGATTGTTTTATTTTATATGATTACGGTATTCGGCGTCATCTATCTGAGAATTAAGCAGCCGGATCTGGAAAGGCCGTACAAAACATGGCTTTATCCGGTAACTCCGGTCATTTATTTACTGATAGGAGCAGGTTTCTGTATTTTACTGTTGATCTACAAACAGCAATACACCTGGCCCGGTTTCCTGATGGTCCTGCTCGGACTGCCGGTCTACTATTTCATCAATATGAAAAAAAAAACTGAATAATTTCAAAGCTGTCCGTATAGTGGCAGCTTTTTTCATTCATGCCGGAACATAAGGCTGCGAGAGGCTTCTGAAATACGTGCGCGAAAAGACGCAACGATTTTATCCATGATAAAAATTGAACGCCGCCGCTTTTAAAAGAACAAAATGTAAAATATTAGTATCATCGGTAAAAAAAAATTAACATCGTCAAATTCCCTGCGCCTTAAAATGCTGGCTTTCCTATCATCTGCGCGCCTTGGCCTCATCCGACAAAATAGCAAATGGTCAATTTTGCTACGTAAGTGAAGGTTCAATCTTAGAGTGTGGTTGATGTTGGAACACGCAAAGGCGCGAAAGGCTTGTGAAATACGTTGCGCAAAAAAGACGCAACGATTTTATCTCAGATAAAATTGAATGCTGCCGATTTTGAAAAGAACAAAATTTCAGAGGTAAGTAGTAGCAATATTAAAATTTGACAGCGTCAAATTCTTTGCTTCTTAAAACGTTAGTATTCTAAAGAAGAAATTGCGCCTTTGCGTATCCCGACAACACCTTCAACCGCAATTCCCCTCCGAAACCGGGGTTGTGGAAAATTAAAAAAGAATTTTTGACGGGTAGCCAATAGCCAATGGTCAATCCGCTGCGCTTGTGAATTTTTCCGGCAATAAAAATTCACCATTTATCCGACAAATTTTCCTTTCTGCCATTCCTTTTCTCAGGGAAAATGATTAAATTGGTATTTCTTTTTCAGGTAAACGGAAATTACGGAAAAAAATAAAGAAGTTGATATCATGGATACACCAAATTACAGGATGCCCTTTGTTCCGGCAGCACTCATGACGGAAGGAGGAAGCATCGACACCTGCGACATGGGAGAGAGCATTGCCCACAACATCATGCTTCTGATTACCACCAAAAAAGGCGAAAACCGCTATGATGACAATTACGGGAACGATGTCTGGAGCCTTGAGTTTGACAACGGGATTACCAGCGCAGTCTGGGAAGCCGTTTTTATTAAAAGCTTAAAAAGGCAGATCCAGGAATATGAGCCCCGGATCGTACAGCCGCAGATCGATGCGCACGTCCAGATCGTGGAACATAATTATGACACCAAAGAACATACTGAAATCAAGAAGAAAGTAAAGATCGCCATCAATGCCAAAATGGAGCACTCCGGGGAACGTTTCAGCTTTTCTACCGAGCTTTTCCTCAGCCCGATGTCAATCGATTAATTTTCTTAAGCTATAACCACCAATTATGAATTTAGACCAGAATATCTATTCCAAAGAGTCCGTAAAAGCAAGAATGCTTCAGAATGCCACCAAGGTGTGGGGCCTGAAAAGCCCGCAGTCGCTGGACCCTTTTGTGAAATTACTCATTGATGCCTTCAGCACGGAAGTCTTTAAAGCCAATAACGAAATCCAGACCGTCAATGCCCGGATCCTGGAAAAGCTGGCTAAACTGCTGACGCCGTCTATTTATACCCATCCAATTCCTTCCCACGCCATTGCTTTTACCCAGCCGTACGAATCATCGGAAATGCTGCTGGAACATACCGAATTCTTTTTCAGGAAGCAGGTGACATCAACCATAAAATCGGAGTCGGATAAGCAGATTAATATTCCGTTTACTCCCATTGGAAACATACGCCTCAATAAGGCACAGACCTCTGTTATGTTTGTCGGTAATACCTGCTACGGAATCGATGAGCGGCTCAATAAAATCCCGATTGCCAGATTCCAGGGAAAGCCGGAAGATTACCGTAGAGTAACCATAGGCGTCGATGTTTCGAAATACAGCAACGAAACCTTTCCTAAAGACATAAGCGTCTTCTGCTCAAACCCTGCTTTCGAGCATCTGGATTTTACGTACAAGCTTCTGCCTTATATCTCGGTTTCAAGCAATGGAAATCCTTTATTTGTAAAAGAAGGACTGACCTATTATAAAAACAGCCAGCCCGACGGCTATGAGCAGATGTTCCGGGAACAGTCCATTCAGAATAAAATCATTGAGGATATAAAAAGCATTTACCATCATAAATTTATCGAGATCTCCGGAATTTCAAGTTCCCTGTTTTCCGAAGCGGGTAAGCTGCCGGACAATCTGGACTTCGTTGATTATAAAGAAGAAATCCTGAAATACATCGACGGGAAAAGATATTTATGGCTGACCCTGGAATTCCCGCCCCAGTTTTCGGCAGAAATCCTGGATAATTTCTCATTTGTGCTGAATGCGTTTCCTATTTACAACCGGGGCTGGAAAAAAACAGAGTACAGCCTGGATATTATGGGGAATAATATTCCGCTGGTTACGGATGAAGGTGAACATTTCCTGTATGTTGATGAGGTACAGGATGGAGAAGGAAGAAAGTATACCGAAATTCCTTTTACCCCGACCGATGATCTGAGAAAAGGATTATACACGGTAAGAAAAGGAGGGATGGAGCGGTTCACCAACCGGAATGCCGTTGATATGATTGCCAACGTTCTTGAACTGACGAGAGATGAGATCGCCGCTTTTTCCCTGCTGAACCGGGATAACGTAAAAGGTGTGCTCAGTGAAATGTCCGACAAGATGAAATCAATGGTACAGAAAGTGAACAATGCCAAAAGAAACGTAAAGCAGGAGCTGAACTATGTCATTATGGAACCGGTGGATAAAACCGACCATACGTATGCAGCCTTCTGGATTACCCACGCTACGCTGGCCAATCATCTCCGCCCGGGAACGGAACTTTCCAACCAGATCAAATCCCAGACGCTGGTGCTGCTGACGGAAACCATTGGCGGAGCTGAAGAGCAGAAAGGGACAGACAGCATTCAGGCTTACAAATATGCTCTTACGACCCGGGATAAAATCATTTCCCTGGAAGATGTGAAGAATTATTGCCGGATGGTCCTTAAGGACGAACTGAAAGAAGTAAGGGTAACCCGCGGAACCATGATCAGCAACAGACCGAAGGAAGGATTTATCCGGACGGTGGATGTAGATGTTGTCCCGCAGAACTATTCCTTCTACGGAAGGGCCTACTGGGAAAATATGGCGAACGTTCTCCGCAACCAGATCATCTCCAAAGCCATCGACGGAATTGAATACCGCGTTAAAGTCACCAATGAAGACCTGGATTTTAATTAATCTATTTTAATCAATAAGATTTTTGAATATACTCACGCAGATTTAGCGGGTTTCGCAGATTTTTTTTATGTATTTAAATCTGAGTAATATGTAATCCAAAACCATTAAGGTTTATGAAGGATTTGAGAGAAATTAAGCTGAGCTCCGTTTTAATCAGAAAGCTGAATAAAATCCTGGATTTTATCTTAACGGAACTTAAACCCTGAATACCTCTTAATGGTTTAAACTTCATTCAATCTAAACCATCCATTTATGGCATGAAGTTGGAGAAGAATTATTCTGCCTGTTAATCGGTTGTGCAAAAGATTTTTTCAGCCTTTGGCGGATGACCGGGAACCTGTAAATTCCTAACACTTTTTAACACCGTAAATTCCATAAAATTCCGTAATTTTGCACAGCGTGATTTTCAGGTAAAATCACTCCGAATTATGAGTAAATCAACAGAATATATTGAAGTTTACGGAGCCCGTGAACACAACTTGAAAAACATCAATGTAAAAATCCCGCGTAACGAATTGGTCGTGATTACCGGTCTTTCGGGAAGCGGAAAATCGTCTTTGGCCTTTGATACCATTTTTGCGGAAGGCCAGCGCCGGTATATCGAAACGTTTTCGGCTTATGCGAGGCAGTTTCTGGGCGGACTGGAGCGTCCCGACGTCGATAAGATCGAAGGACTTTCTCCGGTAATCGCCATCGAGCAGAAAACCACCAATAAAAACCCGCGTTCAACAGTTGGAACCGTGACCGAGCTCTATGATTTCCTCCGTCTGCTGTTCGCCAGGGTTTCGGATGCCTATTCGCAGACCACCGGAAAGAAGCTCGTAAGCTACACCGAAGATCAGATATTAAGCACCATTAAAGAAAATTACAAGGGTGAGAAGATCATGCTGACGGCACCGGTTGTAAGATCCCGAAAAGGGCATTACCATGAACTTTTTGTACAGATGGCCAAAAAAGGCTACGGACAGGCGAGGATCGACGGTGAGCTGCAGGATATTGAATACGATCTGAAACTGGACCGTTACAAAACCCACGACATCGATATCGTGATCGACCGCTGGATCATCGGAGAATCCGCTTCCGAAGCCAGAATGGAAAAATCTCTGCGGACGGCCATGGAAATGGGGGAAGGCCTGATCGGGATCCAGAAGCTGGGAAGCAAGGATATCGAGTATTTTTCCAAAAACCTGATGGATGCCGAAACCGGACATTCCCTGGCATTGCCGGAGCCGAATACTTTTTCATTCAACTCACCGAAAGGAAGCTGCCCGAGCTGTAAAGGATTGGGAACGATCAAAAAGATCAATACCGATTACTTTGTAGAAAACCCGAAGCTGTCGATCAATCAGGGCGGTCTGCTTCCGCTGGAAGATCTGAAATCCAACAAATGGATCCTGGCACAGATTAAAAATATCCTGGAGATTTTCGGTCTTGGAATGGCAACGCCGATGAAGGACGTTCCGGAAGAAGCACTGGATTATATCTACAACGGCTGCCATAAGGAGTTCAATAAAGACCTTAAATATGCAGGCATTACCAAAAAAATAAAAATCAGTTTCGACGGTCTGATCTCTTTCATGGAAGAAATTATCGAGGAAAGGGAATCTTACGAGGCGATCCTTTTGGAAAGGCATTTCACAACGGAAGAAACCTGCCCGGAATGTAAAGGAACCCGTCTTCAGCCTTCAAGCTTAAGCTTTAAGATCGACGGCAGGAATATCGCTGAGGTCAACGCGCTGAGCTTAATTGATCTCAAAGAATGGCTGGCTGATATTAAAGATAAATTCTCCGAGAAAAATGCGATCATCGCTTATGAAATCTTAAAGGAAATCGAAACCAGGCTGCAGTTTCTGCTGGATGTCGGGTTGGATTACCTGAGTTTAAGCAGGAGTTCAAGAACGCTTTCGGGAGGGGAGTCCCAACGGATCCGTCTGGCAACCCAGATCGGCTCCCAGCTGGTGAACGTTTTATATATCCTGGATGAACCGAGTATCGGGCTTCACCAGAGGGACAACGAACGGCTGATCAATTCGTTGAAGAATCTCCGAGATATCGGAAACTCCGTTTTGGTGGTGGAACACGACAAAGATATGATTCTCGAAGCCGATGAGGTGCTGGATGTAGGTCCGAGAGCCGGGAAATTCGGTGGGGAAATCCTGTGGCAGGGGAAACCGAAAGATCTGGTAAAAGCCGATACCATTACGGCCCAGTACATCAACGGAAAAAGAAAGATCGAAATCCCTGCAGAAAGAAGAAAAGGAAGCGGGAAACATATCATCCTGAAAGGTGCCACGGGAAACAACCTTAAAAATGTTACCCTTGATATTCCTTTAGGAAAACTGGTTGTAGTCTCCGGGATCTCCGGAAGCGGAAAATCTTCCCTGATCAACGGAACCCTTTATCCGATTCTGAACAAACATTTCTACAGAGCGGTGCAGGAACCTTTGCCGTACAAAAAAATCGAAGGCCTGGAGCACATCGACAAAATCGTGGATGTAGACCAGACACCGATCGGAAGGACGCCGCGTTCCAATCCGGCAACCTATACCGGAATGTTTACGGACATCCGGAACCTTTTTGCTGAACTGCCGGAATCCAAGATCCGTGGCTACAAGCCGGGAAGGTTCTCCTTCAATGTAAAGGGCGGAAGATGCGAAACCTGTCAGGGCGGCGGTCTGAAAGTCATTGAAATGAATTTCCTGCCGGATGTCTATGTACACTGTGAGACCTGCAACGGAAAACGGTTTAACCGGGAAACCCTGGAAGTCCGCTACAAAGGAAAATCGATTTCCGATGTCCTGGATATGACGATTGATGAAGCCGTGGAATTTTTCCAGCCGATTCCGAAGATCTTTTCCAGGGTTAAGACCCTGCAGGATGTCGGGTTGGGCTACATTACAATGGGGCAGCAGTCCACTACGCTTTCCGGAGGGGAAGCCCAACGGATCAAGCTGGCTACCGAACTCGCTAAAAGACAGACCGGAAATACCCTGTACATTCTGGATGAACCGACCACCGGACTCCACTTCGAAGACGTGAAAATCCTGATGGATGCCATCAACCGGTTGGTGGAACTTGGAAACTCCTTCATCATCATCGAACATAATATGGACGTTATCAAACTCGCCGACCACATCATCGATGTCGGTCCCGAAGGTGGAAAGCACGGCGGCCAGATCGTCGCCCAGGGTACCCCCGAGGAAATCGTGAAATCGAAGAAGAGTTTAACAGGGAAGTTCCTGAAAAGGGAATTGGAGTAATATTTTTCAGATGATAAAATTAGCACAGAAGGATGGGCGGAATTCAAAATATTTTGAAATTCAGGAAGACGGCATATTGGTAAAGAATAATTTTGCAAAGGAAATCAACGAATATAAAGTGTATTTTCCGGATATCCAGTTTGACGAAACGGTATTCAGAAAAAGCAAAGATCCGGTGCTGATCGGAATTGTAATCTCAATGCTTATCAATTCGATATTATTCACCATTTATATAAACGAAAACTATCAGTTTTCCCAGACTATCGGGATGATTGTTTTTATAATTGCCCTGACACCTTCTTTAATTGTAACGGCATTATGCAATAATGAATTTAAAAGAGAAAACGCTAAAAGTCTTACGGCATCCAAACCGCTGGTTTTTTCTTATGCAAAAAAAGAAATGTCTGAAGTGGATGCTTTTATTACACATATAAAAGAACATAAAAAGCAGTTTTTCTTAAAAGAATATTACCGGGTAGATAATCTGATTCCTGCTCATACCCAGATCAGCAGAATTCATTGGCTGTATGAAATGAAATACATTAGTGAAAGCGACGCAAAATTCATTATTGACGAGCTGGAAAACAGACGTATTATTGAGGGGTTTTAGAAAATCAGCCTAACTGTAAAAAGGAATTTGTGAATGCAGATTCCTTTTTTATATTTATTAGCCGGAAACTCAAGCATCATAAATTAGCTCCATGAATATATTTGCTTTTTTTAAACGAAAATATTTTATTCTCGTTTTATGCATTTCTATTTTCTGGTATTTTCATTGTAAAACCAAGATACTGAAAATTTACAGGCCTGTTTAGCTTTATAAATAATATACGGTTTATACTTCTGACAGGAAATTTATCCAATCCTGTACTAAGCCGTCCTTTCAGGACTTTAAAAACAAGAGAAATCCATCCTTAATTGAAAAAAAGGCCGGTTATTCAGGATTGAATAAGAACTCCTCTGATAAAGCGATCAACTATTCAGTTTGATGATCAGGATCTTTAATCCTATGTCTGACAAGAGAAACTTCCGGCATCCGGCTTCCCTCTTCCAGCCTTTATATTGCGTTTTGTACCTCGAATTCACGTTAATTTAAAGACTTTCTGACATTTCTCTTAAATTTCTGAATTAAAAGATCATTTTCAAAATTAAGCGGATACGGATGCCAGCCAATACATTGTTTTTTTTTCAAGCTGTACGACTTTATTTATTAAGGGTAAAAATTAGGACTAAATTTAAGCAGATCTAAGGGACTGATTTAGCGTCGATGCTGTTATAACCGTTAAATTTTAATGTCCAATATTAAATTTTCATCTCTTTTTAAAATTTATAATACTGTAAATCAATACATTGTATTCTAATGTTAATTGAATGTTAACTGAATGTGAATTTAGTATGAATATTTTTAATAACTTTGGTTAAGAGATAAAAAACAACTGTAGTATACTATTTAAAACCAAAACGTTATGAAAAATAAAATTCAGATAGGCATCGTTTCTCTTTTTCTTTTTGGATTAATGAATGTCATGAATATTGTGAAGGCACAGACCGTAACCGATAATACCATTCAGGAAGTTCAGCTCAGCAAAAGCGATACTTTTAATGATATAAGAACCCGGTTAATCAATAATTTTGATTTTACCAATACCGACTATAAGCAGGGTTTGGTCAACTCCGTGGTTAAATTTGATATTTCCAGGAAAGGGAAAATCGTAAACGTTCATTCCAGCGGCGACTGCAAAAGCGTGAGCAGGGAGATTGAGACTGTTTTAAGCGAACTGGATTATAAAGTGGACCGGAACAAACTCAGCGATAATCTGGTAGCTTACACGTATGTAATGCCGGTGACCGTAGAAATCGACAACAGATAAAAAACATTCATAAAATTTTTATACGAAGCCATGCAGATTCTGTATGGCTTTCTTTTTTAGCCTGCAGACAATGAAAACTTTAAACATAATTCTGCAATAATCTTAAAATAAATCCGTTTAACTTAGGATTATCAAAATTAAAACAATATGAAAAATCTAAAAAGACTTAGTAAGACCGATTTGAAATCGGTGTATGGCGGACAGCCCAAAAAGTATTGTGTGTATTGCGAAAGGCTCAATAAAACGGTTTGCAGCGAAGTTCCGATTGCGCAATGTCCGTAAAAGTAAAAGGTTGCCCACCGGCAACCTTTCCTTTTATTTCCTGAATTCAGCACGGAGGTCATTCAGTTTTGTCTTCAGATCCTTGACCTGTGCAATTTTATCAAAAGTGATGTTGTCGATTTCCCAACCCGCACCCGAAGTATTGATGAGGTGCACCTTTTCTCTCCACGCCATTTTTGGGGCAACATCCGTATTTTTAAATTCAATCACCGCATCCGCCGTTCTGATATTCGGTTTGATCGTCCGGATTTCTACCGGCCCGATCTGATATTTCGTATAACCTTCGTACAGACTTGTAAAAACTGATCCTTCCAAAAGCAGCGGCTTATCTTCGGGATGTGCGCTTTTCTTAATGCGTTCGATATCCTCTTTTGATGCCTTTACGATTTCTTCGATCTCCTTCCTGATCTGCGGCGTAAACAATCCATGGGCAACCGGCTGGTTATAAAGTGCTTTACCGGACCGGCCGTACTGGCTGTAAAATTTTACAAGCACCTGGGTTACTTCCGCATCAGGCTCCTGCGCCTTCAACCCGGAATCGTTTTTCTTACAGCTGAAAAGAAAAAGGAAAAGGCTGAAATAAATAAATAATTTCTTCATGGTCTGTTTTTGGATGAGTTGTTAAAATTAAAGTTTAAAGATCATAACCCTGAATATTTTTTATTTTCAAAAGTAAATAAAATTCTGCACAGTATGAGATCGTACAGATTAAATCTTTTTCAAATCGCAGCACTGTATATTTATAACCAGATAAAATTTTTTCTGAGGATCATAAGGAGTTTTGATAAAGGCTTGGTACAATATTTATATTCAGGGTTACTGCAGCTGACCTGACAGTCATGAATTAAGAAATAAAATATCATTTACAACTATGAATTACGAACTGAGAGAAATGCTGCCCGAAGATGAAAGCCGGGTTCTGGAGATTTTCCAACAGGGGATCGACAGTGGAATTGCTACTTTTGAGACTACCGTCCCCTCCGATGAGGTCTGGGATATGGATTACCTGCACGACTGCCGCTGGGTACTGGAAAATGAAAATCAGGAAGTCGTAGGCTGGTGCGCCCTGAGGCCCGTGAGCAGAAGGGAGAGCTACAAAGGGGTGGCGGAAGTTAGCATTTATTTTGACAGGGATTACCAGAACAGAGGATTGGGCGCAGTCCTGCTTAAAAAAGTGATTCTCGACAGCGAAGACCACGGGTTCTGGACTTTGCAGACCAATATTTTCCCTGAAAACCAGGCAGCACTGAAAGCCCATCTGAAAAGCGGCTTCCATATGGTAGGAACGAGAAACAAAATAGGAAAGCTCAACGGTGAATGGAAGGACGTTATCATGCTGGAAAGAAGAAGCAAAACGGTACTCTGAAAATTCAGAAAAAATAATAAAATTTCTTAAAAAATGAGAAGTGATTACCTGTAATCGTTTACTGGCACCGGTATTGCTGCATTCTATCATGTAATTTGAAAATAATATATTATGAAGGTGCTGACTAAAATTTTAGGATTACTTGTCTTTGTTTTTTCCCTGGCGTATTACCAGGCTTCCCCGATCCAGTGGGGGCATGGTCGCGGACACGGACCGAAAAGACATCATTATCACAGGCCTCACAGGCCTCATTACAAAACCGTAAGATACCGCAGGCCACCCGGTCACTTCTATAAAAGGCCCCACTACAGGCCTGTAAGGCAAAGATATTATTCAAGACCCCACCGGGTTTATTACAGCCGGCCTGTAGTCGTTGTAAGACGCAGATAGATACATAGGCACTGAACATAGGTCAGTGCTTTTTCTTTTGCTGAATTTCCGGTAAAACGAGATATTGGCATCTGCATTGATTAAGGTATACCGAATCAAAAACAAAACAATATGAAATCTTTACTGAAAATTTTCGGAGCGTTTATCCTGGCGTATGCCACCAGTGCCTGCCACCCGCCGCCAAGACCACCAAGACCACCGCAACCGCCAAGAAGACCGCACGGAATGATGGATAAAAACTTCGACGCGGTAAAGGCAGATTTAATTTTTGAAAGAAAATCGATGATAAAGAAATCGTAACTTATGAAAATCCCCGGAGGAAACACTTCTCCGGGGATTATTGTTATCAGCCATAAACACAGCCTGAATCTCAGTCTCAGCCCTGATCCAGTTTTTTTACAATTTCAATTTTTTTGGGTTCAGCAGGGTATTGAAAATCATGACTTCCTGTCCGAATTTTGCTTCAACCCTTTCTGCGATATTTTCCATTTCGCTTTTAATGAAATCCTCCCTCACTTCTTCGGTATCAAAAATAAGGAGAAGGTTATAATTTTTACCCTCTTCAATGTAGTCGCTGTGCACCTCAGAAAGCATGTACTGGCTCACGTCCATCAGATTTTCCGTCATGAGAACCAGGGTTTCGTCCACATAATTTTCCCATTCTTCAAGCCGGTTTTTCGTACAGTGAAAAGTTATACTTAATACGCTCATGTTTTTATGAATTTTTAAGATTCTTTAGATAAAATTTACCGCAAAAATCGGCAAATTTTTCGTAAATTAGCCCGTTATTAAAAAAGGGGAATAAATAATTTTCAGACATGCCGATAAGGGTCTGAATATCATTATAATAAATTTGTTTATGCAAAAAGAAGGAGAAAGACTGATTCCTATCAACATTGTTGATGAAATGAAATCGTCTTATATCGATTATTCGATGTCGGTTATCGTTTCCAGAGCGTTACCGGATGTAAGGGACGGCTTGAAACCCGTTCATAGAAGAGTGCTTTACGGTATGTATGGATTAGGGGTTTTTTCGAATAGAAAATATCTGAAATCTGCAAGAATTGTAGGAGACGTTCTGGGTAAGTATCACCCGCACGGCGACTCTTCCGTATACGATGCGATGGTGAGAATGGCCCAGGACTGGAGCCTCCGTTATCCCCAGGTAGACGGGCAGGGTAACTTCGGTTCCATGGACGGCGACCCGCCTGCAGCGATGCGTTATACCGAAGCAAGGCTGAAAAAAATCTCCGATGAAATCCTGTCGGACTTAGATAAGGAAACGGTAGATTTTCAGAACAACTTCGACGACAGTTTACAGGAACCGACGGTTCTGCCTTCTAAAATCCCGAATCTTCTGGTCAACGGAACCTCCGGTATTGCCGTAGGGATGGCAACCAATATGGCACCGCACAACCTTTCCGAATCCGTAAACGCGATCTGCGCTTATATCGATAATAAAGAAATTACCATCGATGAGCTGATGCAGCACATCATCGCTCCGGATTTCCCTACCGGCGGAATCATTTATGGGTACGACGGGGTGAGGGATGCTTTCCACACCGGAAGAGGAAGAGTGGTGCTCCGGGCTAAGGTGGCATTCGAAGAAATCGGAAACCGGAACGCCATCATCGTTAACGAAGTTCCGTATCAGGTAAACAAGGCGGAAATGATCGCCAGGACCGCCGATCTGGTAAAAGACGACAAAATTCCGGGTATTTACGAAATCAGGGATGAATCTGACCGTAGAGGTCTGCGTATCGTTTACGAACTGAAAAATGACGCGATTCCTAACGTAGTCCTGAACCTGCTATATAAATATACATCACTTCAGACTTCTTTCAGTGTAAACAACATCGCTTTGGTTCACGGAAGACCGGAACAGCTGAACCTGAAAGATATCATCCACCATTTCGTGGAGCACAGGCATGAAGTGATCGTAAGGAGAACGCAGTTCGAGCTTAGGAAAGCAAGGGAAAGGGCACACATCCTGGAAGGATTCATGAAAGTGATCGGATCCCAGGATTCCCTGGACCGGGCAATTTCCATCATCCGTCACTCTTCCAACCCGCAGGCGGCGAAGGAAGGGCTGATCGAGGCATTCGAACTTTCCGAGCTTCAGGCACAGGCCATTCTTGATCTCCGTCTTGCCCGCCTTACCGGAATGGAGCTGGATAAGATCCGTGACGAATATGATGCCATAATGAAAGAAATTGATGACCTTGAAGACATCCTGGCGAGCGAACCGAGAAGATTCCAGATCATCAAAGACGAATTAATTGAAGTAAAAGAAAGATACGGCGACGACAGAAGAACCGAGATCGATTATTCCGGTGGTGAAATGTCGATCGAAGACATCATCCCGAACGAATCGGTAGTGCTTACCATTTCCCATGCCGGATACATCAAAAGAACTTCGCTTTCCGAATATAAGATCCAGAGCAGGGGCGGTGTAGGAAACAAAGCGGCCACCACAAGGGATGCCGACTTCCTGGAGTACATCGTATCGGCTACCAACCACCAGTACATGCTGTTCTTTACCGAAAAAGGAAGATGTTACTGGCTGAGGGTGTTTGAAATTCCGGAAGGTTCCAAAACGGCAAAGGGAAGAGCGGTACAGAACCTGATCAATATTGAGCCGGATGATAAGATTAAAGCATACATCAGAACCAACAACCTGAAAGATTCCGAATACGTGAACCAGATGAGCGTTGTTATGGTAACCAAAAACGGAACCATTAAGAAAACGTCTCTTGAAGCTTATTCAAGACCAAGGGTAAACGGGGTGAATGCCATCGAAATCAGGGACAATGACCAGTTGTTAGGGGCATACCTTACCAACGGAAATTCTCAGATCATGATCGCGACCAAAAACGGTAAATGTATCCGTTTCCCGGAAGAGAAAGTAAGGGAAGTAGGAAGAGGATCCATCGGGGTACGCGGAATCAGCATGGATGAAAATGATGAAGCGATCGGAATGATTGTGGTGAATGACCTGGAAACCGAAACAGTGCTCGTGGTATCTGAAAAAGGATACGGTAAGAGAACGGCCGTATTGGACTACAGGGAAACCAATAGGGGCGGAAAAGGGGTCATTACCCTGAACATCACCGAAAAGACAGGAAACCTGATCGCGATCCAGAACGTAACCGATGAGGACGGGCTGATGATCATCAACAAATCCGGGGTTGCCATACGGATGAATATGAATGAAATGAGGGTAATGGGCAGGAATACCCAGGGTGTGAAACTGATCAACCTTAAGAAAAATGACGAAATTGCAGCCATTGCAAAAGTAGAAATGGATAAGGAGGTAGAAGATGAAATTACCGGTGAAGAGCCAACGGAAGAATCTGTTGATGGCGAAGCTGCAGTAGTTACGGAACTTTTCCCTGATGAAAATGCGGGAGTACAGGAAGAGCAGGCTCCTGACGGAGAAACAGAAGGCCCGGATTCGGAAGAAGAATAAAACGAATATCAATTAATATAAATAGTGATTATGAAAAAGCTGATTTTAGGTATGGCTTTCGTTGCATCTGCCTTTGTTTTCGGACAGAAAGATGATGTAAACGCTAAGCTGCAGGAAGCCAATAAAGCTGCCATGGACGCATACAATGCGAAAAATTACGCAGTGGCGGCTCCTAAGTTTATGGATGTTTATAACCTCCTGAAAACAAGCGGACAGGACAATAAAGTATATATGTATTACTCAGGATTGAATTATGCGCTGGCTAATGACATCCCTCAGGCTACCAAAATATATACGGACCTGATCAATTCCGGATATACCGGTGTTGAAACCACATATACGGCAAAAGACAATAAGACAGGACAGATTGCCAGCTATGATAAAAATACGTGGGAACTTCTGAAGAAAACTTCTTCGAAAGACTATTCGGATTTCAAAACCGAGCAGTCTCCGAGTGTTGAGCAGGACTTGTATGAAACACTGTCTACATTACTGATCAATGCCAAAAAGAACGACGAAGCTTTAGCCCTTATCGAAAAAGGCCTGGCTAAATTCCCGAACAGTACGAAACTGAAAGAATATCAGGGAAGTGCGCTTTATGCATCCGGAAACACGGATAAATTTATGCAGAACCTGAAAGAACAGTTGGCAAAAAATCCTAACGATGCCACCAACTGGTATAATTTAGGTGTACTTCAGGCAAAAAGTCCGGCAACGACGAATGAGGCAATGGCTTCTTTCCAGAAGGCAATCGAGCTGAAGCCTGATTTTGCAAACGCTTATCAGAACCTGGTCTATGCAGCCATCGGTGATGATGAAAAAGCAGTAACGGAAATTAATGCTTTAAGAAAAACAAAACCGGACGATGCTACAAAACTGATTGAAGCAAGAAAGGAAAGATTCAACAAAGCCATTCCGTATGCTGAAAAATGGTTCCAGACCATGCCGGGTGATATCAATGCCGTTCAGACTCTGAAAGACATGTATAACACGACGAGGAATACTGCCAAATTCAATGAAATGAAAGCTAAAGAAGCAGAGCTTCAGGCCAAACAGCCGGCTAAATAATTTTTTGGAATACCTCAGATATTTCAAAGAACCGGAGCAGTAATGTTCCGGTTTTTATTTTAGGTTTAAAGTTCAATGTTTTAGGTTTAAGGTTTAGAATTCAACCCAAAAAAGTGAATGTAAGCATTTGATCAATTTAAGCCCCTGACAGTCATAATATTCCGCAATCGTTTATCATTGGAAAAATTTTTTAATCCAGATAATATCACCAATAAAAAATTTTATACTAAAGGCCCTAGAAAGCGTATATCACTCTGCGGTCTCTAATAAGTAAAACGGCTTGGTGAAACTTAAAAACAGACAGCATAAAAAAATCTTTGCGTGCTCCGTGTTCAAAGTCTGTCCCATTGAATTTAGGTTTTGCACTGATCAATTTTCATCAGACTAATCCGGATAATCTCACCGGAAAAAAAAAATTTAAACTAAACTCATTCCAGTAGCTCATATCACTCTGCGGTCCCTAGTAAGTGAAACGGCTTGGTGAAACTTAAAAACAGGTAGCATTCAAAAAAATCTTCGTGCTCTCCTTGTTCAAAGTTCTGCGCAATAGATTATAAATCTTTGTCAAAATTCATATCACTCTGCGGTCTCTGGTAAGTGAAACGGCTTGGTGAAACTTAAAACAGATAGCATAAAAAAATCTTCGTGTTCTCCGTGTTCAAAGTTCTGCACAATAAATTATATTTTCATAGATTATAAATCTTTGTCAAAATTCACATCACTCTGCGATCCTTAGTAAGTAAAACGGCTTGGTGAAACTTAAAACAGATAGCATAAAAAAAGTCTTCGTGCTCTCCGTGTTCAAAATCCCGAATTTCAGCTGAACATAAATTCCATCCTTGATTTAATGTCCTGAAACTTTCCAGGCAATCATTTGAAGCTGAACCGGCTCGGCCATTCATCCGGCCTGTTAATGGATCGGGTTACGAAAAACCTTAAATTTTCCTGAGGAATCCCCTGAAATCCATGTTAAATTTCTTTCCAATTCCGTATCTTTGGGAAAAATTTTTACAAAAATGATCGAGTGGAAAACCGCCAAAGAATACGAAGACATTACCTATAAAAAATCCAATGGGGTAGCGAGAATCGCTTTCAACAGACCGGAGATCCGTAATGCTTTCAGGCCCAAGACAACCTCAGAATTGTATGATGCTTTTTATGATGCTTATGAAGACCCTTCCATCGGAGTGGTTCTGCTTTCCGGAGAAGGGCCAAGCCCTAAAGACGGAGGTTGGGCATTCTGCAGCGGGGGAGACCAGAAGGCGAGAGGGCACCAGGGATATGTGGGAGAAGACGGAAGACACCGTCTGAATATTCTTGAGGTTCAGCGGCTGATCCGTTTCATGCCGAAAGTGGTCATCGCGGTGGTACCGGGATGGGCCGTAGGAGGAGGACACTCGCTTCATGTGGTTTGTGACCTGACCTTAGCCAGTGAGGAGCACGCGATTTTCAAGCAGACGGATGCGGATGTCACCAGTTTCGACGGAGGGTATGGTTCCGCGTATCTGGCAAAAATGGTCGGACAGAAAAAAGCCCGTGAGATTTTCTTCTTAGGCAGGAATTATTCTGCTCAGGAAGCTTTTGAAATGGGAATGGTGAATAAAGTGGTTCCGCATGCCGAGCTGGAAGATACCGCTTATGAGTGGGCCCAGGAAATCCTTGCCAAGTCACCGACTTCCATCAGGATGCTGAAATTTGCCATGAACCTTACCGACGACGGCATGGTGGGCCAGCAGGTGTTTGCCGGCGAAGCGACACGTCTTGCATACATGACCGAGGAAGCCAAAGAAGGAAGAAACGCATTCCTGGAAAAAAGAAAGCCGGACTTCGGAGAAGACCAGTGGATATCTTAAAAATATAAGTAATCGGTAATCGGTAGTGAGCCAATTTTTCTTACCGGTTACCTTTTGCCCATTACTCATAAAACTATGACAGACTGGATAAAAGCCGCACGGCTAAGAACATTGCCGCTTTCCCTGAGCGGAATAATTATGGGATCTTTTATTGCCCGTTGGAGGCTGTATAACGAAGGCGGAACCTGGGACTGGAGGATATTTGCCCTCGCCCTGGTGGTAACTTTACTTTATCAGGTACTTTCCAATTACGCCAACGATTACGGCGACGGAATCAAAGGAACGGATACTCAAAGGGCAACAGAAGCAGAAGCTAGAGCCGTAGCCTCCGGGCGAATTACAGCCGGACAGATGAAAAATGCGGTGATCTTATTTTCCGTATTGTCTTTTGCTGCTACTGTAGCACTCTTATATCTGGCGTTTGTACCGGATTACATGAATGAATTTTATATCTTCATCGGTCTGGGGATTGCCTGTATCCTGGCTGCCATCGGATATACGGTGGGGAAAAAACCTTACGGCTATATGGGATTGGGAGACCTTTTCGTTTTTATCTTTTTCGGCCTGGTTTCAGTTTGCGGAAGCTATTTCCTGTTTACCAAATCGTTCAGCTGGGATATGCTGTTGCCGGGAGCGGCCATCGGAATGATGAGCATGGCGGTACTGAACCTGAATAACATGCGCGATATTGAAAGCGATAAACTATCCGGGAAAAACAGCTTTGCCCTCCGTATCGGATTTAAAAAAGCCATGATCTACGAAATGGTGCTGCTTAACCTGCCTTTGATTTTTATCCTGACGTTCCTTGGAGCAAACGGATTTTTCCAGACGCAGAATTACTATGTTTTTATTGTCATGATCCTGATGCTTCCCTTAATGAGGATCAGAAGAAATATAATGACCGTAAAGAACCCCAGAGAGCTTGACCCGTTCCTGAAACAGGTAGGACTGATCACTTTGATGATCGCTGTTCTTACGGCAGCCGGACTGAATCTGTTCCATTAAATATAAAACGATAAGGCCGGCAGAATGAGAAATAAAATCAATAAAATTGCTTCTTATTTATCGGTAATTGCATTCTCAGGCTTTTTCTTTATCTTGATAAAAAAGCTGTTGTTTAATGATCTCCTATTATCAGGAATCGCAATAACGCCGGTTGTTTTAGGAATACTTTTAATGGTTAATCTGGTTGTTTCTTACCTGATATTGAGACAAAAGATCAGCTCCAATATTTTTATTCTTTTATTCCAGTGCCTGATCATTGCCTTCTGCCTGTATCTGATTTATTATTACAGCAGCGGGGTATCGGCAAAAGTAGAACAAGTTATAACTCCATAAATTTAAAATCAATTAAAAAATGAAAATACAATACCTGGGACAAAACTGTTTTTTGTTCACCTATAAAGATAAAACGATCTTATCCGATCCTTTTTACAATTACAAAAAAGCCGAATCCGGATTCGATATTGCGGCACAGAAAATAGATTATGTTTTACTGACACACGCTCACGGAGACCATATCGCTGACGTGGAAGAAGTCCTGCAGCACCATCCTGAAGCAACCCTCATTGCCGTTCCGGAAATCTGCGGGTACTTCAAAAATGCAAAAAATAAGGATGATGTAAACTTAGGAGGATCGGCAAAAATCGACGATCTTAAAATTTCTATGGTACCGGCTCACCATACAAGCTCTTTTCCGGACGGAAGCTACGGCGGCGTTCCCGTAGGATACATTTTCAGGCTTCCTGAAGGCAAAAACTTATACATGGCAGGAGATACCGGAGTAATGGCCGATATGGAGCTGTTTCCAAGGCTATACGGTAATTTAGACCTTTCGATCCTTCCGGTAGGGAGCCACTATACGATGTGCCCAGGAAAAGCAGCTTTTGCAGCAGCAGAACTGTTGAAGACCCCGAAGGTGATCGGATGCCACTTTGATACTTTCCCTGCCATTGAGATCAACCATGAAACTGCGATGAAGCATTTTGCAGATAAAAACGTAGAGCTTGTTTTGCCGGAACTGGGTGAAACGTTCGAATTTTAAATAAAATGTTGAAAGGTAATTTGAAATGGAAATGCAGAAGGGTTTAAAAACAAAAAAAGATAATTCTCAAATTACCTCTCTTCACTTAAAACCAAAAAAAAATGGCAAGCTACCTAAATCACACCGCTACGACCAATTACCTTTGCTGCGTTCCCACCCTGGAGGATTCTCAGGAGCTGGTTGTTTAGGACTTGCCGTTGCAAAGGTAGGAATATTTTACAAAACTCAAAACATTATTAAAGAAAATTAACTGAAAAAACGGGCTGTTGAAGGTAGTTTGCTGAGATTCAGCCTGATAATTTTTCAAAAATTTTCTAAAAATTTAGCTATGACGAAAAGCACTTCCACATTAGGAATTTTACTGTTTGGCGCTACGATGCTCGTTTTTTTCGTGGTGTATTACTTCTTCTCAGGAGTTGATTATTTTGATATTTCACTGAAAGCCAACGCTTTCGTTTTGCCGATTATTTATGCCGGAACCGCATTCTGGTCGGTAAAATCCTATTGGAGCAGCCACCGGGTAGTGAGTTTCAGAGATGCTTTTAAAAGAGCATTCGTTCCGATGTTTATCGGGGGTATCTTATCCATTTTCAGCATTTATTTATTTTTAAATTTCGTGGATACCGATGCCAGAAAGCTGCTGAACTATCAATATGTCACCCGCCAGAAATCGGAAATGGACAAGGAATACCAGTCGGCAAGAAAGATCCTGAAGCACCAGAAAGATATCGACGAGCTGGATCAGAAGTACGAAGAAAGGCTTCCAAGCTTCTCACCGGATGCCGTTAAAGGAAAAGATATGCTTACGATCAGTCATTTTTCAGGATATTTTGCGGCAATACTTATATTTTACGTAGTTTTGTCATTGTTTTTCGGAGCGTTTTTCAGAACGAAAACGATCTATCAGGAAGAGCAGAATCAAGAATAATTTTTTATTGAAATTTAAATGAATTTATCTATAGTTATTCCGTTACTAAATGAGGAGGCTTCTCTCGAGGAGCTGTTTTCCAGGATTGATAATGTGTGCCGGTCTAACGGTTTATCTTATGAAGTCTGGTTTGTCGATGACGGAAGTACGGATTTGTCGTGGAGCATTATTGAAAACCTGAAGGTTCAGCATCCTCAGATCCACGGGATTAAGTTTTCCAAGAATTACGGGAAATCACAGGCGCTTCATGCCGCTTTTGAACGCACAAACGGCGATGTGATCATCACCATGGATGCGGATTTACAGGATTTTCCGGAAGAAATACCGGAACTCTATACCATGGTCATCAATGAAAATTACGACATCGTTTCCGGCTGGAAAAAGAAACGTTTCGATAATGTGATGACGAAAAATGTCCCTTCCAAGCTGTTCAATGCAGCAGCAAGAAAGGTTTCGGGCGTCTATCTGCACGATTTCAACTGCGGTTTAAAAGCGTATAAAAGACAGGTCGTAAAATCGATTGATGTTTATGGTGATATGCACCGATACATCCCGGTTCTGGCTGCCAATGCAGGATTCAGAAGGATTACGGAAAAAGAAGTGAAGCACCAGGCGCGACCGTACGGAACGTCAAAATTCGGAACGGAAAGGTTCATCCGGGGCTTCCTGGATCTGGTAACCCTCTGGTTTGTCAGCCGTTTCGGCGGAAGGCCGATGCATTTCTTCGGAGCGGTGGGGACTTTAATGTTTATTGTCGGTTTCCTTTCGGCACTCTGGCTGGGCCTTTCCAAGCTGATCGATGTGGCCAGGGGAATCTACGGACATCTGATCACCAACAATCCCTGGTTCTTTATCGCTCTGACCATGATGATTATGGGAACGCTGCTTTTCGTAGCGGGATTCTTAGGGGAAATGATCATCCGGACCAACCGGGAGCATAAGAATTACAATATTGATGAAGTGATTTAACATGAAGAATATTTTTTACGTCATTGCTATATGTACTCTGTTTTCCTGCGGAAAAGTTTCCCCGAAAGGAAATATCGAGCGGAAAGATGTGGACGTCCCTGAATTTGTAAACCTTAATCTGGAAGGAAAATTCCGGGTATTCTATGCCAGAGGAAACAAAAACTTTGTAGAAATAGAAACCTATCCGAATGTTGCGGATAACCTGGATGTTGAAGTCGATGATAGGACTTTAACCATCAAAGAAAAACGAGGAACCAAAGGCGTGGATTTTTATAATGTCACCATTTACTCCAAATACAACCTTGAAAAAGTGGCCATTTCCGATTCGGTAGAGATGAACATTTCAAGTGAAATTAAGACCGATAATTTTAAGCTTAATTTAAAGAATTTCGCTACTTTTATGGGTTCGGTGAATACAAGAAGGGCAGAAGTGGAAATGCTGAACCGCAGCAGGGCCAACTTTCTCGGGCAGACCAAAGAGGCAGTGATTAAAATTTCCGATACGGCCAGCCTGATCGCTCCGTACTGGAAAATTGAAAACCTGAACATTGATTCCAAAAACGGGAACTATGCAGAAGTGAATGTAAAAGATTCGCTCAAAGGGCACATTCAGAATACGGCAAAATTTATGTATTACAATGATCCGATCCGGGCATTTAAGATCGATAAAGATACCCGGGTGGAGAATAAGAAATTGGAGTAGGCTGGATGAGGGATGCTGGAAGCTGGAAGATTTAGCATTCCCAATAAATGTGAAAGAAGAAGTGTTATAAGCGCTTTTAAACACAAATACGTTGAAAAAATTGCTCATGAGTTTTAAGTTTGAGAAACTGATTATATGGCAAAAATCCATGGAATTTGGAGAGGAAATTCATAAGATTTCCCAGAATTTTCCCCAAGAAGAACTATTTAATCTCGTTTCACAGATAAGAAGAGCTTCTGATTCGATTGCCCTGAATATTTCTGAAGGAAGTATTCTGCAGTCGAATCCGGAATTCAAAAAATTTCTGGGATATTCGATCCGTTCATTAGCTGAAGTGGTAACCTGTTTATACAAAGCAAAGAACAGAAAATATATTACAGAAGAAGATTTTAGTAATTTTTATAATCAAAGCTATAATCTTATGAACCAAATTATAGCATTTAGAAATCAAATAAAAGAATAATAACAGGCTGGAAATGGGTTTGAAGCTGGAAGACTTCCTGCATCCATCCTCCAGCTTCCAGCTTTAGGAACTACAAAATACAAATATGACAACATTAGAAAAAGCAAAACTTTGGTTGCACGAATCATTTGATGAAGAAACAAGAAGTGCTGTACAATTATTAATTGACGGCAATTCGCCGGATCTGGAAGACTCTTTTTACAGACCGCTGGAATTCGGAACCGGAGGGATGAGAGGAATTATGGGCGTTGGAACCAACCGTTTAAATAGATATACGTTAGGCCAGGCTACACAGGGACTTGCAAATTATATGTTAAAGCAGTTTCAAGGGGAAGAAATTAAAGTAGCGATTGCCTATGACGTAAGAAACAACTCCAGGGAATTCGGAAAACTGGTAGCCGATGTACTGACGGCAAACGGCATTAAAGTACTGCTTTTCAAAGACCACCGTCCGACACCCGAACTTTCTTTTACGGTAAGAGACAAACACTGCCACGGAGGAATCGTCCTGACGGCTTCCCACAACCCACCGGAATACAACGGATACAAAGTGTACTGGAATGACGGCGCGCAGATTGTTCCGCCACATGACGAAGCGATCATTGCCGAGGTACTTTCCGTACAGTTCGATACAATAAAATTCAATGGCAACGATGATCTGATCGAATGGATCGGAGAGGAGCAGGACGACGTGTATATCGATGCCTGTATCGAAAATTCGACGTATCAGAATGTAGGAAAAGAAAATTTAAATATTGTTTTCACCTCAATCCACGGAACCACCTACACCACCGTTCCCAGGGCGTTGGAGAAAGCAGGCTTCAAAAAGATTGATCTCGTAAAGGAACAGATGATCCCGAGCGGGAATTTTCCGACCGTTGATTCCCCGAATCCTGAGGAACCGGCTGCCCTTGAAATGGCGATGGATCTTGCCAAGATCACCAATGCCGATATCGTGATCGGTACGGATCCTGACGGAGACCGGTTGGGAATTGCCGTAAGAAATCTGGACGGAGATATCGAATTGCTGAACGGAAACCAGACCAATACGATCCTGACGTATTACATCCTGAACGAGTGGAGAAAGCAGGGCCGGATCACCGGAAAAGAATTTATCGGTTCTACCATCGTTACCTCCGATATTTTCTTTGACATTGCCCAAAAATTCGGGGTACAGTGCAAAGCGGGATTAACCGGCTTCAAATGGATCGGAAAAATGATCCGCGATGTGGAAGGAAAAGAAAAATTCATCTGCGGCGGGGAAGAAAGCTTCGGATTCATGACGGGGGATTTTGTCCGTGATAAAGATTCGTGCGGAAGTATTGTTCTTGCCTGTGAAATCGCAGCATGGTGTAAAGCCAACGGAAGAACGATGTACGATTACCTGATCGAAATTTACCAGGAAACCGGAATGTATTACGAAGGTCTTGTGAATCTGGTACGGAAAGGAAAAGATGGGGCCGAGGAAATCCAGAACATGATGAAAGAGTTCCGTGAGAATCCTCCGAAGCAGCTGGCAGGATCGCCGGTGGCAGAAGTAAAGGACTTTAAGGAGCAGACCAATTTCATCATTTCAAAAAACGAAAGACTGGTGATGAATGAAATTCCGAAATCGAATGTATTGATCTACTATACTGAAGACGGAACAAAAGTGTGCGTACGACCGTCCGGAACGGAACCTAAGATCAAATTCTACATCTCCGTAAAAGATGATCTTGCTTCAGCAGCCGATTTCAGGGATCAACAGAAAGCTTTGGAAGAGAAAATAAACCGGGTGAAAAACGACCTGCAGTTAGGATAAGCCTTACTTAAGCAAATCATAAATTAACCACAAAAGTCACAAAAGTTAATACTATTCAAATTTGATAAGCAAAAGTTCTCAAAAGATTAAAAGTCAAAGATTTTTAAAAACTTTATAGTATTGATTAACTTAAATAAAATGTCAAAATCTTTTGTGACTTTTGTGGTTTAAAAAATTATGGATGAAAATGCAGCAATATATCGGAATAGCAGTATACCAATGATTGCTAAACGTTTGTTGTTCAATCAATAATAATTAAAATAAAGTAAAAGTGAAAGTTTCAAAATTAGCGGCGAACCTGATCGGTTCTGAGATTGTAAAAATTGGTAATGAAGTAAATGACCTAAAGGCAAAAGGAGCGGAGATTGCCAATCTGACGATTGGGGATCTGAATTCCAATATTTATCCTATTCCTGCCCAGCTGAAGGAGGAAATTCAGAAAGCCTATCAGAATAACCTGACAAATTATCCGCCGGCAAACGGACTTTTATCTTTAAGAAAAGAAGTTTCCAAAGATTTAAAAACAAGATGGAACCTGGATTATTCACCGAATGATATCCTGATTACGGCCGGCTCAAGACCTTTGATCTATGCCGTATACAAAACCATCGTGGATGAAGGCGATAAAGTGGTTTACCCTATTCCTTCATGGAACAACAACCATTATGCGTATCTTACTTCTGCTGATGCCATTGAGGTAAAGACAACGCCTGAAAATAATTTCCTTCCTACGGCGGACGATCTGAGACCTCATTTGTCTGGAGCGGTTCTGGTCGCGCTTTGTTCACCGTTGAACCCTACCGGAACGATGTTTACCAGAGAGCAGCTTTCTGAAATCTGTGAACTGATCCTGGAAGAGAATAAAAAGAGAAGCGAAGACGAAAAACCGTTGTATCTGATGTATGATCAGATTTACTCTAATCTGACTTTTGGTGCTGAGCACGTAGATCCGGTTTCCCTGTTCCCTGAAATGAAGGAATACACCGTATACATCGACGGTATTTCCAAATGCCTTGCAGCAACGGGAGTACGGGTAGGCTGGGGATTCGGTCCCGCTCATATCCTGGATAAAATGAAAGCGCTTCTGACGCACGTGGGTGCCTGGGCACCGAAACCGGAGCAGGAAGCGACGGCAAAATATTACGAAAACCCGGAAGAAGTAAATGCTTTCGTTGCAGATTTTAAAGGAAAACTGGAAACCAGCCTGAAAGTCCTTCACACAGGAATCCAGGATCTGAAAGGAAAAGGCCTTGCGGTAGACAGCATCGAACCGATGGGCGCGCTTTACCTGACGATCAGACTGGATTATACCGGTAAAACAAAACCTGACGGAACCGTAATTGAAAACTCTTCCGATCTGGTGTTTTATCTGATCAACGAAGCAGGCGTAGCTTTGGTTCCGTTCTCTGCTTTCGGAGAAGAAAAATCCGAGCCTTGGTTCAGGGCTTCCGTAGGAGGACTGGCCACTGAAGAGATTTCAGCCATGATGCCGAAGCTGGAAAATGCGTTGAATGCTCTAAAATAATAATTACAATATACCTATTCAGCAGTGTAGCAGTTTACCAATTGTTACACTGTTATCTTTTTAAATTGCTATTCTGGTAGAATGAAGATTCCACAAAGATATTTCCTTGAAACAAGGTTTTTGAGCTATTCTACAGTCGTAATTGTTGTTCTCGTTATTTTAACTGTCTGGATTTCAGGAGCCGGCTCTCACCGGTCTCTATTTCAGAATTCCATATTATCCACATCTATTTTGGCAGTAGTCCTGTTTTTATTTATTAGTTTGGGACTTTATTACGGTTTAAAGCTGAGAGATAATATAGGACCTATTTTAAGCCGGGAGAAAATAACAGGATATAAAGATAAGAGACCAAAAGTAGAGAGTTTCGATCTGCCGGATATAGATTTTGGAGGAGGAACAGGATGTGGAGAATTAATTTTTTCTGTTATCTTATGGATTTTGTTTTCGGTTGTTTTGGTTTTTCTTCTTTACTTTTTAGGCATTTTCTTTTGGGTAGTTATTTTGTTGTTTACCGCTATATTGTACTGGATTTATTTCCGGGCTTTACGTCTGGTATTTAAAAATTCAAGATATTGTAAAGGAAAATTATTAGAGAGTTTTGGTTTCGGATTATTTTATTCATTCCTGTATATTTCGTGGATCTACGGAATTATATTTTTAGTACATTATTTAAAATAAATCATCATAAATATTTTGTAAAATGAAAATCATTGCAGTCATACCCGCACGTTACGAAGCCAGCCGATTTCCGGCAAAGCTGATGCAATTGTTAGGAGAAAAGACCGTCATTACGACGACGTATCAGAACGTGGTGGAAACCGGTTTGTTTGATGAAGTTTTTGTCGCTACGGATTCGGAAATTATTTTTGAAGAAATCGTAAAGAACGGTGGAAAAGCAGTAATGACCGGATCACATGAAACTGGAAGCGACCGCATTGCAGAAGCCGTACAGCCTATTGATTGCGACATCGTGATCAATGTGCAGGGAGATGAGCCGTTTTTGAAATTAGAGCCTTTGCAGCAGCTGATTGAGGTTTTCCGGAATGATGATAACCAGGAAATTTCCCTGGCTTCCTTAAAAATAAAGCTTCATGAAAAAGAAGAGATTGAAAACCCGAATAATGTAAAAGTAATTACCGACAACAACGGTTTCGCATTATACTTCAGCCGTTCTGTGATTCCGTTTCACCGGGAGGTTTCTTATGGAGTCGATTATTTTAAGCACATCGGCGTTTATGCTTTCAGGAAACATGCGCTGATCCAGTTTTCGAAACTTGAAATGAAGCCGCTGGAAATTTCTGAAAAAATAGAATGCATCCGCTACCTGGAATATGGGATGAAAATCAAGATGATAGAAACCAATTTCGTCGGCGTGGGAATCGATACGCCGGAAGATCTTGAAAAAGCAAGAAAATTAATTTAAAAATCTGATAATCTGAAAATAGGATATTCGTATAATATCTCAAATTGTTACACTTTCAGATTTTCAAATTAAAAAAGCCTTATATTTGAATTTATAAAAAGTATTAATGAAGAAACTACTGTTGGCATTTATTCTGGTATGCTCCCAATTATGTTTGGCTCAGACGGCAAAGGAAATTATTGATAAAAATATCGAACTGTCCGGAGGACTCACCAATTGGAAGCTGCTGAATTCCGTATTGCTTCAGGGAAAAGTAATTCTGGGGGTAAAGGATGAATATCCGATAAAAATCTACCAGCAACGCCCGAACCTTACCAAAACCGTGATTACCATCGGCGGAAAAGATACGGCCATCGAAGGCTTTGACGGATCCAAAGGCTATGCAATGAATTACGCGACCAACAAAGTTCAGGAATACGCAGAATATGTTCCGGAAAGCTTTGATAATGATTTTATCGACTGGGAGAACAAAGGTTTTGAGGCAAAATATCTGGGAAAAGAAAAGATAGGCAATGTTTATTGTCATAAAGTGGAACTGACAAAAAACGTCAATAAAAACATTTATTATTTCGATACCAAAAATTATATGCTGCTGAAAGAGATAAAAAAGGATGATACCCTGATATATTCCGATTATAAGAAAGTCGGAAATCTCTCAATGCCGTTCAGGATCGAGTCTTCAAGCACCAAAAAAGACGGTGATTACGTAATGCTGATCAACAGGGTTGATATCAATAAAGTATTTCCGGCCAATACCTTCAAATTTTAATCAAAAAAGAATTAAATTTAAATTATGAAAAAATTGTTTTTAATGTTTCTTTCGGTAGTTGCTTTTTTCAACAGCTGCGCCCAGAAGAAAAGCGATGTGTCCAAAGCCAAAACCAATGAACTTATGGGAAAATCAATATACGATTTCAAAGTGGATGCCCTTGAAGAAGGGAAGCAGATCAACTTTGCCGATTTTAAAGGAAAGAAAATCCTCATTGTGAATACCGCTTCGGAATGCGGATTTACCCCACAGTACGCCGATCTTGAGAAAGTTGCGCAGGAGTATAAAGATAAACTGGTTGTGGTAGGTTTCCCTGCGAACAACTTCGGAGGCCAGGAACCGGGCAGCAACAAAGAGATCGGTGCTTTCTGCCAGAAAAACTATGGGGTGACTTTCCCGATGGCAGCCAAAGTTTCCGTAAAGGGAAGCGATACGGCTCCGATTTTTAAATACCTTACCGAGAAAGAATTGAACGGAGTAAAAAACACCACTATCCTGTGGAACTTCACCAAATTCCTGATTGATGAAAACGGTAAGCTGGTTGATTCTTTCGTAAGCACCACCAAACCGACGGATGAAGCGATTACAAAGTATTTAAAATAAAGAATACCGTTATAAAGTGGATTTTATCCGCTTTTTTAATTTTTTTTAGACCATGAAAAAACTAGTAATCCTTTTTATTTTGCTCCTTTCCATCAGAGGGTTTTCGCAGGATTCTTATTTCTTAGGGAAAACAAATTATTGTACCCCGCAGGATGCCGCTTCAAAAAAAGGTTTTGAAACGGCGTTCTTAGCATTGAATTATCCGAAATATTATGGCGGAGTTACCAATTTATTGTTGAAAATAGCGGAAAAAAACCCGAAGTACTGTGATGCCTATTTTATGGCCGGATATTTTTTAAGATTACAGGATATGCACAAAGAAGCACTGGCTGCCTACTACATGGCGGATAGCCTGGCTCAGAATAAAGCACCGATCTTCAAACAGAATCTGGCAATTCAGTTTATGAGATTCGGAAAAGTGGATGAGGCCAGGAAAAAATATGAGGAAATGGTGAAATATTTTCCGGAAAATCCTGAAGGCTATTATGGAATCGGAAATACATCCATCGTCATAGGTGATTATGAAGAAGGCCTGAAAAATTTGAAGCACGCAGAAGATTTATATAAAGTTTCGGGAAAAGTAAAAGATGATGTGGTCTACATGTACGGAATGCTGTATACCTTAAAAGAGAACTATGAAACGGCTTTGCCCTATCTGGAGGATGCTTATGTTACCTATAAAAAAGATGACGGCTATCTTTCCTTGTATGCCTTGGCATTAATTAAGGTAGGAAAAAGCAAAAATGACGAAAAGCTGATTAAAAAAGCACAAAAAACGTATGAAAAAGTAAAGGATAAGGTGATTGCCGATGAAATCAGGAAAAAGCTTAATTCTGAATTTAGTTAAATACAAAACAGGATCCGTATTAAAAGGCTAAGATTACGAGTGCTCAAGATCCTTTAAAGTTGTTCAACAGTGTCTAATAGGTGAAAAAACATATAAATATTGTTGAATTCCCTCTAAATTAGGATCTTTTCCCATTCATAATTTACCATTGACAATTCACTTTTTATTAATCATTGCTCTTCTCTGCAAAACAAAAAATATTTCCCAGCTTGATGCTCGAGTAGCCGTTGCTTTTAATTTTTGAGGAATTGATCATGGCTTTCGCAAGGACATTCGTCGGTAACGGTTTCTGGCTTTCCAGAAGCCCCAGTTTGTTGGCAAATTTAATAACTCTGCTTCCCAGTACTTCTCCCGGCCGGTCGGAATCTTTACGTTCCAGCATGCCCGGTTTAAAAACGGTGATCTTATTGAAATGAAGCTTCTTTACAGCTTCTTCCAGCTCACCTTTCATCCGAGAATAGAAAATTTTGGATTTTGGGTTGGCGCCATATGAAGAAACCAGGATATAATCATCCACCTTATTTTCTTTGGCGGCCTTTGCAAATTCATACTGGTAATCAAAATCAACTTTCCGTTGGGCTTCCTTGCTTCCGGCTGCCTTTAATGTGGTTCCGAGACAGGAAAAAGCAACATCACCCTTCACTTTATTTTTCCACTCTTCAGGTTTGTCGAAATCCACCACATGGACTTTCAGTTTATCATCCTGAATGTCAACCGGTTTTCTTACAAAAACCTGAATCTCATCGAAATCCTGATCCTGAAGCAGCTGATTGACCAAATCTTTTCCTGTGGCACCCGTAGCGCCGATCACTAAAGCTTTCATACTATTTAAATGTAAGGGAATGATGTTTCTTTCTTAAATTTACTAAATTTGAATTGAAATAAAAAATAATACTTTCATAATTACTCGTTACTAATTACTCACTACTCATAACTCATAAGATAAAATATGGATGCCAATGAAATCTTAGACTATTGCCTTGCCAAAAAAGGCGTGACGGAAAGTTTTCCTTTTGATCAGGAAACGCTTGTGATGAAGGTCGGAACAAAAATGTTCCTGCTGATGTCGCTGGAGCGGCAGCCTTTGCAGATCTCTGTAAAAACGGATCCGGAATGGAGCAGCGAACTCCGTGAGCAGTATCCGCAGATTACCGGAGCCTATCACATGAACAAAACGCATTGGAATTCTGTTTCGCTTGATGGCTTAAAAAGAGATTTGATCTTTCAGTTGATCGATCATTCATACGAATTGATTTTTAAGTTGCTGACCAAAAAAGCAAAAGAGGAGATTGAAAATTCTTAAAATGAATTTTTCACAAAAAATACTGCTTCAAATAAATAAATTTTATTAAATAATCGTTTATAAGTGATTGTCATATAGTTGTTTAACACAATAAAATTTTCAATAAAAAGTGAATAAAACTATTGTGTGTACCACATTTTTTATTTTACTTTGAAGTGTTGAAACGGATGCGCAAAAGTTTAGACAAAATTTTAATAACAATAAAAATTTATCACAATGAAAAAAATAATTTTGTTAGCAGGAATTTTGATAGCGGGAGCTGTAAGTGCAAATACAATTTCTGCAAAATATGAAAGTAATGGAAAATCAGAAAATACGAAAGAATCATTTTCAAAAGAAAAAAAAGAAGTTGTTTCAAAAAGTAAGAATAAAATAACTTTGAAAAGTAAAGCAACGAAAAGAGTGCAATGTGCGACAGTGGTTGTAACTTGTACATCAGCTTATACCTGTCAGGATTGGACTCCTCAACAGTGGTATAACTGGGGCGTACAAATACAAAGTAATTATTGTATGGTTGATAGCCCTTTTAATCCTTAATTTGTGTTCGAATTTTAACATTGAAGATGTTTATTAATTATTAATATAGATAAATAATTACAGAACCGTTCAAACAGTACCTTTATTTACTTTTAAAGATTTATAGTGAATTAAATAAGCAAAATTTTTTACTGACCTATGAATGCATACAAAAGTGAGCATAAAGACTTTGAACGGTTCTTAGTAAACAGATGATTATGAATTTTACAAATAAGCAGATTTTGAGAATTATATTTTTATTCTATTTCTCAATATCATTTTCTCAAATAGCTAAGAGTGATTCGCTACGAGGAGAATTTATTTATTTACTTAAATATAAACCCAATACTCTCAATGAGAACTATATAAGAAAGGAACTCTTTTCATTACAAATAGGTGATAACCGTGCTTTTTTTATTAGCGAAAATAAGTTAAAAATTGATTCTGTCTTTTCGTCAGCATACAATAATAAGGCTGAAAATTTTGTTTTGGACTTTACAAACATACCAACAGGATCTAACTTTCTTATTATTCAGACAAATGAACATTCACAATTTTACGAGACAGTAGGGATGAGTCTGCTATCTTATAATAGTTATATAATTGACAACTGGAAACTTATTGATGAAAACAAAGTAATTAATTCTATCACGTGCAAGAAAGCAGAGGTACATTACAAAGGAAGAGACTGGACCGCCTGGTACGCAACCGAAATCCCTTTTCCTTATGGTCCCTATAAATTTAGTGGTCTTCCCGGATTAATCGTGAAAATTACAGATAAAACTGGAGATTATGATTTTGAGTTGGTAAAATCAATATCAAGTTCAAATGTGAAGGGAAAGATGATAACAATCAATAAGAGACATTATCAGAATGCTAAGTTAGTTACAAAAAAGGAATTGGTTGAAGCAAGGAAAAATTTTAGAGAAAATTCGAAACATCAATTGGAAAGCATGGGTACAGTATTCTCACAAGATCCCAAAGATAATTTTCGTGAGCGTCAGAAAGTGAATGAAGCACAAAAAAAAGGTCATAATCCTATTGAGCTAGAAGATTAGAATATCGAATGGCTTAAAATCGCAGAATTGAACCTTCACAAAAAACCGTATGGCTTGATACGGTTTTTTATTTTAGAACTGAAATTCCTCGGTCAGCCTTTTATCCTCATCCAGCCTTTCAATCAGCTTCTCCAGACCTTCAAATTTAATTTCGTCATGAAGGAAATCCCGGAATTTCACGGTGATTTTTTCATCGTAGATGTCTCCCTCAAAATCTAAGATATAGACTTCTATTGTTAGTTTTTCGCCATTTACGGTTGGATTGGTGCCGATGCTCAGCATGCCTTTGTGTTGCTGATCTTTAACGGAAACTTCAACGATATAAGCTCCTTTTTTCGGTAGAAGCTTGATGGAATCGGTTTCGATGTTGGCGGTCGGATAACCGATGGTCCGGCCGATTTTTTTTCCATGGACTACCGTTCCGGATATGGAGTAGGAGTACCCCAACATTTCATTGGCTTCCCGGATATTTCCATCCAATAGGGCTTTCCTGATTTTGGTTGAACTGATGTTGTTTTCATGGATATTGATGGCCTCCATCTGTTCCACTTCAAAATCAAGTTCCTGTGAAAGCTTCTGCAGCAGTTCGAAGTTCCCGCTTTTGTTTTTCCCGAAAGAATGGTCGTATCCGATAATCAGGTATTTTACATTAAGCTTCTCCACCAGGATCTGCCGCACAAACTCTTCGCCGGTCAGGTTTCTGAATTCTTTATCGAATTCTTTAAGGAACAGGTTTTCAATGCTGTATTTTTCCATCAAAAACGTTTTCTCTGCCAGGGTATTCAGCAGCTTCAGGTTTTCAGACGGGTTGAAAACAAACCTCGGATGCGGCCAGAACGTAAGCACTGCGGTTTCCAGATGATTTTCTCCACCTACTTTTATCAGTTCATCGATAATGCTTTTGTGGCCGAGATGAACGCCGTCGAACATGCCCAGAGACAATGCCAAGGGCTTTTGAGAAGTATATTCGCTAAAATTCCTGAAAACTTTCAAACCGGAAAAATTTTGACTGCAAATATAAGCAAACTAACGGAACAATATAACAATGCATCAATTTAACAACGGATCAGGCCTGCTCTTTCCGCCACGTGTCATTCTATCGGTATATTGTTAAATCCGTAGATTGTTAAATTGATTAAAAGATATGATAAAAATCTGTTTTTTACCAATTGCGGGTTAATGAAGAATCATTATATTTGCACCAAGAAAAAATTTAGCAATGGCAAACCAAATTAAAGGTAAAATTTCTCAAATTATCGGTCCGGTAATCGACGTTGTCTTCAGTGATGTGGAAGCAATTCCAGCAATCTATGACGCGTTGGAAATTACAAAAGAAAACGGTGAAAAAGTAGTTTTGGAGGTAGAACAGCATATTGGCGAAGATACGGTAAGATGTATTGCAATGGATGCTACCGACGGTCTTAAAAGAGGGCAGGACGTAATAGGATATGGTAATCCTATCGTTATGCCAATCGGTGAGGCGGTAAATGGAAGACTTTTCAACGTAGTTGGTGATGCTATCGACGGACTTCAAAATATATCTAAGGAGGGTGGTCTTCCAATTCACAGACCTGCTCCGAAATTTGATCAGCTTTCAACTTCTGCAGAAGTTTTATTTACGGGGATTAAAGTAATCGATCTGGTTGAGCCTTACGCAAAAGGAGGTAAGATCGGTTTGTTCGGTGGTGCCGGTGTAGGTAAAACGGTATTGATCCAGGAGTTGATCAACAATATTGCAAAAGGACACGGCGGTCTTTCGGTTTTCGCCGGTGTAGGGGAAAGAACGAGAGAAGGAAATGACCTTTTGAGAGAGATGCTTGAATCAGGAATCATCAAGTATGGTGACGATTTCATGCACTCTATGGAAAACGGAGGTTGGGATCTTTCCAAAGTGGATGTAGAAGCCATGAAAGATTCTAAAGCCGCATTCGTTTTCGGACAGATGAATGAGCCGCCTGGTGCAAGAGCTAGAGTAGCCCTTTCAGGTCTTACCTTAGCCGAGTACTACAGAGACGGTGGAGAAAGCGGACAGGGTAGAGACGTACTTTTCTTCGTAGATAACATCTTCCGTTTCACACAGGCCGGTTCTGAGGTTTCTGCACTTCTTGGACGTATGCCGTCTGCGGTAGGTTACCAGCCGACCCTTGCTTCTGAGATGGGAGCAATGCAGGAAAGGATTACTTCTACGAAAAACGGTTCCATTACTTCCGTACAGGCGGTTTATGTACCTGCGGATGACTTAACCGACCCGGCTCCGGCAACAACGTTTGCCCACCTGGATGCAACAACGGTACTGGACAGAAAGATCGCTTCACTGGGTATTTATCCTGCGGTAGATCCTTTGGCTTCCACTTCAAGAATCCTTGCTCCGGAAATCATCGGTGAAGAACATTACAACTGTGCACAGAGAGTAAAAGAGATCCTTCAGAGATACAAAGCGCTTCAGGACATCATCGCCATCCTTGGTATGGAAGAACTTTCCGAAGAAGATAAATCCGTAGTTTACCGTGCAAGAAAAGTTCAGAGATTCTTATCACAGCCTTTCCACGTAGCAGAACAGTTTACAGGGATCCCGGGATCATTGGTAGACATCAAAGATACCATCAAAGGTTTCAACATGATCATCGACGGAGAACTGGATCACTTACCGGAAGCGGCTTTCAACCTGAAAGGAACCATAGAGGAAGCGATCGAAGCCGGACAAAAAATGTTAGCTGATAACGCATAATAATGCTCATTGCTGATAGCCGGTCGCTATTAGCCAAAAGCCAAAAGCAATTAAAATGAATATAAAAATTTTAACACCAGAATACGTAGTTTTTGAAGGAGAAGTAGACTCTGTATTGCTGCCGGGAAAAAATGGTGAATTCCACATCATGCAGAACCACGCAGGAATTGTTTCTTCTTTGGTTGGTGGTAAAGTAAATTTGTATGCCAAATCGATCGATGAAGCTTATGCAAAATATTTTACCAGAGAAAATGAGAAAGATTCGGTTTTTTCTTATCCTATCAAGAGCGGTGTTGTAGAATTTAATCATAATAAAGGAATTATCCTTTGTGAATAATTAAACGAAAAGCTAAATATATTTTCAGGAAAGTGTAACTTTGTTACACTTTTTTTATGTGGTAAGAATCCGGTTTTATGTTAAGAAGTTTAATTATTTTATGCACGGTTTTCGGCATTTTTTTTCAGGCGCAGACCGTTAAAATCAAAAGAGGGATTGTACATCTGGAAGGGATTCCCGTAGCAAAGGTTTCAAACAAAGGAAATGTCTACACTTTCCTGGATCTTAAGGAAACCCCTATTTATACCATGGAATTTGAGGATAAAAGCATTGTGGATTCGGTCCGCGACAGTTACATAAAACTCAGAAGGGTCTATAACCAGGATAAAACACTGGAAATGGATTACACTTCGCCGTCCGCATTTTCAGGTGAAGAGAAGTCGGCAGCATATACCTCTGTCAAAAATCTGAAAATCATTGATGAACGCGGAATCAACATTAAAAATCTGGATGAGCTTTTTAAAAATTCACCGAAAAGGAAGCTTGACGCCAAAACCAAGGATGCCTATACCACAAGGAGCAAGATTGACCGGCTAAATATTACCGTAAATAATGTCGGGGAAATTTTAAGCAACGGGAAACCGGTTGGCTATTTTACCAATCTTCCGGTAAGTTTCGGAGCAGACGACACCGTAACGGATAAAACATTCGTCGATATCGAAATCTACGATGCCAACAGCAAATATATCGGAAAATACATTACCACCACCAAACAGTTGAAATCGGCAGGTGGTAAGACGTTTACGCTCTACCGGGAAATGTCCGGAAGGGCATCGATCCTGAAATTCCCTACCTATAAAGCCATTGCCGAAAGAATGGCCATCATGGATCCGAACTTTATTAAAAATCAGGAAAAGGTGATTGTAGGAGAGGTGACGAAGGACGGGGTGCAGAAGTAAACGAGTTTGTATCCAGTTAATCCTTTAAAATTTTATCATTGACCCCGTTGAACCTTCGACTTCCGTAGAAATCTATAGCCCAATCTTTTCAACTCAAACATTGATGTTGATAGCTTAGAACTCTTAAAACTAAACTTTTTCGAAAATCCGGAAGAAAATTGAGTAGAGAATTACAAACTCAAAATCACCCCATTTTCCTTCAGTTGCTGCATCGGCCTGGAGAACCAGAACAGCTCAAAATCTTCTATGTTCTGTTCAAAATTCTCTTTAAGTTGCTGAAGCGTAGGCTTTTTCTGATTTTCAATAGCATTTTCTTTAAAAGCATCCAGCAGCCATTCCGCCTGTTCCTGCTCCAGATCAATGCTTACAATATTGGTTTTTAAGTGCGCTGTAATTTTCGTGTACGGGTAAACGGACTTCTTTTTTGTTTTTATGCGATTCTCAGCGATTACGTTTTGCGTTAAAAAGACGATTTTCGAGTTTCCTTTAAATTTAAAATCCTCTTCCTCCAGAAGACAGTCGTGAATATAATCCGGATGGATGGTTGTTTTCGGAATTTTAAAGTCGAACCATTCCTGAAGCGGAATTTCAAAATTAATTCCATGCATGTAATTGAACAGAGATTTTTTTAAACCGAAACTGAACCTGCCATGATCGATTCCGGTCCTGTCAGTAAAATCAATATCGTTGTTGGCAAATAAAATTTCCTGTTTCATCGGCGTTACACCGAATGCCTCGGGATTCAGCCCGACCGGTGAATGCGCCGTCATGGCAAACTGATGCCAGAAGGCACTCTGTAGAATTCCCATCTCGAAAAGTTGCCGTACCATTTCTAAAGAGTCTACCGTTTCCTGAATCGTCTGGGTCGGGTAACCATACATCAGATACGCATGGATCATAATTCCGGCCTCCGTAAAATTCCGGGTGACTTTGGCTACCTGTTCAACGGAAATTCCTTTATCGATTAACTTTAACAAACGGTCACTTGCGACTTCCAGTCCGCCCGAAACCGCAACGCAACCCGAAAGCTTTAAGAGAAAGCAGAGATCCCGGGTAAAGCTTTTTTCAAAACGGATGTTGGTCCACCAGGTCACCACCAGGTTTCTTCTCAGAATTTCCAGGGCTACTTCCCGCATCAGGGCAGGAGGTGCTGCTTCGTCCACAAAATGGAAACCCGTTTCTCCCGTCGATTCGATCAGTTCTTCCATCCGGTCAACGAGGATTTTTGCAGAAATCGGTTCATAGATTTTGATGTAGTCCAGGGAGATATCGCAGAATGTACATTTTCCCCAATAGCAGCCATGGGCCATCGTCAGTTTGTTCCATCTTCCGTCGCTCCAGAGGCTGTGCATCGGATTGGCAATTTCGATCACGGAAATATACCGGTCCAGTTTCAGATCGCTGTAATCCGGAGTTCCGATATCTGCCTGTTTGTAATCATGCCGTACCGAATCATTTTTATAAACCACCGCACCGTCTTCGATCAGAAAAGTTCTTTTGAACTGCGGTCTTTCATTTTGATTTTGTCCGGTTCGCAAAATATGTTCACACAGCAGTTCCAGGGGAAGCTCTCCGTCATCAAGCGTAATGAAATCAAAAAAGTCAAACACCCGCGGGTCTTTTAATTCCCGCAGTTCCGTATTCGGAAAACCACCGCCCATAGCTGTTTTAATGTGCGGGTAACGTTTTTTGATGAATTGGGCACAACGGAAAGCCGCATATAAATTTCCGGGAAAAGGGACTGAAAAGCAGACCAGCTCCGGCTGTACGGTTTCCAGTTTTTCCTGAAGCAGCTCTAAAGTGAAATGATCGATGAACGTTAAATCACCGATTATTTTAGCATAGAGTTCATCAAACGAATTGGCACTTTTTCCCAGCCGTTCAGCATACCGGCTGAATCCGAAATCGGGATCTATGTTTTCCACAATGTAGTCCGAGAGGTCTTCCAGATATAGGGTGGCCAGATGTTTGGCCTTATCCTGCAATCCCATATTTCCGAATGCAAATTCCATATCATCCAGCTGGTTGAAACGGGAAGCTTCCGGAAGAAAATTCATCGAGCAGATCTGTCTTGCCAGAGTGGGTGTTTTTCCCTGAAGAAAGCGGATGACCTGGTCAATCGTCTTGATATATTCGTTTCTTAAGGTAAAGATCCTTTGGGCATTTTCCGAACTATTCGGAAGATCAATAGCTCTATCAAAAACTTTCTGCAGTCCTTCTCCGGAAAATAAAGCGAGAATGACCTCAATTCCCAGATCCGTCTGATGGCTCGAAATATTTTTGGTATTCAGAAAACCTTTGATGTAAGCCGTGGCAGGATAGGGCGTATTAAGTTGGGTAAAGGGTGGGGTGATAAGAAGCAGATCTTTCAACAGAAATTTTTTGCAAAGTTATTTCAAATTATTTGATTTTCAGAATTTCTGCAGGCTATATTTTTAATTGAAGAGATTGTTGAAATATATTGTGCGTCTCAATATAAAAGAATAAAAAAGCCGTCAGAATATATTCTGACGGCTTTTTTTTATCGATGAAATCAGATTACATTTGCTTGTATTCGATATTCATTTGTTTTTCCATTTCAGCATATTGTCCCGAAACCAGCTTTTCGCGGATGCCTTCAAAAGCAGCCAGTGTTTCGTTGATTTCAGAATCCGTATGGGAAGCGGTAGGAATTAATCTCAGTAAAATCATACCTTTCGGAATTACAGGATATACCACTACCGAAGTAAAGACGCCGTAGTTTTCTCTAAGATCTTTTGCAAGCAGGGTAGCCTCAATGGTAGTTCCCTGAATAAAAACAGGTGTTACACAGGTATTGGTGTTTCCAAGATTGAACCCTCTTTCTTTCAGGCCGTTCTGGAGCTTATTCACATTCTCCCACAGTTTAGCCTTAATTTCCGGACGTGTTCTCAGCAATTCCAGTCTTTTCAAACCTCCGATTACCATTGGCATGGTTAAAGATTTAGCAAAAATCTGGGAACGGAGATTGTATTTTAAGAACCTGATGATGGTTTCATCTCCGGCAAGGAATGCCCCGAAACCGGCCATAGATTTGGCAAAAGTTGAAAAATAAACGTCGATCTGGTCCTGACAGCCCTGTTCTTCACCGGCGCCGGCTCCTGTTTTGCCCAAAGTTCCGAAACCATGTGCATCATCAACCAACAGCCTGAAATTGAATTTCGATTTTAAATCACAAATCTCCTTCAGTTTTCCCTGCATGCCTCTCATTCCGAAAACGCCTTCTGTAATAACCAGAATACCGCCTCCGTTTTCTTCCGCCACCTTAGTTGCTCTCGCCAGGTTTTTTTCTAAACTTGCAATATCATTATGTTTGAAGGTAAAGCTTTTCCCCATGTGAAGACGGACACCGTCTACAATACAGGCGTGGGAATCTGCATCGTAAACAATCACATCATGTCTGGTAACCAATGCGTCTATCGCCGAAACCATTCCCTGGTAACCGAAATTCAATAAATAAGCAGCTTCTTTCTGGGTAAATTCTGCCAGTTCTTTTTCCAGTTGCTGATGCTGTTGTGTTTCTCCGGACATGGCTCTCGCGCCCATCGGATAAAACATTCCGAATTCTGCAGCTGCTTTTGCATCCGCTTCCAAAACTTCCGGGTGGTTGCAAAGCCCAAGATAATCATTAGCGCTCCAGAAAATTACATCCTTACCCTGAAATTTCATTCTCGGACCGATCGGGCCTTCCAGTTTCGGGAAAACAAAATAGCCTTCTGCATAATCAGCAAATTGTCCAAGAGGTCCTGGATTTTCTTTTATTCTGTCAAAAATATCCAACATTTTATTAATATTTTAAGTAAAAAAGCCTTTTGCGGTCACAAAAAGGCTTGGTTTGTATAAATTTATTCTCTCCTTATTTGATGAATTCGGTTTTGAAAACTTCATCGTAGTTGTGAACACAATTGTTGATGAAACCCTGTTCCGCCATCCATTTGTCGCTGTACACTTTGGTAATATATCTGGAACCGTGATCAGGATAAATCAGAACCACCAGATCATTTTCGGAAAATTCGTGAGACTGGGCATACTGTATTAAAGCCTGGGTAACTGCTCCGGTGGTATAACCTCCCATAATCGCTTCTTTTAAAGCAATTTCGCGGGTTCTGTACGCCGACATTTCGTCATTTACCCGTACAAATTCGTCTACTTTATCAAATAGCAGGGCAGAAGGGATCAGATTTTTTCCCATTCCTTCAATCTGGTAAGGATGAACGTCTTCTTTATGGATTTCTCCGGTCTCGTGGTAGCTCTTCAGGATGGATCCGTCTGCATCCACACCGATAATCCTGATAGAAGGATTTTTTTCTTTTAAAAATTTAGCCGAACCCGATAGCGTACCGCCGGTTCCCGTACAGGCAAAAAGGTGGGTAATCCTGCCTTGCGTCTGTTCCCAGATTTCAGGACCTGTAGTCTGATAATGGGCATCAATATTCAGTTCGTTGAAATACTGGTTGATGTAGATGGAGTTAGGGGTTTCCGCAGCGATCCTTTTGGCTACTTCATAGTATGATCTCGGGTCATTCGCCGGAACATTCGCCGGACAGATATATACGGTGGCTCCCAATGCTTTGAGATAAGCAATCTTTTCAGGTTTCGTTTTATCACTTACCGCAAGAATACATTTGTATCCTTTGATAATGCAGACCATGGCGATCGAGAATCCTGTATTTCCGGAAGTGGTTTCTACCACGATGGAATCTTCTTTTAATAAACCTTTTCTCTCAGCGTTTTCTATAATGTGAAGTGCGATTCTGTCTTTAGTGGAATGTCCAGGATTATATGATTCTAACTTGGCATAAACGGTTGCAGGAATATCTTTCGTCACAGTGTTAAGCTTCACCATAGGAGTATTTCCTATTAGGCCAAGTATATTATCGTAAACATTACTCATTATTTGTCGTTATTTTTCAATAAAAATCTGTCGGCAAAAATACAAAAAAATAAATTCAATTTCTAAACTTTTGTTTGATTTTTGAAATCTAAAAATACGCAAAATTTATTTTAGGTGTATGATCCAATGATGAAACTTTTCAAAAACTGAGCCAAAACCTTTAAATTTTGTTAAAACCCCTCTAAAATCATATAAAAGCCTTATTTTCGCGTAATTGATTTAATAATATGAAAAATTGGACTTTTAGGCAATGGAATACCCGGCTAGGTTGGGTGGTTTTCGCTATTGCATTCATCACGTACCTGTCCACCATCGAACCGAATTTTAGTTTTTGGGACTGTGGCGAGTACATTTCCTCAGCGGTAAAACTTGAAGTAACGCATGCTCCCGGAGCAGCATTATTCCAGATTGTGGGTGCCGTGGCAGCCATTTTTGCTTTAGGAAAAGGCGAAAATTATTCCATCGTCATCAACGCGATGTCTGCCCTGTTCAGTGCATTTACCATTCTGTTTCTGTTCTGGACCATTACGCACCTGGTAAGAAGGCTTCTGAACAAAAACTTTGATGAAATTACAAAACACCAGGAAATTTCCGTTCTTTTTGCGGGAATGGTGGGGGCATTATGCTTTACCTTTTCGGATACCTTCTGGTTTTCCGCGGTAGAAGGAGAAGTATACTCGATGGCATCAATGTTCATAGCGCTCCTGGTCTGGCTCATCACCAAATGGGAAAACGAGTACAGGGAGGCCGGCAATGAGCGTTGGATTATTTTGATATTCTTTATTCTCGGGCTTTCCGTAGGGGTTCACATGATGTGTATGCTTGCTATACCTGCGGTATGCCTGATCTATTATGCGAGAAGCTATCAGTTTACCTGGAAAAACTTTCTTTGGGCAAACGCAATCACCCTGCTGATTCTGGCCGTCGTTTTCAAAGGGATTTTCCCATTTATCATGGCGATGTTCGGGAAGCTTGAAATTTTCTTCGTCAACGGCCTGTCGCTGCCTTTCCATTCGGGGACAATCGTAGCATTTATCCTGATGATAGCGATCTGTTATTTCCTGATTACCTATGCCCGGAAGATGAAGAAAAATGTGTTCCAGATCATTGCATTATCAGTTGTTTTTATGATGATCGGTTTTTCATGCTGGATGGTCATCCCGATCAGGGCGAACGCCAATCCTCCGATGAATCTTAACGATCCGGACAACGCCATCGGCATGCTGGATTATTATAACAGGGAACAGTACGGTGACTGGCCGACCATTTACGGACAGAACTATACCGCTTTTCTCGATGCCAACGGAATCGATAAAAATGAGGACGGAAGTTTCAAAACCCAGAAGACGGGAGAAATTTATGAGAAGAATGACAAAACCGGAAGATACATCAAAACGGGAGACCGTTTCAACTATGTTTTCAATAAAGCACATGTAGGCTTTATGCCAAGGATGTTCAATGAAGACAAGGATGTGATGGCAAACTACATCTCTATGTACGGAGCACCGGATTTCACCTTTAATTATGCCAATGAGGATGTGGCGGACAGCCCTGAAGCCAAGCAGATTTTTGATGAATTACGGAAAAAATACGAAGACGGATCAATCACTGCAGCCGATTATTTAAAAGTAAAACCCTATAACCTGATTAATGTTCAGAAGCCTTCTTTGGGGCAGAATCTTGATTATTTCATCACTTTCCAGAACGGATATTATTTCGTCCGTTATCTGATGTGGAACTTTGTCGGCCGTCAGAACGACCTTGAAGGAAATATGGAAAGCACCAGAGGAAACTGGATTTCCGGCATTCCTTTTATCGATAACGCTCTATGGGGGAATCAGGATAAGATGCCTTCAAAATTCAAGAATGAAAGTACGGTTAAGTTCTTCTTTTTACCATTGATTTTGGGACTTATCGGATTTTTCTTCCAGCTGAACAGAGACTTCGGACGGTTTTATGCCATGCTTTCGATCTTCGTATTGATGAGTGTCGGGATTGTTTTCTATACCGGTGTGAAGCCTTTCGAGCCTAGAGAAAGAGATTATGCGATGGTCGGCTCGTTCTATGTTTTCGCCATCTGGATCGGACTGGGTGCCGGTGCGATTCTATGGTTTTTACAATCTAAAATAAAATCCAATGCAGCCAATCTGGTAGCCGGGATCGTTCTTTTGGGTGTTCCGTTCATGATGGGCTTCCAGAATTATAATGTCCACAACAGACACAACCGGTATACTTCTTATGATTACGGGTATTCCGTTCTGAAATCTTTGCCTAAGGAAGACATTCTCTTCGTCTATGGTGATAACGATACCTATCCGGTTTGGGCGATCCAGGAGACGGAACAGTTCAGAGACGATGTAAAAGTAGTGAACTTTACCCTGGCTTCAACACCATGGAATATCGATCAGGTGAAAAGAAGGACCTACAATGCGGCACCTGTTCCGGGAGTACTTACCCACGAAGATTACAGGGACGGTGTGAACGACCAGATCTACATGATGAAGAAATCGGATTGGGAAGGACTGTTCTCCATGCTGAAAGAGCAGGGGGCACCGCCAACGGAATTTGCAGAATTCAGAAAATACCTGACGCAGGATTCGATGACGATGAAGCAGGCCGTGAGCTTCCTGAAATATACTTCTCCGGCAAAGAATGAACTGTTGAAAATGTATTTCGGAGAAGAGAAATATGAGAAATACAACATCTTACCGGTAAATAAATTCATCCTGCCGGTAAATAAGGAAAATGCCGTGAAGTCCGGAATCATTAAAGCAGCGGATCTTCCGGATACCGTAAACCAGATCATGATTACCTACAAAGGAAATACCTTATATAAAAACAACCTGATCATGCTTGACGTCCTGGCCAACTTCGATTGGAAAAGGCCGATCAATTTCTCTTCAGGAGGGATTTATGACAGTGAAAATATTTTCTACCTGGATGAATATCTTCAGTTTGACGGGTTCAGCTACAGGCTGGTTCCGATCCATACGCCGCAGACGCAGAACGGAGATATGGGAAGGGTTGACGGAAATTCCCTTTACAATGTCGTAAAAAACTTCAGGTGGGGGAACTTTAAGGATCTTGACAGCCATTTTGATGAAACGGCAACGTCCAACATTATGAGCTACAGAGCTGCTGCAAGCAGAGCTGCCGCTACTCTGGCAACGATGGGCGAAAAAGGGAAGGCATCCGAACTGCTGGATCTGGCTTCCAAAGAAATCCCGGCTCAGAAATATAACGATCCGCGTTCCCTGAGCTCAATGGTCTACGGCTACATTGTTTCCGGACAGGAGAAAAAAGGCTTGCAGCTGGCAGAAATCCTTAAAAAAGGAATCTTTGACGAGTATGACTATTATATGAGCCTCAGCAGGGCCGACCAGAACTATCTAAGAAGACAGATCAGGACCAAACCGATGGAATATTCATTAGTGGTTTCTGCTGTAACAGACGCTTATACGAAAGTAGGAAAGAGAGACAAAGCTTACGACTACCTGGTAAAATCCATTGAGCCGATCGATAAGAAATTCAACGGATTTGTTGAAAACCTTAAAGAAATGGGCAAGGAGAAAGCCATGAAGGAATCGGAGCAGGTACAGAAGATCACACCTTTCTACCAGTATCTGTTCGATGTGATGGAACCTTTTGATTCCACTTATTCGAAAGAGAAGGAAGCACAGATCACCAACTCGATCATCAAAGCTACCCAATAAGTCGGAAATTTTGCTGGCTTGGGATAGAATCAAAATTTAAAACGGGACTTCGGTTCCGTTTTTTGTTTTGGGATTTGATGAATTTTAAGATTATATTTGCCTGATTAAAGAAGCACAATGTCAGAAACGAAAAATAAGAAATTCCCTATCTACGCTGTCCTGGTTACTGTCGTTTTTAAACTTTTGTTTTTACTTACAAACTACATCCAGGAAGATGCTTTTATTACCTGGAGGGTTGCCCAGAACCTGATGGACTACGGAGTGATCGGTTTTAACGGACCGGTAAAAATCTCTGCCTCCACGACCCATCTCTATGTTTTTGTTTCTTACCTGTTCAATGTGATTTTCGGAAAAGAACATTTCATTGTTCCGCTGCTGATTTTTAATTCAGTGCTTTTTACGGTTGGGAGCCTGTTGCTTTCGCATCTTTTACTTAAGAACCACCGGCACAAGGCTATTTTCATTTTTCTGATCGGCATTTTACCGCCGGCCATTAAAGTTTCTATCCTGGGAATGGAATACGGCATTCTTTTCTTTCTGGAAATGGCTCTGTTGTATTATGGTTTTTTCAAAGGAAAAAAATGGGCGCTGATTCTGTTTCCGGTAATGATTCTTTTTACCAGAATCGATACGGTGATCTTTTTAGGAATTGTATTTCTTGTGGATCTGGTATGGACCCGAAAAATAAGATGGCTTTATGTTGCAGGAGGCATTGCCGGGATCGCCGTAACGCTTGCATTCAACTGGCTGTACTTCGGAGAAATCGTAAACAATACCATTGTCGCTAAAAAGTTAGCTTATAGTAAACATTTTACCTTTGAGCAGAATCTGGATTATTTCAGGTTGAATTTCGGGAACTTCTGGGGAATGCTGAAGCTGCCGGGGGATTTCAATCCGGTAACCGTCGCCATCCTGATTTTCGAGCTGCTGTGCTTTGTCTACCTGATCCGGCATCGAAATAAAAGGAACGTCTTTCTCTGGATGATTTTCATTTTCGGATGGGTGAAGCAGCTGGTTTTCCTTTCGCAGAAAAGCCTGTTCGACTGGTATTACTGGGTACCGCAGATCCTGCTCTTTGTTCCGGTGCTGATTTTTATTCTGGAGCAGAAAGAAAAAAGAAACCTTTGGCTTTCCCTGTTGATTATGGTTTATATTGTTCCGATGCTCGCCTTTCAGACCATCCATTCGATTGCGACCGGAAACGGGGAATGGAATTACCGCAGGACGATCGGGTTATTTTTAAATAAATACGAAAAAGATAAAAACCAATGGATCTTCCTGGAACCTGCCGGTTATGTTCCGTATTTTTCAGGCTTAAAAACCATTGATGAAGTAGGCCTGGTCGATAAGGAAGTGCAGGAAGAAATTAAAAAGGACAAACCGAATTTCTGGATCAACACCGTCAAGAACCGGAAACCAAAATACCTGCTTTCATACGATGACCTTTTCAAATCAAAAAATGCGGAATACCTAATGGCCCATTACAGGCTGATCAGGGAATTCCGGGTGAAAGACCATCTGAAAAGCGACAACAAAATTCTGGAAAAGATCTACATCCTGAAACCTTCCGGAACCGATTACAACCTGTACGAAAGAATTGATCGATAAACTCTTTCACGCTATAACTTTATAAATCAAGAAACCCTAAAACTCAAAATCCATGAAATACTGTGCATTTCTCCGTGGCGTCAATGTAAAAGGGACCAACATGAAAATGGCTGAAGTCTGCCAGGTATTCAAAGAAGCCGGGATGAATGAGGTATCTTCCGTACTTGCTTCGGGAAATATTGTTTTTTCATCGGATCAGAAACCGGACGACTTAAAAAATATTTTTGAAGGCGCCATGTCCCGGCATTTTTCCTACGACGTGTTTCTTTTCGTAAAATCACAGGATGAAATACAGAAATGTCTCGGCCATAATCCCTTCGTAAAAAACGAAGAACTGCATTCTTATATTTTTGTCGGAAATCAGGGAATAGCTGAAACCCTGATGCAGGAGTTTGAAAGGGTTTCAAAATCTGAAAAAGAGGCAGCTAAAATCGTAAATCATACTTTTTACTGGCAGGTTCCGAAAGGCAATACTTTGGATTCGGCCTTCGGAAAAATTTTAGGGAGAAAAAACCTGAAAGACCAATTCACCAGCCGTAATGTCAATACGTTTGAAAAGATCCTGAAGAAATTTTAATGTGATGGCTTGCATTTAGACTCAATGCTTTGAGGCGGTCTGATTAATCTTAAATCTAACGTGAATTCGACCGTATTGACATCATATTCAACCGATTATTTAACTCAAAATAAAAATGGAATAGATTCAGCCGGGATTTTAGATACCACTCATCCTGGCAAAAAGAATAAACGGTTCATACTACCGATAGGGCTTCATCGTATCCTGTACCAAGCTGTCCCTCCAGAACTTAAAACAATATAAATTAGACCTTGGTTTAAGGCTGTTTATTCAGGATTAAACAAGAATTTCCTCTGATAAAATGACAAAATGTTTGTTTAATTATCAAAACCTTCATTATATTTTTGACGAGAAAGACTTCCTGCATCAAGCCTCCCTCTTCCAGCCTTTTAACTCCGGTTCTTCTTCGAGTTCACGTTAAATCTATTAAACAATTTAAAAGAATTTCTGCTGGCGTTAATTATTAAGATTAGCGTAGATTCGACCGTATCAACATCATATTCAGTTGATTATTTAATTCAAAAATAAAAATTAAAGTCATAAAGTCGGGATTTAATTAATACTCATCTTGCCGGAATAAATACATGGTTTTTGCTTCAGACAGGATTTTATCCTATCCTCTACTAAGGACTTTAAAAACAAGAGAAATCCGTCACTGATTGAAAAAAAAGGCCGGTTATTCAGGATTGAATAATAACTCATCTGATAATGCGGTAACCTATTCAATTTGATGATCAGGATCTTTGATCCTATATATGACAAGAGAAACTTCCGGCATCCGGCTTCCCTCTTTAAGCATCTCTTCAACTTCATTATACAGCATGGTAATCTATTGTGGCTTTTGTGGTGAATAAGTTTTTGGAATAGCTTGTTAATAATCTGCGCCGTCTGCTGAATCTGCATGGCAAAATAAGATGATGGGTAAATAATTTCGCATTTACGAACTTTCTCAGTATTTTTACTGAACTTTTAATTACCATAAAATGATTCAGTATTTAGATAACATCCACCACAAAGATTCAAAAAACTTTTTCCTGATTGCCGGGCCTTGTATTATCGAAGGCGAAGACATGGCACTGAAGATCGCTGAAAAAGTGGTGGAACTCACCAACAAATACAACATTCCCTATATTTTCAAGGGCAGCTTCAAGAAAGCCAACCGGAGCCGGGTGGATTCTTTTACGACCATCGGTGAAGAAAAATCGCTGGAGATCCTTAAAAAAGTAGGACAGACTTTTAATATTCCGACCACAACGGACATTCATGAAAATGAGCATGCCGCTCTGGCAGCACAATATGTAGATGTGCTTCAGATTCCGGCATTTCTGGTTCGCCAGACCGATCTTCTCGTCGCTGCGGCCAAGACCGGAAAATGTGTTTCCCTGAAAAAAGGACAGTTCCTTTCCCCGGAATCGATGAAGTTTGCCGTTCAGAAAATTACGGATTCCGATAACCCGAGAGTTGCCATCATCGAAAGAGGGAATTCTTTCGGATATACGGATCTGATTGTAGATTACAGGGGAATTCCGACGATGAGAAATTATGCACCCGTAATCCTTGATGTTACCCATTCTTTACAGCAGCCGAACCAAAGCTCAGGCGTGACGGGAGGAAGACCGGACCTGATCGAGACCGTTGCCAAAGCAGGAATCGCTGTAGGAGCAGACGGAATTTTCATCGAAACCCACCCGACACCTGAAACGGCTTTATCCGATGGCGCCAATATGTTGCGACTGGATCTGCTGGAAGATCTTTTACAAAAATTAACCCGCGTAAGAGAAGCTATTTTGTAATGAAGACGTTTTTTCTATTTGCTGCATTTTCGGTTTCATCCCTTGTGTATGCTCAGAAAAGAGATTCTTTACAGTTTTCTTTACCGGAAAAATACCACCTTCATCTGAAAGAAAAGCAGGAAGATGACCGCATGGTGATGATGGAATACATTCCGGAAGGACAGAATTGGGACAATTACGAGATCATTGTGACAAAACTGGTCTCTAAAAATTTAGCTCAAGTTCCTCTGCAGACTTTTTTTGACAATAATAAAAAACTTCTTCAGTCTAAAACCAAAAATCTGAGGATAAAGGAATTGTCAAGAAATAAAAAAGGTGAGAGGGAATACATTCTTTTTACCGCTGAAGCAGATGCTTACCGGGATTCTGAAGACACGGAATCTCAGATACAGTATTATGTAAAAGGCGAAAATGATGTCTTTATGTGTATGGCCGCCCTAAAAAAGAAGAACCTCCCTGCAGATTTTGTTGAGGAATGGTCAAAAGTTTTCTTACAGAGCCGGATTATTAAATAAAAGTTATAAATTAACCGTTTGAAATTATAAAGCATTTCTTTTGAAAAAACTAGTTTTACCACTAAGCCTTCTGGTTCCTGCATTAGTATTCTCCCAGGTACGAAAAAAGAAGGATACCCTGAAAACCGCAAGCATCGAAGAAGTTGTTTTCCAGAAAAAAGTTACGGGAAGCACCAACGATATGACGGCTGTAAAAATTTCGGCTAAAGATGCAAGGAATGTGGCCAGTATCTCCGGAGGGATCGAAGGAATCCTGAAAACACTGCCTTCCGTAAACTCCAACACGGAACTGTCTTCGCAATATATGGTTCGTGGCGGAAACTATGACGAAAACCTGATCTACATCAATGATATCGAAATCTACAGGCCTTTCCTGATCAGGAATTCCCAGCAGGAAGGTCTCAGCATCATCAATCCGGATATGGTTTCTACCGTAAACTTTTCGGCCGGAGGATTTGAGCCGAGATACGGCGATAAAATGTCTTCGGCACTGAACATCTATTACCGCGAACCTGAAAAATTCGAGGTATCCGGCGAGGGAAGTCTGATCGGCGGCAGGCTGACCACCGGTTTTGCCGCAGGAAAAGACAGTGACGGAAACCGGAAATTTACCGCCTTGTTTTCAGGAAGGTACCGAAATACGAACCTTGTCCTGAATACACTGAATGAAGATACCGATTTCAATCCGAAATACATGGATTTCCAGACGTATCTCAATTACCACTTCACCCCGAAGCTGACGATGTCGTTTATCGGATACTATTCGAAAAACGATTATGAAATGATCCCGAAGGAAAGAAGCATCGATTTCGGATCCTTGCAGCAGCCCATTAACCTTACCGTGAATTACGGCGGCCGTGAGGATGACAAGTATAAAAACATGATGGGAACCTTCTCCCTGAATTTCAAGCCGTCGGATAAATGGAGGTTTACGCTGGATGCTTTTGCCTATCAGAACCGGGAGCGCGAATATTATTCCATTGCTTCGGCTTATGTGCTGCAGACCTTTGATCCGGTGACGGGAGCGCCTGTTACTTCCTATGATACCGGTGGCCAGATCGAGCATGCCCGTAATGATCTGTTTGTAAAGACCTATGGTACCCAGGCCAGAGCCCGGTTTTCTCCCAACATCAATACGGATATCGAAGTAGGTTTTAAATATGAAAAAGAAAACCTGAAAGACCTTACCAACGAATGGAAACTCGTGGATTCTGCAGGATACAGCACGCCGATTTCGGCCCTTCTTGATCCGAGGAATCCGCCGGATCTTGCTTTGTACTACAATATTTCGGGAAAAAATGATATACAGCCGACCCGGATGTCTGCCTATGCTCAGTATTCGCAGAAATTTTTCTGGGGAAGCAACAAAGTCTTTGTAAATGCAGGGGCAAGGGTGGCACACTGGAGTTTTAACAACGAAACCATTTTCTCTCCGAGGGCACAGTTTGCCATCAAGCCGGATTGGGATTCCGATATGCTGTTCAGGCTTTCGGGAGGGATCTACTATCAGGCACCTTTCTATAAGGAAATTAAAGATCTTGACGGAAATTTTAACCCGAATATCAAATCCCAGCGTTCCATCCAGGCAATCCTTGCTAATGATTACGAATTCCAGATGTATGACCGGCCGTTTAAGCTGACCACAGAATTGTATTACAAGAAAATGGATGACCTGATTCCGTATTTTATGGATAATGTCAGGATCCGATATTCCGGTAAGAACAATGCAACCGGATCGGCTTACGGGATTGATACCCGCTTATTCGGGGAGTTCGTTCCCGGTGTTGATTCCTGGTTATCGGCAAGTTACGCCCGGGTCTATGAAAACATCGACGGAAGAGGGGATATTCCGAGACCTACCGACCAAAGGCTCCGTTTTGCCATGTTTTATCAGGATTATATGCCGAAATTCCCTAAGATGCGGGTAAACCTCACCCTGGTTTATGCGATGGGATTGCCTACAGGATCACCGATCGTGCTGGATGAAAACCGGAAGATCGATTACCTGGCAGGATATTCCTATCAGAAGACGCTGCCTTCCTACAAAAGGGTGGATCTGGGACTATCTTACGCATTTATAGAGCCGAAGGAAAAAAACAGTGCTTACGGTTTCTGGGGGAATTTTGATGAACTGACGCTTGGCGTGCAGGTTTTCAACGCTTTCAACATCCGCAATACCGTAGCCAACCAATGGATTACCGATGCCAACACCAACCTGATGTATCCGGTTCCGGTTCGCCTGACGGGACGTTTCTTTAATGTAAAGCTTGAATTCAGAATCAAATAAAAATAAACAAATGAACCTGCGGATCTGCTCTGTCGGTTTAACAATAACAAATAAACTCCCGAAATCATCGGGAGTTTATTTGTTTTTCCGGATCTTATAACAACAATACCTAATTTTATAACACTGATACCACAGATAATTTTTAACTTTGTTCCGTGAAAAAGATTCTTGCCATAGTATTTTCTGTTTTCTACTTCGGATTCTCTTCCGGAGCGGTTTTCAGTATTCATTATTGCATGAACGAAGTGGCGTCTTTGAGCCGTAACATAGAAGAAGGATGCAGCAAATGCGGGGTTAAAACCAAAAAAGACTGCTGCAAAACCGAGCTCAAAGTTGTAAAAGTTGACGATTCCCAAAAGTCGGATTTCCTTAAAATTGATTTTTTAAAACAAATCCCGGAAGTTTCCCGACAAGATTTTTTCCTTACCAACCGGTCTTTTTCCAGCTCAGAATTCACCCGGATCCGGATCAACGCACCGCCTGAACTCCGGCCTGTCCCTATTTTTATTACCCATTGTCATTTTAGGATTTAGAATCCGTCAGTCGTTTAAATGATCTGCTAAAACAGCATCATCGATGAAATATGCGCAATCTCCCGGAAATTTAGTATACTCCGGTATTAGCGTTTACAGCGATCTGAACAGATTGATTCTACAGCATCATCCGTAAAAATCTGTGTAATCTTCGGAAGATCATTAAAACGACACGTTCTGTCGCATTAAGCGATTTCGCAAAATTATTATTAAAAAAATTAATCCTAAAATCTAAAACAATGAAAAAATATATCATCACCGCAATATTCTTTTTATTTTCAATTATTTCCATTTCAGCACAATCTGAAAGAGATGAACAGGTTTCCAAATTGTATCAGAATTACATTGCCATAAAATCAGCTTTGGCTTCGGATGATGCCGACCAAACTTCAAAAGCGGCAACCGAATTTATTAAAACGGCTTCAGTTATCGATTATAAGAAAGTGTCGGAAGGAAACCTCAATATGCTTAGAAAAGATGCAACCGTGATTTCAGAAGCCCGGAACATCAGTACCCAACGGGAAACCTTCATGAATCTGTCGGAAAACATGATTACCCTGGCTAAGGAATTCAAATTTTCCGAAAATCCGGTGTATGTTCAGTATTGCCCGATGGCAGACGGCAGCTGGCTGAGCAACGAATCAAAAATTGCCAATCCTTATTACGGAAAATCCATGCTTACCTGCGGGAATGTGAAGTCTGCTATTAAATAAGATTACATTTTAAAAGATCTTCAGATAATTACCCTCAAAAGACTAGAGATAACTTTTCTGAACCTGTACATATGCCTGTTGTATATTTAATCAGCAGGGTTATCTTTTATTTCTTTTATAGTTAAATGTAAAAAGTCACGGAATATTATGAAAAAACTTATCGTATTTCTGTTGCTCTTATGTTCTGTTTTCAGTTTTTCACAGACTGCAAAAACCTATTTTACCTGTCCGATGCATGCAGATGTCGTGTCATCAAAACCGGGGGACTGCCCGAAATGCGGCATGACCCTGATCAAAAAGACGGTTACGGTCAGACCTAAAACGGTAAAAAAGCCGGAATCCGGACAGGCTCCGAAAACAGGAATACAAACAACGGAAATTAAAAAGAAAACGGTTGAAAAACCGGCAGCGAAAAAAGAAATTGCTGTCAAAAAAGCTGCTGAACCAAAAGATAAAAACCGGAATGAAACATCACCGGTATCAAAAACCGAATCTCAGGCTCATGCTCAGCATCAGAAAAAATATACCTGTCCGATGCATCAGGAAGTGATTTCGGTCAAACCTGGAAAATGCCCCAAATGCGGAATGGATTTAGTAGAGGCCGAAAATCAGAAAGAACCGGCTTCTCGAGCTGAAACCAGTCATTCCGTATTGAAAAAGAATACAGCGAACGGAAAAGTAAGCTTTGGAGGAAAAACCGTTCGTTATGATTTATATGTAAGAGACACCCTCGTTAATTTTACCGGAAAAAACCGACGGGCCATTGCCGTAAACGGAAAACTCCAGGCCCCGACTTTATATTTTACGGAAGGCGATACTGCTGAAATTTACCTCCATAACGGGTTGAAAGAGAGTACGGGATTCCATTGGCATGGAGTAATTCTGCCCAATGAATTTGACGGTGTCCCTTTCCTCACGACAAAACCGGTAAGACCAGGAGAAACCCATCTTTATAAATTCAGGGTTTCACAGAACGGAACCTATTGGTACCATTCCCATGAAAGCCTTCAGGAACAAATCGGCATGAACGGGATCCTGGTCTTCAGGAAAAGAGACGGAAATACAGGGACGGATAATACCCGTGAAATCCCTGTCCTGCTGGGAGAATGGACCGACGAAAACCCGAAGCAGATTGCGCGGCGGCTCCACATGGCCAACACCGACTGGTATGCCATCCGGAAAAACGCAGTACAAAGCTATGGCGAAGCTCTCAGATCCGGAAATTTCGGTACCAAGCTGCTGAATGAATGGAAGAGGATGGAAGCTATGGATGTAAGTGATGTGTATTACGACCGCTTTCTCATCAACGGACAGCCTAGTTCAGATTATGCAGACTTAAAAGCCGGAGATAAAGTGCGGTTAAGAATAGCCAACGGCGGCTCCTCCACGTATTTCTGGCTGAATTTCGGCGGCGGGAAAATCAGAGTGGTCGCCAATGACGGCAATGATGTGTTTCCCGTAGAGGTCGACCGGCTGATTGTCGGGGTTTCTGAAACCTACGATATTGAAGTTACCATTCCGGAAAACAAAAGCTTTGAATTCCGGGCTACCTCTGAAGACCGGATCGGATATGCTTCGCTGTGGCTAGGATCCGGAGACCGGGTAAGAGCTCCGGATTTACCGAGGCTGATGCTCTTTGAAGGAATGAAAATGATGAACGGCATGATGAGCATCAGCGGAAACATGAAACCGATGAATATGACGATGGGAAACCAGATGATGGATATGAATGAAGTGATGTATCCTGAGCTTTCCGAAAGCCAGCGGAAAATGACCATGAAGCATATGAACGAAATGATGGGCGTTAAGGAGAAGAAAAAGGAAGAGGAATCTGAAGATCACTCCCAACATCAGGAAATGGATATGTCCGAAGAAAAATCCATCAAAAGATTATCCTACATTATGTTGAAATCTCCTGAAAAGACCATTTTACCTTCGGAAAATGTGCGGGAACTGAAGTTTACGCTGGAAGGGAATATGAACCATTACCTATGGACGCTGGATAACAAAACCGTTACGGAAACCGATAAAATTCTGGTAAGGAAAGGAGAAATCCTAAGAATTACGATGTACAATAATTCGATGATGCGGCATCCGATGCATCTCCATGGCCATGATTTCCGGCTGATCAATGCAAAAGGGGAATATTCGCCCCTGAAAAATGTAGTGGACATCATGCCGATGGAGACCGATACCATCGAGTTTGCTGCGAATCAGGACGGCGACTGGTTCTTCCACTGCCATATCCTGTACCACATGATGGCCGGAATGGGAAGGGTATTCAGCTATGAAAACTCAAGACCGAATCCGGAACTGCCCAATAGGAAGCTGGCCTGGAAAAACTTTATGAAAGACAACCGGATGATCAGTTCCATGGCTATGCTGGACGTGAATTCCAATAAGCTCCATGCGGAAACCATGACGATGTACGGACCTAGGTGGGCTAACCTGAATGAATTTCACTCCAACTGGGATTTCAGCCATTTTGAAGGAAATTTCAAAGCGGGAAGATTTTTGGGAAAATTCCAGTGGGCGCTGCCTTATGCCGGGTTCAGGATCCGGAACAACCATGAGACCATGGAACGGCAGACGGCAGAAGCAACGGGAATGGATTTTCATGGCCGGAAAACATGGTTCGGACAGCAGAAAGCTTCAAAAACAAAGGGTGCCCTGATCATCGGAGTCCAATATGTATTGCCGATGCTGATCACAGCCGATGCGAGCATTGACCAGAACGGAAAAGTCCTGCTGGAGTTTCAAAGGGAGGATATTCCGCTTTCAAAAAGGTTGAGAGGAAATTTCAGCCTGAATTCCGACGGGGAATTTTCAACCGGACTGCGCTACATCGTTCAGAAATGGCTTTCCGTATCCGGCAATTACGATAACGAAATGGGCTGGGGGGCCGGAGTTACTTTGATGTATTAAGGTACAATTTAAACCTTATAGGTTTTCGAAAACTTATGAGATTTTGTCCAGCAAAAAAGAACAGCTGCCCGAAAATTTTCGGACAGCTGTTTTTATCTAATGACTGTAAGTCAATCTTCTGGCTAAACAGATTTAGTTCAGTACTTCATTGATCTTCGGATATTCCGAGATTTTCCTGAATACAAACCGGTTGCTTTTCTGGAGCTTTTCAATAAACAGATCCAGTTCATTCATGGAATCTCCGTCGTTTAAATATTGGTCATGCGTCAGGAAAACCAGGTGTCTTGAGGTTTTTTCAAGATCATTGAAGAAAATACTGTCCACTTTTTTCAGCATTTCATCGTGTTTTTCCTTTAATTCCATTTTGTTGGTAGGCTTCCATTCCAGGTCCCAGCCCACCACCTTATAGCCGGCCTGTTTCAGCTGATCGGCGGCTTCTTTGGAACTTTTAAGATCGGTTACGGTAATGTTGTTCAGCCGCCAGATATTTCTTCCGGGTGTCCTGGCGATCCGGTCGTAGAGCCGTAAGCTGTCTTTTGCGGTATCGAAATCATGAACCACGGCTGCCGGATTTCTGTAAAAATCGGTATACCGGTTGTGCGCATGCGTGAAGCTGTGGTTGGCCAGTTCAACCAGCTGGTCTTTCCTCAGCAGCTCCAGATCGTGCTGTTGCTTACTGCTTCCGTAGACATGCTTCCCTACCACAAAGGCGGTAGCACAAACATTCCTTTTATGTAAAATTTTCAGGAGGTTTTCCGTTCCGCAGTTGGGGCCGTCATCGAAAGTTAGATAAATCACTCTTTTATCGGAAGAAACTTTTTCATCACTGAGTTTGGGGACAATTTTTGCGACGGGATGGTCTTCAGGAACCGGTTTTAAGGATTCTTTTTTGTCTTTCTTCTGGTTACAGCTGTTAAATAAAATTGAAGTTGCACTCATCAATGCAAACATCCCGAGAAAAGTCTTTTTCATAGACTTTCCTGCAAAAGTTTTTGTCATAAAGGTTTAAGGAATTTTGGTTGTTAAAATTTGTTAATTTTTCCAAATATTTCTTAACAAAAAATATGCCGGATCAGACCTTAAAATGACTTTTAAGGTGATTTTAATAATTTATTTTCAGACTGCTATTGTTCCAGTAATTCTTTTAGAAACAGAGAATTCTTAATTGCTGCCGTTCCCCAGGTATTATTGAAAAAAATAAACGATTTATGTTTGAAATTCCTGATTTTTTCGGCCAGGTTTCTGATGAATTCCCCATCGTATTCTGATTTGTAAAGAACAGGTTTTCCGTGCAGCCTATAGTATAGAATGTCAGCATGGCTGACAATTACTTCTTCCGGCAGATTACCCGGAAAGCTGACGCCGGAAAAGATGACCTGATTTTCTCTGAGCAAATCAAAGATTTCATCCCGCCACCAGGATTCGTGACGGAATTCAATAACATTGATTTGGCTGAAATCCAGATTGTTTAAAATTAAACTGACGTTTTCACGGCTATTCTTAAATGACGGCGGAAACTGGTACAGAAATCCGGAAAGCTTTTCTTTGAGATGGCTTTGGATATGGGTGCTGAATTCCTCAATTTCAGCTTTACATCCTTCCAGTCGTTTTTCGTGGGAAATGGTCTTCGGGATTTTAATGAAAAACCTGAAATTGTCCGGTGTCTCATCTGCCCATTTCTGCAGGGTTTTCGCCGTCGGTTTCCGGTAAAACGTCGAATTGATTTCTACACAGTTGAACGCCTGGGAGTACAGGTTAAGATAATCTTTACTTTTTGCATCTTCAGGATACAGCGAACCCTTCCAGTCATTGTTATAAAATCCCGAACAACCGATATAAAGCTTTTCTTCTTCCATAATTTTCAGATTTGATGATTAAAATTAATTTAAATTCTTCCGCAGATTTTACGGATTTTCACAGATGATTTGGCTTTGAGTTCCTAAGCCACCGGTTTTTCTAAGAGGATCAACCTGCAGATTTTCAGATTTCTCAAATGATACGCTAAATAAAAAATCAAATATTTTTTATTCTTATGTGTTCTGACATATCAATCTGAAAATCTAATGTGGCTTATGTCTCAAAAGCTTTTAGGATAAATAAAACGTATGCCATTTATTTACCGGATTTTCAAAATGACTGAATATTTTTCACAGGTTACGAGCCATAGGAACTGGCACAGCAGTAATTGGCGGCATTCAAAAAATTTTAGATTTTCTTCTCATGTGTTCTGAAATATTCACAAAGTTTCAATCTGAAAATCTAATGTGGCTTATGTGTCAAAACTGTGTATTGAGCCGTTTAGTCCACAGGTTCTATATTTAAATCAACCGAATTCAGTCTTAGAGAATTCAAAATTACGGATAAAGAGCTGAAGCTCATGGCCGCCGCCGCAATCATCGGAGATAAAAGGATCCCGAAAAACGGATACAATAACCCTGCCGCAACCGGCACGCCCAGAACATTGTAGATAAACGCAAAGAACAGGTTTTCCTTTATGTTTTTCAGCAGCTTTTCACTCAGCAGCCTGGCTTTGGCCACACCGAGGATGTCTCCTTTCAGCAAAGTGATTTCTGCGCTTTCAATGGCAGCATCCGTCCCGGTTCCCATCGCAATCCCGATATTGGCCTGGGCCAGGGCAGGAGCATCATTGATTCCGTCGCCCGTCATCGCTACAATTTTTCCCTCCTGCTGCAGTTTTTTCACTTCATTTAATTTGTCTTCCGGCAGGCAGCTGGCTTTAAAATGCCTGATTCCCAATGCATCGGCTACGGCCTTGGCCGTATGTTCGTTATCGCCCGTCATCATGATGACATCAACCCCTTCGGACATCAGCTCCTGAACCGCTCTTTTGGAACTTTCCTTTATTTTATCGGTAAAGCTGATAAAACCGAGCACTTCCCGGTCCTGGGCAACATAAGAAATGGTATGGGCTTTCGATTGTACTTCAATTGCTTTTTGTTTCAGGTTTTCGGGAATCTCAAGGTGGTGTGACGTCAGCAGGCTTTCGTTTCCGAGGTAGATTATTTTTCCATCGTAATTTCCTTTCACGCCCTTTCCGGAAATATTTTCAAAATCCTGTACTTTTCCTGCGGAAATACGGTTGTCTTTTGCTTTTTGAATAACGGCATTCGACAGGGGGTGTTCGGAATTCTGATTCAGGGAATAAGCCAGTTTTAAAATGTGATCCCCGTCATTGTGCAAGGCTTCAATATGTTCAGCCGAGGGCTTACCTTCCGTCAAGGTTCCCGTTTTATCGGTAATCAGTACATTCACTTTATTCATGTGTTCGAGGGCTTCGGCATTTTTAATTAAAATCCCGTTTTTGGCACCTTTCCCGATACCCACCATCAGCGACATCGGCGTAGCAAGGCCTAAGGCACAGGGGCAGGCAACAATTAAAACGGCAACAGCATTAATGAAAGCAAATAAGGTTTTCTCGCCTTCCGGACCCATGAACTGCCATAAAACAAAGGTAAGAACAGCAATACCGATGACTGCCGGAACAAAGACTTTAGAAACTTTGTCGGTCAGTTTCTGGATCGGGGCTTTGCTGCGGCTGGCCTCATTTACCATTTTTATGATTTGGGACAGAAGGGTTGCTTCACCCACCTTTTCCGCTTTCATAACGAAGGTCTGGTTTCCGTTGATGGTACCGGATGTTACCTGATCATCCGTTTTCTTCTCAACCGGAACCGGTTCACCCGTAATCATACTTTCATCGACCACCGAACTCCCTTCCGTGATTTTTCCGTCTACCGGAATTTTCTCACCGGGTTTTACCCTTAAGAGATCTCCTGCCTTTACCTGTGAGAGCAGGACTTTCTTTTCCTGTCCGTTGACGATAAGATGGGCTTCGTCAGGGGAGAGGTTCATCAGTTCACGGATGGCATTTCCCGTCTTTTGATGAGCGGCCGCTTCCATCAGCTGTCCCAGGATCACCAGGGTTAAGATGACGCAGACTGCCTCAAAATAGAGAGGGATTTCATGGTTATGACCGCGGATTTCATGAGGCATAACATCCGGAAAGATTAAAGCGGTTATACTGAAAAGAAAGGCCGCTGCAACCCCAAGTACGATAAGGCTAAACATATTCAGATTTCGGGTTTTAAAAGAAACCCAGCCTCTTTTCATCAGGAACCATCCGGAATAAAAAATAACGGGCAGCGAAAGAACCAGTTCGATATAGCCCTGGGTTTGGTGGGAAAACGGAAAGTCAATCAGCATTCCGCCCATGGAGAGGATAAATACCGGAATGGTAAAAACCAGTGAAATAATCAGCTTTCTTTTCAGGATGGTGTAGGTTTCGTCTTGCCCGTCGTCCTCTTTATCCGGTATCCTCACCAGGTCCATCCCGCAGATAGGGCAGTCGCCGGGTTCCTCACGGATGATCTCAGGATGCATCGGGCAGGTGTATCGGGCAGCTTTTTTTTCCGGATATCTGACGAGATCCATTCCGCAGACCGGACAGCCGACATTGCTGTCGTATACTTTATCGCCTTCACAGTACATCGGACAGTAGTATTTGCCTGCCATTTCACCGGTGACTTCCGGCTTTTCCTGATGAGGTTGATGGTGATGGTGGGAGTACTGCCGGGCATGCATTCCGGAACTGCCTACCAGTTCTTCTGTAATTTGTTCCAGATGCATGTGGCAGACCGGGCAGTCGCCTTTTTCCTGATATACCTGATCTCCCTCACAGAACATCGGGCAGTAATAGTCTCCGATATGGTCCTTGAAATTTTCGGGAAGATGGGTTTTGGAATACGCCGGTCTGAAATTCGGATCTTTCGTCTGCTTTTCCTCAATCGGGACGAGGTACATATTGCAGACCGGGCATCTTTTCCCCTGCTGGAAATACACTTTATCGCCTTCACATTCCATCGGACAGTAATATACTGACGACGGTGAAACACGGTCCTGCGGCTTTGCCAATTCGTTCCGGGGAAGGTCCGGGTCTTCAAGCCTGTAATTTCCGGCTTCTTCAAGGACTTTATTTAAAGTATGAAGATCCGGCTCCCGAACGGAAGTAACCGTTGCGGTATCGGTTTCCAGATTGACATCGGCTTCTATGCCTTCGATACTGTTCAGCTTTTCAGAAATCTTTTTCTGGCAGCCCGAGCAGCTCATTCCGGTAACGGTATATTTCTTTTTCATAATCCTTCTGATTTAAAGTACAAATTTCCGGTCTGTTGCCGGAAGCCTGTTATAAATTTAAGGATAATCTGTATAGAATTTGGTTTTTTTGTTAATTTTAGAGTAATTGGCGGGAGGGTATGAGAGCGATAGTGTTAGGGGTTATAAAGGTAAAATGGAGTTAGAATATTAGATTATCAGCGTAGTCGTATAAAAAATGATCAGGGTGGGGTAGGCATGTAGATTCTAAACCGTTAACGATAATCTTTTCCCATATAAAAGATAACATCCGGTTACTTCAATTCGGATTAAGGGAATTCTTTCTCATTTATAAATCTCTCCGACACCCCGATATCCAAATTATTATACTCTAAAACGCTCCCTTTCTCCAGCTCTCAAATTCTAAGACCCTCCCAAGCCCCAACCCTCACACCTGATCCAGCGGTTTCCTGTTGTGGATTTTAAGTTTCTTAAATTCGGTAGGGGTGAAGCCGGTGATGTTCCTGAACTGGGAAGACAGGTGCTGAACGCTTTTGTAGCCCAGTTTTCCGGCAATTTCAGTCAGTGTAAATTCATTGTACAGAAGCAGTTCCTTAACTTTTTCGATTTTCTGAAGAATAAAAAACTGTTCGAGCGTTATATTTTCATTCTGCGAAAATGTTTTGGAAAGTGCACTGTAATCTTTATGGAGCGTTGAGGCTAAATACTCGGACAGCAGAAAGTCTTCCGCAATATCCAGTCCGCTGATTTCAGCAATAACCAGATTTTTGATTTTTTCGATCTGCTGCCTGGAAGAATCTTTTATCCGTTCGAAGCCGGTTGCTTCAAGCTGCCTTTCCAGAAGTTCCCATTGTTTTTCAGAAAGTTCAGATGCAGTTTCCGCTTCACCCAGGATAACGGATTTCAACGGAATGCCGGCTTCATTAAAAATGGCCTGCACTGCGGAAATGCATCTGCCGCAAACCATATTTTTGATGAAAATTCTCATAAAGGATTCTGATTGCTTAGCCGGTCTTTAACGAATTCAACCTGCGTTTTGCCGTGAGGTGCAGGATTTCCGCTTTCGTCAAGATTCACCATTACGATTTTGTCTACGGTAATAATGGTCTGATGGGTCATTTTGTTCCGCACTTCGCATCGAAGGGTAATGGAAGTAGATCCGAATGCTGAAACTTCAATACCGATTTCGATGATATCGCCCTGCTTCGCCGAACTCACAAAGTTGATTTCAGAAATGAATTTGGTAACAACTTTTTTATTTTCAAGCTGAATTACGGCATAAAGGGCCGCTTCTTCGTCGATCCACTGCAGCAGGCGGCCTCCGAAAAGAGACTGGTTCGGGTTGAGGTCTTCCGGTTTAACCCATTTTCTGGTATGGTAGTTCATAGGTAAAATTTTTATCAGGCAAATTTAACGCTAAAATCCTGTTCCGTCAAGAATTCCGGATTCAGTAAAGTGAAGGTGCCGATTTATAGATTCAATAAAACTACATTCAGCGCGGTTAATGTTTAACAAAAAGCCCGTATCGGTTTCTGATTCCTTTTTATGAAAGGAATTACGTGCTGTATTAAGATCATTTTCATCAAAAAACAGTAAACTCCTAAAAATTATCTTTTTATTTTACTTTATAAATTTACAAATCCTGTTATTTTTAATAATTATTTATCAATATTTAATGATAAATTAATAATTTTTAACGAAATAATATTTTGGTTGAAAATTATATTAAAATAATTTTAAAAAAAGCTTGGTTATGAAATTATTAATCGTATCTTGCACCTGTATTATAGCTGGAATCAATATTTGTTCATTCTTTATGTTGTTTTTCCTTTATAAACCAAATCATTTTTAACTTATTTAATTTTATTAATCAAGATGAACATTTTTGTTTCAAACATCAACTACGCAACTAAAGATTATGAGTTGCAGGATTTATTTTCAGAATTTGGAGAGGTTTCTTCTGTAAAAATCATTACAGATAAAGAAACCGGACGTTCAAGAGGTTTCGGATTTGTCGAAATGGAGGACGCAGAAGGACAGCAAGCTATTGAGGCTCTTAATCAGAAGGATTTCAACGGAAAAACCCTTAACGTTTCAGAAGCTAAGCCAAGAGAAGAAAAGCCAAGAAGAACTTTCGGTAACAGCGCCGGAGGTGGAAGAACTGGCGGCGGAGGTTACGGAGGCGGAAACAGAAGCGGTGGTGGAGGCTACGGCGGTGGAAGCAGAAGCGGCGGTAGCGGAGGCTACGGCGGTGGAGATCGTGGCGGAAACGGCGGCGGTGGAAAACGTTGGTAAAAAATACGGCGGCTCTATTTAGAGCCGCTTTTTTTATGGATTCCTGTGTATTCATTCCGGAAGTTTAAATAAAAAGACAGCCTATCCGTAAAAGAAAGGCTGTCTTTTTATTTAAACTAATAAGTGAATCGGATGATATTTTATTTCATCCCGGGAGGTTAAAAATAACAGTAAACCGAATATCCAGGGAAAGTTTGATGTTTCAAACTACAAAGATAATAATAACTAGAAACTTCCCGCATCCAGCCTCCTTCTTCCAGCCTTCTTCTTCTATTTTTCCTTCTTCTTTTTCTTTTTTTTGTCCTTTTCTTTATCCTTCTCCTTGCCTTTCTTTTTGGTCTTCTTAGGATTCAGGACCTCATCGGCATATTTAAATTCTTCAATTACTTTTAAGGGCTTGATTTGAATGACCGGATTAAATTCCGTCAGGTCTTCTTTTGAAATAAACCGTTCATGAAGGAGGAAGCTGACAATTTCCTTTCCGGAATCATGAAAAAAATGATGCACCAGCTCATTCAGCAGAAATTTCCGGTATTCTTCCATGGGCAGAACGACGCTGTATTTAAAGATCCTTCCTTCTTTTTCGGTGGCGAGATATCCTTTTTCAACTAATATTTTTAAGTAGGTAGAAACGGTATTCTGATGCGGCTTCGGCTCGGGATGCTGTTCCATAACTTCCTTCAGATAAAAGGATTCCAACTTCCAGAACAGCCTCATTAAATTTTCTTCCGCAGAGGTAAGATGGTTGATTTTCATAGTGAATGCTTAATGTTGAAACTGAATATTGCAATAAAGGTAAAGAAAAGATACTATAAAAGCAATTCCGGCCCCCATGAATACTTCCTTTGGCGTATGCCGCTTCAGGATAATCCGGGTAACTCCTACCAGGATGGCAATCGCCAGCCAAACCAACCCCATGGTTGGGCTCAAAGCAAAAAATAAAGCTGCTACAAATACATTAAAAGCAGTATGCATGGAACTTTTAATAAAAAAATTACTGATCTGGAGGGCAAAAAGCAGGATCAGGATAAAAAGCATCACCAGGTCTACATAGCCGTTTTTGAAATAGTTAAAGGCAATATAGAAAACCACACAGGTGGCGATGAATACATACAGGCTTTTCCGCTGAACCCTGTTGGAGACGTCCATATTGGTATACCGCCCCGTTTTTACATTCCATACCAGCCAGGTTATTACCGGGGCAATAATGATCAGCAGGATGGGAAGGAAGTACAGCACCGAATTTTTCAGCGAGTATTTCATGAAACTCATGTAGGCGAAAAACAGGAATAATGAGAGTAACGGATTAAAAAAATCGGAGATGACTTTTGATAGTTTATAGAGCAGCGGAGACTGATTTTCTTCCATATTTAAGTTTGACGGTGTAAATATAATATTATAACTAAAAAAACAATGGGTAGGTATACAATAAAAACGAAGTTTTTTTTATAATTTTGCTCAACTATTTCATCATAATTAAGCAAAGGCTAGCACATGAAAGAATTTTCTAAAGAGGTATACCTGAAGTGGTATGAAGATATGACAATGTGGAGAAGGTTTGAAGACAAATGCCGTTCTCTTTATCTAAAACAAAAAATCAGAGGTTTTTTACATTTGTATAACGGTCAGGAAGCGATTCCTGCAGGGTTTACCCATGCTATGGATTTAACCAAAGATAGTATGATCACCGCTTACAGATGCCACATCCATCCGATGGCGATGGGAGTAGATCCGAAAAGAATCATGGCCGAACTTTGTGGCAAAGCTACAGGTACGTCCGGAGGGATGGGCGGATCTATGCACATTTTCAGTAAGGAGCACCGGTTTTACGGAGGGCACGGGATTGTAGGAGGACAGATTCCTCTGGGAGCAGGAATTGCTTTTGCCGATAAATATTACGACCGGAAAGCTGTAAATATCTGCTTTTTCGGAGACGGTGCCGCAAGACAGGGTTCATTACATGAAACGTTTAACATGGCGATGAACTGGAAGCTTCCGGTAATTTTCGTCGTGGAAAACAATCAGTATGCAATGGGAACTTCTGTAAAAAGAACCGCTAACCACGAGGATATCTATAAATTGGGATTGGGCTACGAAATGCCTTGTCTTGCCGTTGATGCCATGGATCCTGAAAAAGTGGCTGAAGCTGCTTACGAGGCGATCGAAAGAGCAAGAAGAGGAGACGGCCCTACCTTTATTGAAGCCAGAACCTACCGTTACAGAGGACACTCGATGTCTGATGCCGAGCCGTACCGGTCTAAGGAAGAAGTAGCCGTTCATAAAAATGATGACCCGATCGAGCTGATCAAACAGAGAATCCTTGCGAACAGCTGGGCGACTGATGAAGAGCTTGAGGCAATGGATAACAAATCAAGGGATTTCGTGGAGGAATGCATCGAGTTCATGGAAAACTCCCCGTATCCTGATCCGGAGAAAATCTACGAGTATGTATATGCTCAGGAAGATTATCCGTTCTTAGACAAATTAGAAAACTAAAAAAATAATGAGTCAATTTGGGAATCTGAAAATTTGAAAATGAGATCTATATATCCTTTTTTAATTTTCAAATTAACAAATTACCAAATTTTCAAATTAAAATAAATTATGGCAGAAGTAATTACAATGCCACGTCTTTCCGATACAATGACGGAAGGGAAAGTGGCTAAATGGCATAAAAAAGTAGGAGATCAAGTAAAGGAAGGTGATATTTTAGCTGAAATTGAAACCGATAAAGCGGTCCAGGACTTCGAATCTGAAATAGAAGGAACCCTTCTGTATGTAGGAGTTGAAGAAGGCAATGCTGCTGCAGTGGATTCTGTATTGGCGATTATCGGGAAGGAAGGCGAGGATATTTCCGGATTAACCGGCGGTGAAGCTCCAAAATCCAGCGATTCCGAAGAGAAAAAGTCTGAGGAAGACCATAAAACGGAAAATAAGGCAAGCAGCATCGAACAGGCTGATGCCGAAGTTCCTGCAGGAGTGGAAGTGATTACGATGCCAAGACTTTCGGATACGATGACGGAAGGAAAGGTGGCGAAATGGCACAAAAATGTCGGGGATACCGTAAAAGAAGGAGATCTTCTGGCAGAAATCGAAACCGATAAAGCCGTTCAGGACTTTGAATCTGAATTCAACGGTGTCCTGTTGAAGCAGGGCGTTGAAGAAGGCGGTGCAGCTCCGGTTGATTCCGTTTTAGCGATCGTAGGCCCGGAAGGAACAGACGTTTCATCCGTTGGGGCTCCGAAGGCAGCCGGTTCATCTTCAGAAAAGCAAACTGAGCAAAAGACCGAACCGAAAAAAGAAGAGGAAAAAGCGGCTCCCAGTGCTGAAGCTTCATCTTCAGACCGGGTGGCGATCTCTCCGCTGGCTAAGAAAATGGCTCAGGATAAAGGAGTAGATCTTCACAGCATCCAGGGTTCAGGGGAAAACGGAAGAATCGTTAAAAAAGATATCGAAAATTACCAGCCTGCTGCCAAACCGGCGGCTTCTGCTCCGGCAGCTAGTCCTGCAGCAGCTCAGGTGGCTTTGAGCTTCGTACAGGGTGAAGATACCGAGTCTCAGAACTCTCAGGTAAGAAACATTATTGCAAAACGTCTTTCCGAAAGCAAGTTCTCTGCCCCTCATTACTATCTGATGGTAGAGATCAATATGGATAAAGCCATTGAAGCGAGGAAAGAAATCAATTCTTTACCGGATACCCGAATTTCCTTCAACGATATGATCATCAAGGCGACGGCGGTTGCACTGAGAAAACACCCGCAGGTGAATTCAAGCTGGGCCGGCGACAAGATCATCCACAGAGGGAATATCAACATCGGTGTAGCTGTGGCTATTCCAGACGGATTGGTGGTTCCGGTTCTTAAGAATACCGACCAGATGAACTACACCCAGATTTCTGCAGCCGTGAAAGATATGGCCGGAAGAGCGAAAAACAAAGGTCTTAAAGCCAATGAAATGGAAGGTTCCACGTTCTCCATTTCTAACCTCGGAATGTTTGGAATCGAAACCTTTACCAGCATAATCAACCAGCCGAATGCAGCCATCCTTTCCGTAGGCGCCATCATTGAGAAGCCGGTGGTGAAAAACGGGCAGATCGTAGTAGGAAACATCATGAAGCTTTCCCTGGCCTGTGACCACAGGGTAGTAGACGGTGCTACCGGTGCCCAGTTCTTACAGACTTTAAAAACATACCTGGAAAGCCCTTTAACGCTGTTACTGTAATTTCTGATCAACGTTTTAACCAATAGAAAAAGTTTACCGGATTTCCGGTAAACTTTTCTGTTTTCATATCTGTTAAACCTGATTTTGATCACAGGATAAAGGAAAATCGGTAAATCCTCCTTATCTTTAAATGATGAAGACAGGAAAACTGAAAATGGATAAGCAGAATATCTTTCTGCTGCTGCTGGTCACGATGGTTATTGCCGGCAAAATAATCCCGTTCCGGGACGGATACAATCAATATTTTAATCTATCCGTATTTATCGACTGGGGAATTGCTGCCATTTTCCTGTTGTACGGGCTGAAGCTGAACATCCGGGAAATTGTAAAAGACATTTCCAACTGGAAGCTTCACCTTCTGGTACAGGCAGGCACATTCGTAATTTTCCCTTTGCTGGTTATTCCTTTTTACGGACTGGTAAAAGATTCCGCCTATTTTATTACGTGGCTTTCGATATTTTTTCTGGCCAGTCTCCCTTCCACGGTATCCTCTTCGGTGGTGATGGTTTCCATTGCCAAAGGAAATATTACGTCTGCGATTTTTAATGCTTCAATATCCGGAATTATCGGTATTGTGATGACGCCTCTGCTTATGAGCTTCTTCATCGAGCCGGACCAGGGAAATGTGAATAATTCCGAGATTATTCAACAGTTGCTGCTAAAAGTGTTGCTGCCTATCATCTTAGGACTTCTATTAAATCCGTTATTCAAAAATTTAGTTGCGAAATACAGCAAAGTGATTGCAGAATTTGATAAGCTGATCATCCTGCTGATCGTCTATGAAAGTTTCTCCGAAGCTTTTGTACAGAATGTTTTTGCATCGGTGCCGCCGGTGGTATTCATCATTATTGCTGCCAGTGTCATCACTCTGTTTTTCTCAGTTTATGAAATTTTAAAGCTCATCTCCGGAAAGCTGCATTTTAAAAGAGAAGATGTAATTACCACAACGTTCTGCGGCTCAAAAAAATCATTGGTTCACGGAAGTCTTTTTGTCATGGTATTAGGGATTCCCGAAGACCAGAAAGTACTGTTTCTGCTTCCGGTGATGATTTACCACAGCTTTCAGCTGTTTTATGTCAGCTGGCTGGCCAACAGGATTGAGAAAAGTTCACGTCCCCATACGATATAACTTATAAATCGCGCTTTATTCCTTTTCAGATTTAAATCAATTCACTATTTTTGAATTATGATTAAAGCGAGGAATATCCATAAATTTTATGGGAATTTAGAAGTACTGAAAGGGGTAGATATCTATATCAAAACGGGGGAAGTCGTATCCATTGTCGGAGAATCCGGAGCAGGAAAATCCACCCTGCTGCAAATTCTCGGAACTCTGGATCAACCCACTACTTCCGGTAAATTCGATACGGAAATTTCCATTGCGGGAGAATCTTTTATCAATATGAACGACCGGCAGCTTTCTAAGTTCAGAAATCAGAATATCGGTTTTGTGTTTCAGTTTCATCAGCTGCTTCCTGAATTCACCGCGCTGGAAAATGTTCTGCTTCCTACGAAAATCGCAGGATTAAATGAAAAAGAAGCAGTGGAAAAGGCGTATGGCTTATTTGAGGACCTTAAAATAGAACAGAGGCTCCATCATAAACCCAACCAGTTATCAGGAGGGGAAGCCCAGCGGGTGGCTGTGGCCAGAGCTTTGATCAATTCCCCTAAAATCATCTTTGCCGACGAACCTACGGGAAATCTGGATTCCAGAAATGCAGATGATCTTCACCGGCTGTTCTTCGATCTCAGGGATAAATACAACCAAACCTTTGTGATCGTAACGCACAACCCTAACCTCGCGGAAATTACCGACCGGAAACTGGTGATGAAAGACGGACTGATTATCGAATAAAAACACTGCAAATCAAATGATGAAAACCTTCCTTCTTCTGATTTTATTAATCTTTTCAGGCTCAAAATCTGAATCTCCAGCTTCAGTTTCCCAAGAGCTGCCGGCATCTGAGATTTTGAAGGTCAAAAATTTTATTAAAGGAAAGAATTATAACCAGGACCTGGCGGTTTTCATTAATTTCAGGATCCATTCCGGAAAATACCGGTATTTCCTGTATGACCTGAAAAATAATAAGATCGTACAAAAAGCCATTGTAGCCCACGGTGATGGTTCCATCATTAAAAACTCATCTGCACTCCGGTTCGGCAATACCGACGGTTCGCACCAGTCGTCTCTGGGGAAATATGAAATCAGGGAAAGCTATACCGGAAAATTCGGAAAAGCATACCGGCTGGATGGCCTGGATGAAAGCAACAGCAATGCCAGATCAAGAGCCATTGTGCTTCATTCGTATGATAGTGTTCCCGATAAAGAATCATCACAGCCTGCATGCCTGAGTTTTGGTTGTCCCATGCTTTCAAAGAAGGCTTTTAGCGAAACTTCAAAATACATTGATCAATCGGATAAAACCATCATTTTATACGCTTTTTATTAAACTGAATAACCCATGAAAAATATTTCTATTCTTACTGCCGCATGTTTAATGGCAGTGGCCTGTCAGAAAAAAGAACTTCAGAAAGAAAACCTGTCCCTCAATCTTCCGAAAGGGTTTGAGCAGACCTTAATTTACTCCTCTTCGACGGAAGGAAATAATAACGGTGGAATGAATGAAGCAACCGAGGTGAAATTCAGGGTGGATTCCGTGGATAAAAGTTCCAATTATTATATCACGGGTGAAATTATGAGAATGACCTTCAACCAGAAAATGTTTGGAGAAGAAATTCATTTTGATTCGCGGGAAGCTTCCGGTACCAGTGATGAAATGACAGAAGATATCAAACCGATGATTAACAATCCGTTTACCTTTAAAATAGATAAGTTCGGGAATATTCTTGAGAAACAGAAATTCATCGGGGAAGGTTTGGACGGAAGCGATGTAAGCCAATATAACATCATCCCGTTTGCTTTTCCCAGGGAATCTGTGGAACAAGGGTTTACCTGGAGGGTCGATACTTCCAATCCCATGACCAAAGCCATTATGCCGGTGGCCAGTAATTTTACATACAAAGGACGTAAGAATAATAAGGTTGAGTTTGCCGTTAATTCCACAATGAAGGGAATGGAGGGAATGATGAAAGATACGGATATTACAGGAACTTATGTTTTCGATGCCAAAACAAAAGCTTTACTGTCTGCCGAGCGGACAATGCCGGTTCAGATAGGCGGCGGGACGGCAACGTTTACTATTACTCCGAAGATCAACGGTTTTTAATCTGTTTTTTTATGGCCATTAAATTTTTAGCGGAAGACGACAGACCAAGAGAAAAATTTTTACTGAAAGGGATCAATTCACTTTCAGATTCTGAATTATTGGCCATTATCCTGAGAAGCGGAAGCCGCGAGGAAACCGCTATTGAGCTGGCACGGAAAATCCTGAATTCGGTAAACCACAGCTGGCATCAGCTGAGCCTGCTTTCGGTGAAAGATTTAATGAAATTCAAAGGTGTTGGGGAAGTAAAGGCTATTGCCGTTGCCACAGCGCTTGAGATTGGCAGACGGAGAGCGGCACAGGAAGTACCGGAGAAATCACTGATCGCGTGCAGCAATGACGGATACCAGATCCTCAGGAAATATCTGTCGGATCTCAGAACTGAAGAATTCTGGGCCATTTTCCTGAACCAGAGCAACCGGGTGCTTCATTTTACCCAGCTCACACATGGCGGAATCAACCAGTCGATTGTTGACGTCAGGATTTTATTTAAGACAGCTTTGGATCATTATGCCACTGCCATTATCATTGCCCACAATCACCCTTCCGGAAACCTTAGGCCCAGTAAGGAGGACCTTGAGATCACGCGGAGAATCAAGGAAGCCGGAAAGATGCTGAATATCCAGCTGCTGGACCATCTGATTATTACCCAGAATTCCTATTTCAGTTTATCAGACGACGGATTGTTATGATTAGAAGACTGAAATACCAAGAAATCGATTTTGATAAATATGCAGCCTGTATTGAAAACTCGGTACAGAAGAACTGGTATGCCCGGAAAGATGTGCTGGACCAGCTTTCAGGAAACTGGCATATTCTGGTAGAAGGAGATTACCAGGCGGTGATGCCTGTTCCTATCCGGAAGAAATTCGGTCTGAACCTGGTGGTCATGCCGCTTTTCTGCCAGCAGCTGGGGGTTTTTGCACAGGAAGACCAGCAAATAATAAATGACCGGTTTTTAAATTTTCTTAAAAAAAAATATATGGTCTTTTCTTATGCCTTTAATGATCAAAATTTTTTTTCAGAAAATTTGGCGAAAAGAAAAAATTATATCATTCCTGTATCTGATTATTCTGTCCTGAGAAGGAAGAAATACTTTAAAGGCAGAAAATCCACGGCCAAATGTGCCCAGCATCTCACTTATAGGGAAATCGAATTTAATGAAGTGCATTTTTCTTTCATGCAGAAGAACTTTAAGGGGCTGAATAAGGAAGGGGATGTAGAGAAATATAAAAATTATTTACATTTTTTGCATGAAAACAAATTCCTGAAGCTGGCAGGTGCCTATCTGGGAGAAAAACTCATCAACATCTCCGTACTGATTGATGAAGGGGATCAGCTGTCTTTGTTGGGGCTTATTAATGATGAAGCGTACAGGGATGAAAACGGACCTACATTTCTTATTGATCAGATCCTAAGCCTTTACATTCATGAAAAGAAATTTAATTTTATGGGAAGCAACATCCGGGGAATCGAAGTTTTCTTCAAAAGTTTCGGGGCCGGACTGCTGGAATATCCGGTTTGGGAAAATAAAATACTGAAAAAATTCTTTTAAAGACTGTTTATATTCTGATTAGGAAAATTTTCCGTTTCCTGAATTAAAATAAGCCTGGTTTATTCTTCACTATGATACGATAGTTTCAGCGATTTCAAAAATCAAATGAATGCCTCTGATCAACATAAACATTGATTTTCCAATCTAAAACACCTTAATTTATTAATGTTAAAAGATAAGGCTCAATTTAACCTTATTATAAAGTTTTATTGTTTAATTTTCATCGGTAGATTAAGAAAATATTAGTAATTTTGCTACCTCAAATTATGGCTAGTTTTTCAGGATATTTACCCTATGCTTTTGCATTGATTATTGCAATACCTTTTTTGGTCCTGCTCCGGCAGTTTGTATTTACCTATATCAGACTGAAAGAACAGGAAATCCGGCTTCTTTCCGTTAAATCAAATTCGGAAAATAAGACCCAGTCTTATGAAAGGATGACCCTGTTCATGGAAAGGCTGAAACCTTCCAACCTGATCCAGCGGTTTGACAAAGGCCTGGCTGCCCACGAATTTATCTTCCTTACGGAAAAAGCTATTAGTGAAGAATTCGATTATAATGCTTCGCAGCAGCTATACATCACCAAGAGCTCATGGCAGAACATCGTCGATTCTAAAAATTCAGTTATCACGTTGCTTCACAAGACCTACGAAGAAGGAAACGGAAATATCAACCTGGACGAATTCAAAACCATTCTCCTGATGAACTATATGGAAGGGGAAGACTACATCTCCATGACCATCGAAGATCTGAGAAAAGAAATTATTATAATAGCTTAATTAAAAAAATAAAAATTTAAATAAATGATTCCAAATTTTAAAGCACATCCGTGGCACGGGGTTTCTGCAGGAGAAGATGCGCCGAATGTTGTAAATGTTTTCGTGGAGATCGTTCCTTCAGACACCATCAAGTACGAAGTAGATAAAGAGACAGGATTTCTGAAGGTAGACCGCCCGCAGAAGTTTTCCAATATCATCCCGGCATTGTACGGTTTTGTTCCAAGGACCTACTGCGATACGGCTGTGATGAACCTTGCGATTGAAAGAGGTGCTACAGACGTAAGCATGGGAGACCACGATCCTCTGGATATCTGCGTACTGAGCTCACACAACATCCACGCCGGCGGTTTACTGATGGAGGCGATTCCGATCGGGGGCTTTAAAATGATCGACGGAGGAGAGGCGGACGATAAAATTGTGGCCGTAATGATCGGTGACCATGCTTTCGGACATTTCAGGGATATTTCAGAATTGCCTGAAGCGGAAGTGAAACGATTAATGCATTATTTCCTTACTTATAAAAACCTGCCGGATGAGCCTGCCAAGTGCAGAATCCAGGAAGTATACGGAGCTGAACATGCCAAAAAAGTGATTCAGGCATCACAGGAAGATTACCAGAACAACTACGGAGGGTAAGAGCTCTGTTTTTATAAAAGATTGAGGGATAAACGAAATTTTCGTTTATCCTTTTTTATTTAACCATCTGCATCAAATATTTCTGATAACAAATGCCTCTAATCAATCGGAAAATACGGACAGTCCCTGCAAATAAAGCAATTTAAATAAATTTTAAGGCTGCAGGTTCTTCATTTTATTTCAAAATAAATAAATTTGTAAGACAAAAGTTTATACAAAATGTCGAAAAAAGCAATATTGGCGATCCTTGACGGATGGGGACTGGGGACCAATCCTAATGTTTCAGCACTGGATAAAGCAAACACTCCTTTTATAGATAGCTGCCTTAAGAATTTTCCGAATACCACACTGGAAGCCAGCGGGCTTGCGGTAGGACTTCCTTTCGGACAGATGGGGAATTCCGAAGTAGGGCACATGAACCTGGGAGCAGGAAGAGTGGTTTACCAAAACCTGGTAAAGCTGAATATGGCGGTGGAAAACGGATCTTTGGGCCAGCAGAAAGTCATTCAGGATGCTTTTGCCTATGCTAAAAGAGAAAACAAAAAAGTGCACTTCATCGGGCTGGTTTCTGACGGAGGCGTACATTCCCATATTAACCATCTAAAAGGTCTTTTAACCGCTGCCCATGAATTCGGCCTTCACGAAAATGTTTTTGTTCATGCCTTTACAGACGGTAGAGACTGTGATCCGCATTCAGGAAAAGGATTTATTGAAGACCTTCAGAAGCACATGGAAAAAACGGTCGGAAAGCTGGCCTCCGTAGTCGGAAGGTATTATGCGATGGACCGTGACAAAAGATGGGAACGTGTAAAAATCGCTTTTGATGCAATGGTGGAAGGGGTAGGTGCCCAGACCACAAATGCATTGTTGGAAATCCAGAAATCGTACGATGAGAATATTACCGATGAATTCATGAAGCCGATCATCATGATTGATTCTACAGCCATCGGAAATGTGGTTCCGGTAGCGAAAATCAATGACCATGATGTCGTGATCTGCTTCAATTTCCGCACAGACCGGGGACGTGAGATTACCGAAGTGCTGACGCAGCATGATAACCCAGAATATTTTATGCGGAAGCTGCCGTTGTATTACGTGACGCTGACGAATTACGATAAAACCTTTGAGAACGTTCATGTGGTTTTTGACGAAGAAGTTTTGCAGGAGACCATGGGGGAAATTCTGGAAAGGAACCATAAAACGCAGATCCGGATTGCGGAGACGGAAAAATATCCCCATGTTACCTTTTTCTTTTCCGGAGGAAGGGAAGAACCGTTCAACGGAGAGAAAAGACTGCTTTGTCCGAGTCCGAAAGACGTCCCAACCTACGATCTGAAGCCTGAAATGTCTGCCTATGATATAACAAATGCGATTTTGCCGGAACTGGAACACGAAACGGCGGATTTCATCTGCCTGAATTTTGCCAATACCGATATGGTAGGACATACCGGTGTTTTTGAAGCAGCCGTAAAAGCCGCAGAAACCGTAGATCAGTGTATCGAAAAAGTAGCCACGACTGCTTACGAGCATGGATATGCCGTTTTTATCCTGGCCGATCACGGAAACTCCGATGTAATGATCAATCCGGACGGTTCGCCGAATACCCAGCATTCCACCAACCTGGTTCCTTTTATTGTCATGGATAAAGACCAGACCTGGAATCTGAAACCCGGAAAGCTGGGGGATGTGGCACCAACCATTCTTAAAGTAATGGGAATTGAAGCTCCCGAGATTATGTCCGGAGATATTTTGATCAGTTAAAAATTCAACAATATAATACCACACTTGCCGTTATGATTTAAATAACGGCAATTTTTTATGACGAATATCAGAAGAATTAACATAACATTATGTCTTAAATAATAAAGAAAACTCTAACTTTGTCATTTAATCTAAATTCTAAAAATGTATCAGCAGCTCGTAAGAAAAGAAGTAATGGGAATTTTGGAAAAGGAAGTCGGTTCTTTTCTGGATAAATTTTTGACGCCAATTGAAAAAATCTGGCAGCCTTCCGATTATCTTCCGGATCCTTCCAGCGAAAATTTCAAATACGATTTAGAAGAAATCCAGACTTTTGCAAGGGAAATGCCGTATGACCTTTTTGTGACCCTGATCGGCGACTGTATTACGGAAGAAGCTTTGCCTTCTTACGAATCGTGGCTGATGGGTGTAGACGGGATCGACCAGGAAAAGAAAGAAATCGGCTGGGCCAACTGGATCAGAGCCTGGACGGCTGAAGAAAACAGACACGGGGATCTTCTGAGCAAATACCTTTACCTTTGCGGAAGAGTAAATATGCGTGAGGTTGAAATTACCACCCAGTATCTGATCAATGACGGTTTCGATCTGGGAACCAGTATGGACCCATACCGTAATTTTATCTACACCAGCTTTCAGGAAACGGCTACCAATATTTCCCACAGAAGAGTGGGCACCCTGGCCAAGCAGTGCGGAAACGGAAAACTGGCTAAAATGTGCGGGGTTATTGCTGCCGATGAAGCCAGACATGCAAAGGCATATAAACATTTCGTCGCTAAAATCCTGGAAATCGACCCTTCCGAAATGATTATTGCTTTTGAAGACATGATGCGTAAGAAAATTGTCATGCCGGCTCACATGATGAGACAGTCCGGGCAGAAAGCGGGAGAGCTTTGGGGACATTTCTCTGATGCAGCCCAGCGTTGCATGGTGTATACCGGACAGGATTACATCAACATCATGAAAGAACTTCTGGACGAATGGAAGATCGAACACGTAAAAGGTCTGAATGAAAAAGCGGAAAAAGCACAGGAATACCTGATGAAGCTTCCGGCTAGGCTTCAGAAAATTACGGACAGGATTTCAACTCCTGATCTGCAGTTCCAGTTCAACTGGGTGAAAAACTAGTTTTAAAAACAGTTAAAAAATAAAGTTAAGAGTGCTGAGTATTTTAGCACTCTTTTATTTTTGTATCTTTGCGTCTCAAAAATATTCAATATGATGAATAACAAGAAAATTGCCGTAGACTTTGACGGGACGATTGTTGACGATGCTTATCCGTCGATCGGTAAGCCGAAAATTTTCGCTTTTGAAACCTTGAAAAGACTTCAGTCCGAAGGATACCGTTTGATTTTATGGACATACAGACACGGGAAAACCCTCGATGAAGCCGTAGAGTTCTGCAAAAAAAACGGAATTGAGTTTTATGCCGTTAATTCAAGCTTTGAAGGGGAAGTTTTTGATTCCGCTACCCAGTCGAGAAAGCTGGATGCCGACTGGTTCATCGACGACAGGAACCTGGGCGGTTTCCCTGGCTGGGGTGAAATCTACAACATCATTCAGGAAAGAATCGAATTCAGAGTGGAGGGAAAAGAAGTCCTGGCCTATTCCAAATTAAAAAGAGAAAAGAAAAAAGGATTATTCTGGTAAAAATAATCTGAAAAATGGATCAGTGTAACAAAGTACCGATTTTTAAATTCGTTATGGTTACATTGCCAGATTGATAAATTGTTACATTATTTTATGATTCAGTTAAAAACAATAGACGAATTGCGTCTGATGAAGCAAAGTGCCCAACTGGTTTCCAGAACATTGGGGATGCTGGCCAAAGAAATCAAGCCGGGAATTACCACTTTGTATTTAGATAAATTAGCACACGACTTCATCAAGGATCATGGTGCGGAGCCTGCTTTCTTAGGATACGGAGGGTTTCCTTATTCCCTGTGTATTTCTCCGAACGAGCAGGTGGTACATGGTTTTCCGAACAAGGAAGAAATTAAGGAAGGAGATGTGCTTTCCGTGGATTGCGGGGCGATCCTGAACGGTTTCGTAGGAGACCATGCCTATACTTTCGAGATCGGTGAAGTGAGACCGGAAACCAAAAAACTGCTGAAAGTTGCCAAAGAATCCCTGTACAAAGGAATTGAGCAATGTGTAAGAGGAAAGAGAATCGGAGATATTTCCTACGCCATTCAGTCGCACTGTGAAAAAGAAGGATATGGAGTTGTAAAAGAGCTCGTGGGTCATGGAGTAGGGAGACAGATGCATGAAGATCCACAGGTGCCCAATTACGGAAGACAGGGAAGCGGAAAAGTGATTAAAGACGGTCTGACGATCGCTATCGAACCGATGATCAACCTCGGTACCGAAAAAGTAAAGTTTCACAATGACGGATGGACGGTAACGACGCTTGACAATCAGCCCTCGGCCCATTTCGAGCATGATGTGGCAGTGATTAACGGAAAACCGGTTTTACTTTCTACATTCCAATTCGTCTACGAGGCATTGGGAATAACAAGCGATGAAGAAAAAGCGTTCCAACTGGATTTTTAAATGAAAAAAGTTACCAAACTTTTACTGAATAAAATTCCCCGTCCGGTGCTGATCAAGATGAGCATCTGGGCGAGGCCGCTGATATACCAGTTTTTTAAAGGCGATCAATTTGTTGATCCGATTGACGGAAGGTCCTACCGGAAATTCCTCCCTTACGGATACGGCAGCCAAAGGGAAAACGCACTTTCCCCGGGAACATTAAGCCTTGAAAGGCACCGCCAGATGTGGCTGTATCTTCAGAACGAAACCGATTTTTTTATTAAAAATTATAAGGTCCTGCATATTGCTCCTGAACAGGAATTCCTGAGGAAGTTCAAGAAAATGAGAAATCTGGATTATATCTCCGCCGATCTGTATTCGCCGATTGTGGATGTAAAAGCGGATATCCTGGATCTTCCTTTCGCTGATGAGAGCTTTGATGTGGTTTTCTGCAACCATGTACTGGAACATATTGAAGATGATGCCAAAGCGATGAGCGAACTGTACAGGATCCTGAAACCGGGAGGCTGGGGCATCCTGCAGGTACCGATGAAAAATTCGCTGGAAAAAACCTATGAAGATTTCTCCATAAGAGATCCGAAAGAACGCCAGAAACACTTCGGCCAGTATGACCACGTCCGCTGGTACGGGATGGATTATTTCGAACGCCTGGAAAAAGCAGGATTTGAAACAGAGGCCAACTTTTATTCGCAGACCTTTCCCGATGAAGAAATTAAAAAATACGGGCTCAGGAAAAATGAAATCCTGCCGGTGATCTATAAAAAATAAAAAGGATGCTTTCAAATTGAAGGCATCCTTTTTTTATGCTATTATTAATTTTCTGTGGTTTCAACTCCGCTCTGTTCCCCGGAAACGATCGGATAAAATCCGTGAACACCTTCGGTTTTCTCTGTTGCGCTCTAAATTATACGCAAAGCAGGAGCCTAAAAAGCCTAATATGTCCTGCGAGCTTACAGATTTTACTAATAATAAATACTTGGAAAAACGGCTTTTTTTATTCCTTAATAAACTTCTGTACCGGGATATTTTCGGAATGGATCATGTAAGTTCCCCTGCTCAGACGGCTAATGTCTATTTTCAGTTCGGTCTCTTTACTGTAAGCTTCCATCACCTTTCTTCCGGAAAGATCGTAAATTTTTACGGCAGAACCTTTGGGTATGCTTTCAAGGTTTAACAGATCTTTTGCCGGATTCGGATAAATGGAAAGCGGTTTCTTAAGAATATTTTCAGCAGTTCCCAGAAAGCCGGAATTGTTGTAAAAGATCTGGTCTCCGTTTGAGGCGCGGGTAATAATAAGCGTCTTCAGCGTGCCGGACGTAAGGATCTGGTAATTGAAGACAGCACCCGCACCGGAGGTAAAATAAAAATTACAGTTTTTTTGATCATAGGCCTGTGCTGCCGCTGCATTGGTGCCGTTGTAAATAGCCAGGGTGCATCCGCCTCCCTGACGGGTAAAACTGTCTGAGGCCGGAGAAAAGGAGATGGTGGAACCGGCTGAATTGAAATACCTGGACTGGAATTCGTACGCCGTTCCTGAACCTGTAAAGGCCGAAGTGCCGATTACTACCTGCATGGGCGGACTGGTAGTCGTCTGGCCGCCGATCACCATTTTGGAGATGTACCAATTGTTGCTGAACAGTTCCGGACTTTGCGCTGAGAGCAGGCCGCCCGAAAACAAAAGGAATAATAGTTTTTTCACAGGTTATCAATTTTTCACAAATATAGCAATTTCTATAAAAAAAACCGTTTTCAGCAGGTGAAAACGGCTTCGCTATAAAGCATGTAACAAGATTAAATTAATAAGTAACTGCGGGATCTCCCGTTTTTATTTAATGTGAAGAAACTGCTTTCAGCCCGATAACGGAACCGATCAGCGTCATGATAAAGAAGATCCTCCAGAAAGTAACCGGGTCTTTGAAAAAGAAAATTCCCGTCAGGGCAGTTCCTACCGCACCGATTCCCGTCCATACGGCATAGGCAGTCCCGATCGGCAGGGTTTGGGTAGCTTTGATCAGCAGGAGCATGCTCACCGTCAGGGAAATCAGAAATCCGGCAAACCAGAAATACATGGCCGTTCCCTGGGTCTCCTTTACCTTTCCGAGACATGAAGCAAAAGCAACTTCAAATAAACCTGCAATAATCAGGATAATCCAATTCATTTTACTGACGTTTCTCCGGCGAAGTTCGGGATTTAAAAAGGATTAAAATTTTACAATTGTTAAAAAAGGAAAAAGATCTGTATAAAATTCCTTATAATCTTACAACCTTCACTTCACTTCATCTCCGCCCGGATCCTGCTTAAACTTACCTGCGTGATTCCCAGATAAGATGCGATATGCCCCAGCTGAACCCTTTTTAAAAGATCGGGTTTGTTGCGCATGAGATCCCGGTACCGTTCCAGAGCGGTTTTAAACTGTCTCGAAATAATCAGTTCTTCGGTTTTTACGAGTTCCCGTTCGGCAAATTTCCGGCCCCAGTTGGCCATATGAATATCTTCATGGTACAGCTGTTGGAGATCCGCTGTTTTCAGCCTGTAAAAATCGCAGGGCTCCAGCAATTCTATATGTTCATAACCCGGATTGTTTTCCACGTAACTTTTCATGGAAACAACCGGTTCGCCTTCGCTTCCGAACCAGAACGTAATGTCTCTGTCTTCTGCAGAAGCATAGGCACGGACGATTCCTTTTTTAATGAAGTAGACGGATGGGACTACCTTACCCGCTTCCATCAGGCAGAAATTTCTGGGTAACGAAACTTCCTCAATCGATTTTTTAAGATTTGCTTTGGATGATTCGGGAAGAGGATAGATGCGGTCGAGAATTTCGTCAAGGGTCATATCAGTGGGTCAAGAGCTCAAAAATATCAGTTTTCATTCATTATGGGAAACAATAAAGAACGAATATTCAAATTATTTTAAAATTTATTAAAATAATTAAGGATAAACGTTTAACCAAAATATGTAGATATATGGTTTAGCTGTTCACATTAAATTAACAATATATTTAAACAGAGAATGAATATCTTTATAACTGTTTAATAGTAAGGATATTAAGTGTTTTAAGGATTTAAATTTAAAAAGATGCGAAAATACAATAATTTTCATATCAGCCCAAAAAATCAGGCTATTGTTTTGTATGCTTTTTATGAAATATTTTTGTTCCTGAAAATAACTGTATGAAAAGAGCTTCCATAAAAGACATAGCAAGAATTGCCGGTGTATCCGTGGCAACCGTATCTTATGTCCTGAACAAAAAAGAAGGAAGCCGGATCAGTGATGCGACCAAGGATAAAATTCTGGAAGTCTCCAAGTCCATCAATTATATTCCCAACAAAATTGCCAAAAGCTTAAAAATGAGCAAGAGTAAGCTGATTGGACTTATCGTTGCAGATATTTCCAATGATTTTTACTCGAACATTGCCCGGAACATTGAAGATGAGGCGATGAAGCTCGGTTACACCCTCCTTATCGGAAGCTGTGACGAAAATCCTGAAAAATTTAAAAAACTGACGGAACTTTTTTCCGAACAGCAGGTAGACGGAATGATTGTTGCGCCGGTAGTGGATTCCGATGAAGCCATCAATAAACTGATCGCTGAAGAATATCCCATTGTAACCATCGACCGTTATCTGAAAAACATCAGCCTTCCCGGCGTGATGATCAACAATGCAGAGATTTCGGCACACGTTTGTGATCAGCTGACCGTGAAAAAGTTTGATGAAATTATTTATGTCGGGTACGATACGGAACTTCCTCATCTGCTTGACCGGCAGGAAGGTTTCGAAAAAAGAATCAAAAAATCCGGGATTACGGTAAAGAAAGTTCTGATCAGCCTTCAGCGTATTACAGAAGAGGTAAACGAAAAGCTAAACGGAAACATCGATCTGAAAAAAAGGACCGCTATTTATTTTTCCAGCAATAAGCTCGGAATTGCCGGACTGAGATACCTGAATGACCACCAGATCAGGGTTCCGGAACAGGTTTCCGTCATTGCTTTTGATGAAACGGAAGCCTATCATCTGTTTCCTACCGATATCAGTTTCGTACAGCAGCCGCTGATCGATATGGCGAAGGAATCCGTCAAACTTCTGGATAATCAGATCAACAATTACAAACCTGCCGGAGAGCGGGTTACCCTACAGGCAAAATATATGGAACGCAATTCCGTACAATAAAAAAATTTAACAGTCTAATTAAACGTTTAACCTTATGATAAATAATAAAGAGCCTTATGTGGTGTGTTTCGGAGAAGTGCTTTGGGATATTTTTCCCGAAGGTTCAAGGGCTGGGGGAGCACCATTCAACGCCGCTTACAATATCCATAAAATGGGTACTGATGTAAAAGTACTGAGCAGAATAGGAAATGACGAACTGGGGCATAAGCTGGAAGACCGGATTAAAAACTGGGGGATCACCACCGGCTATATCCAGGTGGATGATGAAAATCCGACAAGCACCGTGCTGGCTAAAATCGATCAGCACAATGAAGCAACGTATGAGATCATCAACCAGGTAGCTTGGGATTACATCGAATTGCTGCCCGAGCATAAAGAACTGGTGGCCAATGCAGAAGCATTTGTTTTCGGAAGCCTTTCCGCACGAAATGAGAAAACCAGGGAAACCCTTCTTCAACTGCTGGAATATGCCAGTCTGAAAATTTTTGATGTGAATTTCAGACCCCCTTTTATTGATGTCGATTTAATTAAAACGCTTTTGCATAAAGCCGATATCGTAAAAATGAACAAGGCGGAAATGCGGGAAATCATGGCATATTTCGGTGAAGAATACAGAAGTGAGGACGAAAGTGCGGCATTTATCCAGAACCATTTTAACATCGGTGAGATCGTTCTGACGAAAGGAAGTAAGGGAGCCCGGTATTTTGTCGGAAACCAGAACTACGGATTTTCTGCAGTACCCATCACTATTGCGGATACGGTAGGAAGCGGCGATGCCTTTCTTTCGGGATTTATTTCTAAAAGAATAAAAGGAGAAACTCCGGAAGAGATCATGAACCAGGCGATTTCCTTAGGCGCATTTATTACTTCCAAACCTGGAGCGTGCCCGGAATATGACCCGTCTGAATTTAATAACTTCAAACTTCAGCATACCGTTTAGCAAGCGGTAAGTCCGGTATAAGATAAATTTCAGTTTTCATCTTTCCTGTTTTATACAAAAGCGGGAACGGATAATCCTATGCTTTACCGGAAATCTTATTTCCAACATTCATCTATAATTTAATCTGTAAAAAACATACTTATGGAATCGGCAAAATTTACCGAAAAGAAGTACCTCGTGGTGCTGGCTTTTGTGACTTCATTGTTTTTTTTCTGGGCTATCGCCCTTACGATGGGCGACGTTCTGAACAAACATTTCCAGAATGTCCTGCATATTTCCAAATCCGAATCCGGACTGGTGCAGCTTTCTATCTTCGGAGCTTATGCGCTGATGGGAATCCCCGCCGGGCTTTTTATGAAGAAGTTCGGCTATAAAATGGGCGTTATTTTGGGCCTTACTTTATTTGCAGCAGGATGTTTCCTGTTTGTTCCGGCAGCCAATACCGCTTCTTTCAATTTATTCAGAGTGGCCCTGTTTATCCTTGCTCTGGGAATGGCAACCCTGGAAACCGTGGCACATCCTTTCGTAGCCTCGCTCGGTGACGAAAGAACAAGTGACCAGCGGGTGAATTTTGCACAGTCTTTCAATGGGCTGGGTGCCATTATGGGGCCTTTGCTGGGCGGATTTTTTATCTTCAGCGGAACCGGAGGCGATCAGTCACTGGATTCTGTGAAAACCCTTTATACCTGCATCGGAATGGTTGTAGTCGTACTGGTAATTATTTTCTCCTTTATTAAAGTTCCCGATTTGAAAGACCCGCATGCCGAAGAAACGGAAATTCTTGAGCATGCTACAGGCGAAGACCATCATCATGACCAGGTGAACACCAGTGCACCGCTGTGGAAGCAGAGACATTTCGTATTTGCCGTAATTGCCCAGTTTTTCAATATTGCGGCACAGGGTGGTACATGGGCGTTCTTCATCAATTACGGAGTGGAAAAAATGCATCTCCAGGAGACGCAGGCTTCCTATTATTTTTCGCTGAGCATGGCGATGATGATGGTCGGAAGATTCATCGGGACTTTCCTGATGCGGTATATTGCCCCGAATAAAGTACTTACGATTTTTACAGCGTGTAATATCGTTCTCTGCCTGATTATCTCCCAGAGTTTCGGATGGGTTTCCTTTGTCAGCCTGATCCTGCTGAATTTATTCCTGAGTGTGATGTATCCTACCATTTTCAGTCTAGGTTTGAAAAAGCTGGGCGGAAAAGTTCACCAGGCGTCCTCTTTCCTTGTGATGGCGATGTTCGGCGGTGCGTTTTTCACACCGATCATGGGTAAGATTGCCGAAACGGATGTTGCCCACGCCTATCTGCTGCCGATCATCTGCTATGCGATCATTATTTTATTTGCCGTGAAATTTTACAGGCCCAAAACTTTAAAGTAAAATCAAATGACCGGAAATATATATTTAAAAGGCTGCCTGCTTGTGCTGATGATGTTCAGCAAAGCAGCCTTTGCACAGATCGTTATTACCAACCAGAAGTTTTCATTCGGGACCACAGGAAGAATCGGGGCAGGCTATTCCCCGAATGCAGACGGAAGAACAGGTAGGCAATTGAATCTTAATAACCAGGGTTCATTGGGCGGACGGATGGATCAGGGCGATTATGTTGACTTCCTGCCGGCCTTTCATTTTACACCGGTGGTGGGCGACAGTTCCAGGAAAACGAAGATCGACATGCAGGCCAGGCTGAGTTTTTATTCCGGCGGTACTTTCCTGGGAAATGTAGATACCAAATCGAACCAGGGGATGATTGTGGCTTTACCTGAAGCTTTTGTAGAAGCACGGAACATCATGGGCAGCGATTGGGACGTCTGGGCCGGTTCACGCTGGCTGCGTTACGATGATGTGCATATCGCAGACTATTTTTATTTTGATGACCATTCGGCAACGGGATGGGGCGTACGGCATAAGAACACGAGGTTTTCCATGTTTTTTCCTGCAGCCATCGATACGGCAGCGAGCAATTCGACGCCTTATTCTTATACCAACGTCATCAGCGGAGGAAAAAACCTGATCTACCGGCAGCGGGAAGTTTTCGTACTGGAACAGACTATTCCGTTTAAAAATAACAATCATAAAATAAAATTCCTGGCTGAACTCCATACCGTAGATAAATCCGGCAAGAATTCGGTGGAGCAGTATCCGGCGGATCATGGCTGGGTGCTGGGTGCAAAATTAACTTCAACGCTTAAGACGACATTGCCAGGTTCCTTTAACCAGATTTCCCTCCGTTACGGATCAGGAATTGCCAACGGCGGCGACAGCGGAAATACCCAGACCTGGAGAACCTATGGTGCTCCCGATGAATCGGCAGGAACTTATAAAGGTGCTTATTCCCTGACGGCGGTTGAACATATCTTGCTGAACCTTTCCGACCGCTGGTCAGTCAACGGTTATGCCGTTTACACCCGGAGCAAAGGCGGAGCGGACAGCGATAAAGCCATGGACTACTATAAAAGGGAAATTTTCAATAAAAAATCCGAGTTCAATGCCGGTCTGAGGGCCACTTATTATTTTAATGACTGGTTCCATATCCTTACCGAACTGCACTATGCCCAGCGGAAGGACGGAAGCCAGGATCCGGCATCAATGGTAAAACTGGTATTGGCGCCGACGATTGTGCCTACCGCGGAAAGAAGCGTCTGGGCAAGGCCGCACATCCGGTTTATTGCTGAGGTTTCAAGATACAATGATCAGGCAATGAACAGCCTCTATTCACCCTTTCTGCAGCAGTCCGGAGCGAAAAGGTTCGGAACCTACTTAGGCGTACGAGCGGAATGGTGGGTATTTTAATTAAATAATTTAAACCTATGAATATAAAATTTGGAGCATCACTGCTTTCCTGGATCACTCCGGTCTGGACTCCCGCAGCGGGAAAATACGCAATTGAAAAAACCTCACGGGCCGGATTCGATCTTATCGAAATATTGCTTCCGCCATCGATGGAATTTAATGCGAAAGAAGTAAAGCGGCAGCTTAAAGAGCATCAGCTTGAAGCAGTCTGTTCTCTGAACCTTCCGAAAGAAGCCCATATTGCCTTTCACCCTGAAGCTGCTGAAAAACTGATGAAGCAGGCTGTGGATAAAACTTCCGAACTGGAAACCGGTTTCCTGGGGGGAGTTCTTCATGGCGGAATCGGTGTTTTCTCAGGAGATCCTTTAACGGACGCAGAGGCTGAAATCATTATCCAGGTGTGGCGCCAGGTCGCAGATTATGCCCGGGAAAAAGGCGTGAATATCGGAATCGAACCGATCAACCGCTATGAGACCTACGTCTGTAATACGGCAGAGAATGTACTGGATCTGATTTCAAAAACAGGAAAAGAAAATTTATACCTTCATCTGGATACCTTCCACATGAATATTGAAGAGAGTAATTTTTATGATCCTGTTGTTCTGGCCGGGAAAAAACTGAAGCATATCCACATGACGGAATCCCACCGGGGAATGCTCGGCGAAGGGACCGTGAACTGGGATCAGCTGTTCGCCGCTTTAAAGAAAATTGATTTTGAAGGAAATCTGGTGCTGGAGAACTTTTCATCTTCGGTACCCGGCATGCAGCAGATGGTTTCTTTATGGCAGAAATCACCGCATGATGCCGGTGCCCTCGCACGAGGCAGTCTGGATTTCATGAAAAGCCGTTGTCTGTAAATTAAGCAGGAGGATAAATAATGAAAGCCTTTTCCAGGTTTTGGGAAGGGCTTTTTTGCTTTAAATCTTCAGGATTAGCCGAAAGACCGGTTTAGTTTTATTAACTTTGCATTTCTTAATATTATTTTATGCACAAAGCAGGATTTGTAAATATAGTGGGAAAGCCGAATGCCGGAAAATCGACCTTGCTGAATCAACTGATGGGAGAGAAGCTGGCAATTGTAACCCAAAAGGCTCAGACCACCCGCCACAGGATTTTTGGGATTTATAACGAGGAAGATTTGCAGATCGTATTTTCCGATACACCGGGCGTCCTGGATCCCAAATACGGACTGCAGGAAAAAATGATGGATTTTGTAAAAGATTCCCTGCAGGATGCAGATGTTTTCCTGTTCATCGTGGATGTAACCGACAAATCCGAACCTTCCGAATTTCTGATCGATAAGCTGAATAAAATTCCGGTACCTGTTTTACTGTTGTTAAATAAAGTAGACCAGACCAATCAGGAAGGCCTTGAGAAGCTGGTGGAAACATGGCACGAGAGGATTCCGAAAGCGGAAATCCTTCCTATTTCTGCCCTGAATGCTTTCAATACCGATATCATCCTTCCGAAGCTTAAATCTTTATTGCCGGAAAATCCGCCGTACTACGATAAAGACCAATACACCGATAAGCCGGAACGGTTCTTCGTGAATGAAGCCATCCGCGAGAAAATCTTACTGAATTACGAAAAAGAAATCCCGTATTCCGTAGAAGTGGTAACCGAACAGTTCAAAGAGAAAGAAGGGATTATCTTCATCGATTCCATCATTTACGTAGAACGCGATACCCAGAAAGGCATCATCATCGGCCATAAAGGGGAGGCCATTAAAAAAGTAGGAACCGAATCGAGAATGGACCTGGAGAAATTCTTCAATAAGAAAATCCACCTGAACCTTTTCGTAAAAGTGAAAAAAGACTGGCGGAAAAACGACAGGGACCTGAAAAATTTCGGGTACCGGTAGACTATAAAAGGCCTGAAAGCCGTTGTTTTAAAAGATTTTTGTTATCTTTAATTTTAAATCTCTTTCAATGAACTACACAAGCTCAACAAATTCTGATTCGGTGGTCAAAGATATTGCGTTATTGGTGGTGAGGGTGTTTATCGGTTTTGCCATGCTGTCCCACGGATTCCCCAAGCTGCAGATGCTGATCGAAGGAAAAAGTGATTTCTACAATTTTCTTGGAATGGGGCCGCAATTATCTCTCGGACTGACGGTCTTTGCTGAATTTGTCTGTTCCATCTTCCTGATCCTGGGGCTTTTCTCACGAATAGCATTGGGGTTTCTCATCTTCACGATGGTTATTGCCGGATTTGTAGTCCATTCGGCAGACCCTTTTGCCAAACAGGAAATGAGTTTGTTGTACCTGGCTGTTTACCTTCTTCTGATGGTATTCGGTGCAGGAAAAGTTTCCGTAGATTATATGATCGAAAAACGGAAGAGAGCCAATGACTGGTAGTCCGATTTAAAATATAAATTATAAATAAAAAAAGAGTCCGTCTCACAACTAGTGAAAACGGACTTTTTTTATGATTTTTCTCGACCTCTTGTCTGAGAATGATTTTTGTACATTCGATTCTCAATCCACATCATTGACTTGTGAGACTGATTCTTTTGTTGTATAAAAGCTTTTCACCTGGTCTTTTTGCTGATTTACAACACTTTAAAAGCACAATATAAATATACATTGCTGTTATTGAATGAAATGCCTTTGCTAGCGAAAATTTACTTTATTATAAATAAAATATTCTTTGCCTACATAGCGTTTAATCTCAATCCTTCCGTATTTCCGTCCTGATATTGATAAAAAATCCCAAACCCATAACCTTTTGCCAGCGGAATAAAATTCATTAAATTCGTATAAATCGAAATTATTATGAAGATAAAACTCACCATATGCCTTCTTGCATTCCTTAATTTCTACGAAGCGCAGGAAAGCATTACCTATCAGAAACCGTCTGCAGAAATTCTGAAGCTGGCAGACTATGAACGGCCACCAAGTGTTTTGATGAACAGCAAAAAAGACTGGATCGTTTTCAGCTACCGGCCTACTTACAAAACGTTGGAGGATCTGAGCCAGCAGGAAATGAAACTGGGCGGATTAAGAATCAATCCTATGACCAATATTTCAAGCTCGATAACCTACGTCAATAATCTGAAGGTCAGAAAGACGAATGACAAAACGGAAGTTCAGGTCAGGAATTTACCGGCAAATCCTAAAATTGCCTACACTTCCTTTTCCCCGGATGAAAAGAAACTGGCTTTTACCAACACTACCGGTAAAGGAGTGGAATTGTGGATCGTCGACCTGGAAATGGCTGCTGCCCAGAAAATTACTTCCGATAATCTGAACGCCAATTTAGGAAGCCCTTATCTTTGGTACAAAGATTCCCGGCATCTGATGATCAAGACCCTTCCCCAGAACAGGGGAACTCTGATTGATGCGAGCAAAGACCTTCCTACAGGCCCGATTGTATCGACTGCCGACGGGAAAGTGTCACAGAACAGAACCTACCAGGACCTGCTGAAAAACCCTCAGGATGAAAAGAATTTTGAGATCCTGACGGCTTCCGAAGTATATAACGTTGATCTTAGCGGAAATTTAAAGAAAGTAAAGGACCAGGATCTGTATTCCGGACTAAGCTTCTCGCCGGACGGAAATTACCTGATGGCGACAACCATTAAAAAACCATTCTCCTACATCGTTCCGCTGAGCCGGTTCCCGATGACAACTACCGTTTACGACATGAACGGGAATACAGTAAAGGTTGTGAATGAAATCCCTTTGAACGAAATTATGCCGAAAGGTTTCTCTTCCGTACGTACCGGAAAACGGGACATGGGCTGGAGAAACGATATGCCGGCCACCCTCGTTTATACTGAAGCACTGGACGGTGGCGACCAGTCGAAGACCGCCGATTACCGGGATGAGGTTTTTACCTGGGAAGCGCCTTTCACCAGTACCCCGAAATCTTTTTTCAAAACCAGACAGCGGTATGAAAATATAAGCTGGACCAACGATCATTATGCCATTGTTTCGGAAGGCTGGTACGATACGAGAAATACGACTTCTTACCTGGTAGATCTGAATACCGGAGAATCGAAAGTTCTGGAAAACCGGAATTATCAGGATATTTACAGCGATCCAGGAAATTTCAATACCACCAAAAACCAGTACGGAAGATATGTGGTGGATATGAAAGGCGGAAAATCTTACCTCATCGGAGCCGGATTCACCAAAGACGGTCAGCATCCTTTTCTTGATGAAATGGATATGAAAACCCTGAAGAAAAAGAGACTCTATACTTCCAATCTTAAGAACGGCAAGGAAGAGATCATCGATGTTCTGGATCCTTCCAAAGGTGAAGTGCTTACGATCCGGCAATCTTCCAGCCAATACCCGAATTATTTTAAAAAGAACATCAGATCCGGTAAAGCGGAAGCGGTAACCAATTTTGCCAATCCGTTTGAAAGCATTAAAGATGTGTATAAGGAAGTGATTATCTACAAAAGGAATGACGGAGTGACTTTAACGGGAACGCTTTACCTTCCTGCGAACTACGACCGCAAGGCAAAAGCGGAAAAGCTGCCGTTACTGATCTGGGCTTATCCGACCGAATACAAAGACAAAAATACAGCAGGACAGAACAACCAGAATCCGAATGATTTTACGTTTCCTTCTTACGGTTCTTTTGTATACTGGACGGCAAAAGGATATGCCGTGCTTGATGATGCGGCATTTCCGATCATCGGCGAAGGCAAGACCGAACCGAACGATACTTTCATCCCTCAGCTGGTAGCGAATGCAGAAGCTGCTATCGATGCGGTGGATCAGCTGGGCTATATCGACCGTAAAAAAGTAGCGGTGGGAGGGCATTCGTACGGTGCTTTTATGACGGCCAACCTGTTGACGCATTCCAACCTGTTTGCCTGCGGAATTGCCCGGAGCGGAGCTTACAACCGGACGCTCACCCCTTTCGGTTTCCAGAGCGAACAGAGAAATTACTGGGACGTTCCGGAAATTTACAACACCATGTCGCCGTTTATGAATGCCGATAAAATGAAGACGCCTCTGCTGCTGATTCACGGGGATGCGGATAACAATCCCGGGACATTCACCTTACAGACCGAACGTTACTTCCAGGCCCTGAAAAACCTGGGTGCCCCGGTAAAGATGGTGCTGCTGCCGAGAGAAGCGCACGGCTATGCTGCTAAAGAAAACATCCTGCATTTGCTTTGGGAACAGGATCAGTTCCTTGAGAAATGCCTGAAAAAATAAATCTGGAAATCCGCTCAAAAGAGCGGGTTTTTGTTTGTAATGGTAAATGAAAAAACTTTAAAACGTGCAATGGTTATTCCGTGAGAATCTATACACGAATCTATCCATGCGAATCTCCAATATGATGTTTAAATTCCCTGCAGAAATGATATGCGGATTGCAAATCAAAGATCTGCGTCATCTTCAAAATTTGCATGAGAAAAAAAAATGTCGGCTTTAAACTAAAATAAAGGCATGTAATGACTGTACGATAATATTCATTGCATTAAATATCTCCAGAGTAAAAGCAGGAATCACTCAAAACCGGGTCACAAATAATTCAAAATCTCTTTAATGTTTTTAAATTCCATAAAGCGCTCATGTTCAAGTTGGAGATCATGCCGTTCGTGGGTCCAGGTAACGTGATATGGTATATGGGCGGCGGAACCTCCGATTTCCAGTAGCGGAAGAATATCCGATTTAGTAGAGTTTCCCAACATTAAGAAGTGCTCCGGTTTACAATCCAGGTGCTTTAATAGCTTTTGGTAATCACTTTCCTTTTTATCGCTCATGATCTCAATGTGATGGAAATGATCCTGCAGTCCGGATTTTTTCAGCTTCCGTTCCTGATCCAGCAGGTTGCCTTTTGTTGCGACCACCAGACGGTATTTTCCTTTAAGGCTTTCCAGTGTTTCCGGTACTCCGTCAAGGAGCTCAACCGGCTTCATTAACAGTTCGTGCCCGATTTCAATGGATTTGCTGATAAGTTCCGTGGAGACTGCTGAATCTGAAATACGGCAGATGGTTTCCACCATACACAGCATAAATCCTTTGATCCCGTATCCGTAAAGATGAAGGTTCTTCATTTCGGTTTTAAACAGCTCTTGTGAAACGGAATGCTGAGGAAGATAATCTTCAAGCAGTGCACAGAATTTGTTTTCCGTTTCCTGAAAATACGGTTCGTTGATCCAAAGGGTATCGTCGGCATCGAATGCAATGGTGGTAATTGAATTATTCATATTCTGTTTACTTTAGTTTTTGTATTTTTCTGCCGGCAAAATTCAGTATAAAAAATAAATCAGAAAAGGACGTTTGTCCCAACCGAAAATATGTTACGTACCAATCAGACATTTTTAGATTATTTGGAACAGCTGTATACCGGGCAGGATCATAAAAGCAATATTGCATTGAAATCATTTGAAAAAGGAGATAAAATACTGACCCAAAATGAGATCTCCACGAAGATCATGCTCATTAAAACCGGGATTACCAAATGCTATTTCGTAGAAGAAAACGATAAGGAATATATTGTGGAATTTCTGGGAAAAGGGGAGATCGTGGGCGAAATAGAAGTCATTAAAAATGTTCCCTGCCTTTGCAGCATTGAAGCCATTACGGAGGTGACGGTCTATTCTATGGCCATCCCGTATTTTCAGTCGCTGATTAAAAATGACCTGGCGCTGAACAACCTGCTGCTGGATGTTTTCGCTGAAAGAATCGTCAACACCTCAAGCCGTGCTTCCTATCAGCAGCTGCACACCACAGAACACACCCTGTCCCAGCTTCTGGAAGTAAAATCCAGGGAGATGGAAATTTCCAAAGAAGACATGGCCGCTTACCTTGGTATTACCGTGAGAAGCCTGAACCGGGCATTGAAAGAACTGCAGGAGAACAATTCCGAAGAATAGGGTATAGGCCGCTGGAAAATCTTCGCGTATCTTTGCAGAAATGCCGACCTCCAATGAAAGAACTGAAATTCAGAAATGCAACGCCGGAAGATTTAACCAGGATTGTAGAAATTTATAATTCCACCATTCCGTCAAGAATGGTCACTGCCGATACGGAAGACATTACCGTGGAGAGTAGGGTTCAGTGGTTTCATGAACATACGCCCGACCGCAGACCGCTTTGGATGATCGAGGACCTAGAGGGAATTATATTGGGATGGGTCAGCTTTTCGTCATTTTACGGAAGACCGGCCTACAATGGAACCGTGGAGCTGAGCATTTACATGGCTGAAAATTCCCGTGGAAAGGGATACGGAAAGAAAGTCCTGCAGTATTGTATCGATAATGCATCGAAGTTTGACGTAAAAACGTTGTTGGGATTCATCTTTCTGCATAATGAACCCAGCCTTAAATTATTCCGCCATTTCGGTTTTGAAAACTGGGGCGTATTTCCGGATGTTGCCGTACTGGATGGAGTAGAGAGGACGCTGGTGATTGTGGGAAAAAGAATAGAATAGTTTAAAAAAAAATGTAAGCGAAGAAGTACTTACAGAAAATTTTTATTTAAATTGGATCAACCGGATATTGAATATAGACAATCTGATTTCTCCATGACTTTAAAACCTTAGTAATCTGAATTAAATTTCTATCTTCATCCAAAATTCTGATTCCATTATAGATTGGATAATTACTAACATCTAAAGCATATTTTTTAAAGATTTTTTCATAATTGCCTGTTTTTAAAGTTATATAATCGGCCAGATTCAAAATCAATGTAATATCCGGTAAAAGATTATAAAATTGTTGAGGATTTTCATTCTCTTTACACAGACTTGTAGCACTTGTTATAATATAAGTTTCAAAGGCCAAAATTGCTAACCTATAAATTGTCTCGCACTCACTCTTTTCATTCATTGTACCATACCAATCAATACATAATTCAGAATTATAAAGATGTCTGACACCATTGTTTAAACCTTCAATAATGGTTTCTAATCTAGAAAAAGAAGGATCAAAAAATAAAGCTGATCTTCTTAATTCACGGTTTGTTAAATCCACTTAATAAAATTTTATAAACAAATATAAATATAAAAGCGATCCATAAGGACCGCTTTTGTATTATCCATTCTGCCTGATTCTTTTGGCAGATAAATTCAGGAACCGTTTCACTAACATGACTGCTGAGATCGTCAGTCCGAGTCCTAAGGCAATCCACATTCCAAAAGCACCCATTTTTAGGGTAAAACAAAGGAAATATCCCAATGGGATGGTGATGATCCAATAGGCAATGAAGGTGTAGATGGACGGGATTTTTACGTCCTGCAATCCCCGCAGCATTCCCAGAGCCGTCACCTGGATACCGTCCGACAGCTGAAACAAAGCGGCAATAATCATTAATCTGGCAGCCAGTGCAATCACTTCTACTTCTTCTTTTTTGGTAAAGAACGTCGGGAGGATGTTCCGGCCCAGAACAAAAATGATCCCGCAAATGCACATGAAGATAAAAGCAATCTTCAAATTATTGATGCCGACTTTCCTCAGTTCAATAAAATTTCCTTCACCTACTTTTCTGCCGATCATAACGGTGGAAGCCACACTGAAGCCGATACATAAATTAAAGGTAAAGGAAGCCATGCTCAGCGCAATCTGGTGGGAAGCGATATCGTGTGCCGATATCAGTCCGCAGATAAAGGCAGCCCCGGCAAAAGCCGTTACTTCAAAAAACATTTGCAGAGCGGTCGGGAATCCGAGACGTATCATTTTCTCAAATACGGCTTTACTGAAAACCTGCATTTTCAAGGAAAAATCCTTAATGTACTGTCTGGTCTTCTTTTCATTCAGTAAAACAAAATAGAGGAATACTACCATAAAGATCCTGGCAATCAGGCTGGCTAAGGCAGAACCTTTAACGCCCATCGGCGGCATTCCGAAAAGGCCTTTGATGAAGACATAATTCAGTACGATATTGATTACATTGGCAATTATGGTAGCCTTGGTGACCCCGATCGTATAAGACAATCCTTCCGAAACCTCCCTTAAGGTCTGGAAAGCCATAAAAGGAACGATGCTGATGGCCATGATTGTCAGGAAGTCCACCGTATCAGGAATGATCTTTTCCGGCTGTCCCGATTGGTACAGCAGCGGCATCGCCAGAAGCAAAATCCCCATCAGTAAAACCCCCACCGTCATATTAATAATAAATCCGTGGCTGAAAACCGAATTGATCGTCTGGTGGTCATGTTGCGAGTGTGCCTGGGAAACCAGCGGCGGAATGGCAAAGGAAAAGCCGAGTGCCAGAACGAACATCGAGAAAAATACAGCATTTCCCAATGAAACGGAAGCCAGTGCATCAGCTCCCAGAAGATTTCCGACGATAATATTGTCAAAAAGATTCACCGAAACCTGTCCAACCTGCGTCAGCATCACCGGCAATGCCAGGGTCAGGCATTCTTTCGTATAGTTTTTATCTAAAAAGTTCATAGTCATTTAAATCATGTAGGGTTTATCAAAAAAAATTGCAGTAACCCAGTACTGCAATTTTCATCATTTATATAAAGTAATACATATTATTTCCTTACAAAACTCGCAACGTCCTCGGCAGAAACGGTGGCTCCTCCTAAAATAATCAATCTTTCCACAACATTTCTCAGTTCCCTGATGTTTCCGGTCCATGAAAGAGCTTTTAAGGCATCAATGGCCTTGTCGTCGAACTTTTTCATCGCAGTACCGTGTTCGTCGGAGATCATGCCTGAAAAGTGTTCAACAAGCAGTCTGATGTCTTCTTTTCTCTCATCCAGAGGCGGAACATAGATCTCGATTACGGAAAGTCGGTGATAAAGGTCTTCCCTGAATCTTCCGGCCTCGATTTCCTTCTGCATGTTTTTATTGGTGGCGGCAAGAACCCTTACATCCACTTTGATTTCCTTGTCGCTTCCTACAGGGGAAACTTTGCTTTCCTGAAGCGCTCTCAAAACTTTCGCCTGGGCAATCAAGCTCATATCTCCAATCTCATCCAGGAAAATCGTACCGCCGTTGGCCTGTTCGAATTTTCCCTGCTTGTCCTTGATGGCTCCTGTAAAAGATCCTTTTACGTGACCGAACAATTCGGATTCGATAAGTTCTGACGGAATAGCAGCGCAGTTTACTTCAATCATCGGACCTCTAGCCCGGTCGCTCTGGTTGTGGATGGCGTGGGCTACCAGTTCTTTACCGGCACCGTTCGGACCTGTAATCAAAACCCTTGCATCAGACACGGCCACTTTCTCGATCATTTCCTGGATCTTTTTCAGACCTGCCGATTCCCCGATCATCTGGTACTTTTTGTTTACCTTTCTCTTCAGCGTTTTGTTTTCGGTCTGAAGATTTTTGTTTTCTTTCTTCAGCGTTTCTTTAGCCAAAGCATTTTTTACACTGGTAATCAGCCGGTTGATATCAATCGGTTTGGATATGAAATCGTAAGCCCCTTCTCTCAGGCAGGAAACGGCAGAATCGATATCCGCGTGTCCTGAAATCATGATAAAGGTCGATTCCGGTTTTAGGGTTAAACTCTGTTTCAAAAGTTCAGTTCCGGAAAGTTTAGGCATTTTGATGTCGGAAATAACCAGGGCGAAATCTTCTTTTTCGATCTGCTTATAACCTTCAAGTCCGTCTTCGGCAATTACAAATTCATATTCGGTGAGTTCGTCAGAAAGGATACTTTGGAGTACTCCTGAGATTGCTTTTTCGTCTTCTACAATAAGGATTTTTTGCATAGTTGCAAATTTAGATTTTTTTGATTGAATTATTAGCAAAAACCATACCTAATCCGCTATTGGGAATAATCCCTTCTCCCGAAAATTGCCGATCCGATGCGGATGGAATTTGCTCCGCATTCAATGGCCATAGGGAAGTCATCACTCATCCCCATAGACAGGGTTTCGAGCTTTTTCAGTTGATTTAATTCATCAAAAAGTTTTTTCAGGGTCAGGAATTCCTCCCTGATCTGATCTTGGTCTTCGGTGAAAGTCGCCATTCCCATTAATCCGGTGATGCAGATGTTCTTAAATTCTCCGTTGAGGTATTGCTCAAACAGTTCTCTCGCCTCACTGATTTCCAGTCCGGATTTACTTTCCTCTTCAGCGATTTTCACCTGAAGCAGAACATTGATGGTGCGGTTGTTTTTTGCCGCTTCCTTATTGATTTCGCGGATCAGCTTTTCGGAATCCACACTCTGGATGGTATCGATAAATCCGGCGATGTATTTTACCTTGTTCGTCTGAAGATGCCCGATGAGGTGCCACCGGATATCTTTCGGAAGCAGCGGATATTTTTCCGTTACCTCCTGAACTTTGTTTTCACCGAAAACCCTTTGTCCCAGACCGTAAACTTCCTGAATGGCAGAAACCGGATGGGTTTTCGAAACGGCAACCAGCTCTACCCCGTAAGGAAGCTGGCTTTTAATAGCGTTGTAATTTTCCTGAATACTCATGGCTGCAAATTTCGTGGTTTTTAAATTGATATTCAAATGGTATTGTTGATTTTCACAAATAATCAGATGAATAATTTGAAAGGGATTTTAAGTAAGGTGAGTCCGTTCATATTCAACTGATCTTCAGTTGATTATTGAATATATGTTTTAAATTAAATCTTTTATACAGTGCCAAACGGTTTCATTTGATAATAACAACGTGAACTCGAAGTAGAATTCGGATGAAAGAGCTGGAAGAGGGAAGCTGGATGCCGGAAGTTTCTTCTGTCAGAAACAGGATCGGAGGTCCTGATCATCAATCTAAACGATTTGCCATTCTGTGAGAGAATTTTTTTCTTTAATCCGGATTAAAATCGCTTTAATTTTATTTTTAATTAAATAAAAGATTGAATATAAATCGGATAGGATCAGATTTGTATGATCTTAAAGTCCTGGAAGGATGGCTTATTACAGGACAGTATAAAATCCTATCGGAAGCATGAATCATTGATTTATTTTATGAAAAGTCATTGTATTTAAAATCCTGCATGAATCAGCCTTAATTTGGCATTTGAATTAATTAAACATTTGAATATAAGCCCAATACGGCCGAATTAACGTTAATAGTACCACTGCTCATCATATTGACCAAAGAACTTCCGGCATCCGGCATCCTTCTCCCAGCCGATCACATTTCCAGTTCAACCACCCGTTCTACCAGCTTCCGGTTGAAATATTCCGGCACCATCTGCATGATGAAATTCCTTAGAGCGATTGCTTTTTCCCATTGGGAGAATTGGCCGATCTTCCAGCTTGTACCTACTACGTAATCCACTTTTTTCCTTCTGATTTTCTGAAAATCTTCAAATACCCGGTTGAAAGCATGCGAACGTTCCAGCAGTTTCCCGATGATGTAGGCATCTTCAATCGACTGGCAGGCGCCCTGTCCCAGATTAGGGGTTGTCGCATGGGCGGCATCACCGATCAGGCACAGGTGGTCCGTATACCATTTTGGGATAGGAGCCAGGTCGGTAAGGGAATTCAGGATGACATTTTCCGGTAGGGTCGCCTCAATAATACCGGTAATCATCGGATGAAAGCCGTGGTAATTTTCGGCAATGCCCTGGTTGCGCTTATGCAGTCCTTTATTGATAACGGCATACCAGTATATTTTTTTGCCGGCCATCTTTACAAATCCGAAACGTCTCCCTTTTCCCCACGCTTCTACAGCTTCGCGGTTATATTGTTCCGGCAGGTCAAATTCGGCAAGCCCGCGCCAACAAATCTGTCCGGTTTCCCGGATTTTTCCGGTCTGCAATATCTGATTTCTTATTTTCGAATGGATTCCGTCAGCTCCGAAAATAATCCGGCTTTCGATTTCACTGCCGTTTTCAAAGCTGAGCCGGTAATTTTCTCCTTTCCTGATTTCAACAAGAGAATGCTGAAGGTTAATCTTTTCAAAACCGATGTTTTCTGCCAGGATCCTTTGAAGGTCGGCCCGGTGAATAGCCACGTTGCAGGAATTGTATTTCTTTTCCAGGGCAAGAACATTGGTGGTTGAAATATTTTTCAGATGCTGGTCGGTTACGGAAACACTGTGGATTTTATGTCCGGCTTCTTCGATCTGTTCTTTCAGTCCGAGCTTATCAAAGATCTGCATGGCGTTGATGGCCATCATAATCCCGGAACCCACCGGTTTTATTTCCGGGGCGGATTCATAAATCTTAAAATCAAGGTCATGACTTTTCAGGATATTCGCGAGGGTTAAACCTCCGATTCCGGCACCGATGATAGAAATGGGATTCATTATTTTACATTTTTCAGTGCGTCCAGCAATTGATTCTGTTTCCCGATAAAATGTTCGAGGCTGTCGGCTTTTAAAGGATGGGCGTTCTGGTATTTTTCTATTTCGGGAAGGGTTTTCCTGATTTTGAATACCGTATATAAATTATTGATGGTCTCCGTATTTTTAGAAATCTGCGAAATTAAAGCTTTAATATTTTTTACCTTTAAATCATATTTTTCTTTGCTTAGCTTAATCTCTTTTTCAATTTGATGTTTCATAAGAGAATCTGTTATGCTGTTGGTCTGACTCTTACCATCCCGATAATAATCATCGGATTTTATGAATATATTTTTGTATGGGTGAATGACCTTTGATTCCTCTTCATGGATTTTTAGAATTTTACCGTCAAGAGCAGATAATTTTTTATCGTTTTTAATTAATTCGGAATAAATTTTATCAATTATATTGTCCTCATACCGGCTGCTCCCAAATGAACCCTTCAGGGACGAATCCGTGTTATCAACTGCATTTTCGATCAGCGGTTGGTTTTCAGATCTGTTTTCCCCGCAGGAAAATAACAAAATAAGCAGGATGGTGGTAAATAGTGTCTTTCTCATAGTACTATACTTATAGGGTATTCTTGTTCCCTGGAACCAAAAGATCGGCCGGGCTTATTGTATAAAAGATCGCGGGATAAATAAAATCCGGCGACCGGTTTTCCTGGCCCCTTAGCTGAAAGAATTCTTTTTCTTTTTCTTCATCAGCAGGAGTCAATAATTCCCCGGTCTGAAAATAAGGTTGATTATCTTCAAATTGGATGAAAGTTTTGGACGTCCTGAACGTTATTCCGTGCCATCGGTTCTCCATCGGTTCTTTGGAATTCTGCTTCAGATCGAGAATGATCTTATGCTGGAACCTTCTATTGGTTTCTACGGAAAACAGAATAACGGAATTGTTGTGCAATACGATTTCAGATTCTTCCTCGCTTATTTTATTCTTTATAAGAAGTTTTCTCAGATGACTGTCCTGTAAGGCTTCAGGATTTTCATAACAGGAAAAAAGAGCTATAAATGAATGATCGTCCAGATCCAGGGCCTGATCAGAATGGTAGCCCATTTTGGTATAAGAGGAATTATAGACTTCGGCCAGGGCATTGTTGAAATCCTGTTCAGGCAAATTAAGGTTCTCCATTAAAATTTCTGCATGGATTGCTTTTATGATCGGGTAGTGGACTTCAGAAAATACATTTGCCCGTTTCTGAAACTTTGTAGTTGTTCTTACAAGCGGTATGATTCCTTTGCTTTCTTTTACCAGATGATTGCCCAGCCTGCCTTTTCCTGTTACTTCAAAATCAACACAGGCCGTCAGTTTTTTAAACAGGTTTTCTTCCAAGGGAAGCAGCAGTTTATAAAATCCGGAAGTATTCATTACAATAAAGGTTTTTCATAATCACCGGCATTCATGCTGAAATGCGTGGTTTTGTATTCCACCACATTTTCAGTCATGTTTTCTTCATAATACGAATTTCTCAGTTCTGCCTGCATCTCCGGATTCATTTCCTCCAGCTTAACGTACTCATCATTTTCTCTGATGTAGGTCTGGTTATTTTTATAGATCGCTTCCAGATTTGAGCAGCGGACTACATAACCCATCCTTACCGGAATCTGCTCAACACTTAAAATAGAGGGGCGGATCTCATGCGTATACAGCCGGTTGGTGGAAAGCGGAATAATAAATGCAGAATCCGGATATAAAGTTACGGTAAATTCTTTTGCCAGCGACTCGTCTTCAACGGTTTTCTTAAGCCTGAAATAAAGCCTGGTCAGTGCACTGGTCTGTTTGTAGCAGAGGTCGAAACGGTCTGTTTCCGATGGTTTCAGATGTTGTGAATTGGAATTGTCGTAAAAAGTACAGAACGCGATCAGTCCTTCTTTCGGCATGTCTTTCGTTTTGTCCGAGTGGGCTTTGATCCTGGCTTTGACTTCCTTTTCAGCATCGGCAGTTTTCTTTTTATTTTTGTAGATCTGTACCAGTGCGTGATTCAGATCGGTTTTGTATTCAAAAGTTTCCTGGGCACACCGGTTAAGGAGCGCAATGATTTCACGGTCCGTTTCCCTGAAATTGTCTGTGGGCCCCGTCAGGTTGCTGGAACATCGCAGAAGGTTAAAATGCAATTCTTCTTCTCCGTTTTCACCGGGTTTACCGGTAACCTTACTCAGATAAATCCCTTTCCTTAATGCTTTTGTTTCTTTATTGGATTCGGTAAGCTCCTGAAAATGATGTTCGGATGTTACCTTATCAAAAATATTCTCTTCCTGAAAAAGTTTCCGGAAATATACACCTGCATTGCTGACGATCACGGGAACCGTTCCGATACTTATCACTTCAGCTTTTCCGTTTTTTATGTTTTCATAATTTACTGAAAATTCTTTGATGATATGAAGGAAGTGGCTGCTTTCAACAAAGTTATTTAAATCCCCGCAGATGTATATTTTTTCGCTGTTAAAATCCGCATTAAGGCCATAAACGACAGTTCCGCAGAAATGGTCCATCAGGTATTGAAGTTCCTGATCGATTTTGTGACGGTTATTTAGCACAACCAGAATATTTTTATCTCTTGCTATTCTGTTTTCTTCTGAATTACTACCCATTTTTCTTATTATGCGTTGAAGATAGCTTAAAATTTTAAATGTTTGAGGTTTCCTTGTGGAAGAAGTTCAAATTACTTTAGGAGGGAAGTGCTTCTTACTTAACATGAATTCCATGATTTTTAACTTGATTTCATTAATTTAAAGTAATTCAGTCCCGGAAGAACTTGTAAGGTGTTTGGTGTTTTCCGTTCATCTTTAAAAAGGTTGCGACCCTTCACGGTCTTCTGCTTTCGTTTAAACCCCGGGTGAAGCCCGGGGTTATGATTATCAGGCCTCTCCAAAGCAGGTTTACTCTAGACTGGGTTTTTCTTCGGCTTACATCAACATAGACTGACAAAAACTTCCGGCTTCCGGAACCCTTCTTCCAGCCTATTAAATTCCTATTCATATTTGGAAAAATCGACTGCAAAGATGCACCGGTTCACCTGGCTTCCGTTTTGTGCGCCGGCATTAGGCTCAAATTCCGTCAGGCTCCATAGATAATTATATTGGGATTCATAGTAAAGGGATTCGGCTCCGTAAGGCCATCGGAAACGGGTTGTATCGTCAGCTCCATCAGTATAACGGGCCAGTCTTGCGTTGGATCCGTACGAATTGCTTGGAGATCCGGTGCAGGAAAGCCAGGTCCGGTTTCCTTTTCTGAACACACCCTGTATTCCATGAGCATGGTTATCGGTGAAAAGGCTGTTTTTGGGTGCAACAGATACGATTCCTGTATTCTGGAGGGTTCCATTGGTATCTACAGGAAATCCGAAAACCTTGGGGACAATGGAAGCATCTGCACTGCCGGAATAATACTGTCCGGTCCAGAACTGCGTCCCTTCGGCATTGATCTGAATCGTAGAGAAAGGATTCGCGTTATTGATTTTCTGGTATCCCGTCTGAGGCAGGATATACCGGTAGTTGAAAGCGAATAAATTACCGTTGGAATCTTTACCGCATTTGTCATTGGTCGTATCGCCGGTGTTTACTTCGATGATTTTATTCAGATCGAATACACGGACCCCCAGATTCGTACTGCTGATATAGAGTTTGCCTTTAAAATAAGCCATTCCGCCGGCATGGACGTTCAGCGGGGCATAAGAACCGAACTGTGAATAACCTGCCGCGCTTGCCGGAATATCGGGTTGTACCAGAAGGATGTGGCGGTAAGTAAGATAAGTGCTCGAACTCGGACTGATGTCAATCAGCGTAACGCGCGAACCTTTGAATTCGGCGTCACCTTTGGCGTACCAGCTCACAAGAAGATAGCGGACCCCGTCTTTGCTGAATCCTGCAATTCCCTGGGGTCTCCAAAGTGAAGTTGTCTCATCATCGGTATTCCACCGGATACCCCTCACTCTGTTTTCTTCGGGAATATTGAATCCATAGACTTCGGTGTAAGCATTTCCGCCTATGGCCTGACGGTTTTTATCGATCTGTGAAGGATTTAAAAAACTGAAGCCGGAACTGATGTAAATGCCGGTATCCACATAAGCATTTACGCTTACCTCTGAATTTATTGATACCCTGCCAGCAGTTGTTTTTAAAGACTGGTCATCTTCTGTCGAAGTTAAAGCATTGTTCTGGCATCCGACGCTGGCCAGCGTGCACAAAAGTACCCATCCGGGAAATTTTTTCTGAATCATAATTAATAATTTACCGGATGCGAAGCTACCGGATTATTTTATGGATGGGATTTCGTTCCGGTTAACTATCTGTTAAATTTATGATTTTAAAAAAGTAACGGAAACAGACTGTTGTTAAAGATCTTTCTTAAGATCGTTTTCCAAATCAAACCCGGCGTTCTTAATATTAATGAATATCTTGTAATTAATTCTAAATGGGCCACGCATTGAAAATCCGGTGATTCTGAGTTGGTCCTTAACTTTCATTTTGGAGATGTAGCCTAATTCTTCCCAGACATAAGGAAACTTTTCATAATTTCCGATGCGGCTTATTTGCAAAACCGGCAGGGCTTGCACGAAAATCTGACTTCTTATCACTAATAACAAATATTCACCAGAGAAAATCACATCCGCCTTATTCATATGGTTTTTATAGGGGGGCTTGCCGCTTGCCTCAATACTGATTTCAGTATTTCTGATAAGTATATAATCTTTTCCTTTAAAAAGCTTTAAAAGACTTTCGTGTTTCCTTTTATAGCAAAGATGAGAAACAAAATTTCCCAAAATAAAAATCAGAATAAATCCTCCGGTAAAAAGATATAAATTGTTTATAGACAAAATTTAACAGAAAAATTACCAAAGATATTTAACTTGCTTGAAATATGCACCAAAATTAAAAATCTTCGATTTTTATCTCATGTGTTCTGAAATATGCGAAAAAAAAAAATCTCTGTGTCTGATGTGTTAAATATGAAACCGTTAGCCATAAAATAAAAAACGGAGCCTGAAAATCAAGCTCCGCCTATATATGTTTCGTAAAAAATTACTTCCCTAAATAAGATTTCAGGATCTTACTTCTGGTGTTGTGTTTCAGTCTCTTGATCGCTTTTTCTTTGATCTGACGGACACGTTCTCTCGTAAGGTCGAAAGTCTCACCGATCTCTTCCAGCGTCATCGGGTGTTTCCCGTTCAGTCCGAAATACAGACGAACCAGATCCGCTTCTCTAGGCGTCAGGGTATTCAGTGCCCTTTCGATTTCGATCTGAAGCGATTCCAGCATCAGGTCTTTATCCGGGCTCGGAGATTCTCCTGAACGCAATACGTCGTAAAGATTGGAATCTTCACCTTCTACCAAAGGCGCATCCATCGACAGGTGTCTTCCGGAGTTTTTCATCGATTCCTTGATGTCTTCTTCACTCATATCGAGAACTTCAGCCAGTTCTTCCGGGGAAGGTGGTCTTTCGTTTTCCTGCTCAAGGTGCGCATAAGCTTTGTTGATCTTATTGATGGAACCGATTTTGTTCAGTGGCAAACGTACAATCCTCGACTGTTCTGCCAAAGCCTGTAAAATCGACTGACGGATCCACCATACCGCGTAAGAGATAAATTTGAAACCTCTAGTTTCATCATACCTTTTTGCCGCCTTCATCAGTCCCAAATTCCCCTCATTGATCAAATCGGGTAAAGAAAGACCCTGATTTTGGTACTGTTTGGATACGGATACTACGAAACGGAGGTTGGCCTTGATTAGTTTTTCCAGTGCTGCCCTGTCGCCCGCACGGATCCTTTGTGCCAGATCTACCTCTTCGTCCGCAGTAATCAGTTCCACTTTACCAATTTCCTGCAAATACTTGTCTAATGAAGCAGTTTCCCTGTTGGTTACCTGCTTAGTGATTTTTAATTGTCTCATCTATTTTATCCTCAAAAAAGAGTTTCTGTTATATTATACGTACGAAACACCAAAAAGGTTACAGTAGTTGCAGAAATTTTTTATTTAATTAAACTTATTTTCATAATTTAGTTTTAAATTAGGGCTTTTGTATTACCAAAGGCCTGCTTCAGACGGAAAAAGACGAGCAGGAATTTTTTCCGGGAGCTTGATCCGGCTATCCGCTATTACTCCTCGCGCAGCCGCATCCCGGCCCCGCTGTGGGGTAGCCGCTTCTATCCGGGCTAGGGCAGCGGTCTTTAAAATCAGTTTAAGCCGGTAATTTCAGGTCCATGGTGAATCGGCTTTGCCTTTGCCTTTGAATTGTAAGTTTCCGGATATTAACGAAGGGAAATTGACTATTCATTATTAACAGCTGAAAATTGCCAGTTGACCATTCACTTGCATTGCAAAACTTACCTTTCTAAAACCACCCCGTCAGAAATTCTTTCAGAATTTTCGCCAACCCTCCAAGGGAGGGGAATTTAATGTCTTTTGATTATCAGCTGGTTGTATTTTTGTTAACGTTTTATTGAAATTGCATTTTTTGCTTACGTATTGCAAATTGATCAATTAATGTTTATCCATTCACCAAAAAAAGCGGAACCGAAGCTCCGCCTATATTTTTAACAAACAGCAAATTCATCATTCGCTATCGACCATTCACTTTTTAAAAAAGATCGTTCAGCCATTTGGCGAGCCTCAATCCTCCGTAAAGAAGCTGTCTTTCCATTGTATCGTTGAATTTATACTGATAGTCATAAGCCAGCTTGGAATCGTTCGGCGTCTGGGCATAGATCTTATTGGCGATCTTGTGGGAATCGTACAGCCAGTCTTCCAGCGTTCCCGTCTGGATCTGTTTTACTTCATCATCGGTTTTGATATCCAGAAGGTTGGCATATTCGGTGTAGCTGTATTTCTGCGAGTCCACCAGTTTTCCGTCCCATACCGAATGCAGGTTTGTCTTTTCCCCGAAGTAAGTTACATTGATTTTATTTCCGCCCAGATCTTCCGCCCTTCCTACATGCAGCGGCTGAGCCAGGTCGCCCATGATGTGGATCAGGAAAATCAGTGCGATCTTGCGGTCTTTTTCCGGAGTTTTAGGATCCTTGATCTGGCCGGACAGGGTTTTTGCCTGCGTATATAAGCTCGGACCGGCCTGTGCCATCAGTTTTTCTTCAAACACCTTGAAATCCGTCTGCGGATCGATGTTCACATAATGCCAGGCTGAAGCCTGCTTCCAGGCACCGGTGGTATCGGATTTAATGAAATCCGGCCAGTTGGCCCAATACGCCAGGCGTTCCCTCCCCATCAGCTTTTTAATCTCCCTTCTTGCCTTTCCGGAAAGGTGGTGCTCTGCAATTTCTGCAATAATCCGGTGTCCCGTCAGTCCCCACGCATAAGAATACAGCGAAGAAGCCATGAAGGCCAGAACCAGGATTTTAGAATACATACTTTTCATTGTAATAACATTTTCAGGGGGCAAAGATACGGTTAATTTTAAGGCTGGGATTAATGTTAGCAGCACGAGCGGAAAAATTAATTAAATCTTAACTTATTTACCGGGTAAGGGCAGGGTAAAGGTAAAAAGTGAAAGTAGCATGGATTACCGGTTTTCCTATTCTCATCCTGAATTTTAGCCTCTGCCTCAAACACAGCCTGCATCTCAACCTTATTTTACCTTTTTCTTCCTTTACTCACAATTATTTACTATTTTTAAGATAAAATTCATTGGGAAATATTTTTTCAATAATTTGAGATATACTATTTTTACACGTCAAAATCACAGCAAAGACCATGTATGAGAATAATATTGTAGACATGCATTACAATAAACTGCAGACCGATTTCAGGGCGGAAGCGGTGGCCGTAAACCTTTTAAAATACCACAGGGCCGTAAGCAATATTTTTATCGACCGGATCGGAATCAATGACCGGGCTTATCTGAAGGATATCAAAAGCATTTCAAGCGATTACCTGGGATTTGATGAAGAAGTTTTCACCATTGAAACCTACCGGGAAGGCATCTACGATTATCTGCCGGAAGGCCTGTTTCATCCGCCGTCCCTTGGGGCGTCCCGTAAAAACGTGGATACCGTGGTGCGGGAAATCCGCAGGCAGAAAAGGGTGGAAGAAGACGCCCGGAAATTCTTCAAACCTTTCGAGCTGGAAATATTCTTTACCGAAATCAGTGCTTTGCTGAAGGAGTTTGATTTCGACATCTCCAGCGATACCGGTGCACTGCTGGATACCGTAAGCGAATTGTGGCCCCTGATCAGCAAGCTTGATATCCAGAATGCCTATATCTTTATTTATATCCTGCCGTTTTTCCATCAGATCCGGGGAAATAAAGCCTGGTTTGAAAGGTGCATGACCGCTTTCCTGCAGATTCCCGTACAAGTTACCTTTGCACCGAATGTCATCGACAGGGTTGAGGAGGAAGACGATTCCATGCTGCTTGGTAATTCGAGACTTGGGGTCACATATATTCCCAGCGGAAAACATATGGACGGACAGCGGAACTGGGTGGTAAATATCGGGCCGATTCCGTATAAGGAAATGAAAAAATATATCGACGGTAGCCCGTTCCGTGAAGTATTGCAGACCATGTATGATTATTTCCTGCCGGTCAGCGTTGAAATAGAAGAACAGTTCGTTACCGAGAAGCAAGAATATTCTTTTGCCCTGGAAGATGACGAAAGAAATGCAAACAGGCTTGGATACTCTACTTTCCTGTGAAAATTTTAACTATATTTACATTCACCAAGAAAAAATATTAATTCGAGAATCAGATGGAAGTTTCGTCAGTAAAAGGAGTCTTTTTAAGGTATATCATGATGCCTTTATTTGCAGTAATTATGATGGTTGTTTTAGGAGCCATCAGGAGGAACCGCCCTGCTGTAAAGATTAAAACCATGATCATTTATTTCCTGCTGTGCAGTCTGTGTCTGGCCATCCCGGGCATTTTCGGCTTTACAGGGAATCTCTTCAACCCGTACTGGTATCTTATTGCACAGATCGTTTACCTTATTTTGGGAATTATTCACGTCAATTTGTCAGACCGGTATTTCAAAAAGCACTTTACGTCCACCGCTAAAGGTTTTTTATTCGAATCCATCTTCACCTTAACCTGTATCGGATTCGGAGGATATCTTTTTTACCTGATCTTTAACTGGATGAGCAAAGGGACCGGATATCCGGTAATGGCAGCGACCAGCATATTTATTTTTATGGTTCCGCTGGTGTTTCATTACTGTTATGTACAGCTCATCAGTATCCCGGTGGACATCTACAAAACCTGGAAGTATTCGCCGGACCAGAAACTGCCCGATTTTGAAGGTGCCGATTTCGACCGCTTGATGGTTCTGAACGTGGAATTAAGCAAAAACCTGGAAGAAGCCAACCGCTTCAGAATTAAAGCAAAAACCCTCCCGACAGGGGTAACCTTCGGCGACTGGTTCTACCGGGTGGTCGATGATTACAACCACAAGAACCCGAATTCTGTCATTCACCTGACCGACGAGACCCAGGAACCTTTTTACTGGATTTTCTATACCAAAAAGTCTTTTTTCAGCTTCAGGAAATATATTGATTTCGAACAGGATATCACCGAAAACAGCATTCATGAAAATGATGTGGTAATCTGCAAAAGAGTCATTCAGCACGAAGAAGAAGGAATCAGAAGAACACAATCGCACACCGTTTAAAAATATTGAATATGATACAGCCTATCAAGCATTTTGCCATCAATTGGGTTGACGGGATGAAAGTTTCCCAGAGACATCTTAACGACCAGGATAATTTTTTAATCGATACCATCAGGGATTCCAGTTCATTGGGAATCACGAACTTTAATTACGGTCTTTTGCCGATCTCCAGCGAATTTACCGACCGGACCATTTTTGATGTCCACAATACGGCAACCAATGATGTCCAACTGGTCATCAAACGCTGCAGTGCCGTTACCATGGCCGGTTACCGGATTGAGCTGATTGACCGGAGAGTCAGCGTAAAATCACTTGCAAAATCCATGAATGAAGAACAGGCCGACGGTGAATATTATATCCTGATTTCCGTAAATCCCTTTGATAAGGTACCTTTCGGAGATATCGATCCGGAGGAAATTCCGCCGCGGCATCCGAATACCCAATCCAACCATCATCTGGAACTCCTGCCGGTTACTTCTTTAAACAGCAGCTATTCGGGAGGGAATTACCTGATCATCGGAAAAGTAGACCTGAAGGGGAATATTGCACAGGTGGATTCCAATTTCATTCCCCCGTGCACATCCATTCAGAGCCATCCGGCATTGCAGGATTACTACAATACCTTTGCGAAATCCGTCGGGAATCTGCAGCAGTATGCTTTCAAGATTATCCAGAAAGCATCCCATAAAAACCAGAATACGGCTTTGGCACAGAACGTTAAGTTTTTATGCAACACCATGATCAATACTTTTGGCGATATGTATTTCCAGTTCAGGAATATTACGCCGTACCAGCCGCCGGTATTCCTGATCGAGTCGTTTGCCAAACTGGCACTCCGCCTGTACAATGCCACGCAGGTGCTGGTTCCTGCCGAACTGGAAGAAATGCTGAACTACAGTCTGGAGTGGAGTGAAATAGCTCCTCACACCTTGCTGAACCAACTATCCATTGTTGCGGAAACGAACTATGACCATCACAACTGCGGCGAACCGTTCATCTACATCCAGCAGATGCTGAAAAGCCTGGAAACGATCTTTGCCAAGCTGAGCGAGCTCGATTACATCGGCCAGCGGAAAGAAAACATCATCGTCAATGAACAGGAAGTATCCAACAACAACAATCCGAAAAGAGGATGGAGCGTTTTGGATTGACATAGAAAATCTATATCCTTATATTCCCGGAATTATACTTCCGGGATTTTTTATGCCGGAGCAGCGCAAAGACATCAATTATGATAAACGGAATAATACCTTAAGACGCGAGGAAATTGGTTCTGTCAAATTTTAATACTTAGATAAATTCAATTGTTAGTTGTAAGAAACATCAGCCAAAATTTAAATTAATCATAACATTAAATTGTATCTGTTAAGTAAGGACATACTGAACATTCCTGAATTTAAGCTAAGATAAAATCCTCCGGCGTCCGGAAAAGCATTCAAAAACTCTTTCACTTCCTTTAAAACGTTTAAACAAAAAATCATTAAATGCATTTCGGGAATAAATAAAAATCCGTAACATTATATTTCAATAGAACAACAATGGACATCAATACAATCAGACAGGAAACCCGCGGCCTGAAAGACGGCAAAATTTTTCTAAACAATGCCGGATCTTCTTTAATGCCGGATCTGGTAACCGATGCAATGGTCGATTATTTAAAGCTGGAGGAATTTTCGGGAGGATATCATGTAGCGGATGTCAATGCAGACATACTGGAGGAATTTTACGATGAAACCGCGAAACTGGTCAATGCCGGACCATCCAATATGGCTTTTGCAACCAGCGCCACCGAAGCATACAGCAAAGCTTTGTCGAGTATTATTTTCAAAGAAGGTGACGTCATCATCACGACGGCAGACGATTATATTTCCAACCAGATTACTTTTATTTCCCTGCAGAAGAAAATAGGAGTGAAGATCATCCGGATGAAGAACTTACCGGATCACGAACTCGATCTGGAAGACCTCCAGCGTTTAATTAGGGAGCATCATCCGAAACTCATTGCGGTAACCCATATTCCTACGAACTCAGGCCTGATCCAGAATGTGGAAGCAGTCGGTAAAATGTGCCGTGAACATGATATCTTATATCTGGTGGATGCCTGCCAGTCTGTGGGACAGATGGTGGTGGATGTCGAAAAAATCGGCTGCGACTTTCTGACGGCGACCGGAAGAAAATTCCTTCGCGGACCAAGGGGAACGGGGTTTCTGTTTGTTTCGGACCGTGTTCTCGAACAGGACTATGCACCGCTGCTTCTGGATATGAGAGGGGCAGACTGTACCGGATATAATGACTATGAATTGTTCAGAACGGCCAAACGCTTTGAGCACTGGGAATTTTCCTATGCCTCCATGCTGGGTTTGAAACATGCGGTAAGGTATGCCAATAATATCGGGATGGATATGGTAGAAAAATATAACCGGGAACTATCCCGTAAGCTGCGTGAAAACCTGAAAAACTATGGTTTCAACGTTTGGGACTGGGGTAACCGGCTGAGCAGCATTGTAACGTTTTCCGGCCCTGACGGCGACCTGGAAAATATCCGGAAGGTCCTGAAAGAAAATAACGTCTATTTTTCGGTGACTTACAAAAACTCCGCACTGATCGACTTTACCAAAAAGGATATCAACGGCATTGTAAGGCTCTCGCCTCATTATTTCAATACGATAGAGGAGATAGAAAAGGTTTCTGAAATATTAAAAGCAAGTTTAAAATAACCCCAACTCTGCATGGATTTTAACTGATGATTGCGCATATTTACAGGACTGCACGGCTTCGGTGTGCTCAGCCATCATTTTGCCATTACTTTTAATGATGAAGATTTTATTTAAACGCAAAGTTTGCCATACCGCTGGGATCCCAATCCAGTATTAGGGATATGTATAGAAAGAAAATCTGCCGTATATTTCACAGATGGCCTTATGGTGGCTTTAGGGCCTTAGCTATAAGTTTTATTTCTTCACCAGTATTTTATCCGTGGCTTTACGGCTCAGGATTTCCTGTTTCCCGTCCACTTCAACCGTAAACGATTTGTCGAAGCCTTCAATTTTAAGAATATTGATTTTTTTATTCAGCAACAGGTTTCTTTCCGTCAGATAATTTAAAAAAGCATCGTCGGAAAGGGTGACCGACGTAAAAATTACGGTTTCTCCGGCTTTGCAATGGCTCAGCTTCTGTAAATCCTGGGCAATGATATTGCCGTCTTTATCCGGAATAGGTTCGCCATGCGGGTCGAATTTCGGATAATCCAGGATCTCATCCATTTTATCGAAGAAGACGGCGGAATGCACATGCTCCAGCTGCTCGGCAATTTCATGCACGTTCTCCCAGCCGAAATTCATTTTTTTAACCAGGAACATTTCCGTCAGACGGTGTTTTCTCACCACCAGTGCTGCTTCGCGATGGCCTTTCTCCGTTACTTTCAGCGGCTTGTAGGTCTCGTAGATCACCCAGTTTTTCTCGGCAAATTTCTTCATCATATTATTAACGCTCGGCATTTTTACGTTTAAAAATTTGCTTAACTCGTTAATCGTTACCTTTCCTTCATGGTCTACCACATGAAACAGGGCTTTCAGATAGTTTTCTTCAGTTAATGTTGTCTTCAAAATGTTAGATCCTTTTCCCGACAAATCTAACAAATTATTGCCAATAAACTGGGATGTTTCGGTTAACTTTTTTTAATTTTACCCCATGAAATTCTCATTCAAAAACGACTATTCGGAAGGTGGTCATCCTGATATCTTACGGGCACTTTCAGAAAACAATCTCAATCAGCAGGCGGGTTACGGAGAAGATGAATATTCCCGGGAGGCCAGAGTCTTAATCAGAAAAAAGATAAACAGTCCGGGTGCGGATGTCTATTTTGTTTCCGGAGGAACACAGGCCAACCTCATTGTCATCTCTTCGGTCTTAAGGCCGTATCAGTGTGCGGTTTCCGCAGCCACGGGACACATTCTGAACAATGAAACCGGGGCTATTGAAGCAACGGGCCATAAAATCCTGAGCATTGAAAAGGAGGATGGGAAACTAACCCCGGAAGATATTGTTCCGGTACTGGAAAGCCACCGCAATGTCCCGCACCAGGTAATGCCGAAACTGGTGTATATCTCCAATTCCACGGAACTGGGAACCGTCTATACTTTGCAGGAACTGGAAGACCTTTCTGCATTCTGTAAGGAAAACCGCCTGTATCTCTTTATGGACGGGGCGAGGCTGGGGCATGGGCTTACTGCGGAAATCAGTGATCTGACGCTGGAAAAAGTTGCCCAACTAACCGATGTCTTTTATCTGGGAGGTACCAAGAACGGCGCATTGATCGGGGAGGCTATCGTTATCAATAACCCTGAACTGCAACAGGATTTTGCATTCAATATCAAACAGAAAGGTGCGCTGCTGGCAAAAGGGAGGCTGTTGGGAATCCAGTTTCTGGAGCTGATGAAAAACGATCTTTATTTTGATCTGGCCAGACACGCTAACCGGCAGGCGATGAAGATAAAGAATGCCCTGAAAGAAAGGGGAGTGGAGTTCTTATCCGATACCTACACCAACCAGATTTTCCCGATCCTGAACCATGAACTCATTGACAAACTATCCGGAAAATTTGAATTCTATGTCTGGAAAAAGATAGATGACCAACGTTCTGCAATCCGTCTCATCACTTCCTGGAATACGGGAGATGAACCGGTAAACGATTTAATAGAAATTATAAAAGAAGAATTATAAATAAAATGCAACCGTTTCCGGTTGCATTTTATTTTGTGAATGTAAGACTTATTTTTATTTGACAGCATTGGCAACCTTCGTGCAATCTGCCGTTTTCAGGATTCTTCCGCCAGTGTATTTTATTTTCTTTTCATCAGCATATTTCGTTCCGGTCCCGGCATCCCTTTCGCCGGTTCCTTCGCTCAGGCCGTCTTTGGTCTGAAGAAAATAAAGGTCGTTCCTGTTTCCGGTTTTGCCTTCGGAAGCGAAAGTATAGGTAAGTTTCAGCGTATCTCCGGATCTGAAGCCTGTAAGATCCCCTTTGTTGCTGTCTTTTTCACTGTTTTTACTTGCCATCTTTCCGGTAATGGTCCCTAGGTTGTCGTCGATGCTTACAAAAACGGTATCTCTTCCGGTAACGCCCATATAGCAGAAAGATTTCGGCCCCAATGTATCCGTCACTTTTTCTGCAGCCGTCGTTGTATCCGCAGAAACCTGTTCTGCAACCGGAGCTTCCGGTTTTTTACTGCAGTTCAGCAGGAATGCAGACAGGGTACTCAGTACGATTAATTTTTTCATATCCTTATTATTTATCAAATTTCGCTCATGCTAAAATAACAATTGTATTTTTATATGAACATAAAATAGTTTTAAATAAATGGTAAACTTTGACAATTCAATCATTCATCCCTTTACCTTCAAGAATTGACGGTATATATTTTTCAATGCGTGATTCCCGGGTTACAGGTTGTTTAGCCGAAGAAAAATACAGCAGGTAAGCCCTTTGCCTGCCCGGTGTTAAAGCCTGGAAAGCAGTCTTCAGTTCTGCATCCGTTTCCAGTTTCTTTATGAATTCTTCAGGCATTTCAAAGGCTGTGGTCGTTTTCATCGCCACTTTTGCTCCGGATTCTTCCACTTTAACGGCATTGAATATATAGTTGCGTATAACGTTCTCCAGGTCAGCAATTTGCTGTAAGTCAGTAAAACGAATCTGTCTTGCAGACTGCACATTTTCAGTCTGTTGCACAAGGATTTTTGCAGGATCCTTCATTAACGCACCTTTGAAAAAGAGTAGGGCACAATAGTCCCTGAAGCCATGCATCAGAAAAATATTTTTTCCCTGATAGGTATAACAAGGGCAACCCCATTTTACGTCTTCCGCAAGTCCGGTATTTAACGAGATATCCCGTAATTTAATGAAAGCAGGCTTCCATTTTCCGGTTTTATCAAAGAAAAAATCTGCTTTCGGATTTCTGTTACTCATTGATTATCTGTATTTTAAAATTATCCTCGTCATATTTACAAAGTGATCGTTTGATTCTTTTAAAATACATCAAATCAACGGATTGTACAAAATTTTGAATTAAAATCGGATCTATTTTTTTATGATGTTAATATTCAACCTGTATATTATATTGACATTACTATAATATCTGCGGGTAATAATTTAATGACTGAATCCTGCAAATCAATTTGGTGTTTATTAGATCTTTGATTTTAGAATTCATGTAATTTACAGTGCATATTATATCAGCTTTAGTACATGGTGAAAATTCTTTGCGACTTTTTTAGCCTAAATATAAAAGTACGAGAAACTTATAATTGAAATATGAAGAGGATGGTAGAAATATAAGGCTGATTTACAGGGCTTTTAAGGCATCTTAATATAAACCGCATAGCTAAGGTTCTTGTTTGATCCTGACGCTGTAGAAAGCCTTTAAATCAGGTCGTTGAAACCTCCTTTTAATACATTATTAAAAAGTCCTATAATTTATATTATGTTAAATTTGATTTATTTCCGGAATTCCATCCTGACGTTTCTGATCTTTTTGCTTAATGATTTAATTTGATTCACAAGCCATCTTTTTCACCGTAAAATTCGCCCCTCCGTAAAACATTTCGTATTTTTGTTACCCTAATCCTTTTAAATGTCAGTTTTTTCAGAAAATATCAGGCTTTTGCGCGCTACCCTCGGGAAAACCCAGCGCGAATTGTCTCAACAGATCCAAATCACCTCTTCCCGGTACAGTTCGTATGAAAACGGAAAGTCCAAGCCTCCTGTGGATGTGCTGATCAGGATTTCCAGGATTTTTAACGTGAGCATCGATCTTTTGCTTTCGGTAGATTTAACGAAACATTCCCTGAAAGATATGCTGAAGCTTCCGGATAACCGGATCGTATTGCCGGTTGTTGTGGATCAGCAAGGCAATGAAAGCATTGAAATTGTACCGCAAAAAGCCACCATGGGCTATCTCCGCGGCTACAGCGATCCCGATTATATTGAGAGCCTGCAGACGATTTCCCTTCCTTTTCTGAAAAACGGAAAATTCAGGGCTTTCCCTGCGGATGGTGATTCCATGCCGCCGTTCCGGGACGGATCCTTCATTATCGGAAAATATATGGAAGGTGTCAATGATCTGAAATCAGGTAATACTTATGTCTTCATTACGCTGAATGACGGAATTACCTATAAACGCCTCAGAGCCAAAAATAAAACCTCACTTACGGTCGTCTCAGACAATACGTTTTATGAACCTTACGATATTCCATTAAATGAGATCGTTGAAGTCTGGCAGTATGCTACCGGTATTTTCCCGGAAAGTTATTAATAATCATTTTGTTTGAATATAAACAGCCACAGAATTTGTGGCTGTTTCTGTTATAAAATAATATGTTACAGAGATTTATTTTCAGCCGTTAGGTATTCGCTCCTTCCCTTTCCTATTCAAACTTTCAGAAAAAATTGAAAGATAAATAATTTTAAGCTGATTCGTTCACCTTGTAGTTCTGAATTAACAGTTTAAAAATACCTTTTACTCGATTTAATTTAATTAGAGTTCCTTTTTATAGAATAAATAAACGGTTCACGCTTCTGACAGGATGAAAAATATTGTGGTTTGATGGTCAAAATCTTTGATCTTGTTTTTGACAGGAGAAACTTCCGGCATCCCGTTTCCCTCTTTCATTCAACAATTCAACCTGTAAAGGGAAATCCGGAAACTATTCATTAACTTTGTTTAAATAACCCATTTAAAAACAAGAAAATGTCCATCACAAACGAACAGGAATTGGCCGGAATGCGGAAAGCAGGTGAAGCAGTCGCCTATACCTTACGTGAAATGACGAAATATGCCAGGCCCGGCATGACAACCAAAGACCTTGATGAATACGGAGCTTCCATCCTGTCGGATTTCGGCGCCCGTTCGGCACCCTATCTCACTTACGGTTTCCCTGGCTGGACCTGCATCAGCGTCGGAAACGAATTCTGTCACGGAATCCCTAGCGAATCAAGGATCCTGCAGAAAGGAGACCTGATCAATATTGATGTTTCTGCGGAGCTGGACGGCTTCTGGGCCGACAATGGCAATTCTTTTATTATCGGGGAAGATATTCATCAGCACTTTAAATTGGTTGATGCTTCCAGAGCCATTCTGAAAAAAGCCATTGATAACATCAGGGGCGGCGTTAAAATTGCCGATATCGGCGGACTGATGGAAACCGAGGCGAAAAAAAGAGGTTTTAAGGTCATTAAAAATCTCGGCGGCCATGGGATCGGCAGGAGCCTGCATGAGGAGCCTGACGAACTGGTGAATTACCGGAACCGCTTTGACGGCAGACGATTTAAGAAAAATTCGGTGGTCGCTATCGAAACCTTTATCTCTACCGCATCCAACATTGCCGTTGATCTGGAAGACGGCTGGACGATGGCCGGGAACAGAGGCGGATTTATGGCACAGCATGAACACACCCTGCTAATTACGGACGGAAAGCCAATCATCCTGACAGAGATGAACGGAATACTGAACTGATCTGATCTGATAAAAAACAACTTCCCAACATGATTGAGAAGTTGTTTTTTTGAGAAAGATAAACTGCCGGTGCATTAATCTTTATAATCGCTCATCCCTTTAAACTGATGATAAGAATCTTTAATGTTTTTTAAATGTTCAGAGACAATCGGCAGACTTCTCTCACTTAGCTTTCCACTGTCGATGGCATTCTGGTAAGCATCGATTGCCGCTTTTTCACCGAAGATTACATTTCCGATGGTCGATTCTTCCCTGTTTCCCAGTGTGAAAGAATTTTTAATGTCGATCCATGTTCTGTGTAATGCCCCGGCAACTGACGGCGTGTCTTCCGCTTCACCGCCATCTTCCGTAATCAGGTTGATGAGTTCATTTTTCATCACCTTGGTCAGGGAATTCATTTTTGCATATTCCGGTTTCACATCCGGATAATTTTCCCAGACCTTCCCTTCCACTTTTCCAAAACCTTCAATCCGGTCGTTGGTAATATGTAACAGGTCATTTAAAACGGATATTTCTTCCTGGTTTTTCATAATTAAATATTTTGTGATGCCGGAAATGGTACAATAACCATACCTTCACAGAAAGAATTTCTTTTTCGTGGTACCTAAAGACTGCAAAAGACCATTTGCAAGTTGCAGTTGTCTTTTTCAACCAATCAGACGGAAATTATTTAATTTAACGTGAATTTGACCGTATCTACATCATATTCAATCGATTATTTAGTTCAAAAATAAAATTGAGACTGATTCAGTCGGGATTTTAAATAATACTCATCTTGCCGGCACAAATACAGGGCTTATATTTCTGACTAAATTCTATCTTATCCTGTACTAAGCCGTCCTTTCAGGACTTTAAAAACAAGTGTAACTTCCGTCTTCCAGCTTTTATTTACGGTTGTAACTTTGAATTCAAGTTAATTTAACAAAAATCTAACCCGATATTCCCTGTGCGACTGCGTAATCCGAGAAAGAATATTGTACATTTATTCATCTAAAAAATAATTAAGTTCATGACTATTTTGCAAAATGATATTCCTCACCGGATCAAAGCGGTATTTTTTGATATTGACGGAACCCTTATCAGTTTTAAGACCGGTAAGATCCCGGAATCCACACAGAATGCTTTGAAAAAGCTTCGCCAGAAAGGTATTAAAGTTATTGTGGCCACCGGCAGGTCGATCAACTCCCTGCATCATATCAGCCATATTGAATTCGATGGTTTTATTACCTTTAACGGTGCCTATTGCGTTACCACATCACAGGAAGTGATTTCAAGAAGCATAATAGATCCGGCGGATATCCGGCGCCTGACCCGTTATGCTGAAGAAGCACCGCTGAGCTATTCGCTGATGTATGAAGATAAGGTGGAAATCAACGATGCAACGGAGGAAGTTGTCGGAATGTATGCCCACATCAACATTCCCGTACCGCCGGTCCATGATAAGGAACATATTGATACCGAAAATGTTTTACAGGCCAATATTTTTCTGCGTCCCGAAGCCGAAGCGGAATTTATGGCTAAGGTGATGCCGAACAGTACAGCCTCCCGCTGGACCCCTCTCTTTGCCGATGTAAACGGCGGCGGGATTACCAAACAGCTGGGAATTGAGAAATTCTGCAGTTATTTCGGTATCGATACGGCCGATACCATGGCTTTCGGAGACGGAGGCAATGATATTTCAATGCTGAAATTCGTAAAAATAGGGGTTGCCATGGGAAATGCAAATGATGCCGTAAAAGATGCTGCTGATTATGTCACAGCTGAAGTGGATGAACACGGTATAGAACAGGCACTTATGCATTTCGGACTGTTGTAATATTCTTAATTTAAAACGGAAAATATTCAGGCTTATTTATTTTTGTGGTACCTTTTTTAACATTTTTTAAAAAAAAAGGCACAGTATATGTATAGCATAAATCAAATCACTTAAAATTTTTAGTTATGAGAAGTATATTATGGTTAGTCGCAGTTATCTGTATAGTAGTGTGGCTTTTAGGAATGTTGGGTATCGTACCTGGAATGGATACAGGATATTTGGTTCACATCTTGCTGGTTATCGCCATCGTTGTAGTTCTTTATAATCTGATCTCAGGCCGAAGACCCCTTGATTAGATAAATGTAGAAGCAGAAAATAGAAAGCTGGAAACTTGGTTTCCAGCTTTTTTTGTGAATCAGATCTTTAACATATCACTCACACCACATTTTAGTTTGACGCATTGTGCGTATTTCAGAACACATTTGAAAGAAATCTAACTTTTTACAGCGATCTCCTTCTTATCTGCGGGTTGATACGCTCAACCTCTGATGGCTGAACGGAGCCGAAGCCAGGTCATCATCCGTAAAAATCTGCGCAGACCTGTGGTCAATAAAATATGCATTTATTAAACCTGCTACGCTCTTCATCCAGTTTCCAGTATTTTGGATAACATCTGTGAAGTCCGTGGAAGATTGTTCTGTTATTTTTTAGCAGCTGTAGCGCCCAGTTTTGCTTTTACGGCAGGGGTAATATCTTCACCGCCATCCATGTAGGCGATATTGCTTCCCTGTGAACTTGCTACGTCAAATACATAAGCCAGGCCTTTTTCCTTAGCTACGGCAGAGATGGTGGTGGCTACTTTCTGTTGGATCGGGGTAAACAGTTCCGTCTGTTTTTTGCTGATATCCTGCGCTGCCTTGGTTCTGGAAGCCTCAATATCTTTTCCCAAAGTCTGAAGTTCGGTTTGTGCGGCAGTCAATTCTTTAATAACGGCTTCCTTATTGGCTTCACTAATGGTCTTTTCCTTATCCTGGGCGGCTTTCAGTTTTGTCTGATAGGTGGCAATCATTTTTTCGATGTCTCCCTGTTTTGTTTTGGTGAAAGTATCTAAAGACGCTTCGGCTGTTTTGGCTTCAGGAAGAGTATTGAAAACCTCATCGGAGTTCACGTGTCCTATTTTCTGCTGGGCATGAACGAAATTTGAAGTCAGGAAAAGTCCTGCGGCTAAAGAAAACGTTGTGATTAACTTTTTCATCTTAATTATTATTTTAAAATTTTTCTATTTAAAGTCAGCAAATATAATAAATATAACTACATACTTAGTTGTAATGGGTAATTATATAAAAAAGCCCGGATAAAATCCGGACTTGAGTTGAAAGAATTTAACAATTTATAATAGAATGAACCTAATAGGTACTAAAAATTATAACGGATTCCCAGCTGTCCCTGGAATCTTGAGGCAAACTGATCGACAGTGTATGGTAATCCAGGGGTCTTGAAATTGTAAACCGGATCTCCCGCTGAAGGTTGTCCTGCCGCCACATTTCCTACTTTCGTCAGCCCGACACTGGATGTTGAGTTGAAGGTATTCGGTACGAAGTACACTTTACCCCAGTCTTTGTTCAGCAGGTTGGTTGCATTGATAATGCTGAATGAAATCTGCAGGGTATTTTTCGATTTTTCACTTAACCGGATTTCATCCATAATCCTGAAGTCCGCCTGGATGTTCCATGGGGTGAAATCGCCGTTTCTTTCGGTAAACTTCCCTCTTCTGCTGTTCAGGTATTCATTTCCGCTGATGAATTTCTCATAATCCGCCACCTGTTGTGCGGTGGTCACCAGGATATTTCCTGAGGCATCTTTTATCGGAACGATATACTTTGTTGCTTCAGCCGCATCTTTGAAGATATAGGCCAGTCCTGCCGCCTGTCCGGTATTGGCGATCGTACTGTTTACAAATCCCCAGGAGAAAGGGTTCCCGGATTGTGCATTGAAGTAGACATTAGCCGATAATCTGTTCGACTTCGAAAGCGGAACGGAATATCCTAAGTTGGCCACAATCCTGTTTTTAATTGCAAAATTGGAAGTCGTCAGTTTCGGGTCATTCGGAGTTAAAGACTGGTTCATCTGCCAGTTGCTTTCCATGGAATTACGGATTCCGTTGGTAATATCCTTCGCATCACCATAGGTATAGGCAACGAAGAAATTCAAGCCGAAATTATAGGCTTTGGAAAGCTGGGCCGTAAGGTTATAGCGGTATCCTTCTTTCGTATTGGAGAGCATATACGCGTTGGAAAAACTGCTGTTGATATTGGAAGAATAAACCGGCATTTCATGGTTGGTATCATAGCTGTAATACGATACATTGTCCGTTTTATTCACCTGCTGGAATTTCAGGTCATATAAAACTTTGGTATAAATGCCCTCCAGCGTGAATTTATACCCGGAAAGCGTATAATCGAAGGCGAGTGAGCTTCTCCATACCCGCGGCATTTTAAAATTATTATCAATTAAATCCACCTGTACTTTGGAAGAGTTCTGCCATTTCGGGAAGTTTCCGCTTACCAGGGGATCTCCGTTGGCAGCCAGCTGGGCAGCCGTCGGCGCATTATAATCGTAGCTTCCGAATCCTACCCCGTCGTTATAATAGGCATATCCGAGCCATGCAAAAGGGATTCGTCCCACAAAGATCCCGGATCCCCCTCTCATTACCACCGACCGGTCCTGGGTAAGGTCCAGATTAAATCCCAGTCTTGGAGAAACAGTCGGCTTATTCAGGTAATCGTTGGTAAGCTCGCTTAATTTTGTATAGGTGTAAGTGTTTCCATAATTCGGGTCTGCCGGTGAGCTGGTTACTTTAGGGCTTAATACCGGTTTGTTCGGAAGATCGGTATAGTCCACCCTTACTCCTGGTGTCAGTCTCAGCCTTCCCCAGTTGATTTCATCCTGAAAATAGGCGGAGAGAAGGTTTACTTTGTAATGGGCATAAGGATTGTCGAATAAGTTCTGTCTGTCTTCTCCGGCAAAAGAATAAGTTCCCCGGATCCTGGCCGGATTCGAATTGTAGAAGTCGTTTAGGCTCTTGTAAGAAATCCTTCCGTTCAGTGCGTTTACAAAGCCGTAATCAATGTTGTATAATTCATTATGGGTTCCCAGTAAAAAGGTGTGATGACCTGCTTTATAGGTGAGGTTATCGGTAATTTCAAAAGTCTTCTGTCTCATATTGAAAACCGTTGCTTCACGGTCATTGCCAAGCAGGATCGTTCCGCCGTTGTAAGCGATTTCCACCTGCGGGAACATGGCGTTCTGGGAAGTAGGGTCCCTGTAATCGTGGATGGACGAATATCCTAAAACCAGGTTATTGTTCAGCTTATCGCTGAAACGGCTTTTAAGTTCCAGCGTTGTTGTGGAAGAGGTATTTTTCTGTACGAAATCCATGCTCGAAAAACGGAAGTTGGCCGCGTCCCTTTCCAGATTGGAAGCGTGGGAAAATACCGTATTGTTTTTAATGGATAAAGTATGCTTATCGTTGATTTTCCAGTCTAATTTATTGAAGAGTTTTGAACTCTCTGAGAAGTTGGTGTACTGATTAAAGCTTCCGGCATTGAATCCGTATTTGGTTCTTACAAAATCGGAGATCTGTTGCGCTACAGTACCGTCTACCAAAGATCCCTGATCCCCGGCGTTATAGAAAACCGGGTCCGTTCTTTTCGTATATTCCATATTGGTGAATAGGAAAAGCTTATCTTTAACCACAGGAAGACCTACTCTTCCGCCATAGATGAAATCACCGAATGAACCTGGCATTTTGGAGTTGTCGCCTACTCTGTTTTTTCCGGTAATGGCCGCGTTTCTGCCATAGAAATACATCGACCCTTCAACATTATTGCTTCCGCTGCGGGTAACGGCATTGATGCTTCCGCCCAGGAAATTCCCTAATTTTACATCATAAGGTGCGATATAAACCTGAACGTCCTGAATGGCATCGAGACTAATAGAATTAGAACGTGTGCTGCTCCCCGGCATTCCGGAAGTTCCGGTCTGTCCTCCTAAAGACGGACTGAACCCGATGGCGTCGTTATTAATAGAACCGTCAATGGTTACGTTGTTATAACGGAAGTTGGTTCCGTTGAAAGAGTTATTGGCACTTTGGGGAACCAGCTTGGTAACATCCTGGATGCCGCGGTTGATATTCGGCAATCCTGAAATCTGTGCCTGACTGATGCCTACTCCGAATTTTGCGGCAGTAGTTCTTTTGGAAGTCAGCTTTACCTCATCAATCATTTTTTCCTTACTCCCCAGTTCTACTACCGGAAGATCGTTGTTTCCCAGGGAAAGCTGCACATTGTTGTTGGAATATACTACTTTTGCGCCGTCGGTTACCTCGATCGTATAAGGCCCGCCGGGCTGCAGGTTATCCAAACTGAATTGCCCGTTCTTATTGGACTTTGTTTCAAAACTGCTGTTTGTGGGAACGTGGGTAACTTTGATGGTCATTTCAGAAGAGGTTCCTCTGAGTCTTCCGAAAATTTTAGAACTGGTCTCCTGCGAGAAAGCAAGGCTAAAAGATAATAATGCAACGGCACAGATTATTTTTTTCATTTTTTTTTGTACTTCAAAATTGTACGGCAAAATTATTCAGAAGTGCCCGCTCATCCCGTTAACATACAGATAACATTCCGTGAAAAAATATTTAACATTTCCTTAAAAAAAAATTAAAAAACTTTGCTTTGATATACGATCAATATTGCTTTAGAAGACTGATATCTTTCTAAACCTGTTATTAATCGGTGTTTGCCCTTTTAAGTTTAATTTAAGTTTTTTTTAACCCTGCGTTCAAATCCCTAAAAATAAAAAAGCCTCCTGTTAAGGAGGCATGTTTCAAATGTATTCATCTGGTTAACTAGGAACCTGTGCTTTCTCATAGATAAGCCCCTGCGACTGCAATTCTTTCCAGAAATCTGCCGGTATATTTTCTTGCAGCGCTTTTACATTATCTTCCACCTGCTCTGGTTGGCTGGCTCCCGGAATAATAGATACAAATTCGTCGGCAGCTAAAACAAACTGAAGGGCGGCATGTGTAATTGTCGTTTCGTACCGTTTCGCAATTTCGCTGATTTTCTCACGCTTTTCCGTCATGCCTTTCGGGATGACGTCTTTATAATTAAATCTCGGCCTGCCGTTGATGAATCCTGAATTGTATCCGGCTCCGGATACCAGTTTCACCCCGGCTTTCTTTACTGCAGGAAGTAATCGGTCTACTGCGTCCTCATGGTCAAGGATCGAATATTGCGTGGCTGAAAGGCAAATATCCGGGTCGGCAGAATCGATACAGTCCAAGATGGGCTCGATCTTATTAACCCCCATCCCCCAGGCTTTGATGACCCCCTGATCACGCAGTTCCGACAAGACTTTAAAAGCACCTGCCCGCGCCTGTTTTAAGAAGTAATCGTAACGGTCGCCCACCTGGTCTTCAGAAAGGTCATGCACATACACGATATCGATATGGCCGAGTCTTGTTCTTTCCAGGCTTTCTTCAATGGATCTCTTGATGGCGTCTGCGGTATAATTATGTTCAAAGTCGAATGGTAAAGGATCCTGCCACATCGTCGGCGGAACTTCATCTTCGGGAACTTCTACAAACAGCCGCCCAACTTTGGTAGACAGTACAAATTCATCCCGGTTCTGTCCGTGAAGGAAATTTCCGAACCTTCTTTCGCTTTTCGTAAGTCCGTACCATGGCGAAGTATCGTAATACCGGATTCCAAGATCCCAGGCTTTCTGTAAAACTTCATAGGATTGCCCGTCCGTAAGGGCTTCAAAGGCAGTACCGATAGCCACTCCGCCCAGGCCCAGCTGGTGTTTTTCCGTTAAAATGTCTGATTTCATTGTATTATATTTTAAATTTGGTTGGAATGAAGGATACAAACATCGTGCAGGGAATTCGGAACGTGCGGTCAATCCTTCGTAATAAATACCACAGGGCTCTCCTTTGGCTTTATTCTTGAATCCGTTTAGGCTACCACTTGAACTTTAATTATATGAAAAAGCACATCGTAATCGTAGGCGGAGGTTTTGCGGGCATTAACCTGATCAAATCTATGGTGAATGACAAACGGTTCAGAATTACTCTGGTCGATAAAAACAACTATCACTTTTTTCCGCCGCTTATTTATCAGGTGGCCACTTCTTTTATCGAAGCTTCCAACATCAGCTATCCGTTCCGGAAAATGATTTCAAAATATAAAAATGTAAATTTTCATATGGGAAGCCTTGTAAAGGTGGATCATGAAAACAATACCCTTGAAACGGATCATGGCACTCTGCAGTATGATTATCTTGTCCTGGCAATGGGTACGGAAACCAATTATTTCGGGATGGAAAATGTCAAGAAATGCTCCCTGTCGATGAAGACCATTGATGAAGCATTATATCTCCGGAATTATATGTTGCTCACTCTTGAAGAGGCCGCCAGGAATAAAGATATTAAAAAAGCCCAGAAACTACAGAATATCGTCATTGCCGGTGGTGGCCCTACCGGTGTGGAGCTTGCCGGTATGATTGCCGAAATGGGAACGTATATTGCTGAAAAGGAATATCCGGAAATCAAGCTGGGTCTTTCTAACATTTACCTGATCGATGCCCTGCCCACCCTGCTCTCCCCTATGAGCAAAACGGCACAGGAGGCTGCTCATGAAAGGCTTGCCAAATTGGGTGTTAAGATCATCCTGAACGTGGCAGTGAAAGATTATGTAGACCAGAAAGTCATTTTAGCGGACGGGCGGACCATTGATACGGAAACTTTGATCTGGACTTCCGGGGTCATCGGCCGTGAAGTGCCCGGATTGCCTGCAGAAAGTGTAGGAAAGGGCAGAAGAATTCTTGTGGATGCATACAATAAGGTAGATGGTTTGAAAAACGTTTATGCCCTGGGAGATATTTCCCTTCAGCTGACGGACAAAGATTTCCCGAAAGGGCATCCGCAACTAGCCCAGGTGGCAATTCAGCATGCCGTGAACTTAGGAAAAAACTTAAAGAGGATGGAAGACGAGAAAGTGCTGGTCCCTTTTAAGTATAACAATAAAGGAAGCATGGCGATCATTTCAAAATTCGACGCTGTTGTCGATCTTCCGAAGTTTTCATACAAAGGGTTTATTGCATGGCTTACCTGGCTTTTCATCCATATCATCCCACTGGTTACTTTCAGGAGCAAAGCGCGTCTGGCTTTCAACTGGTTGAGGCTTTTTATTACCAATAATCCGTCCATCAGGCTGATATTACGTCCGAAAAAAGAAACCGGACAGTACGAACAGTTTTAAAGTTCATGATATATTTCATAAATTTACGGGGCCGTAACAATTCGGTTACGGTTAAAATTTCCTGAAAGTGAATATTCACAATAAAAAAAAGTTTCTGAGCTTCCTGAAGTTCAAAAGAGACTTTCAGAAATATGGACTGGAGAAGGCGCGCAGTTATGAAATTATTCTCCACTGGCTCAACAACAGGCTCAGCCGAAATCAGTTTCTTGTATTATCCGGAATTTTGGTCGGTTGTTCGGCCGGACTTGCCGGGGTTTTACTGAAAACCCTCGTACACAACATTCATCATTTTATTACGACTGAAGTTCATTTCGAATATCAGATCCTTTTTTATGTCGTATTTCCTTTCCTGGGAATCGTACTGACGACCCTTATTGTTTTAACGATATTTAAAGGCCAGGACAGAAAGGGAATCGGTGTGATTCTTTATGAAATCGCCCAGAATTCCAGTATCGTCTCTTCGGTAAAAATGTATTCTCAGATTGTACAGAGTGCCGTTACCGTAGGATTGGGAGGTTCTGCCGGACTGGAAAGCCCCATTGCCGTAACAGGCGCCGCCATCGGTTCCAATTTTGCCCAGACCTATCGACTGAGTTATAAAGAACGGACCTTACTGCTTGCTGCCGGTGCTACGGCAGGGATTGCTTCGGCATTTAATGCACCGATTGCCGGAATCATGTTTGCCTTTGAGATCCTTCTGACAGGCGTTGTCTTTACCGACTTCATTCCGCTGGTCGTGGCAGCGGTCTGCGGAAGCCTTTTATCCCGTATCCTTTTGCAGGAAGATGTGCTTTTCAGATTTTATACCCGTGAAGCATTCAATTATAAAAATGTCCCGTATTATTTTATCCTTGGCATTGTTACCGGATTGTATGCCCGCTACTTTGTCCTCGTCTCGAAAAAGGTCGAGCATTTTATCAAAGGGCTGAAAATGTCGCGCCTCAGAAAAGCAATGTTCGGCGGTGCCGTGCTCTCATTGCTGTGTGTGCTCTTTCCTCCTCTGTTCGGGGAAGGTTACGATACGGTAAAAGCTTTTACCAACGGGAATACGCACAACATTATCCAAAACAGTTTTTTCAGGTACTTTGAGATTAAGAATTTCACCATCATCATTTTCCTGATCCTTGTGCTGTTGTTAAAAGCCTTTGCCACCTCTTTTACAATTTTCAGCGGCGGGAACGGCGGGAATTTTGCCCCTTCGCTTTTTGCCGGCGGAACGGTTGGCTATCTGTTTGCCATTATCTGCCAGCAGATCGGTTTTGCCGATGTACCCGTTACTAATCTGGTACTGGTCGGAATGGCCGGAGCGATGAGCGGTGTGATGTATGCTCCTCTTACCGCTATTTTCCTGATTGCGGAATCGAGTTTCGGTTATGACCTGTTTATTCCGTTGATGATTGCTTCCATCATTTCTTATCTGATTGCCAAATGGTTCTCCCCTATCTCTCCGGAACTGAAATCGCTTGCCGACCAGGGGAAGATTTTTACCAACAAACACGACAAGAATTTACTGTTTTCCCTGAAGACGGAAGATTTTATCGACCGCTATTCCCAGTCCGTCAGTGAAACCGCTCCGATTACGGAATTGTTCGATCTTGTAAAAAACGGAAGCAAAAATATATTTGCGGTAGTGAACGATGAAAAAGTTCTCCGTGGGATTTTAACGCTGGATGACATCCGTCCGTACCTGTTTACAAATACGGAAGTTTCCGCCAGTATTACCCAGATCATGAAGGCTCCGCCCGCGGTGATCCATCCTGAAAACCAGCCGTTGGAAATCCTGCAGACTTTTGATGACACCGGCGTATGGAACCTTCCGGTAGTAAATGAAAACAATATCTTTATCGGCTTCATTTCAAAATCCACTATCCTGATGAGCTACCGGCAGCTGCTGAAAGAATACTCGGAATAATTTTAAATAAATTACATAGCTCAAAGCTGGAGTTAACTCAAGACAAATTAAATCTGATTGAATTCACATCATGTTCAGAATAAAATCCGCTCAGAAAAATTTCCGGGCGGATTTTTTGTCGGTGAAAAGTGACGGGATTTCTGACACAACCCGCACGAGGCTTAGACTGATGTGTCGAAATATTTTAGAACACATGAGAAAGGAAATCAGATATTTTCATGGTCTGAGAATTTTAACATGAAATTTCAAAAAACTTCCGGCATCCAGTTCCCTTCTTCCAGCCTATTAATTAAAATCGGAAGCTTTATTCAATAGCTCAAGATCTTCATGATCCAGCTGAAGTTCCGGGGCGGCAAATAAAGTTTCAAGCTGGGATTCGCTGGTGGCACTTACGATCGGTGCGGTGATCAGCGGATGGACCAGTAACCAGGCCAATGCAACCGTTGCCGGCTTCGAATGGTGCTTGCTGCTGATTTCATCCAGTGCCTTAAGAACTTGCAGACCTTCAGGATTCAGATATTTCCGGACGCCTTCTCCACGCTGGCTCTTGGAAAGATCAGATTCATTGCGGTATTTACCGGTGAGAAAACCTGCTGCCAGAGACCAGTACGGAAATATGCTCAGCCCGTATTCTTCCGCTAATGGTGCATACTTTTTTTCAAAGCCTTCTCTTTCCATTAAATTGTAATGCGGCTGCAAAGCGACGTATTTCGGAAGATGCTGTTCTTCGGCAACTTTAAACGATTCCTTCAGTCTTTCCGGTGAAACGTTAGAAGCCGCGATATAACGTACCTTTCCGGCTCTGATCAATTCATCATACGCAGATAATGTTTCTTCAACCGGTGTCTGCTGATCATCGAAATGGGTGTAATAAAGATCGATGTGATCCGTCTGAAGCCTTTGCAGGGATTCGTCTACAGATTTCAGGATATGTTTGCGGCTGATATCGTAGCCATGCTCCTCCGTTTCGGAACCTACTTTTGTCGCAAGAACAAGATCGTTCCGGTTTCCACGGTTTTTCATCCACCGGCCGATAATTTCCTCGGATTGTCCGCCTTTGCCGTTGACCCACCAGGAATAAGTATCAGCGGTATCAATAAAATTAAAGCCTTTTTCGAAAAATCTGTCGAGGAGCTCAAAAGACTGTTTTTCATCGAGGGTCCATCCGAAAACATTTCCGCCGAAATTAATCGGAGCAACGGATAAACCGGTATTTTTAACGGTTCTTTTTTTCATAAATTTATTTTGTGATTTTGTATTAAAGGTAATCTAAAGATACTGAATTTATTTTTGAAAGCTTGCAGGGCTTTGCATCGTTCTTCATACAGATGAGGCTTTTTAAAGCTTTTATAAGTGTAACGGCTTAATAAAATTGTGGTGGGTGTTCTTGGCGTTCAAAAAACAGACCATTCAGCTCATTTGAAACAGGATTAACCAACCATCAAAAAAAACAAATTCTTATGTCCTACAGCATGAAGTATTAAAGTTTTTAGGTTTTAGAACATTCCAATATTATTAAAGTAATCTTTAAAAGAAAATACCGGATATTACATATAATTCTTAAATTTGGCTCATGCGAAAGAATTTTTATCTTATCATTTTATCATGCTCTCTGATCAGCTGTTATACATATCAGGTTAAAAAGCCGGCAGATCCTGTTGCTAATGAGCAAAAAGGCGCTCAGAGAAACGGAGAACCTGCTGCTTCAAATGCTGCTATGCAGTTGAAAAACGGAAGAAACGAATCCCAGAATATGAGTCAGCAGGCTCCGGTTCCGGTTAATGTTCAGCAGAAACTTACGCCCAATAAAAATGTTAAGATTGATGTAGACGGAAAAAGCTATAAAGTAATTGTGGACCGCTGGGAAAGCGACAGCCTGGTAACCCATCCGGTTCATCAGCCTAAAAGGGTCCTGAAATTTCACAAAAACCAGATCAGTGCAGATAAAATTGCGGAAAAACGCTTTTCCCAACCGATTGCCGATATCATCACCGTTGCTGCTTATACAGGTATCGGTGTAGCAATCTGGTATCTGGTACGCTGATTAAATTTACGTTAATTCGAAGAAGAACCGGAATTAACAGGCTGGAAGAGGGAAGCTGGATGCTGGAAGTCCCCATGGTTAAAAATATAATAAAGGTCTTAACTCTCAAACTAAAACATTTTGCCATTCTATCACATGGAATGCTGGTTTAATGCTGGCTGAATCAATCTGAATTTTATTTTTTATTTCATAAATACATAATATGAGTTTGATACATTCGAATTCACATTAAATTAAAATTCAGCAGTTCCGGGAATTGATTATGAATAATAAACCTCATAGGTTAAAAAACCTATGAGGTTTGGATGATCAGTTGATGCGATCAGGCCGAATCAATATCCTTTTAAAACATTCAATAAAAAAAGATCAGTCCTTACAGCTAATCTTTTTTTATTTATATTCAATGGTAATCTTATATTTCTCCCATTACGTACATATTTTCCATGGTCGGTACCGGGCTGCCACCCTGCTTTTCCAGCGTAATGGCAAAGGCCTGTGCCTTGGGAATATTGGCGAGAGCAATTTTGCTGTCTTTCTCCTGGGTATACATTCCGGCGTCTACCGGTTTTCCGTCTTCAATTGCCCAAAGCTGATATTGCATTCCCTCCGGAGCTTTAGGAAGCTTCTCCGCATCCAGATAGACGTCTTTGGTTTTGGTATCCCAAAATACCATAGCTTTGGAATCCGAATGTTTCTCCACTCCTTTCAGCATCACCATTTTCATGTCCGGGTTGGTTACCATTGCCATTTTGCGGTTCATCTTCTGCATGGCGAAATCCTGAGACTCTTTTTCAGCCTGTATTCCGGCAATTTCTTTTTTCGCCTGAGACTGTTCGTTCATCCAGAAAAGATTTCCGGCAATACTGATCAGGAACAGTACGGATGCAGCAATGGCGAACGTCTTCCAGTTGCTGTTTCCCTGAATCCTAATTTCTTCCTGTGGCCTTGCAGCGGGAATATCCGTTGCAAACACCATTTGTTTCCCTTCAGCAGGCTGTCCCTGTTGTATGGTATTCCAGATTTTTGATTTTAAATCCGTTGGAGGCGTCACAGCCTGTACTGTGGCCAGATCTTCCAAAGTTTTCTGTGCTTCTTCGAAAGCGGCCTTTACCTCTGCATTGTTTTTCATCACACACTCCAAAATCCCTGCTTCGTCTGGCGCAGCAAGACCTAGAATATAGGATTCTATAATTCCGGATGATATGTACTCTTTCGTATTCAATTTATTGATAATCTTTTAGCAAATCTTTTAATTTCATCAGCGCATTCCGCATTTTGGTTTTTACCGTACCCAGCGGTATTTTCAGTTTTTCAGCTATTTCATTCTGAGTATAGCCCTGATAATATGCGAGATTGATAAGTTCCTGCTTGTCAGTTTCCAGATTCTCCAGGACTTTGTTAAATCCGATAAAATCGGAAGAATCATTGGTCGTTGAAAGCTCTGCAGAATCATATACGAAATCGGGAAGCGATTGGTTTTTAAGTTCGTTCTGAAAACTCTTTGATTTTAAGTAATCGATCGCAGTATTCCTTGCAATATTGATCATCCAGGTATAGAAACGACCCTTTGAAGCATCATATTGACTAATGGAATTCCAGATTTTAACGAAAACATCCTGAATAATTTCTTCAGTATATTCCCTGGACTGAACAATTCGGAGAATAACCCCATACAGCGCGCCGGAGTAGTTATCATACAAATGATGAAAACCGGTCTCGTTTCTATCTTTTAATAAAACGATCAGCTGCTCTTCCGAATAGTTTGTTTTAATAGTGGATATTTTTGTTTCCAAATGTAGTAAAATAAAGTAGATAACAAACAATTTTAAAGCCATATTGTTCAATATTCTAAAAAAATGTTAAATCATTAAAAAAAAAATCATACTCAAGGGATGATTTATGGAAAAATATAAATAAAAAGAATGATTTTCGTAAATAAAATAAAAATTAATCAATTGTAAATCAGTTGATTGGGTTTTAATCTTGTTTTTTTTTCAATTTTTTAAATCTGAAATAAAACTGCTGTCGTAAATGAAGTCAGAACACAGTCAAATACAACATTGAACTTAAAATCAAAAAAATGAACACAAAAACAAAAATTACTGCCTTAGGAATAGCTATCCTCTCTTTCGCTTTCAGCGGAACGGCAGCAGCTCAGCAAATGAAAGAAAAAACGGTAATGGTGGGCGGTGCTCCGATGTACCCTTCTAAAAATATTATCGAAAATGCGGTAAATTCCAAAGACCATAAGACCCTGGTGGCAGCGGTAAAGGCAGCAGGATTGGTAGAAACACTTCAGGGAGCAGGACCATTTACGGTATTTGCCCCGACAGATGCTGCTTTTGCAAAATTGCCGAAAGGAACGGTAGATAATCTGGTAAAGCCTGAAAATAAGGCGATGCTTACCAAGATTCTAACGTATCATGTTCTACCTGGCAGATACAGTGCTAAGCAGATCTGGGCAGAAGTGAAAGCCGGTAACGGTAAGGCCATGATGAAAACAGTAGAAGGTGAAGAATTAACTTTCTGGGCAAAAGGCAAGAATCTTTATGTAAGAGATTCCAAAGGAAATGACGCAAAAGTAACGATTGCTGATGTTAATCAGTCAAATGGTGTTATTCATGTAATAGATACGGTGTTGATGCCGTAATGGTTTCTTAGTTTTAAACAGCATAATTTTTTTTATGCTGTTTTTTTCTTCTTTTCTCATTTTAAACTAACGCTAAAATAAATAATATTATGAAAAAAACGATCAATGTGTCTAACCAGGGAGCAACCCTGGATACAGGCAGAAGAAATTTTTTGAAGCTGAGCGGTGTAGGTCTTGCCATGGCCGGCCTTACCCTCATCGGTTGCGAAGATAAGGAATTCGAATTTGTAGACGTCAATGTTTTCGACCTTGGGAAAGGTGATGTGGGCGTCCTGAACTATGCGTATGCTCTTGAGCAGCTGGAAGCTGATTTCTATACCAAAGTGGTTAATAATTTCTATTCAGGGATTTCAACTGCCGAGAAGGAAATTTTCACCGACCTGTACCACCATGAGGTGATCCACCGGGATTTCTTTAAGGCTGCCATCAGCGGAGCTACTTCCAACGTATTGCCGACACTGGAGTTCCAGTATCCGAATGTGAATTTTAACGACAGGAATTCCGTACTGGCTACAGCAAAAGCACTTGAAGATACAGGGGTAGCTGCCTATAACGGTGCCGGAAAATACATCACCAATCCGGATTATCTTGTGATTGCAGGGAAAATCGTTTCCGTAGAGGCCAGACACGCTTCTGCTATCAGGAACCTGATCAACCCGGGGACGGCAGCGTTCTCAGGTGATGATGTGATCGACGCAAACGGACTTGATCTTGCTAAGGAGCCGAAAGATATCGTATCTGCTGCAGGAGGATTTATCAAAACGCCTTTCACCTGGAAAGAACAGGGAATCGGTTAATTATTCACTTCAAAAAATTACATTATGAACATTCTTAAATTACTAGATAAGCTTTCTGACGATAAATTTTTCACAACAGAAACCTCAAGATTGGAAACCCTAACCAATATTTCATCATTCGGTAAAAAAGCAGCTGTTGCTGCGCTTCCGCTTGGACTCGGTGCTTTAATGAGTACACCGGCCAAAGCAGAAACCGTAGATAGCCAGAAAAATGCGATGTTCTTCAAAAGTACATTGACAGATGCCTTGCAGCTGGCCTTGACTCTCGAATATCTGGAAGATGAATATTACAGAATCGGTTTGAATACATCGGGACTGATTCCAAGTTCAGACCGAACGGTTTTTCAGCAGATTTCAAAGCATGAAACTGCTCACGTAGCTTTCCTGAAAAGTACACTTACATCTTTAGGAACAACCCCGAATGCAAAACCTAATTTTGATTTTACAGCAGGCGGAAATTTTACTCCTTTTACCAATTATAGCCAGTTCCTTATTTTGGCACAGGCTTTTGAAGATACCGGTGTGAGAGCGTATAAAGGACAGGCAGGAAATGTAATGTCCAATAAAACCGTTCTGCAGGCTGCCTTACAGATTCACTCTGTAGAAGCAAGGCATGCATCGCAGGTGAGAAGAATGAGAGCCAATAAGGGTTGGATTGAACTGGCGAACGGCGGGAACATGCCTGCAGCAACCAATCCGGTGTACGCAGGAGAAGATAATGTAAACCAGGCTGGTTTTAATACAAGTACTTCGTTCGGGGCAGCAGCAGGTTCTGCAGCCTATGACGAAATTTTAAGTGGTAGTGACGCTCAGACGATTGCAGGATTGTTTATTGTCTGATAAGTCCTTAATTTTAGCTGTTTATCCCCTTCTGTTTTCAGAAGGGGATTTTTTTATTCAGTAGCTGAAAACCTTGATCAATAGACTGAAAAAAGGATACCGGAAGTCTCTCCTGTAAAAATAGGATTAAAGATGATCTGGTAGTTAAACCAAATATTTTGTGACTCCATCTGAAAACGTTCTAAGTTGATCCTTAATAGACAGCTTTTGTTTATTTTCCAGGCAGATTCAAATTATAGTGTTTTTAAAGTCCTGAAAGGCCGGCTTAGTGCAGGATAAGATAAAATCCTACCAGAAGCTTGAACCGTTTATTCGTTCCATTAAAAGCAATCCCTGACTGAAAGCAATAATTCTATTCCTGATTGCAGTAAACCGCCGAATAGGGTTTCAGTTTGGCCGGATTCACATTAAATTATTGCAAATAAAAAACCCTGACCGCACGGAAAGGGTATGACATTTAAAAATTTGAAATATGGTAATGGTATTCAAAGATACCATACAGATTGTTTATTCTTTATTACCACAATCAGCGAACACTTTATGATATCTCAGTTATTCAAGTCTGATTAAATGTCACCATGGAAATGAGCCCGATGGTTTAAAATTTGATGTGAAAAATAGTATGGAAACGAAAAAATTACGACCTTGTTTTTTTGAAAACAGATCGTCAGGAAGTCATACTTCTGCAAAAGCGAAAGAAGGGATAAAAGTCCTGATCGTAGGGATTTGCGCACTGTTGGCATTAGGGCTTTTCACAAGTTCAGAGCAGCTTAACGCCGGATAATAAAATTTTCCGATAAATTTTATCAATAACGCTATTATGGTGTAACGAATGGTAATATTTTTACTATATTTGTGTATCGAAATAATTTTTTTTCATCATTTGTGTTTTTTTAGGCTCCTGTTCACAGGAGCCTTTTTTCGTTTTAGGTAACTCTTCTTCTGTTATTTGCCTGTACCCAGTTTTTTTTGCCGCACTTTTTACAGGTCCCGGTATTGCCGGGAACCTTTTTTTCAGTATGCCCGCAGAATGTGCAGGAATAATATCCGTCTTGTGTAATCTGTTTTAAAGGATGATCCAGTGAACCTGGCATTGTAGGCAGACCGTATTTTACTTTTTCATCTTCATAAAAGAATACACTGATTTCTCCGGAACTTTCTTCAATGGCTTTTTCTACCTGACCCAGATGGGAAACCCCGTTAAGTCTCAGTTCAGCAAAAAATTCATCGCTTCCCAGATTTTCTTTCTTAAAGTTTTCGATGGAAAATTCTCCGTCATCGATCAGGCAGATGCATTTGCCTTCGATAAGCTCTTCCAGTTTTTTATTTTTCGCAATCAGATAAGTAACGATGGTATACAAAAGGATAATAACCACAAAAACAATAATCGAGAAAATAATTCCCACTTCTTTATAGAACATCGGATCTCCTGCAGCAGATCCCAGACCAATAATTACCACAAGTTCAAAAATAGACAACTGCTTCACTCCCCTCTTTCCCAGAATGCGGAGCCCGATGACAATGGTTATGAACATAATAACAGTACGGATAACAATTTCCAGGATAAAAGGCCATTCTTCCTGGCCCATCAGCAGCTCTTTCCAGTTGAATTCTAAAAATAATACGGATAACATAACGGTTGTTTAAGTTCCGAGCGTCAAAAAATACGCCAAGGTCCGGGATTGAGTTGTGGGCTGACCGATTTCAGGCTTATTCTGACAAATTGTAGAAAATGATCGGCGGGTCTGATTTGCGGCCCTTTAGATTCCGGTCTGCCGGCAGTTTGTTGAATAGTGATCTGAAAAAGGCAGCAGCAAGAAAAGGTTTATAATTTATCTTTTTATCCATTCTTCCCGGAGAATAGCATAAATAACATCATCCACCCATTTATTTTTCCAGAACAGGCTTTTAATGAAATGGCCTTCTTTACGCAGTCCGACCCGTTCCATTAATCTCAGGGATGCCCGGTTATCCGGATCGACGGATGCGATGATCCGGTGTTTTTGCAGATCGGTGAAAAGGCAGCTGATAAGTCCTTTCAATGCTTCGGCGGCATATCCTTTTCCCTGATGTCGTATATCCAAAGTAATACCCAGTTCTACCTGCAGATTTTCACTGCCGAAAAAATGAATTCCCATATCGCCGATCACGGCTGCCGTTTCCCTGTCCGTGATCAGCACCTGATACCAGCTTTCCGGCTGATTGAATGTCTTGGTATTTCTGGCGATAAACTGTTCCGCCTCTTCCGGGCTTTCCGGGATCCAGCTTTGGAATTTATTGGCTTCCTCATCTGAACGGTAATCAAAAATCGCCTGTTTATCATCTTCATGCAGATCCCGGAGGAGTAATCGTTCCGTATACAGTTCCATAAATCATATTGCTTTATGCAAAAATAAAGCTTTTATCGTTTCAGTCGTCAAGTCTGTCAAGAACTTCAGCAATATTGCGGTAAACCAGATCCAGCTCGTCCGGTGTAATGCAGTAAGGCGGAACCAGATACAGCACATTTCCCAACGGACGCATGATGATTCCTCTCATTAAAAACTCCCGGTAGAATTCTTTGCCCGTCTCATTAAAATAAGAAGTTCTGCCATCATTTTTTATTTCCCAAGCGAGAATCGTTCCTGTTTGCCTTACGTTTTGAACCTTCGGATGCGCCATGAGGTATTTTGAGAATTTCTGATGTTTTTCAGAGATTATCCTGATGGCATTCAGGGTTTCTTCTTTCAGCAGAAGTTCCATGCTGGCCAATGCGGCCGTACAGGCTAAGGGGTTTGCGGTAAAAGAATGGCCGTGAAACAGGGTTTTATCATGATTCTCCGATAGAAAAGCTTCGAAGATCCTTTGGGAAGCGGTGGTGATTCCCATCGGCATTGTTCCGCCGGTCAGTCCCTTGGAAAAGCACATGATGTCCGGCTGCTCCGTGAGATAACCGGCAGCAAACAGCTTTCCGGTTCTTCCGAAGCCGGTAAATACCTCATCCTGAATCATTAAGATACCATTCGCTCTGCAGAACCTCATCAGTTCCGACAGGTCTTCAGGAGCATGCATCAGCATTCCCGCCGCACCCTGAACCAAAGGCTCGTATATAAAGCAGGCCCATTCACCGGAATGTTCCTCAATTACCGATTTGGTTTTATCCAGGTTTTCACTGTTCGGCGGATCGATAAAGACAACTTCAAAAAGCATTTCATCGAACGGACGGGTCCATGCATTTCTGCCGCTCACCGACATTGCTCCGAAAGTATCACCATGATAAGCATTTTTAAAGGCCAGTATTTTTGTTTTTTCCTTTCCTCTATTGCAGGCGAACTGAATGCACATTTTCAGCGCTACTTCCACTGCCGTGGATCCGTTGTCGGAATAAAAAACCTTTTCCTGATTTTCAGGCAGCAACTTTAATAGATTTTCAGAAAGCCGTATCGCCGGCTCATGGGTAAAACCGGCAAAAATAACCTGCTCCAGCGTATGCAGCTGCTCGGAAACCTTTTGGGCAATATAGGGATGGGCGTGGCCGTGCAGGGTTACCCACCAAGAAGATACGGCATCGATATACTTTTTCCCGGCATCATCGAAAAGGTAGACACCCTGCCCTTTCACAATGGGTACCGCATAGCCGTCGGTTTTCATCTGGGTATACGGATGCCAGTTGACGGTACGGTCGCGTTCGGAAAGATTTATGTTCCGGGTGGTTTTTGGATTTTTGATGGGTTTGAACATTTTTTTTTTTGATTTGATTATGATGAATGAGTGGTTCAATAGTGAATTGTCAATTGTCAATTGTGAATTTAGATGCAGGTAAAAAACCTTACAATTGAACATTCACAATTCACAGTTCACAACTCACCTCTGCCCGTCCCATCGGTTTCAGCCCCAGAGTCTGCAGCAGCTGAAGGTCTTCCGAAATACCGGGGTTCGGGGTAACCAGAAGGGTTTCCCGTTCTCCTGTAAAAATTGAATTGGCACCGGCCATAAAGCACCAGCCCTGCTCAAATCCGCTCATCTCCATTCTTCCTGCACTGAGGCGTACCATGGAGGACGGCATAATGATCCTTGCGGTAGCAATCATTCTTACCATTTCCCAGGTATCGGTCTTTTCATTGTCCTGAAGCGGCGTCCCGGCTACCCTGGCCAATGCATTGATGGGAACGGATTCAGGATGCTTCGGCATAGTAGCAAGTGTTAAAAGCATCGATATCCTGTCGCGATGTGTTTCTCCCAATCCGATAATGCCTCCCGAACAGACGGTGATTCCTGCCTTGCGGACATTATTAATAGTATTGATCCTGTGATCAAAAGTACGGGTGGAAATGATTTCTTCATAATACTGTTCCGAAGTATCCAGGTTGTGGTTATACGCATACAGGCCGGCTTCCTGTAACCGTTCGGCCTGTTCTTCCGAAAGCATGCCGAGCGTACAGCAGACTTCCATGCCGAGCTCGTTGACCCCTTTGACCATATCGATTACCCGGTCGAAATCCCGGTTGTTTCTCACTTCCCGCCACGCAGCTGCCATACAGAAACGGGATGATCCGCCTTCCTTTGCTTTTCTGGCATGTTCAAGTACCTGTTCGGTCGGAAGCAGGGCCTGAACTTTAATGTTGGTATGGTACCGGGCAGCCTGCCCGCAGTAAGAACAGTCTTCCGGACAGCCACCGGTTTTGATGGAAAGCAGCGTAGATATCTGGATTTCTTCCGGATCATTCCATTCCCGGTGAACGGTAGCAGCTTTATAAACCAGTTCCAGAAGCGGAAGGTGGTAGATTGCTTCAATTTCTTCTCTGGTCCAGTCGTTTCTCAGGACGGTTTTATCAGTCATTATTTTTTAATTTATTTGTTACATGTTCTATATTTTCCGGTGTGAGGTTCGCCATATCCGGAATTCTGAGGATTCGGGTTCCAAAATGTATATTTTTGCAGATGATGTTTTCCGTATCCGGCGGAAAGTTTCCGTTGAGGATCAGGTATTCCATTCTGATTTTTCTTTGGGCCAGAGCCATCATGGAAAGCAGGGTGTGGTTGATACATCCGAGATAATTCCTGACGACGAGGGCAACCGGGATATTCAGCTTTTCAATAAGATCAATGATAAATTCCCTGTCGTTCAGCGGAACCATCAGCCCGCCGGCTCCTTCTGCGATGAGATTATTACGGGTTTCGGGAAGCCTGATTTCATTTAAATTAATTTTTATCCCTTCTTCTTTTGCCGATTGATGCGGTGATACCGGCAGTTTAAAGCGGTAAGCCTCCGGATGGCAAATCACCTCTTCACCAACCCAGGATTTGATCTTAATCGAATCTGAGAAGTCCAGGTCTCCCGATTGAACCGGTTTCCAATAGTCGGCATTGAGGTATTTCGTCAGTATTGCAGAACACACTGTTTTTCCGATTTCAGTACCAATTCCTGTTACAAAGACTAGTTTTTGTTCCTGCTTTTTATCTTTTAAATTCATATGTATTATTTTTGATCTGGATTTCCTTCAGCTAAAAAATTCCTTAATCAATCCGGTAAGAGACCGAATATCATCATCCGTATTAAAGCTATGCAGGCAGATGCGTAATCTTTCCGTTCCCGGCTTTACCGTGGGGCTGCATACGGCATACGTCAGAAATCCATCTTTAAGTAAGCGGTGATGCAGGTTCTTCAGCCGGTCATTATCAGGCACCATAACGGCCCGGACCGGGCTGTCTTCAGCTGAAGGACCTTCCAGTTGTGCCTCGCGGAATATCCCGATTTTATATTGAAGCATGCCGGATATTTCATGATTGGCTTTCAAAAATTCATATCCTTTCCTGATGCTCATCCACAGGAAATCCTGGGCGGCAGTAGTGTAAATAAACGGTGAGGCAAAATTTACCAGGTACGATCGGATCAGGTTGTTTGTCAGCACTGCGGCCCCATGGGCTCCCAATGCTTTTCCGTAAGTGATGACAGTTGCGGCTACCTGATTTTGCAGTCGGTACCGGTCTACCAAACCATACCCGAATACCCCGAAGGCATGGGCTTCATCAACAATCAATCGGGCGTTGTACCTTCCGGCTATACCTGCAATTTCTTTTACCGGGGCTACATCTCCGTCCATAGAATACAGGCTTTCGATGGCAATGTAGCAGGGACCGGTCTGTCTTTCCAGGATCTGCTCCAGATGACAGCAGTCGTTGTGTCTGAACTTCAGTTTTTTTGCATTCGACAGTTTACAGGCATCATGAACCGACCGGTGGACCTTTTCATCCACAATAACAGTATCATGGCGGGTCGGCAGCGTGGAAAACAGCGCCAGATTGGCATTGTAACCGGACGGAAAAAGCAGGGCCGCTTCGCACTGGTGTTCCTGAGCAATAAACGTCTCCGTTTCTTCAACTGCCAGGCTGTTTCCGCTGATCAGCCGTGAACCTGTGCTTCCCGTCAGCAATCCGGGATTCTCCGTTACTGTTTCCAGCAGTATATTCCGGAAGCCGGTATTTCCTGCCAGTCCCAGATAGTCGTTGGAATAAAAATCAATACCCTCTTCTTTGGGTTTCAGACTTCTAAAATTTCCGTTTTCCCGTCTCTTCTGTAGAGTCTCCTGAAAATGATTTTCGTCAAACATCATACTGTCTAGTAATCTCCTCCGAAATAGATGTTATCCAATGATGATAAAGGGCCAGATCAATATTCAGAATTACCTCAGCGTGCATCTTCCAGTCTTCCGAAAAACCATTCAGCTGATGGATCATCTCTTCCAGATGTCCTTCTTCTTCCAGGATAATGGACTTTACCATGATTTTGGAAGAATATCTGGTGAGTACCTCCTGATAGACGGGATACAGTTCGTCGGCTCTTACCTCAATCGCATAGGTTACGAAAAGATAAGCCGCGTATTTTAACTCCTCTTTCGATAACCTGAATTGCTTCTGAAGATAACGGCATGCTTTGATATCCAGCGAATGCAAATATTGTCTTGTTGCCAAAGGCGCTAAAAGTTCGTTGCTCTGATAAGCCGTACAGACTTCGTTACTTATTTTTAAAATCTGTTTCTTCAGATAATAAGCATGCCGGTGTTCTTCTGCTGCGTGCTTCAGCTGTATCAGGCTGACTTCCGAGGAATGTTCACAGGCCGATATTTTCCGTGCTCCCGCATTTTCCATAAAAGAAAGTGTGTTCAGCCATTTTGCATGTGTAAAATCATCTTTTACAATACCTTCCAGTAGAGTGTATAATTCCATTCTTAAAGTTTGGTTCAAAAGTAGTATATTGCCGGATGGTTATATGGTGCCAGTTTTAAGATTATGGATAGTCCGGTTGAAATTCCTTACCAGGGTTTTATTAAAATCAATAGAAATTCCGAAGTTTCTGTGTATTTGCAGATTTCAAATCAGTTAATTAATGCAATCCAGCGCGGGTTCCTGCCTTTTGGAACAAAATTGCCCGGGACACGCACGATGAGCCGGATTCTGAGCGTGCACCGCAATACGGCCGTTTCGGTATATGACGAATTATTCGCGCAGGGTTGGGTCGAAAGTTTTCCCAACAGAGGAACTTTCGTCATCGGAAAAAATGAAACACGGCCGTCTGGGATGAAGACCCCCGAGCAGAAGCATCTGGAAAATTATCCGAAACAGGCCGGCTTTTCTTTTAGGACGTCCAATATTTTAGATAATCCTTTCGAGCGGTCGCCGTGCGAATACATATTTAATGACGGTATCCCCGATATCCGCCTGACCCAAATCGATCAGCAATCCAGAATTTACAGCTCCACCTTAAAACGGAAAGCCCATAAAATTGGTCAGTACAGCCAGGACGGGAGTGAATTTTTCAAACATCATCTTTCAAAATACCTCAACCTTACAAGAGGGCTTCCTATTTCCAAAAATAATCTGCTGATTACCAGGAGTATGGAGATGAGCATCTATATTGTTTCCGAAATTCTGTTGTCGGAAGGCGATACGGTCCTGGTCGGTGAGCTGAGCTATTTCTCGGTAAATATGATTTTCCAGAAAGCAGGAGTACAGATCAGATCCGTCCCGATTGATGGTGAAGGCATCAATGTGGAGGAAGTGCGTGCCATTTGTCACAGACAGAAAATCAGGATGCTGTATCTTACTCCGCACCATCACTACCCCACTACGGTTACGTTGAGTGCCCAACGCCGGCTCGAACTTTTGCAGCTGGCCCAGGAATTCGGTTTTATCATCCTGGAAGACGATTACGATTATGATTTCCATTATGAAAAAAGCCCGATCCTGCCGCTTGCGAGTGCCGATAGCAACGGCATGGTGGTTTATACCGGCTCATTCGGAAAATCTCTGGCGCCCGGCTTCCGTACCGGCTTTATTGTAGCCCCGGAAAACCTGATGGCGGAAATGAGGAAATACCTTGGGATCATCGACCGGCAGGGCGATATCCTGATGGAGCATGTATTGGGCGAAATGATTGCGGAAGGGGAAATCAGCCGTTACTTAAAAAAATCACTGAAGGTGTACCAGGAAAGAAGGGACCGTTTTGCGGTATTACTTCAGGAAAACCTCGGCAGTTTTCTGCGGTTCGAGAAACCTTCCGGCGGCCTTGCAGTTTGGCTGGATTGGCAGGTTCCAGTGAATCTTATGCAGCTGGCACGAAACTGTGCCCGGAATAATCTGTTTATTCCTAAAACATTGCTGTATCAGAATAAAAACCTGACGGCCATGCGGCTCGGTTTCGGAAACCTGAATACTGATGAAATGGAAAAGTCAATGGAAATTTTTTCCGAATCAGTAAAAGAGACATTATAACGGAAGTTCCATCATACTTTAATATGAGCTTGATGTAGAAGTGTGATCGTAAGGCTGGAAGAGAGATGCCGGATGCTGGAAGTTACTTTTGTCAAAAGTAAAATCAATTAAATTTTATTTTTTAATTAATTAAGCAAATGGATATAAGTTACATACGACCGAATTTACGTTACTTTAGGTAAGAATACGATGAACTCGACGAATAATCTGGATTAAGAGGATGGATGACGGGAGTTTCTCTTATCAAATGCAGGATTAAAGGTTGTGATCATCAAGGTGAATTGGTTATCACTTTATCAGAAAAATTTTTATTTAACCCTCAAAATCAGTTGTGCTATTTTTCAGTCAGAGAGGGACGAATGTCGTTTTAAAGTGCTGAAGGGACGGCTCAGTACAGGATCGGATAAAATCCTGTCAGAAGCGTGAACCGTGTATCCGTTTTGCTAAAATGAATGGTATCTAAAATCCTGACTGAATCATTCTAATTTTATTTTGAGTTAAATAATCGGCTGAATATGATATGAATACGGTTGAATTCACGTTATTTAAAACATAAATTCAGTAATAAGCCGAAGTTAATTTGAACGAATTCACATAACTTAGTGTGAGTACGATGGCATCTTTTATTTTGTGCAAAATTGCAATTTACAAAAGTTCAAAACGGCCGGATTGTTGACCGCGGGATTTGATTGGTTAGATTTTTGAATACTAAAATCCAAATCACACACACCATTGAAGCTTATTAAATTCACAAACAAAGGCATCTACTGCCCGCAGGGAAAATTTTATATCGATCCGTGGCGGCCGGTTGATCTGGCGGTAATTACCCACGGACATGCCGACCACGCACGCTGGGGAATGAAAAAGTACCTCTGCCACCATTTTACAAAACCTATTTTATACAAACGGATCAGCGAAGACATCGAATGCCAGAGTGTGGAATACGGTGAAGTCATTAACATGAACGGCGTCAGGGTTTCGTTTCATCCTGCGGGCCACATTATCGGCTCGGCACAGATCCGTCTGGAATACAAGGGCTATGTAAGTGTCGTCTCCGGCGATTATAAAGTCCAGGACGACGGTTTAAGTACTCCGTTCGAACTGGTAAAGTGCAATGAGTTTGTGACGGAAAGTACGTTCGGGCTGCCGATTTACAACTGGCTTGAAGTGGATGATCTTAATAAAAGACTTCAGAACTGGGTGCTCCGGAATAAAGAAAATCAGAAAACCTCCGTATTTATCGGTTATTCCCTGGGGAAAGCCCAGCGAATCATGAAGGCTGTGGAAGGAATGGGAAAAATCCACGTCCACTACTCGATCGGGAAACTGAACGAAGCTTTTGAAACGGTAGGCATCAAGCTTCCGGATTATGAAATTCCGGATTTCAGGGAAAGTGTAAAGCACGTGCAGGACGAAATCGTCATCGTCCCTCCCGCACTGATGGATTCCAATGTAATCAAAAAAATTCCGAATGCGGCCATCGCGATCTGTTCCGGCTGGATGCAGGTCCGGGGAGCAAGACGATGGCGGAGTGCCGATGCCGGTTTTGCCATGAGTGACCATGCCGACTGGAAAGGGCTGCTTCAGGCCATTAAAGCCACCGAAGCCGAGATCGTTCACGTTACTCATGGACAGACCGAAGTATTTTCCAAATATTTGAATGAGATCGGAATCCGGTCTGACGTAGTGGAAACCCTTTATGGAGACGATGACGAAGAGGAAGTTGAAAAAGAAACCGTTAAAAATCCGGAGCCATGAAGAATTTTGCCGAACTGATCAACGCACTGGAAAGCACCAATAAGACCAATGCGAAAATCGATGCCATTATCGACTATCTTGAACGTGCGCCCGATGAGGACAAAGTATGGTTTATAGCCCTGTTTACGGGTAAAAGGCCGAAACGGAACGTCAACAGCAATTATATGAAAGAATGGGCACTCGATATTACGCAACTGCCTTTCTGGCTGTTCCAGGAAAGCTATTCTTCCGTTGGAGACTTAGGGGAAACGATCTCATTGATCCTTCCGCCGCCAACTGAAAAAATTGAACGTTCCTTATCTGAATGGATGGATGATATCGTCAGCCTGAAGAATAAAACCGATGCCGAAAAAAAAGAATTTATCCTGACTTCATGGAACGGGCTGGATTATACGGAACGGCTGATTTTCAACAAGCTGCTTGGCGGAAGTTTCCGGATCGGGGTTTCAGATAAAACACTGATCAATGCACTGACTAAGTTTTCCGAGCAGGAATCCAGTGCGCTGATGCACAGCCTGATGGGAAAATGGCTGCCGAATGAAGTTTCTTTTCAGGAACTGATTGACGCCGAGAATGTAAACCCGGATAACTCAAAACCTTATCCGTTCTGTCTGGCTTATCCGCTGGAGAAGGATCTTGGGGAACTCGGAACGCCGGATGAGTGGCAGATCGAATACAAATGGGACGGCATCCGCGGCCAGATCATCAAAAGAAACGGCGAAGTTTTTATCTGGTCAAGGGGGGAAGAATTAATCACGGAACAGTTTCCGGAAGTGAAAGAGGCCGTTGAAAAAATGAACGGCAATTTTGTGATCGACGGAGAAATCCTGGCAGTAAAAGACCACAAGGTTTTAAATTTCAATGAACTGCAGAAACGCCTCAACCGGAAAACCTTAACCAAAAAGATGTTATCGGAAATCCCGGTAGAGGTTTTCGCTTATGACCTCCTGGAACTGGAAGGCAATGATTTAAGGGAGAAACCTATCTCCGGAAGGCGGGCGATGCTGGAAGAATTGTTGTTAAATGAAAATCCGGAAAACATCAGACTCTCTGAAATGATTGAATTTAATGAATGGAACGAACTGGATAAGATCAGGGAAGCTTCCAGGGAAATCAACAGTGAAGGACTGATGCTGAAGCAGAAAAATTCGCTCTACCACTCAGGAAGAAAAAAAGGCGACTGGTGGAAATGGAAAATCAATCCTCTTACGATTGATGCCGTCCTGATCTATGCCCAGAAAGGAAGCGGGAGGCGAAGCGCCTATTATACCGATTATACTTTTGCCGTAAAAAATGGAGATAAACTGGTCACCATTGCCAAAGCCTATTCCGGACTGACGGATAAGGAAATCATGGAAGTCAGCAAATTTGTAAACAAAAATGCCATTGAAAAATTCGGGCCCGTCAGAACAGTCAAAGCAGAGTTGGTTTTTGAAATTGCCTTTGAAGGCATCGGGTTCAGCAGCCGCCATAAAAGCGGTGTCGCACTGCGTTTCCCGAGGATCCTGAGATGGCGGAAAGACAAGACGGCAGATGAAATTGACGAACTGGAAGAGGTGAAGAAACTGATACAGTAGAAAATTAACCACAAAAGTCACGAAAGCTCTTTTTTAAAGTTTAATTAATTGGAAATTTAAAGTCCAAAAAAGGTTGCGCATAATTTTTTGAAAAGATTAAAATCATATTAAATCTTTTTTGCATTTGTAGTTAACTAAAACATACAGAATAATTTGACAGCATTTGAAAATACCGGCGGCTACCAGATCATCCGGAACTGGATGGGCGAAAAGGGCAATGCTCCTTTTAAGTTCCAGACGGAAACGTGGTGGAAATTTGGGAACGGCTACAGCGGGATGGTCGTGGCGCCTACCGGCTTCGGTAAGACCTATTCCGTTTTTTTAGCCCTGATTTCCGATTTCCTGAACCATCCTGACAAGTATGGGAAAGGATTGAAGATGATCTGGATTACGCCGCTCCGTTCGCTTTCCAAAGACATCGCCAAAGCCATGCAGGAAGCCATTGATGAGATTGGTCTCGATTGGGCCGTGGGCGTACGGAACGGCGACACCGATCCTAAAGTGCGCCAGCAGCAGGTTAAAAATATGCCGGACATCCTGGTGGCTACCCCCGAAAGTCTGCATCTCCTGCTCGGACAGAAAAACCATCAGCAGTTTTTTACAAACCTTCAGGTCATTGTGATTGATGAATGGCATGAATTGCTGGGTTCAAAAAGGGGTGTTATGATCGAACTGGGAATTTCACGGCTGAGAATTTATATTCCGAAAATGAAGATCTGGGGAATCACTGCCACCATCGGTAATCTCGATGAAGCAATGGAAGTGCTGATTCCGTACGACATTAAAAAAACAAAAATCACTGCTAAGGAGAAAAAGAAAATCGATATTCTTTCCGTTTTTCCGGATGAAGTTGAAATTTTGCCCTGGGCAGGTCATCTCGGGCATAAATTGGCCGATAAAGTTGTTCCGATCATCCTGAATTCCAATTCCACCATTGTTTTTACAAATACCCGGAGCCAGAGCGAAATGTGGTACCAGTTGCTGTTGAATGCCTATCCGGATTTTGCCGGACAGATCGCCATCCACCACAGCTCCATCGATGCCCATCTGAGAATATGGATTGAAGAAAACCTGAGCAATGGAAAGCTTAAAGCCGTGGTTTCCACCTCATCGCTGGATCTGGGGATTGATTTCAAACCGGTGGATACCGTAATCCAGATCGGATCGGCTAAAGGGGTGGCCCGGTTCCTGCAGCGGGCGGGACGGAGCGGGCACTCCCCTTTCGAAACGTCAAAAATATACTGTGTACCCACCCACTCCCTGGAACTTATTGAAGTTTCCGCATTGAAAGAAGCGGTCAAAAATAACGTCATTGAGCCGCGTGATCCACAGGTTCTTTGTTTCGACGTTCTCGTACAGTTTCTGATGACCCTTGCGGTCGGAGATGGTTTCCTTCCGGATGAACTTTATCCTAAAATCAAGGAAACCTATGCTTTTCGCGAGATGAACGAAGAAGAATGGAGAGGCATGCTGGATTTCCTCACCATCGGCGGAAAAGCCCTGAAAAGTTACGAGGAATTCCATAAAATCGTGATCGATGAGAATGGCCTGTATAAAGTGACTTCAAGAAAAATTGCGATGCTGCACCGGATGAATATGGGCGTAATCGTGAGCGATGCCATGCTGAAGGTCAAGTTTATTTCCGGCGGTTACATCGGGATGGTGGAAGAATATTTTATTTCAAGATTAAAAAAAGAAGATAAATTTATTTTGGCCGGACGTGTGCTGGAGGTGGCGATGATCAAAGATATGACCGTTTTTGTGAGGGCATCTAAGGGCAAAGCTTTTGCTCCGAGTTACCTTGGCGGAAGGCTGCCTTTAAGTACCAATCTCGGCCAATTTTTGAGGGAGAAACTATCCGGTGCACTCAATCCGAAATCTTCAGAAAAAGAACTGAAATTCCTGCATCCGCTGCTGGTCAATCAGCAGGAACGTTCCCACATTCCGGAAGAAGATGAATTCCTGGTGGAACTCATCAAGAACCGCGAAGGCTATCATCTCTTTATGTATCCGTTCGAGGGACGGCTGGTGCACGAAGTGATGGCCGCTCTGGTGGCTTACCGGATTTCCAAGCTGGCCCCGATCTCTTTTTCGATGGCAATGAACGATTACGGTTTCGAACTGTTCAGCGATAAGGAAATTCCGCTGAATGAAGACAACCTGGATAAGATCCTGACGAGAGATAACCTGATGAATGATGTGATTTCCAGCATCAATGCGGCAGAAATGGCGCGGCGGAAGTTCCGTGACATTGCGGTAATTTCGGGGATGGTGGTCCAGAATTTCCCGGGTCAGCAACGTTCCAATAAATCGCTTCAGAGTTCGGCCGGACTGATCTTCAAAGTACTGGAAGATTACGATCCGAATCATTTCCTGGTAAGGCAATCGTATACGGAGGTTTTTAATGCGCAGCTTCAGGAGCAGCGTCTCGTTGAAGCCTTCAAACGTATTGAAAAGTCAAAAATAATCCTGAAATTTGCCAATACCTTTACCCCATTAAGTTTCCCGATAAAAGTCGACAGCTTGAGGCAGACCCTTTCCAGCGAAGACCTGGATTCAAGGATCCAGAAACTCATCCAGCAGGCAAGGAAAGTGAAATAGTGAATTGTCAATCGTCAATGGTGAATTTCGCTTTGCAGGTGAATTTTCTGAAATCATTTAAAACCGGCCATTGTCCCGGAGGAATTGACTGCTCAACATTTATTTATTATAAAAGTCTATGGTAAATAGTGAATGTGGCTTCGCCAATGCGTTTTTCGTATCATTTAAAAATTGACAAGCGCAGCAGATTGACCATTCACCACCGACCTCTACATTCGAACAATTAAAAATGAAAATCGTAACAAAAAATATAACCCTTCAAAACGAACAGTTTACTTTAACCAATCAGAGAGCTTTGTTCTGGAAGAAAGAAAAAGCACTGATCCTCTCCGATCTGCACATCGGCAAAGCGGCTCATTTCCGGAAAAATGGCATTGCCCTGACCAGTCATCTGATGAAAAACGACCTGGAGCGGCTTTCGATCCTGATTGAATATTTCCAGCCTGAAAAATTTATTGTCGTCGGCGATTTGCTGCATGCGGGAGACAATTCGGATGTAGATGAATTCTGCGAATGGCGGAATCAGTATCCCGGTCTGCAGTTTTATCTTGTAGAGGGCAATCACGACCGCCTTTCTAAAAGACTCGAAGCGAAATTATGCCTGAATTTTAAATCAAGATCCTTTGAGAACGGAGATTTTCTTTTCATCCATGATTTTGAAAAAAAACAGGAAAAATTCCAGGTAACCGGGCACATCCATCCCGGATTCGTCATCCATTCTTCCGTAAAGAAAATAAAGCTGCCGTGTTTTGTCGTCACCGACAACCAGCTGCTGCTTCCTGCCTTCAGTGAGTTTACAGGCCTGGATACAAAAAATCTCCCTAAAAAAGGAAAATTCTATGTTTTTACGGATGCTGAGATTTATGAGATTTAAAGTAGAAATCGGATGAGACTGGAAGAAAGATGCCGGATGCCGGAAGTTTCTCGTATCAAATAGAGGATCAAAGGCCCTGATCATTAAACTGAATAGATTACCACTTTATCAGAGGAGTTTTTATTTAATCCTCAATAACAGGTTTTTGGTTATTTTTCAATCGGAGACGGATGAATATCGTTTTAAAGTCCTGAAGAAACGGCTTGGTACAGGGGTAGAATAAAATCCTGTCAGAAGGGTGAACCGTTTATTGGTTCTACCAGGATGAGAGGTATCCAAAATCCCGACTGAATCATTCTGATTTTTCTTTTTGAGTTATATAATCGGCTGAATAGGATATCAATACGTTCGGATTCACCTTACAAATAAGAAATCTATCCAAAATTTTGATTCACCGGATTAAATTCCGATTCTTATAATGTCCGATTGTAATTCAGTCAGATAGGGTCTAATTCGCGTTGAATTTATAAAGAAATTACCGGCTTTTGCTTCCCGGCCCCAGCCTGTTAAGTTCAAATTTACTTAATCCAACATTCTCTTCATCATCAGATCGGTCTGCTCTTCATCTCCCAATCTGAAAATATGTTTGCCGAATTCCTCGAATCCGTTTTTCCTATAAAAGCTGACGGCCCGGTGGTTTTCTTCCCAGACGCCCAGCCAAAGATATTTTTTCTGTTGTTCAACAGCTGTTTCCAGGGCTTTGTCATACAGGAGCTGGCCGACCTTTTTACCATGATGCGAACTTCTCACATAGATCCTTTCGATTTCCAGCGAAGTGTCATCCTGCAGTTCCGTCTGTGCTTCCCCGGAATTTACTTTTAAATACCCTACCGGGTTCTCTTCTTCCCATGCGATGAAAAACAGGGAATCGGGATGTTTTAATTCTCGGGTTAATTTATCTTCTGCAAAACTTTCGGTCAGATACTGCCGGATCTGTTCTTCGGAATTATGCGGAGCAAAGGTTTCGTAAAAGGTCTGCCTTCCCAGATCCTGCAAAATAGCAAGATCTTTCAGGGAAGCCATGATCATGTGAATGGATATCATTTTTAGAAATTATGTAAATAAAATAGTTTTAAAGGCTTCCGATGCCAGATGCACCTGTACCGCCCAGTCGTCCGCGGCATCGCTTCCGGCGTCATCGGAAATGTATTTCAGGCACAGAAACGGGATTTCTTCTTTCATCGCAATAAGGGCCAGCGGATAGGCTTCCATATCCACGATATTGTACACCGTTTCAGAGTGGTTCATTTCAAAACTGTCGCCGCTTCCGCAGATGCCTTCCGGAAGGACGTGGTGTTTAATTCCGTATTCCAAAACCGGCGGTATGCCTGATAATGGGGTTTCATACAGACTGAAACCTAAGCCTCTTACATCCATATCCCGCTGGATAAACCTGGTGCAGCAGACGATATCACCTTTATGGAAATTCTGGCTTCCTGCCGATCCGAGATTAACGATCAGCTTCGGGCGTTTGCGGTAAATTTCTTTCGTCAGTTCCATGGCGGCATTTACCTTGCCGATGCCGGTTATCAGTTTGTTTTTATCATTGAACACTTTTCCTGCCTCCGAATCCAGGGCAAAGACAAAAAGCGTATCTTCAAGGGGAAATTCCAGTCCTTCGTTTATTCTGATCATTTTATTATTTCTTATTCTGCTTTTTAACTATAGGTTCTCGGATGATAACGTGGCTTCAGCTCCGCTCAGCCACCGGAAAGGCCATCGTTTCATCACGAGGTATAAAATTTTGATTTTTAAACTTTTGTACGCTGTTTTAAACGTGAGGCATTCAACTTTATACAGCCAATATTTCTTTTGTGACTATGGTGGTTAATAATCGTCAGTCCGGAAGCGGAGCTTTGAGAGTCTCAGCCATCTTACCAGAATTAAGCTGAACTCCTGAAAAATCTCTGATTTTTTATCTGATGTGCTCTGAAATATACACAATAAGTGCCTCTTCATCTCACCTGACCTATGTGTGAAACTTCCTTAATCTTACATCTGTTTTAATTTCCCCCTGAATGTTTATCAGATTTCGCAACCGTCAACATCACACGCCGCGTTGTTATCTGTCTGAATTTTTGAATGCACAACCGTTTCATCATACGTCTGCTGAAGCGCACTGACAAAGAGTTCGGCCGGCTGGGCTCCTGAAACCGCGTATTTACCGTTGAGGATAAAGAAAGGGACACCGGAAACGCCATTGATCTTTGCCTCCTCAATATCCTTACCGATTTCAGCATCGAAGGTTTCTGAATGTAAGACCTGACTGGCTTCTTCCTGATCGATTCCCGTAGATGCGGCCAGAGAAACCAGGGTCTCATGATCCCCGACATTTTTTCCGTCGATGAAGTGCGCCGTGAAAAGGGCTTCTTCCATTTCGTCGGATTTGCTGTATTTTTTGGCCAGATGCAGGATTTTATGTGCTGCAAACGTATTGGTGATCAAAGCCTTTTCGAACTGGAAATCAATTCCCGCACCGGCACCCATTTGTTTGACCTGACTGATCATCTGTTGGGCCTGTGCTTCGGGAAAACCTTTCTTCTCCCTGAAATAATCGAAAGTGGATTTTGTTTCTTTAGGGTGGAGGGTAGGATCCAGCTGGAAACTCTTCCATTCCACTTCCACTTCATCCTTAAACGGAAGTTGAGCTAGCGCTTTTTCAAAGTTATTTTTGCCGATATAGCAAAACGGACACATCACATCCGACCAGATTTCTATTTTCATTGTATTGATTTTTAATTAAATTGATTTATAAACAGGTATCATTTTTCAGATTGCACTTTCCTGCTGAATACCAGGTGTGCTGCCAGTGCAGCCAGAGCCATAACCGCTCCTACCGAGCAGACCCCACTCCACTGTGCGTGTCCCCATGCGATGGACGCCGCCCAGGTCCCGAAAGACCCTCCGATAAAATAGGAAACCATATAGACGGTATTCAGCCGGTTGACCGCATTGGATTTAATCATGAAATAGTTGGTCTGGTTCATGATGTGGCTGGACTGTACGCCGAGGTCTATCAAGATAACTCCGACAATCAATCCCCAATAGGTTGCTCCGGCAAAATAAGAAAACAGCCAGCTTCCCAGAACCACCAGCAGCGAATAGATAATTATGCGGTTGAGATCAAGATATTGCTGAAGTTTCCCCACCCTTGCAGCCGCCAGCGCCCCCACTGCCCCGGCCAGCCCGAAGCTTCCAACCACAGAAGAGCCCGCATTGAACGGAGGATTTTCGAGGTGGAAAACAAGCGTCGTAAAGAGTGCACACATCGATCCGAAAGCCATCGCCCCCCGGAAAGAAGCCAGCCTGAGTACCGGCTGCGTTTTAGCTAGATTAAAAACGGATTTCATAAGTTGACCATAAGTCCCTGTAAAATTAGGGTGTACTTCAGGAAGCATTTTGTAGACGGCAAACCAGACGGCAACCATTATTCCTGCAGCTATACCGAACATCGCTCTCCAGCCCCAAAGTTCACCGACGATCCCGCCGATAAACCTGGATAACAGAATGCCCAGCAACAGCCCGGACATTACCGTTCCGATATTGGAGGACTTTTCTTTATCCGAAGAAAGTTCGGCTGCAATAGGAATAAACAGCTGGGGAATCACAGAGGTAATGCCAATCAGTAAACTGGCGATGTAGAGCATCCACAATTCAGTACCGAAAGCCATCCCTACTAAAGAAACGAAAACCAGAATAAGGTCTGTCAGGATCAGCTTTTTCCGGAACAGTTTATCGCCCAGAGGAACGATCAGCAGTAAGCCCGCGGCATATCCAAGCTGGGTAAGGACCGAAATTCTGCTTACGGCGCTTTCAGGAACTTCCAGATCCTTTGCAATAAGACCCAGCAACGGCTGGTTGTAATAAATGTTTGCCACCACAAGCCCGGAAATAACAGCCATCAGCCAGATAACCGCACGCGAAATACCGCCGGTAGAATTCAACTGCATATCTTTCATTTAATCAAAGTTCATTTATAAAACCGTATTGCAAAAATACTTATTTAACGTGAACCCAAAGCAGAATTCAGATTAAATGGCTGGAAAAGGGATGCAGAATGCCGGAAGTTTTCTGTTACCGTATGATTAAAAGCCTTGTGACCAAATTAAATCTTCATCATTTTATCGGAGAAATTTCTTATTTAAAATCATCTGCGAATAGCATCAGCTTAATTTTTTAGCTAAATAAACAGTTTAATATGTGTTGAATATAATCGGATTTACATTGTTATAATATGCTTGAGAGTGGATGTATTCAGGATAGGATTGCATTCTGTCGGAAGCGTGAATCGTTTTAGTGATTCTACCCGGATGAATTATGTTTAAAACCTGGCTTACCCAGCTTTAATTTTATTTTGCATTAATTAAATAACCGAATATAAATGAACAGGTCTGAATCCATGTTATTTAAGATCAGCATCAGGCATGATTCTGTCGGTTTCGGATGATAGGAACTGCCATAAAAATTTTTATGATTTATAAATATTCCTGAACTTTGCCTAATGAGAATTGTTCCACTAAAAGAAGGCAGCTTTTCTACCGGTAAAACCAAAGATTTTACCATGTTGACAGAGGAGAATGGGGAGCATCTGAAAAGAATAAAAATGTCCGTAACACCGTTTCTGGTTATTACTGAACACGATGTTATTCTGCTGGATGCCGGAATTGGCTGGAAAAATAAAGATGGGAAAACAGTAATTTCTGAAATTCTCGAGAATGAAAACATCCATCCCAGCCAGGTGACGAAGGTCCTGCTTTCCCGTTTACACAAAGATCATATTGAAACAACAATTACCCGGACGGAAAATGGTTTTGAAGCCACTTTCCCGAATGCGGAAATTTATATGCAGAAAAGGGAACTGGCGTTTGCCATGAAAAACCGGTCAAGCCACTCTTTTAATTTTGATACGCTCGAAAAACTGATACAGCTTCAGAACATCGTCCGGATGGACGAGGACCAAGGAAATATTACACAGGAAAATTCTTTTGAAGTGACGGGTGGCCACACACCATTTATGCAGGTTTTCCGGATCAGCACTGATGAGGAGACTGTTTTTTACGGCGCTGATAACCTGCCGCAGAAATTGTATCTGAAATACCGCCTTGCATACAAGAGTGATTTCGATGGCAGGAAGGCAATGGATCTGAGAATAAGATGGGCTAAGGCTGCTTCAGAACACAATTGGAAAGTGCTGCTGTACCACGACCTGGAAAAATCCGTTATGGAATTTTGAAAAAAAAAATGGTTTAAATTTCATTAAACCATTTATAAATATCTAAATCCGAAGCAATGCTCAGTTTCTTCCGGAGCCGGTTTTTCCGGTTCTGAATCGCCTTCGGAGTTACAAACGTATAGGTTGCAATCTCTTTGGTCGTCAGATTGAGCTTCAGATAAATACAAAATATCAATTCAGAATTCTTCAGGTTAGGCTGAATTGCTGATAATTTATTAAAAAAGTCGGGATCTACCAGTCTGAATTTATTCAGCAGACGCGGTGAGTTCTCTTTTGCTAATGTTAAAATTTCTTCCTGCACAAAAATCTTTTGGTTAATATCTTCTAAATTAAATTCAGTCTTTTCGTTTCTCATATTTTTCTCATCTCTACTAGGGCTGTCACTTATGAATAATAAGTTCCAGTATTAATCGCTCTTCTTTCCACTCCGCCCGGATTTTTCCTTCAGGAGTATATTTTGGTTTAAGTATCTGTAATCTTAAAACATAAAGACAAGTATCTTTTTTTTCTTAGTTTTAGTTTAAGATTAAAAATATTCTACAGAATCTGTAAATTATTTTTAGGCAAAGACAAAGAAATAAAAAATGATTAAAAATTTATATAATTAAAATACCACATAGGTACCACGATAATATTTTTAATCCCTTTATAGAACTTCTGTATCAGGCCTTACTTATTTACAAAACTAGATGATTTTAGAGTCTGTTTTTTATGATTATAATCAATCACTTACAAAAATTACAAACATTTCGTAATATAATACTCAGAATCATTCATGTAAGTGATACGCCCTGCCTATTTCATAGTACTTGAATGGTAGCAGCCAATTTTTTTCAAAGGGATCGTCATATCAGAGAAACTTTCTCAGCGTTTTTGGAACCAGAAGGAATTGTACAGATTAATTTGAATTAAAGATTCAGCAGCCGTTGAAATTCTTCTATATATTTTGCCAGATGCAGGCCGTCTGCTAATCCGTGATGCGCTTCTACCGACACCGGTAAAAATTTCCTGCCCTCCCGGATGCTGAATTTCCCGAAAGTAATTTTCGGGATAGATTCTTTCGGATCAAAATTGGTCGGATGCAACAAAGCGCTGAAGGAGTTCCACGGGATCGTGGTGTGCCGGATATGGTTTACCGGAAGAACTTCATTCCGTATTCCCAGACCGGCAGAGCGATGCACCGTACTGATCTGTTCCTGTAAACCGGCATTGAATACGTTAAAATCATCAGAATAATGAAAAAATGAAAATCCGAAAGTTCCGTCCGGACGTCCGATGGTGCTTCCGACATGCACCTCATCATAGAGGATCACCTGATCCCCGACAATCCTGAGTTTAAGTTCGTCTACCGTATTCACGGCAACCATTGATTTGTAAAGGTATACTGCGAAAAAGGAATGGCCTTTTTCTTTGGCATCGTCATAGGCTTTGGTACAATCGACTTCAGTGGTAAACCCAAAATACGGACTTGCCATTTTGGAAAAAAATTCAAAATGTTCTTTTCTGTTCCAGCTTTCGATATTTATTACCTTCATTGTTTCCATCGGTACAAATTTCGGTAAGTTTTGCCGTTAAAAAAAATTACTGCTGCTGAATTTTTCCTGATTCCGGCTAAAAGGCTCATTCTAAGGTAAATTATCGGTAATTTACTTCCCGAAACGTAATTTGGTGGCTTTTTTGATGTGAAAGAGATGTTTTTATGGGATGCAAATATCTGAATGATCCGGCTAAATAATTCAAACAGGATCAGTATAAATCAGTTCTATTTTCAGGAAAAGCCCATAAACAGAAGTTTAACCGGGCAAGTCATATCATACCATTAAAATTATTACAATATGCAATACAGAAAATTAGGAAAAAGCGATCTTGAAGTTTCAGCTATAACGTTCGGCGCATGGGCGGCCGGAGGATGGATGTGGGGAAGCACCGACCGGAATGATGCCATTGAAGCCATCAGGGCTTCTTATGACGCGGGGGTAACCTCCATCGATACGGCTCCGATTTACGGCCAGGGAACCAGTGAAGAAATCGTAGGGGAAGCAATCAAAGGAATTTCGCGGGACCAGGTTCAGATCCTGACCAAATTCGGAATGCGTTGGGACCTTGCCAAGGGGGATTTCGCCATGCACAGCAAAAATAACAACGGGGAGGACATTGATGTCTACAAGTATGCGGGAAAAGACAGCATCATCTATGAATGCGAACAGAGCCTAAAGAGACTGGGCACGGATTACATCGACCTGTACCAGATCCACTGGCCGGATTCCACCACACCGATCGACGAAACTTTTGAAGCGGTTGCCAGGCTGATCGAACAGGGAAAAGTACGTTTTGCTGGCGTCTGCAATTATAACGCCGCGCAGATGGAAGAAGCAGAGAAAACCCTGAAGCTGGTTTCGAACCAGATTCCGTTCAGCATGGTGAACCGCGGAGTTGAGGAGGAAACAGTTCCTTACTGTATGGAGAATAATAAATCCGTTTTGGCCTACAGTCCGCTCGAAAGAGGTTTACTGACGGGTAAAATAACACCCGGCTACCGGTTTCAGGAAGGCGACCACCGTGCCGGCCACAAACACTTCCAGCCGGATTTCATTAAAAAAACCAATGCATTGCTGGATCAGATAAAACCTGTTGCTGACCGGCACAGCGCTACCCTGGGACAGCTCGTTCTCCGGTGGACTATTGAGAGACCGGGAATTACCGTGGCCCTGGCAGGAGCAAGAAATGCAGAACAGGCCGTGCAGAATGCCAGGTCAGCCGAGATTAATCTGAGCAAAGAGGAGATCGACAGCATTAGTGAGCTTGTTGAAAGGTTTTAGTATCTGCAGTAAATGGTCAATGGTCAATCCGCTTTGCCGGTTAATTTTTTATGTTTGGAAATATTTATTTAACATTTAAAATCAATGATTGACCTTAGCTAGAAGATGGTTGGATAATAGTGAATTCGCTGGTCAAGTTTATATAAGCTGTGAAAAGAAATTCGTAAATTAGTTCAAAACGAAGCTGATAAAACTTTAACCACAATTCCACTCCTTTGGGAGAGGTGGCGGAAATTCCAGAAGAATTTTTGAAGGGGCGGTTTTACAGTACCTGCATTTAGCAGATACTCCTGTAAATCAATTTTAAAAATAAAATTCACCATTCATCATCGACCTTTTAAATTAATTTTAAGATAAACAAATCTGAGAAAAAAATGAACAAAGAAAGATTAGGATTTATCGGCCTTGGAAATATGGGGCATCCTATGGCAAAAAATCTGGAAAAGGCAGGATTTCAGCTATCGGTCTATAACAGGACACCGGAGAAGGCGGATGACTTCCGGGAAAATTCCATTGTCTGCAATTCGGTGGCAGACGTCGTAAAAAACAGTGATATTATCTTTACCATGCTGACGAATGATGAAGCGTTGAAGGAAGTATTTGAAGAAATTCTGACTCAGGATCTCTCAGGAAAGCTGCTCGTGGATATGAGTACCGTTTCGCCTGAAGCCAGCAGTAAGATTTCGGCAGCCGTGATCATCAAAGAAGCTTCTTTTATCGATGCTCCGGTGGCGGGAAGTACCAAACCGGCCGCCGACGGGACGCTCATCATTATGGCCGGCGGTAAAGAGCGTGATATTAACCGGGCTCTACCCTATCTTGAAAAATTAGGAAAAGAGATCCGGCATCTGGGCGAAAACGGTAAAGGAATTGCCGCAAAACTGGCGGTAAATTATTTTATTTCCTGCCTGTACCAGGGACTGGCGGAAACCGTTCTCTTTTCAGATAAGTTGGGAATCGACCGTAAGGAAATGCTGGACATCATCAATGAAAGTGCCAGCGGCAGCGGTGCCACGAAAGTAAAAACCCCTCTTTTAGTTAATGAAAATTATGATCCTGCCTTTTCCCTTGATCTCATGCTGAAAGACATTCTTCTGGCAAAAAATGCAGGGGCACAGTTCCCGTTGTCGGAAACATTGATCCGGACTTATCAGGGCGCAAGTACTGCAGGCTTTGGTAAGGATGATGTGATCGGGATTATTCAATATTTAAAGGAATCCGGACAGGAAAAGTCAGATGAAGAGTAAAAAGGGCGATGTGGAATGTAGTCTGAACCAGTAAGGTGGATGAAGACCTTAAAATTGGAATAAGGTGAAATCAAAGATTTATTCAGCCTTTTGCTTAGAATAAAACTGGCTGAATTTTTTAAATCACGTATAGATCTCAATGGTTCGTATCAGAAATTTTAATTAAAATAATTAAGTATGAAAGATTTCAGAACGGCTTTCTTTTTTCTGAGGCTGCCGGTGGCGGTTTCTCTTTTGGGCCACGGATTGGTCCGGCTGCCAAAACTACCGGATTTCAGTACCTGGATGGTGAAAACAATGGAAAAATCAACTATTCCGGAAGCTTTAATTGTTCCTTTCAGTTATTTCCTTCCGGTAGCGGAAGCGGTTATCGGGCTTTTATTGCTGATAAACATAAAGACGGAATATACGCTGTATGCAGCGTTGGTTTTAATGAGCATCCTGACAGCCGGAAGCTGCTCGATCGAAAACTGGATGGCTATTGAAGCGCAGCTGCTGCATTGCGTTTACCTTTTCGGACTCTTCTGTTTTTATAAGAGATTCAGCGGTAAAGCAAATGGAGATTCTGTAAATGTTAAATAGTCAATTCGCTGCACTTGTGAATTTCCTGAAATACCTGATTAAATGATGCTTTCATTACCGGTACAACTTAATCAAATTATGTTGATCATTCAGTTACCAGGCATAATTGGTGATTCGCTCTTACATTATTGATCTTTCCGCTCTAATATTTCGATTATGGTCGGATTTTTGAATACGTACTGTAATTAAATTCAGGTTTAATTAAACCAGTCACTTAAAATATATTTATTATGTCAACAGAAAATCTTACGAACACAGAAGCGATTAAAAAAATTAAAGAACTTTCAGAAAATGCAAAGATCTGCATGTTCTGTACGGAACTGAATACCCTTCCGGTCAATTCCCGCCCGATGACTTTACAGGAAACGGATGATGAAGGAAACTTATGGTTCATCAGCGGCGATACGAGCAACAAAAATTTTGAAATAAAAGACGATAAAAGAGTACAGTTATTTTTCATGAACAACGGCGATTACCAGTACCTTTCCGTTTTCGGTGATGCAACAATTTATAAAGATAAGTCTACGATTGAAGACAAATGGTCACCAATGGCTAAAGCATGGTTTGAGGACGGTAAAGACGATCCGAATGTATCAATTATCAGGGTAGAGCCGAAAGATTCTTATTACTGGGATACCAAAGCCGGGAAACTGGTGAGCATCCTTAATTTTGTGGCCAATGCCGTTACCGGGCAAACAACCGATAATTCCGACGGTGTAGAAGGTAATGCTAAAATCTAAGATCCTTATTACGCAAATACTTCAACTATTAAATAATGTGAGGCCGCAGAATTTTTTGCGGCCTTATTTATTTTGTAGTTATTCAGTATCAACATTTTTCCTGTAACAATATGAAGTTGCCAACCTGAAGGATTTTCAAAATCTGGTTGATTTTTATCAATCTATCCAAGTTTATTCGCCGGCCCATTAGCAGACTTCAAACTCATCAGGTACCGCTATTTTTATATACGTAAAATATGAGGCATCATTACTTAAGTAACACAACCAAAGTCTTTAATTAAACAAAATTTTTAAAAAAATATTAATTATCAGAGTAATTTTGATCGGATTGCTAAAATAAAAAAACCATACAACGAGGTACGGTTTTTTCTGAGTGTTTTTAATAACGAGGGAACTAAGGTGTCTCAGTGTGCGGCATATCTACGGGCTTTGATTCCGGAGAACCTTTTTCACGCAGCCAAATCGACAGGATTACCAACGATGCGACGGCGAGAAATTCACTTTGCCAGTTCTGGAAAGATTCAAACCAGAATCTGGACTCCGTTATATATTCCGAAGCTGTGATCACCTGCTGCTTTTTGGAAATCTGTTCTTCGTTGTAGTCCTTCAGACTTCCGTAAAAGTGTAGCGAAAAACTTATTGCAAACAGGATGCCAAATGCCAAAGAAAGTGAATGTTTATACAGCCTCAGCCAGATTCCTCCTCTTCGTACGGGCCATGGCGCATCAGGATGCGGTTCCGGCTCCTGGTCCACTTCTTCTTTTTTATCAAGCGATTTATTTGGATTCGCTGGAACCTTTCTGCCGTAGGGAAACCGTCAGTACCACATAAATCATCATCTGAAGAAACTCGCTTTCCCAATTTTCAAAGGTGGCCTGAATAAAATGGCCGCTGCGGATATATTGGTCCAGGCTTAGTAAGGCACTTCCATTCTCAGCCAGTTCCTTGTTCAAGGTCTTCCAGCCGGTAAGAAACTGCCCCATAAGGGAGATGAACATCAGTATAATTAAAACGATGCTTAAACCGTTACGGTAAAAAAACGGTGCTTATTCATTAATGCAATTGAAATTTAAGATTCGGAGTCTTCAGGATCCACCCTTTGCAAAGCGGTTACACTTGGTCCGGTGAGGATCTTTCCGTTTACATTAAACCTGGAACCATGGCAGGGACAGTCCCAACTGAGTTCGGCACTGTTCCATCGTACTTCGCATTTTGCATGGGGGCAGGTACTCTTCACCAGATGAACTTTTCCGCCGGTCTCTTTGTACAGCGCGTAGGAATCGCCTTCATATTTTACCACTTTGGCTTCTCCTTCCGTTACATCACTGAGAGATGTAATCTTTTCTTTAAAAAGCTTATCTTTAATAAAATCATACGCTACCACTGCATTCTCTTCTACAAAACTGGTAAATCCGGCAATCGGCTTTATCCTGGAAGGATTAAATACGTTCTCATATTTGCTGCTGCCGTCTGTAATTAAATCCGAAATGATCTGTGAGGAGATCGTCCCGAAAATCATTCCGTTTCCTCTGAAGCCGGTAGCGGCATACACTTTTCCTTTACTTCCGGGAAGCTTTCCGATATACGGGAATCCGTCCGTCGGCTCGTAATACTGGCTGGACCAGCTGTAATACGCCGTTTCCACATCGAAGTATTTCCTCACGTAATTTTCCAGCCGTGAAAAACATTCACCGGTATCTTCTTCGTGACCGGTCTTATGGTCCTCCCCGCCGGCAATCAGGAGCATTTCTCCATTTATCTCCTGAACCCTGTAATAATGATATGGATCGATCAGATCATAACCTAAATCTTTCGGATAATTTTCATCCTTCAGGCTGAATGCCATCGCGTAGCTCCGGTACGGCGCATTGGTGGTATGGAGAATGCTTAATCCCGGAGGAATGTGGGTAGCATACACCACATTTGACGCTCTGATTTCACCTTTTGAAGTTTTTAAAATAACCTCGTCTTCCTGTTCATCATAATTTTCGCAGAGGCAGTCTTCCAGAATCATTCCGCCTGCGTTGATGAAGGCTTCAGCTAAAGCTTTAATATATCTGATGGGGTGAAACTGCGCCTGGTCCGGAATGGAAACCGCCTTTTTAAAAGGAATCGGAAAAGGGATTTCATCCACATACCTCATTTCATGTCCTACTTCCGAAGCACCGTCTACAATATCCTGCAGCTGTTTTTCCTGTTTTTCATCCAGAGCAAAAAGGTAAGCGGTCTTTCGCTCGAAATTGCAGTCAATATTATAATTCCTGATGTTGGTTTCTATTATTCCAATCGCCTCCTGTCCTACTTCTGCGAGCAGTTTAGCATTATCTTCACCAAAATCGCTGATGGCTTCCTTAAAAGTCGTATCAAAAAAATCATTTAAATGGGCGGTGGTTCCGCCGGTAGTTCCGAAACCGATGTTGGCCGCTTCCAGCAGAATACATTTTTTACCCGATTGCTGTAATTTTAAGGCAGTAGAAACACCGGTAATTCCTCCTCCTACGATGGCTGCATCGTACTGATGGTGAAAGCCGGTTTCCGAAGAAAATCTTTTTATCTCTTCCTGCCAGATGCTTTTTCTCGCTCCGTCTCTATACATATCGTTACTGTTTTTGTGATTAGTGGTTGGTTAAAATACCCGGTATTACTTATTTAATGACAGCAGGGTATCGTTTTCCAGATTTGACTGCCTGAACTGTTGGGTATCTTTGTCTTTGTTCTCATCTTCCGGTTCATCCGAAGGCAGATCACATCGGCACGACGTGAAGGTCCATAGGGAAATCATCCCCATAATCATGATGGCTTTGGTTTTCATAAATTTAGTTTAATCGGTTTTAATCAGTTTATCCGCTGACGATGAGTCCGCCGTTCGGATGCAGTACCTGCCCTGACATCTGTGCCGAATCCCGGCAGGCCAGAAACAGGAAGCTGTAGGCCACCTCTTCCGGCGATGCATTTCTTTCGAAAGGCGGCTTGCCCGGATCTTCTTTCGTGTCTCCAAAGGTCGCTTCGGTGAGCGGCGTGGCTACCGGTCCCGGTGCTACGGCATTCACACGGATTCCTTTCGGTTTTGCCTGCAGGGCCAGTGAACGGGTAAAAGAAACAATGGCGCCCTTCGTTGCCGAATAATCCAAGAGTTCGGGATGTCCCTGGTAGGCTGCTGCAGAAGTGGTGTTGATAATTGCGCTTCCTTCTTTGAGATGCGGGAAAACCGCTTTCGTAAGCAGGATCATCCCGATGATATTGGAATCGAATGTTTTCCGGATGTTCTCTTCTGCAAGATCTTCAATGCTGTCGGCAGGAAACTGTACGCCGGCATTGTTTATCAGGATGTCAATTCCTCCGAATTCAGCAATTGTTTTTTCAGCTGCCTCTTTACAGAAGCCAGCATCACTTACATTCCCCTGCATGATCACCGATTTTCTTCCAAGTTCTTCAATTTCGGCTTTTACCTGCTCCGCATCTTCTTTACTGGAATGGTAAACAATAGCCACATCAGCCCCTTCTTTGGCAAAGAGCAAGGCCACTGCTTTTCCTATTCCGCTATCCGCTCCCGTAATCAGAACGGATTTATTTTCTAACTTTAATTTCCCCATTATGAAATTACTTTTCGTTCATGGGCTTCTGCATTTCCCCCATCCGGTGTGCCGCCATGCTGTCGGTTGTAATATTGGTCATTGCCACAGAAAGCTTATTTGTCAGGCCGGATATTACTTTATCCTCCCCATTCATGAGGGCTTTATAACCGTCCACCGCCACTTGTTCAGGCGACATCAGGTTATCTTTATCCTCAAGAATTTTACTTTCGTTCATACCGGCTTTATTAAAGAAGTCCGTATCGGTAGGCCCTGGCAAGAGCGCAGTCACCGTAATCCCTGAATCCTTCAGTTCCTCACGGATGGCTTCGGACCATGAGAGTACGAAAGCTTTTGTTCCGTGATATACCGAATGCCATGGACCCGGGGCCTTGCTGGCAATCGATGCCAGATTCAGAATCCTTCCGGATCCTTTAGCCAGGCGGTCTTTGAGGAAAAGCTTGGTCAGGATTATAACGGAAACAATGTTCAGGTTAATGATATCCACCTCACGATGGATATCGGTATTCTGGAATTTTCCGTATACGCCCTGTCCCGCATCATTGACGAGGATCTCCGGGCTGATTCCGTTTAACTTAAGTTCGGAATACAGGGAGAAAGCGTCATCCTGCGTAAACAGGTTCTTGGCCATGGTGATGACATTGATCCCGTAACTTTTAAATTCATTGGCTTTTGCCTGAAGCTCATCGTGGTTTCTGGAAACCATTACAAGATCATACCCGTCTTTGGCAAATAGCTTTGCCAGTTCATAGCCGATCCCGCTGGTAGCTCCTGTAATTAAAGCATACTGGTTCTTCCTGTTCATTTGTTTTTTATTTTAAGATAAGCAGCTGGTTGATCTCGCTTTTAAAACACCCAAGTATAAATTCGGTGTAATAGAGTTGAGCATTCAGTGCCTGCGTTTTAGGATGCAGTTCCAGTTTTTTCGTCAGTACAATCTCCCCTTTATAGGCAAAGGAAAAATAAGCAAAAATTTTATAGGATGAATTTCTGATCGGTGTGCAGTAGCCGGTTGTTGCGATGGACCAGTCGGATTCGAAAAGCCTGGCTACATTCAATGCCATGGTTTCCGCAATATTCTCAGAAACACAGTCGCATTCCTCGGCTTCATCAGGATCTACATTCAATAGCCTTACCTTCTCTGCCATAGTATAGGTCGTTATTCCGCCCTTGTAAAAAAGAGAGGCGTTCGGCATTTGTGAAAAGGCCAGCTGCAGGCAGCCAGAGGTAACACTTTCTACAACCGAAATCGTTTCGTCTGCGGTCATCAGCGACTGGCTGATGTATTCCAGGAGGTTTTTTTGAAATTCCATAATTTTATATTTAAGTGTGTGTGTATTTATGTTTAGGGGGGTAGAAGATTTCCACGGATAGAGAACCACTTTTACACAAGTTGTCTATCTTTTTATCGAAAATCTAGTAACCTTTAGAAACATCTTTCAATGACAGATGATGGGTAATGATATCATCTAAAGTAACCCGGCCGCTCTATACATATTCCATCAACTCATCGGATGGTATGGACATTGCACTGTCCGGCTCTTATAGTTATTCCTTTATCAAAAATCCGTCCAAGTTGGTCTTGCCTGAGGGATTCCACCGGAAAACAAATGCAGATCGCTCCCGCAGATAGCTGTAGACGTTACTTTCGGGATAACATCATAGGAATCTTTAATGAGGGGATCATCTACGGTATCACACGTACTGACTCGCGGCAAATGGATGACTGCAGCTTTCATAACGTAATATTTTATGGTTTTATGAGGTGATGTTCTGATGTCATTAATCCTGGGTATTTCTTTCCAGTTCAAGATGCCAGACCCTATGCTTTGCAATGGCATCAATGAATTTGTTCTCAGGCATTTCATCCTCCCAGGATACAATCGCCGGGTCGATATGCTTTTTAAGGCTTACGTTGCTGTTCATATAAAACGGTTCGGATCCTTCCCCGAAATAGATCGCTTTACAGTGCTTGTAAGCTTCATTGATGAAATTTAAAACATGCGGTTTGTTTCCGGCAGTGAGCAGCGCCTTCACGGAATCTTCTCCTGCTGCAATATAAAGCGCATCAAAAGCCACACTGGCGATACTGGTAATCGAGTGTTTCGGCGTCAGCATCGATCCGTCATTCGTCGTTACCGGTACCATGTTCGGGCCGATAATTTCCACGACAGCGTTTTCTCCTTCCAGCTTGGTTTTCAGGTCATGTACACTTAACGCGTTTACCCCGTTGGCCATAATGAAGCCTATTTTCCTTCCTTTGATGGTATCCTTAATGGTATCGGCCATACTCAGGGCCCCAGAAACCCTGGTGTGGGCTTCTCTTTCTTCACTCTGGAGATCCTGGTGATTGCTGTCTGCAGGCAGGCTCTGGTTCGGAAACTCAAGTTCTTTTACCTCAACACCTACTTCAGCTGCCACTTTCTGAGCCAGTGCTTTATCGATAAAGTTCAGCTGCCCGACCATTCTTTCCCGTACTGCGGGAACCGTTACTTTGGAAAGCTCGAAGATCAATGCGTTCTGAAGATGCATCTTTTCGTAGTCGGACTGGCTGTTGTAAAATAATTTAGCCTGGGAGTAATGGTCTACAAAACTCTCGCTGCGCTGTCTCACCTTCGGGCCGGAAACCCTTTCCTGATGGGAGACATATCCTCCTTCGGACATCATCGACTGGAACGGGCATCCTCCGCCGATGGAATTCGGCTCATAGCTTACTTTTCCTTTGTTGATCTGCTGCCTCATGTAGCCGTCGCGCTGGTTGTTGTGAACGGTTTTAACGGACCGGTTGATCGGGATCTCATGGAAATTCGGTCCGCCCAGTCTGATAAGCTGGGTATCGGTATAAGAAAATAATCTTCCCTGAAGCAACGGATCTTTGCTGAAATCGATGCCGGGAACAATATGCCCCGGATGGAAAGCGATCTGCTCGGTTTCTGCAAAGAAATTATCGGGATTTCTGTTCAGGGTCAGGGTGCCTACGAGTTCTACCGGAACTTCCTCTTCAGGGACGATTTTCGTAGGATCCAGAAGATCGAAATCAAATTTATCCTCGTCTTCTTCGGGGATCAGCTGTACGCCGAAGTCCCATTCCGGGAACATTCCGTTTTCAATGGATTCCCAAAGGTCCCTTTTATGGAAGTCCGGATCTACGCCGGAAATCCGCTGGGCTTCGTCCCAGGCCACGGAATGGACACCCAGTTTCGGCTTGAAGTGGAATTTTACGAAATGCATTCTTCCTTCATTATTGATAAATTTAAAGGAATGCACCCCGAAACCTTCCATGCGGCTGTAGCTCCTCGGGATCGAACGGTCGCTCATCAGCCACATGATCATGTGCATGCTTTCCGGCATCAGGGAAATAAAATCCCAGAAGGTATCGTGTGCCGACTGGGCCTGCGGGATTTCATTATGCGGTTCCGGTTTTACGGCATGCACCAGATCCGGGAATTTAATCGCATCCTGAATAAAAAATACCGGAATATTGTTGGCCACCAAATCGTAATTTCCTTCGTCGGTATAGAATTTTACGGCAAAGCCCCTTACATCTCTCGCAAGGTCCGTACTTCCCCTGTTTCCTGCCACGGTAGAGAACCTTACAAAGACGGGCGTTTCTTTTCCTACTTCTGTCAAAAATCCTGCTTTGGTATATTTTTCAAGGCTTTTATTGAGTTTAAAGACACCGTGGGCACCGGATCCACGGGCATGGACGACCCTTTCCGGAATTCTTTCATGATCGAAATGGGTCATCTTTTCCCTGAAGAAGAAATCTTCCATCAGGGTAGGCCCCCGGTTTCCGGCTTTCAGGGAATCCTGGTTATTGTTGATTCTGAGTCCCTGATTGCTTGTAAGCCTGGTGTTTTCGCTAGACGTGGCATGTGATTCCAGTTGGTCCAGCTTTTTGTTGTGTGGCTTGTTGTTCATAAATTTTATATTTTGTGATTTGGCGTATAATGAATAAGTAAAAAATAATTGTTCTTTCGATAATGATGATGTTTAGCTGATGGTTACCGTAACCAACTGATCGGTAAAAAAGCCATATAGAAAGCTCCATATGGCTTTTCATACATTTTAATCTTCCTGTTCCGCATCAAAATTGATGTACGTTTCCGCAATTTCGGTAAGGTTGTAATCGGTATCTTCTTCTTCCTGTAATGTTTTTTCCAGAAGATCTGCTGCTTTATCGTGTCCCATGGTAATGGCCAGCTGAGCCAGTCCTCCGTAGGTTGCGATTTCGTAATGCTCCACCTTCTGAGCCGCAATAATAAGGGCGGCGTCCCGCGTCATGGATCCTTCTTCGGTAGACCTGATGATTTCTTCCCCTTCTTCGATAATGCCTTTGATGGCTTTGCATTCCTTCTGTTCGGGAGTTTCGTCGATCAGCTTAAAAACTTTTTCAAGACGGCTGACATGCTTTTTGGTTTGCAGCTGATGATCCTCAAATGCTTCTTTCAGCTCTTCGGTAGTGGCTGCTTCCTGCATTTTTTCAAGGGCATCAATGATGGCATTCTCTGCAAAATAAATGTCTTTAAGTGCGGACACAAAGAATTTATGAAGCGGAGCGGTTTTCATTTCGTTTCCATCTACTTTTGCGTTATCTACGGCCGTTGTACCTTTATGGGCTGCCGGAGTTCCGGTGCCTGGAGTATTGCTTTTATTTTCTGATGTATGGGTTGCCATAAGGTGATTGTGGTGTTTTTGGTTTAAAAGATTGCCTCTTTACCGTCACTTATAAAGAGGCAATCCTGAAGAATTATGAATTGTTACGTCTGCCTCCGAAGCCGGATCTTCCGGAACCAGAAGATCTGCCGCCTCTGTGAGAAGCCTGGCCTCCCATGCGGGCGATCCTTGTACGTTCTTCCCTGCTCATTGAGGCGAAACCTCTCCGCGAACTGCCTGAGCTATTTCCTGATCCAGAACTGGAACCCCGCCCGGAACCACTGTTATTTCCGGATCCTGAGCCTGAACCTGAATTACCTCTTCCGCCTGATCTGCCTCCTGAATCTGAGTCTGAGCCTGAAGAAGATCTTCCGCCGCCATGAGACGCTTGACCACCCATACGGGCAATTCTTGTACGTTCTTCAGGGCTCATGGCTGCAAAGCCACGTCCTGAATTTCCGTTCCCTGAAGAAGAAGACCGTCCTCTTCCACCGCCGGAACCCGAACCGGATCTGCTGCCGGAGTTCGATCCTCTTCCGGATCCTCCGCGTGAGCCGCTTCTTCCGCCGCCTGAAGTAAACCTTCCCTGATCGTCTCTCTGCTGGTTTCCGTTGTTCCCACGGCCTCTGGCCCTGTAGTCGTTTTCGTCATCATAGCCGTCATCTTCATAATCATAATCATAATCATCATCTTCATAATCGTCATAGTCATCATCATAATCGTCATCCTCAAAATAATTTTCGTATTCTGAGAAGTCATCGTCATAATCTTCATCGTTCTGTGCGTCGCTGTATCCGTGGTCATAACCCAGCTGATAGATTTCCTCAAGATTGTCGGAAGAATTGGAATTTCCTCTTGAACTACGATTTCCTAAATTTCTGTTGTTCATAACTTTTTTTTTACGTTAATATTAAGTGATAAATATTGCCGGCCGTGACTAGTATTAGACAGCAATTGGTTTGGTTTCAGTTAAAAAAAATAAAATATAATTACCTTAAAATGAGGTATCTGGGAAATATGGATGAATTATATACTCAAATTTACGATAGAATAATTCACCTTTTTATGACCGGAGTCATGTTGGCCGTAAATCCATACAACGGGTTACGGTTTGTATTTTAATATTTTTCTTTCCATCATACCCGCACAGAATATCCGGAGCAATAACACAACTTATTATTCAATGTTTCTTTTAAGTTCTGATGCAAAAAGGCCATCTCTCCTATCCCGGAAAATTAATACAGAATCTTACGGTCTTTTATCTGTAAGATTTTATTCCGCTCCATCATCTTTATCGTACGAATAGCGGTTTCTACGCAAAGACCTGTAAGACTGGCCATCTGCTGCCGTGTAAGCGGAATCATGAAGGAATAAGGAGCCTGCTCTTCCTGGGAACTTTTAAGGTAATCCATCAGAACTTTGAGCTTTGCCGTCGGGCTTTGGCTGCCCAGGTTTTGCGCCATGATAATTTTGAAATAAAGTCGCTGTGCAAGCACCCGGTTCATTTCGAAAGAGATATCGGGATACTGCCTGAGGAGCTCGAAAAAATTGTTTTTCGGAAGCCGAAGAACCTTACAGCTGGTTAATGCAATAGCATTAATAGGATAGAGCTTATCCATAAAGAGAAGGGATTCTCCGATGCACTGTCCGTCTTCCAGCAGGGTCTGGATAATTTCTTTTCCCTCGTCGTTATAATTGTTAAGTTTTACTTCTCCGGTTATAATCTGGTAATAATAATTAGCCGGATCGCCTTCACTGAAAATAATTTCAGCTGGTTTATACTGTTTTACTGTTGCTCCTGCCGAGTACAGAAGTTCTTCCTTGATAATCATATTTTGCCTTTTTAGTGTTTCTTGTAATTTCAAGCATCTTTAGTAAAAGTAAAATTGGATAATAAATAAATGATGAATGCGAATAGTAAACACTGACTTATACCGCCGGTGAAGTAAATTATCACCTTTACCGGACGTTAAGTATCTAATATTTAGCTTTTAAGATAAATTTACCAAAAATTTTAATCGTATTAATTTTGCAATTTTTTCATTATACCTACTTTCTCATTTGGAGATCATACGTACCATGAATGATGACCCGGCCTAGTCTAAGCGGGTCTTAAATTTCAATGGTAAATTTATCGTGCTGTGTTGGTCGTATCAGATACGGCATTGCCTGGCCGAAGGCTACTGTCTGCTGCCGTCACAGTGTCTGAAGACATCGGGGCAGCTGAAGTTTTATCGGTGACTTCCATCGGATCCTGCATATCGGCAGGAGGTGAGGTTTCTTTTTTTTCACAGCTCAGGAGAAGAAATCCTAAAGCTGCGAATGCTGATGAAAATTTCATAATATTTATATTTTAAGTGGTGTGATGATCAAAGATAAGCGAATATATCATTAAAAATTTATGATCATAATCAATAAATTCCATAATTATAAAAACTTTATGATTAAAAATCGAAATTTTCAATGCCACTTTAATAGTAATATGAAAGAAACTGGCCGGTATGCAAAAAACCGTTCGGTGCCTGAAATCAGCCGGCAGTATAACAAAATTTATTACAGATGATAAAAAATCAGGTAAACCGAATAATATTTATTTGGCTTTCCGAAAAATTAAAAGAACAAAAAACAGGAATTTTAAGAAAATTTCAGCTTAGTAAAAATATAATATTCAAGGCTCCTGAGAGTATTTTGAACAAGGGTGTTTCAGGCTTCAAGCATCCTTATTCCAGTCTTTTTTAGACAGGTATAATCCGGGTTATGTTAAAATGCAAAAATGATGATTCTGTGCAAGGTTAAAAACTTTCATTCCCGTTATTTGCTGTCGGGAACGAAATTTTTTCTTGCCAGCTCTTTACGTACACGGCTCAGACTCTCAGGCGTAATTCCCAGATAGGAAGCAATCATCCACTGCGGAACCCTTAACAGGAGATCCGGATACATTTTAATGAATTTCATGTACCGTTCCTCTGCGGTTTCTGCCAGTAAAGAATTGATCCGGTCCTGCAGGCTTTTAATATGCTTCTGCAGAAGTATATCGCTTTGTTCAAGACTGTTGGGGAATCCTTCGATCAGCCTGTTGATAAAATCCGGGGGCAGCATCAGAATTTCTGAATCTTCTACCGCTTCAATGTAATACACGGATTTTTCGTTGAAGTACAGGCTGCTCCGGTCGGAAATCAGCCAGCTTTCCGGTGCAAACTGGATGATGTGCTCTTTTCCGTTCTTATCGATCGAATACATTTTCAGAAGTCCTTTCTCTACAAAATAAATATATCTGCAGATTTCACCATACTGAAGCAGAAACTGGTTTTTCTGTACTTTTTTGGCTTCATAATGCAGGCTGCACATATTCACTCTTTCCAGAGGAACATTCAGGACCTTAGCCAGGTAATTGTTGATATTCTTCATGACGAAAGTTGATCTGCCGAAATACTCTGATGAGATGCGTTGTTTACAGCTTTTCCGTTCTCGATAACGATAAGCTGAGGGCTTTGGTGGGTTACGCCGAGATCTTCCGCAATTTTATTGGAAAGCGGTCGATGGGCCAGCAGGTCGAGATAATACAGTTCTGCCTCATGCTCAAGGCCTGCTACTTCTTTTTCGAAATTCCTCAGCACCGTTTTACTGATAAAGCAGCTGGTTGAATGTTTGAAAATGGCTATCTTATGATCGGAAGAACTTTCAATGGCCTTTTGCAGATCCTCTTCGGATTCTATTTTTTTCCAGAAAGTCTTTTGCTCAGGGGCTTCTTCCTTTCCGCCGAATATTTTATCAAAAAAACTCATACGTTAAATTGTTTTAAATGATGATCGAGATGTTTGTACTCCAAAAAGCCCCAGTCCCGCTCCTCCATCTTCCCGAAAAGGACATGCTGACCCGGCAGTCTGCCGTTTTTGAAATGAATCAGATAATCATCAAGCGTTTTCAGAAGATTTTGTTGCTCTTCATCGAAATTACATTCAAAATTAACAATAAGTTTTTGAAAAGTCGGCATATTTCGCGGAATTCCGTTGTTGAAGAGCTGCATTTCTTTTTTTGTGGCTATGCCGATCATGCGGAACAGCCTGTTGATAGGCGGAAGCGTGAGTTTTTGCTGAGGGACCTGGAGCACACAGCTGCAGTGCCGCATCATCTGGCTTACCTCCATTTTTCCCCACTTCCTGGGGGAATTCTTACTGAGGCCGGAAATTCTTTCCCTGATTTCCCGTAAGTCGGGGGGATGATGTAAACTTTTTTTTACCAACCTTTTTCTTTCTTTAAGTTTTCGATATGGGCAAAATGATGGTTGCAGTGCCAGGCATATAAGGCAAGATAACTTCGCAGATTGTAGTTCTTATTGTGTTCAGGATGATGGAACGTTCTTTCAAAATGCCGGTTGGTCATACTTTTCAGCAAGACCGTCCATCGCTGGTGGGTACCTTTCAGCATCCGCATCGCCGGTTTTACGGGCATGCTCAGACTGTCCTGAAGTTCTGCCCATCTGGCTTCGTCATAAGGTTTTATAACGGGGTTTTCTTCGGTAAGGGCCAGTTTCAAACGCATAAAACTATTGATGTGGCTGTCTGCCAGATGATTGATAACCTGCCGTACCGTCCATCCGCCCTCCCGGTACTGGGTATCCAGCTGGTCATCGGTAAAATGTTCGATCAGGTTTTTCAGTTTACCCGGAAAATCCCTGATGACTTTAATGTATTCGTCCAGCCTGATGTCGCAGATGTTTCCGGGTTCTTCAAACCTTCCGATCGGAAATTTTTTGTGTTCTGAGTCGCTCATTTTTAATGATGTTGTTTAATATGTTAAGTAAGGTGACAGCTGGTGTTTCAGATAATACAGCATTTTGTTATCGTACGGATTATTTTCGGGAACACCACAAAATAACGGTAATACCTTTTCAGGTCCGGATGCTCAGACAGGATTTTACTTTTACTGAATTTAATTCGGTTCACAGCAATTTCAATGCCTGCCATCCCGACTATTTCTTTATTTCCGAGTTAAACTAAGAATCATCGGTTATGATAAAAATGCCCCCCGGATCCTGCTTCCCTCTTCCAGCCTGTATCATCCTAATATCCGTGAAGATCCAGTCCTTCGGTTCTCTGTAGAGATACCTTTTTTCCCATCTTCTTCTGGATCACCCGGAAGTGCTGCAGCTCATCATCCGTAAGAATGCTGATGGCAGTTCCTTTTTCATTGGCACGGCCGGTTCTTCCGATGCGGTGAATATAATCCAGCGGTGAACGGGGCAATTCATAGTTGATGACGCAGGGCAATGATTCGATGTGGATCCCACGGCCGATCAGATCGGTAGCGACCAGGATCTGTGCACCGTCTACTCTGAACTCTTCCAGGTTATTCCGGCGGGCGCCCTGCGATTTCTGGCTGTGAATGGCCACGGCTTTGATTTTATTCTTTTTGAGCTTTTCAACCAGATTATCGGCCGATCTCGTGGAAGACACGAAAACCAGTGCTTTTTCCACTTTCTTTTCTTTGATCAGATAGCGCAGAAACGGACCTTTGCTTTCCGGCGAAACATGGTAAGCCAGCTGTTCGATATTGTCGATTTCCACATCTTCTTTTTTGATTTCGATAATGACGGGATCAATCGTAAGGCGTTCCTTTATTTCGGCCACCTTGTCGTTTAACGTTGCAGAAAATAAGATGGTCTGTTTAGCAACCGGCATCATGGCAAAAAGCCTGTCCAGCTCTTCCCCGAAGCCCAGCTGAAACATTTTATCAGCTTCGTCGATAATCAGATGCTTAATCCCTGAAATACTTAAGGCATTATGGTCTATGAGATCCAGCAGACGGCCGGGCGTAGCAATCAATACTTCCACTCCGAATAATCCTTTCATCTGCGGATTGATGGAAACCCCGCCATAGACTGCCATCGTCCGGATTTCCCGCTTCAGGTTTTCCGTAAAAGTCCTGAAAACCTCATCGATCTGAATAGCAAGCTCCCTCGTCGGAACCAATATCAGAACCTGGACATTACGGTCTTTTTTAACCTCCGCATTCTGAAGCTTTTCCAGGACGGGCATTACAAAACAGGCTGTCTTTCCTGATCCCGTCTGCGCAATTCCCATCAGGTCCTTGCCCTGCAGAATAACAGGAACGGCCTGTTCCTGGACCGGAAAAGGTTTCAGGTAACCCAATTTGTTTACAGATCGGATAATGTTGTGTGATAATCCCAGCGATTCAAATGACATAAATACTTATTTTAGGCAAAGATAAGCTATTGCGTTTTCATGAAGAAAAAGAAAGCTGTTCCGATTAGGATTATAATGCCGATTTGTCCGATAAAAAAGTTTTGGATAATTTTTTGAGGAATAGATTCTATACATTTATCGGAAATTCAAGAATTACATATGAAAAAAGCGTTAATCATCGTAGATGTGCAGAATGATTTTTGTCAGGGCGGGGCTCTGGCAGTGCCGGAAGCCAATGAAGTGATCCCTTACATCAATGCCCTGATGGAAGAAAACGAGTACGACCAGATTGTCCTGACGCAGGACTGGCATCCGGCCAATCATAAAAGCTTTGCCAGCACTAACGGCAGAAAGGTAGGCGAAAGCATTATCCTGAACGGTGTTCCGCAGTTTATGTGGCCGGACCACTGCATCCAGGGAACTGCCGGAGCAGAATTCCATAAGGACCTGAACCGGGATAAGGTAACCCATATCGTGCAGAAGGGGAAGAATGTAGAAATCGACAGCTACAGCGGTTTTCAGGACAACAACCACTTTATGAAAACCGGTCTGGACGACTTTTTAAAATTCCATGATATCCAACTGGTGGAGATTGTAGGTCTTGCCATGGATTATTGCGTGAAATTCACCTGTATCGACGCCGTAAACAGCGGTTATGTCACCTGTCTTCACTTCAATGGCACACGTGCGGTAAACGTGAAGCCGGACAACGGAAGGGATGCCATTTACGAAATGATCCAGAAAGGAGTGACAGTGTTAGGATAACTTGAATCCGTACAAGAAATCAGAGTACGGGAAGGTGGAAGAAGGAAGCTGGAAATCCCTTGTGTCACTGCCATACAAAAGGTATTCATGATCAAAAAGGCTTTCTTTAAGCATTATCCAGACTTTTTGTTTTTTATTTTGAAAACCTGCTGAATATGGGGTCTGATTTACTTCAGGATGGTTAAACATCTGTTTCTGTAAACGGAAAACGGCATTGAAATTTTCAATGCCGTTTTATTTTATCCTTAAAAAACTTTATTTAAAGCATTTTAAGATTGTTCACCTCCAGTTCCGAAAGGATTCTCCAGTGTCCTCTTTTGATATTTTTCTTTGTTAATCCGGCAAACATGACACGGTCTAAAGCTTCCACTTCGTAACCCAGTCGCTGAAAGATTCTTCTGATTACCCGGTTCCAGCCGATGTGGATCTCAATGCCCACTTCATTTTTCGGCTTGCCTTCGATAAAGGAAATCTGATCGACAACTGCTACCCCTTCATCCAGACGGATTCCTTCGGCAATAAGCTTCATGTCTTCATGGGTCAGCTTTTTATCCAGGGTAACATGATAGATTTTCTTGGCATCGAAAGAAGGGTGCGTCAGCTTCTTCGTCATGTGTCCGTCGTTCGTCAGCAGGATAACGCCTGTTGTGGAACGGTCCAGCCTTCCAACCGGGAACAGGCGGTACGGCGAAGCATTGGCCACCAGGTCCATCACGGTTTTCCTTGCTTTATCGTCTTTCGTGGTAGAAATATAGCCTTTCGGTTTATTGAGGAGAACGTATACCGGCTTTTCAGGCGTAATGTTCTGTCCGTCGAAAACTACTTTATCGGTCTTTTCCACCTGGTATCCCATTTCGGTCACCACTTTACCGTTAACTTCCACCAGCCCCTGGGTAATCAGCTCGTCGGCTTCCCTCCTGCTGCAAATCCCTGAGTTGGCAATGTATTTATTCAGACGTACGGTATCTTTATGGACGTCTTTATCGATCTTGTTCAGCCTTCTTTTCTGTACAAAAGATCTGGCTTTGTCCTGTCGGTCATCACCTTCTGCGGAAGGTCTTTTTCCGTATTTCAGGCTGCCTCTTTCGTATTTATCACGGGTGTCGAAACTTTTCCCGCCTCTTTTAGGAGCCGGTTTCCCGAAGGTCTTCTTGCCCTCCCCTTCGGTGGTAATATAAGGCTCTCTGTCGGTTTTCGAATATTTCTTATCCATCCGGGCCTGATAGCTGGTGTCTTTCTTACCGCCGTCAAATCCTTCAGAACTTCTTTCAAAAGGTTTCTTTTCGAATCTTGTATTGGATCCTCTGTCGGAATTTCTTTCTCCAGCCTTAGGGAAAGATTTCTTAAAAGGTTTGGAGCCGGAATTGCCGGATCCGGAAGCGCGAGAATCATCAGAATTATTTCTTGTTGAAGTTCTTGGTCTTTTGGGTTTTCCTGAATTATTGTCTCTGCTCATTCTAAAATATTTTTGCAAAGATAGTATATTTAGCAACGAGTTAAAAATTAAGAATCATAACTTTGTACATAGTTTTATACCAAACCTTACAGAAAATCCGAAAATGATAACAATATTAGACCCCGCTTTTTCCCAGCTGAACGAATTTCTCCACGAAAAGTCTTTCAGTAAAATATTCATCCTTGTGGACGAAAATACGCATGAGTACTGTCTTCCTGTACTTTTGGGAAATATGGAAACGGATCTGGGCTTCGAGATCCTGGAAGTCGAGGCCGGTGAAGAGATGAAGAACATCCGGACGGCGAATCAGCTTTGGGAAATCCTGACGGAAATGAAGGCCGACCGGAAAGCACTGGTCATCAATCTCGGCGGCGGTGTCATTACAGACATGGGCGGTTTTGTGGCCGCTACCTATAAGAGAGGCATCCAGTTTATTAATATCCCCACGACGCTTCTCTCGATGTGCGATGCCTCGATCGGCGGAAAAACCGGGATTGACCTTATGCATTATAAAAATATGGTGGGAACATTTACTTTTCCGGAGCGTATTTTCGTCTATCCGAAATTCCTGGAAACATTACCATTTAAAGAGCTGAGAAGCGGTTTTGCCGAAATGCTGAAACACGGGCTGATTGCCGATAAAATCCATTGGGAAAATCTCATCCGGATGAACAAGCCGGATCTTGAAGGGATCATTCCTCATATCGAAACGTCGATGGGGATCAAGCAGGAAGTGGTGAATAAGGATTTCCAGGAAAAAAACATCCGCAAGACCCTGAATTTCGGACATACCATTGGCCATGCTGTTGAGAGCCTCTGCCTGCACCAGGGAAATCCTGTGCTTCACGGCGAGGCCGTAGCTATGGGGATGATCGCCGAAACCCATCTGGCTTACCTTGAAGACCTGATTTCCGGAGAGGACAGCACCGCCATCATCGAAAGCCTGAAGAAATACTATCCTTATGTGGATATCAGCGATTTTAAAGACGAAGATATTTTTGATCTTTTATGGAATGATAAAAAAAATACGGACCGCAGGATTAACTTTTCTTTGATATCAGGCATCGGAAGCTGTGTCTTCGATCATCAGTGCAGCGAGGAAAACATTGCAGGATCTCTGGATTTCTATCGCAGACTCAACAACGTTTAAATATTCTGAAGGCTGTTTTCCCGGCAGGTTACCGCTTTTTTACCTGAATTTTCAATTTAGACCAGTTCTGAATAATTTTGAAGAAAAAGCAAACAAAATATTGAAAATCAAATTTTTAAAAATAAAATCCGCTTGTCCGTACAGGCGGATTTTTCATGACTTTAATCATGATTTCCCTTTTTGGCAAGCAATTTGAAAGATTCCTTCCGTCCATCCGGAATCCGGGTCGGCAGTAGTAAAATTTAGAATTAGAAAAATAGTAAAATTAAAAAAATTAAAGTTATGAAAAAGTTAATCTTAGGAATGGCACTTGCAGCAGGATCTATGGCATTTGCTCAGACTACAACAGGAATGTCTTCATCTGCCAGCCCGGTACAATTCGGTATTAAAGCAGGGATGAACGTTGCTTCATTATCTAAAGATGCAAGTCTTCAGGACCAAAAATCTAAAATAGGTTTCAATGCAGGTTTATTTGCAAACATTCCGTTAGCTGCATCTTTCAGCGTACAACCGGAGGTTCTATATTCTCAGTACGGAGCTAAAGTTGAAAGTGTGAACGAGTATACTGTATTAGGTACTACGACAAGAGATGTAGAATCTTATTCAACTCATTTGGATTATATTACAGTACCGGTAATGTTCCAGTACAAATTCGTACCTAACTTCTATGTTGAAGCAGGACCTGAATTCGGTTTTAACGTTACTGCTAAGAATAAAGGAGACAGAACAGTTACCACAACCAATGGATCTTCAAGCAGCGTAGCTAATTCCAGTTATACAGAAGATATTGATAAAGATAACCTGAATACTTTTAACTTTGGTCTTGGTTTAGGAGCAGGATATTATTTTACAGATAATTTCGGTATTACTGCAAGATATGTTGCAGGACTTACAGATGTAATTAAAAACAGACCAAACGGTTCTGATGCTATCAGAAACAATGTATTCCAGGTTGGTTTAGCTTTTAAATTCTAAGAAACAGAAAATTAAAAATAATTTTGATTTCAATAAAAGGTCAGTTTCATTCGGAGCTGACCTTTATCTTTATTTGTATTTCTCATATCCCATGCTTAGCATACAATTAATTCCGGATCATTCCTAATTCTATTCCATTATATTCTTTACAAAGCCTTTAATGGCAAGCCTTTTGCAAAATAGTTCATGCCTGATTGAAATACCAGGCTTTCAACAACAGTAAAATTTAAATGTAAAATTATGAAGAAGTTATTTTTAGGAATGGCTGTGGCCGCTACGTCTATGGCATTTGCACAGGAAGTTCAACCGACACCGGCACCCGTTCCTCCAATGAAGGTGAAAGAACCTGTAAGATTCGGTATTAAAGGTGCTGCTACGGCTGCCCAGTTCAGCGAACAGCAACTTACAGCCAAAAACCAGAAGATCGGTTTTAATGCAGGGGTTTTCGTAAATGTTCCTTTAACTGAAAAATTTGCTTTGCAGCCGGAGGTTCTTTACAACCAGATGGGCGCAAAAAGCGTAATATCCGACAATGAAACAACCGCCGGAACAACAACGGTAAGAACCAGACAGGACTACAGCACTACCCTGAATTATATTTCGGTACCGGTGATGCTCCAGATGAAGCCTACAGATAATTTCTATGTAGAAGCAGGGCCTGAAGTAAGCTATTTTGTGGACGGAAAAAATAAAGGGGAACAGACCATCTCCACTACGACTGCCGGCACAACGACAACCCAGACTGTTTCCGCTTCGGAAAGCATTGATAAAGACAATATCAAGAAATTCAATTTGGGATTCGGCGTAGGTCTTGGCTATTATTTTACACCTAACTTAGGCATCAACGCAAGATATGTTAACAGTTTAACGCATATTTATGATAACTCGAATGCGGTAACCGATGCACAGAAAAACGTCAATACCAACAGAGTATTCCAGTTGGGACTGAATTATAAATTCTAAAACAAATTTTCAATTCAATAAGAAAGGTCAGGCTTTACCATGAAGCCTGACCTTTTGTATAGAAGGTATATCCTTTTTTTATTAAATTAACGTAAACACGAAGAAGAGAACCTGGATTCAGCGGCTGGAAGAGCTGCCGGATGCCGGAAGTTTCTCTTGTCAAATAAAGGAAAGGTCCTGATCATCAAACTGAACAGGTTACCACTTTATCAGAGGAGTTTTTATCTGATCCTCAATAACCGGTCTCGGTTATTTTCAATCAGAGACGGATTAATCGTTTCAAAGTCCTGAAGTGCCGGCTTGGTACAGGATAGGATAAAATCATGTCAGAAGCGTCAACCGTTTATTCATTCTGCCAGGATGAGTGGTATCCAAAATCCCGACTGAATCATTCTACTTTTTATTTTTGATTTAAATAATCGGTTGAATATAATGTCAATACGGTCGAATTCACATTAAATTGCAGGAAATTGAAAATTTTAAAATAATACCAATGAAAAAACTTTCCTTCGGGTTCGCCATTTCTGCAGGTCTTATGTGTTTCGCTCAGGAACAGGCTGCTGCTGCTGCTTCACCGGTAAGATCCGGGATTAAAGCAGGACTTAACGTTTCTGCCATCAGCTCTGATGATACCAAAACAAAAGCGGGAATCTACGGAGGCGTATCTGCCAATAGTCCGGTAGTCCGTGATTCAGGCTACAGCCTGAAGTTTTGTACAGCGGAATGGGTGCTAAAAATAAGGATAATTCCAGCATAAGACTGAATCTCTATTATATTTCGGTTCCCGTGATGCTACAGTACAATATTCTTCCCGTATCATATCTTGAGGCAGGTCCGCAGCTCAGTTTTGCGATCAATAAAAAAATCAGGAATGACAACCGATCGGTGGATGCAACAAGACATTACAACGGATTCGACTTCGAACCCTGGTTGGGTGCCGGATACTGTTTTGAACAGGGCTCTGGTGTTACCGCCCGGTATATTGCCGGGCTTACCAATATCATAGAAAACGGTCAGGGTAATGATATGAGAAACAACTTTTCCAGGTTGGAGTCGCGTATAAATTTTAAAGTAAATTCCTATCCTTTAAAACCCGGATTTTACCGAAATCCGGGTTTTGATTCTATATAAACTAGTTTTAATATTTGCTTTTCCTTTCAATTCACCGTACTGTATTATTTCATATCCAAAGCAATGATTAATAGATAGTGAATTGTACTTGATTTTTAGAGTAACATATAAGGAAAATTAATTTTAACTGAAAGACGATAATCTCTGATGAAAACTGAACTTTTGCATGCAGGATGTATAATATTTTTCTTAAATTGCGAGACTTTAAATAATATTAAAAATAATAACTATGAAAAAGTTTTTCTTAGGACTTGCCATTACAGCAGGTACCTTATCCTTTGCTCAGGAAAAAGCAGCTTCTTCTGCTTCACCGGTAAGATTCGGACTTAAAGCCGGACTTAACGTTGCTACAATTTCCGGTGGCGACTCAAAAGCAAAAGCAGGATTTTACGGAGGCGCGTTTGCAAATATTCCATTGGCATCAAACTTCAGTATTCAGCCGGAAGTTTTATATAACGGAGCAGGAGCAAAAGCTGAAGGAATGGATGATTTAAAAGTGAATTTAAGCTATATCTCGGTTCCGGTAATGTTTCAGTACAACGCTCTTCCGAACTTATATCTTGAAGCTGGACCTCAATTCAGTTTTCTGATCGATTCTAAATTTAAATATCAGTCTGTATCTGTTGATGCCAAGGATTATATCAAAGGCTTTGATTTCGGACTGGGTCTTGGTGCCGGATATTATTTCAATAACAATATCGGTATTACTGCAAGATACGTTGCAGGTCTTACAGACATTGCCAAAGAAATCCAGGGTACTGAAGCTGAAGGAAAAAATAATGTATTCCAGATTGGTTTAGCTTATAAATTCTAAGCCATTAAGAGAAAATAGAAACGTCAGACTTAAATCTAAGTCTGACGTTTTTTATTTATTAGAATTAAAATTTTTAATTAAATAATTCCACTTCTTCTCCTTTTCCTACCGGATATTGCTCGGTAAAGCATCCGAAGCAGTGGTTGGCAGAGCCTAAAATTTCCTTTAGGTTTTCTACACTCAGGAACTCCAGGGAATCTACCCCCAGATAATCCCTCAGCTGTTCCGTAGACATATTGGCGGAAATAAGATCGTCCTTGGAAGGGGTATCGATACCTAAGTAACAAGGGGCAATGATCGGCGGGGAAACACTTCTGAAGTGGATCTCTTTAACGCCGGCATCTTTCAGGATCTTCACCAGCCTCTTGGAAGTGGTACCTCGAACGATGGAATCATCGATGATCACTACTCTTTTGTCTTTAATTTCCGAAATGATCGGATTCAGTTTCAGGTTCACCACCCTTTCTCTCATTTCCTGAGTCGGTACGATGAAGCTTCTCCCGATATACCGGTTCTTGATCAGAACAGGACGGAAAGGAATTCCCGAAGCCTTGGAGAATCCGATAGCCGCCGGAACACCCGAGTCGGGTACACCGATCACTACATCCGCATCCACCGGAGCCTGGTCCCAGATCTTCTCTCCCGATTTCTCCCTGATCTCATAGACATTGATATTCTCTAAAGAAGAGTCAGGTCTTGCAAAATAAATGTATTCAAAAGAACAGATCCGCTGCTTTCCTTTTTCTTCATCCACCATATAGGAATGAAGTTTTCCAGGTTCGTTCTCATTGGTATAAATGATTTCTCCAGGTAAAATATCCCGGACATACTGAGCCCCTACCGCATCCAGAGCAACCGACTCGGAAGCCACCACGTAAGAATTTTCATTGATTGCTCCCAGAACCAACGGCCTGATCCCGTTGAAATCCCTGAAGGCAAAGAATTTATTTCTCGTCATTCCAACCACCGAATAAGCCCCTTCAATTTTATCCATCGTCGCTTTAATGGCTCCGCGAAGACCCAGATCGAGGTTTTTCTGGATCAGCCTCAAAATGACCTCGGAATCTGAAGTCGCCCTGAAGACCACACCCTCCGCCTCAAGTTCCGCTTTGAGCTCTTTGGCATTGGTCAGGTTCCCGTTGTGGGCAATGGAAAGGATAATCTGGTCGTACTCGTTTTTGGCGAAGAACGGCTGGAAATTATATTTCTTTTTGTCTCCTGCCGTTGTGTAACGGGTATGCCCGATGGCAGAATTCCCCATAAAAGTTTCAGGATCGGAGATCTCTTTATAAACATCCAGAACCAGCCCTTCGTCTTTCATATTGGTGATCCTTCCGTTCTTTAAAACAGATATACCGCAGGCTTCCTGGCCTCTGTGCTGCAAAGCAAAAAGACCGAACTGTGAAAGCGAAAACGTATCCAGATCATCATCAGAATACATTCCGAAGATGCCGCACTCCTCATTCGGGGCGTCCAGCCTTTCTTCTTCCTGCGTTCTGAAAAGATTCCGTCCGTAGGTCTCGGTTTCAAATTGTTTTAAATATTCACTTTTATGAATGTCTAAACTTTTCATTCTATTTTTTCTAATCTAGATTTTATGTTGACAGATATTCATTAGATGCAGAATCTTACATTATGTTAAATTCCGCATCGGATGGATCTGCATTTATTTACTTGCCAAGAACAGCTTTCAATCGGTTGTGGATCTCCACATAAGCTTCGGTAACTTCCCCGAGATCCCTTCTGAAGCGGTCTTTATCCAGCTTCTTCATGGTGTCTTTGTCCCAAAGCCTGCACGTATCCGGAGAGATTTCGTCTGCCAGGATAATCTCGCCGTCTGCCGTTTTTCCCAGCTCGATTTTAAAATCAACCAGGATGATGTTCATTTTATCAAAAAGATCGATCAGGATTTCGTTGATGTCTGAAGTGAGTTCATACATCTCATCCAGCTCCTCATACGTCGCAGCACCTAAAAAAACCGCGTGGTGATCGTTGATCAGCGGATCCCCCAGCTCATCTTTCTTGTAGCAGATGTCGAAGATGGTCACCGGCGATTTGATGCCTTCTTCCACCCCTAATCTCTGGGCCATGCTTCCGGCGGAATAATTTCTTACCACCATTTCCAAAGGAATGATCGATACTTTTTTTACCAGTTGCTCTCTTTCGTCCAGCTGTTTAATGAAATGAGTCTTAATCCCTTTTTCATTTAAATATTCAAAAATAAGAGTCGTGATGGCGTTGTTCATTTCTCCCTTAAGATCCACAGATCCTCTTTTCTGAGCATTAAATGCCGTGGCATCGTCTTTGAAACGTACCACTACTTCGTTAGGATTATCGGTAGCAAATACCTGTTTTGCCTTACCTTCGTACAACATTTCTTTCTTTTCCATTTTCTGAAATTACTTTTTAGTTAGATTTATATATTTACTTAATTAAAATTCCTGTCAGAACCGCCATCCCGAAACTCAGCAGCGTTCCGATCAGCACGTATTCCGTTAGTTTTCTCTGTTTGGCCTGTGCCAGGTCGCTGAACCTGAACACGGATTTTGCCGCTACCATAAAGCCGACGCCTTCCCAGTGGTTAACCATAATAAAGGTGAAAACCATTAAACGCTCCAGGATCCCGATATATTTTCCGGCACTCGACAGAGATTCGGTCTGTATATTTCCCTGGGCTTCGGGCACGGGCGTCCAGGACGACAGCAAGATCCTTACAAAAACCGAAGCCGGCATCGTAAGAAATACTGCTGCAGCCACTGTTTTCAAAAGGTTCTGATCCTTTAGGAATCCGAAATTGAATTCATTAAAATAAAGAGAAATTCCGGCAATCACCAGAACATGCAGTGCCTGATCAATAAAAAACCAGCTTTTTTTATTCTTGACAGTCTGAAAGCTCAGCTTGGCAGCATCGATGATGAAATGTGAAATTCCGACCGTGGGTGCAATCCACCAAAGTTCGGTATTCCACAGAAAAACAAAGCTTAAGACCGCATGAATGAGTGCATGAAGATACAGATAGCCGCTCTTCAGCTTTTTGCTTTCCTTGTCTGCAACCCATGAATCCGGCTGAAGAATAAAATCTCCCAACAGATGTGCGAATATGAGCTGGATAAAAATCATGCTTAAAGTTCGGAGATTTTTTTTCTGAAATACTGGTTGGTTTCGGCGATCAGTTCGTAGTTGGCGCGTTTGAGCCGCTGGCTTACGGAAGACTGGGAGATCGCAAATTTTTTCGCAAGATCTTCCTGCGTGAGGTCTTTATTCATGATCATCTCGTGGATGATCTCTGCAGTGGCCACCGTCCAGCTGTCGAAATCCTTGGAAGACCATTTCAGCAGGATATTCAGATCCCGGTCTACGGAAACATTGGACGTTTTGATGGCAACGGTGTGGCCGTCATTCTTAAGGTCATTCAGCAGCCTTCCGGAATGGATGTAGGCCGTACCGTTGGATTCGGTAATCTTCCCGGACGAAAAGTTTTCCTCACCGATGCCGATGGCCATCCGCACATCCAGGTTTTCCTGACTTCTGATTAATGATTTTATGGCTAAGAAACGCCAGAATACCTCATCGATATTACATTTGAACTGGAACTCATCGCCTCTGTAGATTTCCCATATCTCGGGAGCGCTTCCCCACTGGTCGAGAAGATTTTTAAGTCTGGTAATCCAAACCTCCGTTTCCGCGTGTTGTGAATTTATAATATCTCCGGTAATGACCGCTATCATTCTGCAAATATAAGCATAATTACTTATAAATAAAAAATATAAGCAGATGTACTTATAGATAATGATTATCGGTACATCTGCTTATATCAATTTTAATCTAAATCATTGAATTTAATTAAACTATCTCTTAATAAACGGATAGGTCTTGCCATCTAAATTCAACAGATAAGAACCTGCCGGCAGAGACTTGACGGAAATTTCTTTTTTATTTCTGAACGGATTTTGCTCAGTATAGATCAGTTTTCCTGAAAAATCCAGGATCTGTGCAGATTTTATATTTTCTGTTCTGCCGCTTAAGAATATATTTTCGTGAGCAGGATTTGGATAGATTTTAACCTGATCATCATTGGCCAAAGCTATACCAGAGGTTGCTAATGTTCCTAAATTCTGACAGTAATCCATAGCGTAAGAATTCCATTCGGAACTATTGAATACAGAAGCCGGCTGCGTCACCGTATTTTTTCTGTATAATGAAATATTTGCATTGGAATTAGAAGTAAATTTTGCCCCAATCGCATCTACAGTAATGGTTTTATTATAAGCCAGTTCAACGTATTGAGTTCCCGAAAACGTCATCGGGTCGGAAGCCGTAACAAATCTCGCCTGATTATTTGTATAGCACGAGAGCGTTGCATTGGGATTTAAAATAACAAAACTTTCATTACCGGCGACTTTGCCCTCCAATTCATAAGTATCGGCATTGTAGTAATTTCCGCTTGTACTGTTATACAACTGTATATTTATCCTGTAGTTATTCAAATCAACTTCATGCCCTGTTTTATTTATAATTTCAAGAGCTTTATTGTTTCCTGTTCCTTCAATATATTTTACAATCATCAGATCGGAAGCGTAGGAATCCGAAGCTAAAGTGGTTGCTGACACCGTATTGCTCTGCGGAGATTCCAGGTATCCTTTATCAAAAGACTTAACCGTAAAACTGTAGGCAGTAGAAGGACTTAAATGATCAATACTGACAGACGTGTTCTTCGTTGTTGCCACAGGCGTGGACGATCCGTTCATATAAATTCGGTATCCTAAAATGTCGGTATCCGTGCTGGGTGACCAGCTTAAATTAACAAAACGGGCATTCTGCTGTGTAGAAACCAGTGAAGACGGCGCTGAAGGAGCAACGGTATCCGGAGTTTCGGACCAGATCAGATTAATCCATTCCGGATGATCAATAAAAGGATTTCTGTTTTTCTGAATAGCATAAACAGCATTATTCCGGTCAATTTCCCTTTGTGAAACAGGATCTGCATTATTCCATTGTTTCAACATTTCAATATACGGCAAATCGATCGCTCTTTCTTCCGTGCCATCAAACGGACATTGATCCGTAGCCGGAGTGATCGTTGAAGAAGTGCTGTAAGCGGTATTGAATGAGCCTAATTTCCCCTCATATCTTACTGCAAAATATAATAAAGTCCTCGCAATATCCCCTTTGAATTCAGCATTCGGTTCGTACACTCTGCCTGTATAGGGATAATTCGGAATTGCCGCATTACTCATTCTGGAGCCGTTGGTGAAATTATAGAAATTGGTATTTCCGCCTACTCCATACGGATAATTATTTCTCAGCTGATTGATTCTTGCATCCGCCGGAATCAAAAAGTTCAGATCAGAATACATCGGATAATCGCTGATCCCCGAACTCGTACTGAATGTACTCTGAGGGATCATATGCTCTCTGTTCCATCCCATGCCTTCCGCAGAGGCGCTGCCGATCATCTGTGCCGATGTATACTCGTACGCATCCGGACCTGAAGGGATTTCGGAATAAATATCCAGCAGATAAGTCGTATTCGTTGCATTATGGTCATAGTATTTGTCCAGATCCGTCTGGTTAAACAAATTCTGCAGATCGCCGTAATTCCAGTTGATGTTCTTAGCCGATATAATATCGTGCAGCCTGGATTTCAGCGCGTACCCGCTGAGACCGGATGTTCCGTTGTAGTAGCCCGCCGGAGCCTGTGCCGCTATATAAGATGAAATAAGGACAATAGGTAGGAGAAGTTTTTTCATACGTAAAAAATTGGGAGGCTAAAATAGTAAATTAATTCACTTAAATTTCGGAAAATTTTATTAAAAAATGATTAACTATTAGAATATAAAAAATTGAAAATTAGTTTTTTGTGAATAAATTCCTATGGATACAATAATTTTTTTGGGCGTAACCGCAATTTATTTATCTTTGGGAATTAACTATTATCTATATGAATACAGAGACTATTGACAATATCAAAATGATAGCGGAAACGGCAAGGGAGTTTGCTGAAAAGAACATCAGACCAAACATTATGGAGTGGGATGAAAGCCAGACTTTCCCTAAAGATCTGTTTCATGAGTTGGGAGAAATGGGTTTTATGGGCATTGTGATTCCTGAAGAATACGGAGGTTCCGGTCTTGGATATCACGAGTACGTAACGATCCTGGATGAGATTTCCCAGGTAGACCCGTCGATCGGACTTTCCGTAGCGGCACACAATTCCCTTTGTACCAACCATATTTATGAATTCGCCAATGAAGAGCAGAGACACCGCTGGCTTCCGCAACTGGCTTCCGGTAAGGTGATCGGTGCCTGGGGACTGACGGAGCATAACACCGGTTCCGATTCCGGAGGAATGTCTACCACTGCGGTAAAAGACGGCGACGACTGGATCATCAACGGGGCAAAAAACTTCATTACCCATGCCATTTCAGGGGATATTGCCGTGGTAATGACCAGAACAGGTGAAAAAGGAGCGAAAAATAATTCAACGGCGTTTGTCCTGGAAAAGGGAATGCCGGGATTCAGCTCCGGTAAAAAAGAAAACAAGCTGGGAATGAGGGCTTCCGAAACGGCAGAACTTATCTTCGACAATGTCCGTGTACCGGATTCCCACCGTTTGGGCGAAGTGGGTGAAGGCTTCAAACAGGCGATGAAAATCCTTGACGGCGGAAGAATTTCCATTGCAGCGTTAAGTTTGGGAACGGCAAGAGGCGCCTACAAAGCGGCTTTGAAATATGCAAAAGAAAGACATCAGTTCGGCAAATCCATTTCCGAATTCCAGGCCATCAACTTCATGCTGGCGGATATGGCAACGGAAATTGACGCTGCAGAGCTGTTGATCCAGAGAGCATCCACCATGAAAAATGCCAAGCAGAAAATGACGAAAGAAGGAGCTATGGCCAAACTGTATGCTTCTGAAGCTTGTGTAAGAATCGCGAACAATGCCGTGCAGATTTTCGGAGGTTACGGCTATACCAAAGATTTCCCTGCTGAAAAATTCTATAGGGATTCCAAACTCTGCACCATTGGTGAAGGAACATCAGAAATCCAGAGATTGGTTATCGGAAGGGATATTACCAGATAAACAAAATCAGAATTATATTATTCTTGTTTCAATAGCATCCGCCGACGGCGGATGCTATTCTTTTCCGGGTAAAATCATCATTTAGCAATAATTAATGTATTGCATAATTATTTAAATGAATTATCAGAAAAATTCTTAAAAAATTTTGTTTTCCGTATCATATTTTTTATTAGATTTGATATTCCACAATCAAAACAAAGGATATATATGAGAAAACAATTATTTTTGATTGGAATGCTGGCATCCGGTATTTCATTCGCTCAGACCGACCTTCTCTGGTCTGAAACTTCAGAAAAAAGTGCCTCAGAAATTTTACAGAACAAATTAACGATCAGTTACCCGAAATTATACAGTCTGGATATTAACGGATTGAAAAATGCTCTTGCCAAAGCACCGAGAAGACTGGCACCGGGAGAAAAATCCGAAATCCTCATTTCCTTTCCCAATGCGGAAGGCAAAATGGAAAGCTTTAAGGTAAAAGAAAACTCAAACTTCGATCCTCAGCTGGCCGCAAAATATCCGGATATCAAATCGTATATCGGCGAAGGAATGGGTGATTCCGGAACCACGGTTTATTTCAGTATTTCCCCGCTCGGATTATCTTCCATGGAGATTTACGGTGATAAATCCGCTGTTTTTATAGAACCCTATTCAAAAGACCTTTCAACCTATGTAGTATATAAGAAGTCTGATAAAAAAGACAATCTGAACGCTTTTGAATGTACGGTAATTGATGTTGCCCAGAAAGGAGTAGCCGGCACAACCAGTCTGGCCGCAAGACCTAACGCCGATGATGCCAAACTCAGGACTTTCCGCCTGGCATTGTCCTGTACGGGAGAATATACCACCTATTTCGGTGGCACAAAAGCCAATGCCCTGGCCGCCATGAACAATACCATGACCCGCGTCAACGGGGTTTTTGAAAAGGACTTTTCGGCAAGAATGGTGCTGATTTCAAACAACGATTCGGTGATTTACACCAATGCCTCTACCGATCCGTATTCCCCTTCGTCGCAGATGAACAACTGGAATTCCCAACTGCAGTCTACACTCACTTCCGTAATCGGTGATGCCAACTATGACATCGGCCACCTGTTCGGAGCTACCGGCGGCGGCGGAAATGCCGGATGTATCGGCTGCGTGTGTACCAACGGCTCCAAAGGAAGCGGTTATACTTCTCCGGCAGACGGAATTCCGGCAGGTGATAATTTCGATATCGATTATGTAGCCCATGAAATGGGTCATCAGTTCGGCGGAAACCATACGTTCTCCATGAGCAATGAAGGAACCGGCGCCAATATGGAACCGGGATCGGGATCCACCATTATGGGGTATGCAGGAATTACCAGTCAGGATATCCAGCCGCATTCGGATGCCTTTTTCCATGCCATCAGCATCCAGCAGATTACCAATAATATCAAAGCGAAGACATGCCCCGTAAGCACCAGTACGGGCAACTCCATTCCGACTGCCAATGCCGGCCTGGATTATACCATCCCGAAAGGAACGCCATTCATGTTAACGGGATCCGGAACCGATGCCAACGGCGATACTCTAACTTACATCTGGGAACAGATGGACAATGCCTCTTCTTCGCAGACGGGAACAGGCTCCGCGGCCAGTGCAACCAAAGCTTCAGGACCGACTTTCAGATCTTTTACGCCCCAAACCACGCCGGTACGGTATTTTCCAAGAATGGCCTCCGTACTGGCGGGCGCTACCACAACCGCAGGTTCCGAAATTACCGTGGAAGCTTTATCCAGTGTAGCCAGAACCTACAACTTCAGGTTTACCGTTCGCGATAACAGAGCCGGCGGATCCGGAAACAATTCCGATGATGCCGTAATCACCGTAAACGGTACGGCAGGCCCCTTTGTAGTAAGTTCTCAGAATTCGGCCACTACCTTTGCCGGCGGAAGCAGCCAGACCGTTACCTGGGATATTGCAGGAACTACGGCAAACGGCGTTAATGCCGCCAATGTGGATATCCTATGGTCTACTGACAGCGGAAATACCTGGACCACCCTGCTGGCGGGAACAACGAATGACGGTTCCCAGGCCGTAACCATTCCAAATGTATCGACTTCCACAGGGCGGATTATGGTAAAAGGTTCCAATCATATCTTTTTTGATGTAAACAATGCCAATATTACGGTGAACGCAGGTTCTTCATCCGTAGATCAGACGGCTCCGACAGCTCCTGCCCTCGCCGCTTCCGGAACGACCTCCACAGCAACCAATCTTTCCTGGTCGGGAGCAACGGACAATGTAGGCGTTACAGGCTATGAGGTGTATCAGGGAAGCTCGATGATCGGCTCAACTTCCTCGACATCTTATACCGTAACCGGATTGACGCCTTCTACTACCTACAGCTTTAATGTAAAAGCAAAAGATGCGGCAGGAAATACCTCAACTTCCAGCAATACGGTTTCCGTAACGACTTCTGCAGGAAGTACCGTAAGCTATTGTTCCGCCTCTTCAACGAACACCGGCGACGAAAAAATCGGAAATGTGAAATTCGGAACGATTAACAATACTTCAACAGGAACTTCAGGATATGAAAACTTTACCTCAATTTCTACGAATGTAACCAAAGGATCTGCTTATACCATTTCCATAACACCTGTCTGGACATCAACCAAGTATAAGGAAGGGTACGCAGTGTATATTGATTACAACGGGGACGGAGATTTTACGGACAGCGGCGAACTGGTTTGGTCCAAATCAGCCTCCACAACTTCTCCGGTAACGGGAACAGTGACGATTCCTTCTACTGCCGTAACAGGAAGCACCAGAATGCGGGTAATGATGCAGTATAATGCCATTCCTTCTTCATCATGCGGATCCTATACCTACGGACAGGTGGAAGACTACACCGTGAATATCGTTTCTTCGGGAAGAGGCGAACTACCGGGAACCAAAGACCTGATTACGGATCTGAAATTATATCCGAATCCGGCAAAAGACATCCTGCATGTTTCTAATACTACAAACGAAGATTACAGAATCTTCGATATGGGTGGAAAACTAATTAATTCAGGAAAACTTGAAAGAGGCTCCGTGAATGTAAGCAGTCTGATCAAAGGAGCATACATGATCCAGATCGGAGAAATCTCCAGGAGATTCATTAAAAACTAATTTCTATCTCAATTTAATCTTGTGAAAGGCGGCCTGGAAACGGGCGGCCTTTTTTTATGATAATGAGCGATGAGTGAAACGTAATGGAATCTGCAAAGATGAACTTCAAATGATAATTCAGAAACTTTTTGATATGATTTTTTCGAAAGTGCACTAATGCTTAATATATATAACTTAAAAACAAATCACACGGATATATTAATTGATAACATTAATAATTTCACTAAGTGATACTACATCAATTGTGATCATTTGTGAGATCATTGGTGCTATTGGTGTCAGGTGATGCTATAATTTTTCATTTCAATACAATGAATTAAATAAATACTGATGAACAGCCAATACATTAATTTTTCCAAGGTAAAAAAATAAAAGCTGAATATTAACAAGTCTTAACCCAATTAAACTTGAGGTTTGGAAAAACCTTGTTGCTGATTCCTGATTTGTAAAACTGAATTTTTATATTTGCGTAAATTTAAAAATATTCATGGATACAATTGACAGTCTGAACCAGGTAGCAGAATTCCACACCACTTTTAAAGCACCGATTTTAGAGACGCCGCAGATTCCTTCACCGGAAAGATGCAATCTCAGGGTTGAACTGCTGCAGGAGGAACTGAACGAGTTGAAACAGGCCATCGCCGATAACAATATCGTTGAAATTGCCGATGCTTTATGCGATCTGCAGTATGTTCTGAGCGGTGCCGTTCTGGAGTTCGGACTTGGCAGCAAATTTGTAGAACTGTTCAACGAAGTTCAGCGGTCCAATATGTCCAAGGCCTGCGACAATGAAGAACAGGCACAGGAAACCGTTGAATTTTATAAAGCAAAGGAAGTGGATTCCTTTTATGAAAAATCGGGTGAGAAATTCAATGTCTACCGCAGGGCCGACCATAAAGTTCTGAAAAACAAATACTACTCTCCTGCCGATTTGAAAACCATTATTGAGAAGTAAAACCGTATGAAAAAAATCGTTACAAATATCATGGCCATTTCGGCTCTGTTTCTTGCCTCCCAACAACTTACTGCACAAAAAGTAGTGGTCGGCCGTGAAGTGGAAACAACCAACGACGGCAAAATGCTTTTGGGAATGCAGCTGAAAAGCAAATTTACCGAAGCGCCTTATTCAGACTGGTATGTGAAAGAGCATGATGAATATGCTCTGGATCAGAAAGCCGTCAGCGAACTTAAAAAAGACAAGATCAATTCTTATAATCTTGTGGTTTTCATCGGGACCTGGTGCGAAGATTCCCACCGTGATTTCCCGAGGCTGATGCGGATCCTGGAAGAAGTAAATTATCCGGAAGGCAAACTGAAGATCATCGCCGTTAACCGTAAAAAGGAATCTCCGAACGGCGAGGAAGGCCTCTACAACGTTCATAAAGTTCCTACGATTATCGTACAGAAATACGGTAAGGAAATCGGAAGAATTATTGAAATGCCGACTACCGGATACATTGAAAGGGATCTGGTAGAAATCCTGAAGAAAGACGACGGTTCCGTAATCAAAGAAATTTTCAGCAAATAAATAAAGTTTTGAAAAATAGTAAAATTGCAGTTGCTTTTCTGGCCGGAATCATCGTTATGGTTATTCTGTTTTTCAGTTTTAAATCTTTTTTAAACCCGACAAAAAAGACAGAGAAATCAGATTATTATATACTGACCAACCAGATTGCCAAAATGAATAAGATGGTGGTCATGGAGCAGAATACGTCTTCCATACAGAAAACCAAAATGGGCTACGAGTTTTTTGGCAAAGAAGTATCCAGCAACAGTATTATTACCTTTACCAAAACCAATGCCCAGGTTTCCTATGATTTAAATAAGATGAAGATCGAGGTGGATTCAGTCAATAAAAAATTAATGATTACCGCCCTGCCTGATGCTGACATCAGGATTACTCCAAGTGTGGAAATCCAGTCGGTGGATGATTCTTTTTTCAACAGGATTTCAGAAAAAGACATTAAAAATGTGACACAAAAAGCCAAGGATACGGCTATCCGGTCGATCGATCAGAACCGGTTGAGGACAGAGGGTCGTGAACAATTAATGGAAAACCTGAACAATATTTTCGTTTTGGCAAAAGCTTTGAATTATAAGATCGAAGACCAGACCGGTAAGCTGGGTGTTTTAGGACTATAAATTTAATGCTATGAACGAACAAGAAGACCCGAAAGGCAAAGAATCTGCAAACAAAGCAGAAACAAAAAAACAAAATGAAGATTTTCAGAATATTCCCGCTTCTTCAGAAAAGACGAATCCGTCTGATGTAGACAAGGAAGATATTCAGAAGTCTTCAGAAAACAATGAATCCGGAAAAACGGATAATACGGAAGAGTAAATTTAAAAAGGTTCTGTCTCAGATGAGGCGGAACCTTTTTTCAGAAAAAAAATATACAAATAAAAATCAAACGACAATTTTCTTGAACCCTTGGAGCTCGCATTTAATGCAAATCCGGTCGTATCTAGCCTAGAAAGCCATCGATTAGTGGCTTTAAAACAATGTAAATTTTACCTTATACAATTTGCGTTGGGCCATCTTCCTTCTTCTAACGTATTTTTCATATTATATTTAAAACAGCCCTTCGCTCCGCAAGTGAATTTTATGGACTATTGAATGGATCTAATGATGGCGAAGCGAATTCTGCTGTTTGTATTTATACGATCGTTGATTTGCCAAGCTTTACATTTTCAAAATTATAGTACGATTTCTCGGAATACATAATATAATCTGCAATAAAGCTTCCCACTTCAGCCGTAGAATAGGGTTGCTGGTTATTCAGATCTGCCGTAACATACCTGTTGTCAACAGCATGTTCAACGGACTGCCTTAATTTTTCGGCGGCCTGATCAAGCTTTAAGTAATCCAGCATCATGGCCGTGCTCAGAACGGACGCGATCGGGTTGGCAATCCCTTTTCCTTTTGCCTGAGGATAAGAACCGTGAATCGGCTCAAATAGCGCATTGTCCGCACCAATGGAAGCGGAAGGCAGCAGGCCGATAGACCCCCCGATGACACTGGCTTCATCAGAAATGATATCCCCGAACATATTTTCCGTTACAATAACATCAAACTGCTTCGGATTCAGGATCAGCTGCATTGCCGCATTATCAACAAACATAAAGTCCAGCTCCACCTCCGGATATCCCGCGGCAATCTCTTTGCAGATCTTTCTCCATAATCTGGAAGTGTCCAGGACGTTGGCTTTATCGATAAGTGTAACTTTTTTCCTTCGTTTTTGCGCTTCCTGAAAGGCCATATGAACAACAGGTACAATCTCATCCCGATGGTATCTGCAGTTGTCATAGGCATAACCTGCTTCTTCATCCGTAAACTTTTCCCCGAAATAAATCCCGCTCACCAGTTCCCGGAAAATCAATATATCCGTTCCGTCGATAATCTCTTTTTTCAGAGGGCTTTTGTCAATCAGTGAGCTGTAGATTTTAAGGGGTCTGATGTTGGCAAAAAGCCCCAGTTCCTTACGGAGCTTCAGCAAACCCTGTTCGGGACGTACTTTCGCATCCGGATTATTGTCAAAGGAAGGATCTCCGATAGCGCCGAACAGAACGGCGTCAGATGCCCGGCAGATGGCCAGGGTTTCATCCGGCAGCGGCTTTCCCGTTTTGTAAATGGCCTCCGCACCCATCAGTCCGTAGGTAAAATCAAACTTATAACGGAAGGCTTCTGCAATGGCATTTAAGATTTTAATGCTTTCGTCCACCACTTCCGGGCCGATGCCGTCTCCGGGAAGTACGGCAATATTAAAATTAGTTTTCATATATTTTCTGTGTTTTAAGTTCAAATTCCCTGATCGCCTGCTTTCTGCTGATTAAGAAATCGATATCATCGTAGCCGTTCATCAGGCAGATCTTTTTATAGGAGTCCATTTCAAAACTTTCCGACTGGCCATCAAAAGCAATGGTCTGCTTTTCCACATCGACCACGAGTTCTTTTTCAGGATTTTCGGTAATGCCGTTCAGGATTTCTTTAAGGAATGCTTCGGAAACCTTTACGGGAAGCAAACCGTTATTCAGTGCATTCCCTTTGAAAATATCGGCAAAGAAACTTGAGACCACGACTTTAAACCCATAATCCGTCAGTGCCCATGCGGCATGTTCCCTGCTGCTCCCGCACCCGAAATTGTTCCCGGCTACCAGGATTTCACCTCTGTATTCCGGGTTATTCAGAACAAAATCCGCATTAGGCATTCCGGTATGGACGTTATACCGCCAGTCTCTGAAAAGATTCTCACCGAATCCTTTCTTGTCAATGCTTTTTAAAAAGCGGGCCGGAATAATTTGGTCCGTATCTATATTTTCAACCGGCAACGGAATCGCGCGGGCTCTTAATTTTATTAATTTTTGCATTTTGTTTAGTTTTTTGGAGTCAATGGTTGATTCCTACGGGTGAATGGTCAATTTAATTACGTTTTAAAATTCACATGCGGAGCAAAATTCACCTTTAAACCACCCCGTCAAAAATTCTTCTGGAATTTTCGCCACTCCTCCAGAGGAATGGAATTTTTAAGTTAAGTTTATTTAATGCAGGGTTTTGATGATGACTATTCACTTTTAAGTTAACGGTTAATTTCCATCAAATTCACCTGCAAAGCAGAATTCACTATTCATCTTCTTCATCAGTTTTCGAAAGCTGAAATTTTTCCTTCGAGCGCTACTTTTGCAGCCGTCAGCGGGCTTGCCAGAATTGTTCTCGCCCCCTGCCCTTGCCTTCCTTCAAAATTCCGGTTGGATGTAGATACGCAATATTCGCCTTCCGGAATTTTATCGTCATTCATGGCTAGACATGCTGAGCATCCCGGCTGCCTGATCTGAAATCCGGCTTCAGTGAAAATTGCGTCCAGGCCTTCTTCATAAATCTGTTTAACCACCCGTTGGGAGCCGGGAACGATCAGTGCGTGAACATTTCCGGCTTTTCTTTTTCCTCTGATATAATGTGCCACAGTCCGGAAATCTTCAATTCTCGCATTGGTACAGCTTCCGAAAAAGACATAATTGACTTTAATATCCGAAAGTGCCTGTCCGGCTTTTAACCCCATGTATCTTAATGCCTTTTTCTCAGAATCGTTTTGCGGAACCGGAATATTCCGGCTGATGGAAATCCCCATTCCGGGGTTTGTGCCATAAGTGACCATCGGGTGAATATCAGCGGCATCAAAGGAAAATTCTGCATCAAAAACAGCTTCAGCATCTGTTTTCAGTGTTTTCCAGTACGCCGCTTTTTCTTCCCATTCTTCTCCATCCGGAGCAAAAGTTCTTCCTTTAACATACAGGAAAGTGGTTTCATCCGGTGCAATCATTCCGCCGCGGGCTCCCATTTCAATACTCATGTTGCAGACCGTCATTCTTCCTTCCATCGACATTTCTTCGAAAACACTTCCGGCATATTCACAGAAATATCCGGTGCCGCCATCGGTTCCGATTTTTGAAATGATATAAAGAATCACATCTTTGGGCTGTACATTTTTATTCAGTGCCCCGTTTACCGTAATCCGCATGGACTTAGGCTTGTTCAGCAATAAGCACTGGCTCGCAAATACCTGCGCTACCTGGCTGGTCCCGATCCCGAAAGCGATTGAACCGAAAGCACCATGGGTCGAAGTGTGGCTGTCGCCGCAGACAATGCTCATTCCCGGCTGGGTAACGCCCAGTTCGGGAGCAATGATGTGTACAATTCCCTGATACGGATGGCCTAAACCATAGAATTCGATATTATTTTTTTTACAGTTTTCGGTAAGCTGCTCCACCTGGTTTCTTGAAGATTCGTCACGGATGGGCTTGTCCTGATCCCAGGTCGGAACATTGTGATCGGCTGTGGCAAGGATCTGCCGCGGCCTGAAAACCTTCAGATTCCTGGATTCCAGTTCGGCAAAGGCCTGCGGACTGGTTACTTCATGGATCAGGTGTTTATCGATATAGATGATCTGAGGCCCGTCGGGAATTGTTTCAACCACGTGGGCATCCCAGACTTTGTCAAAAAGTGTCTTTTTATTATTCATTTTAAATGATCCTGCTAAAATCAATATTTCTATCCTATTTTCCGGGTGACTTTTTCGATGATTGCACTGAGGTCATCATTATCCACTTCTTTCTTACGGTCAGCTACCTGCAGGAATTCCTCGTATAGAAAATCAAGCTCGTTTTTGGTCACTTCAAAACCGATATGCCTGAACCGGTAGGCCAGTGCCGAGCGTCCGCTTCTTGCCGTCAGGACAATCGTTGAAGCATTCACTCCCACCTCTGCCGGATCAATTATTTCGTAAGTTTCCCTGTTTTTAATAACGCCGTCCTGATGGATTCCCGAGCTGTGGGCGAATGCATTGGCTCCCACGATCGCCTTATTCGGCTGTACGGGCATTCCCATGAGTTCGGATACCAACAGGCTCACCGGATTCAGCATTCTGGATTTTACACCGGTATACAGCTGTAAGCCCGGATGCTGTTTCAGGATCATCACTACTTCCTCCAAAGCGGTATTACCGGCTCTTTCACCAAGTCCGTTGATTGTACATTCAATCTGCCTTGCTCCGTTGATGACCCCCGAAATAGAATTGGCGGTTGCCATTCCCAGGTCATTGTGGCAGTGGCAGGAAAGGATAGCCCTGTGGATACCACTCACATTTTCTTTTAAATATTTTATTTTTTCACCGTATTCTTCCGGCAGGCAATATCCCGTGGTGTCGGGAATGTTAAGTACCGTAGCACCGGCTTTAATCGCCGCCTCACAGACCCTGGCCAGGTAATCGTTATCGGTTCTTCCGGCATCTTCGGCATAAAACTCCACATCTTCTACAAAAGTCCTGGCATATTTTACAGCCTGTGCCGCTCTTTCGATAATATCTTCCCGGTTGGAATTGAATTTAAACCGGATATGGGAATCCGAAGTTCCGATACCGGTATGGATTCTTGGTCTTTTGGCAAAGCGCAGGGCTTCAGCAGCGGCGTCGATGTCTTTCGGGTTGGCTCTGGTCAATCCGCAGACCTTTGCATTTTTCACCAGTTTTGAAATCTCTGAAACCGAATGAAAATCGCCCGGACTGGAAATCGGAAAACCGGCTTCGATCACATCCACTCCCAGTTCGTCCAGTTTCTCAGCAATGCTTAATTTCTGCGGTGTATTTAATTTGCAACCCGGCACCTGCTCTCCGTCACGCAGTGTGGTATCAAAAATTTCAATTTTTTCGGATTTCATACTGAAGTTTTTTACTTAATTTTGAATCAAATCTAAAAAGATGAAACGTTTAGTCCTTGCCGTTTTAAAAAAAAATTACAATAGCCGGAATAATATACTTTAAGCTTAATTATTTATTTATCAATATTTTAAATTCCAAAAATTTACAATGGCAGAATTGCACAAAGATTTTTTATTTGTTCTGGTTAAATCCCTTACAACATCAGAAAAAAGACAATTCCGGCTGTATGTAAACCGTCTTGGAATTAATGCGGATGCGAAATTCCTCCTGCTGTTTTCTGAAATCGAAAAGATGAAGGAATACGATGAAAGCTGTATTATCGAGAAGAAAATTTCCACAAAGCAGCAGTTGTCCAATCTCAAAGCTCATCTGTATAAACAGATTCTGGTGAGTTTACGCCTGAATCCCAGCCATCAGAATTCCCGCATCCAGCTCCGCGAACAATTGGATTTTGCCAATATTCTTTACCAGAAAGGCCTTTACAAACAGGCTCTGAAAATTCTTGATAAAACCAAACAATCCGCTCTGCAGCTGGATGAGAAAACCATTGCTTCGGAGATCATCGACCTTGAAAAAGTTATTGAATCCCAATTTATTACCCGGAGTATCGCCGGCCGAGCCGATGAACTGATCCGGCAGTCTACGGAAATCAGTAAACAGAATCACTATGCGACCGAATTATCCAATCTTTCGCTGAAGTTATACAGCGAAATGCTTACCCATGGCTATGTGAAAAACGATGAAGACCGCCAGGAAATCATGAATCTCTTCAATGCTCAGATCCGGAAAATTAATTTTGACAGACTGAATTTTACGGAGAAGCTTTGGTATTTTAAAGCACATGTCTGGAAAAACCAGTTGTTCCAGGATTATAAATATACCCTGAAATATGCTTTCCAATGGGTAGATCTGTTTCACAAAAATCCCGAAATGATTCTCAGCCATCCCGTCTGGTACATCAAAGGCAACACTTACCTTCTGAAAATCCTTTTCCTGTATGGGAATATCGATATCCTGGAGAGCAGTTTCCGGGAATTTAATGAAAGGGTGCATTCCTCAGGCTTTGTTCAGAATGAAAACCTGCAGTCGCTAATTTTCCTGACGCACTACAACACTTTGATGAATATTTACTTTGTAAAAGGCGAATTCTTTTCGGGATCGAAGCTGATTCCTGAGATTGAGCTGAAGATGGAAAAACTTAAGGACAAAATTGATGAGCACCACTTTATGATCTTATACCTGAAAATGGCAGCGATGTTTTTCGGCAGTAAAAAGTTTAAGGATTCAATAAGGTACTCTTCAAAAATCATCGGATCTAAAGCAAATGTTCAGGAAGATTTGCTGTTTCACACGAGAATACTGATTTTAATGGCTAAATATGAATCAGGAAATGATGAAGATTATGACGAGTTTATTAAATCTACATCCGCTTTTGTAAGAAAAATGAAGAAACCCGATGAATTTCATTCTGAAAGCATCACCTTTTTCAAAAGCCTGAATGCTTTAACGCCTGATCAGCAAACGGACTCTTTCAGAAAGTTCGATGCCAGGCTGGAAAAATTTGCCGACAATGAATATTACAGGAGATCGCTGTTATATATTGATATCCACGGGTGGGTAAAATCCAGAATTAGGAATGTGGATGTCATTGAGATTATTAAAGAGAAAGTAAAGTACAAGAGAAGGAAATGAGGTTATGAAAAGGCTGATGGACTTCGCCTTTTCGGGATCTTTTATGAATAATATGGGATTGGTTTATCACCGGAAATTTTACGGTGAACTATGTTCTGTGATACATACTGATTCCATAACCGGCTTTTAACAGTAATAACCATATTCATCCATTACACCATCATGTCACATTTCTGTAAAACAAATTGTATAAGGATAAATATGGTTTGTAACAGATACTTACTGTCCTAAATAAATAAAAGAATTTACTGTAATATAGGCCGACTGGTTATTCATAGATTGTCCTGAGCCTAAAGTTGTGGATAGGGTCCCTGTAAAGCTATGGGTATGATTTCCCGCGGCATTGGTATTACCTACCCCAACCCCTCCGAATAAACCCGGACTGGCACTGCTGCCATGACCTGTACCGTAGTTGCCGGCATTTGTACCAGAATACAGAAATGCACCACCCGTATCTGAATTGCGGGTGTGTGATCCCGATGTTAAGGCAGTGCCACTGACCGTAGTTGTAAGATTGGCATTGGGCAGATTGCTTTGTGATAGTGTAAAGGCGTTGCTTCCCCCGGTATCCCCTGTATTTTCAGCGGTACTTTTAGTTTTGAGGGTTCTGCCTGAAGCATCATATAAGTTGGTCGTCATTCCTAAACCGGCAGCTGCCGTCTTTGCCACTGCAGGAAGACTTGAAAGCGCTCTCCCATTCATCAGATATCATCCGTCATGATCTGCGGATCTGAATGATTGGGTGATACTGCCGGTCGGGTATGATAAAAGTGTCTTATTGATCTTTTCCCAGACACTTCCATTATAAAAATAGAATCCATTGGCATCAATATTCTGGGCCTGTGCAGTTTGGCTTCCTGTGGTATAATCATTTACATAGATTATGGTAGAAATTTCCACGCCGCTCATATTTTGTGCGCTTAGGCGGTCTACCCTGGGAATCAGCATTCCGTCTGTTCCGGTTGTCGTTCCGGCAGGGTTTTTAGCAACAATATCCAAAGTCGACTGCGGAGAAGTTGTGTTAATTCCAACCTGACAGAAAATGGTATTGCACATTAAAAAGAATATGAGTGATAATAATGATTTTTTATTCATGATTTTTGTTTGAAAATAAATTATGGTTAAATGAAAGGTATTACTCACCTAAATAGATAAAAGTATTGACAGACAGGTAAGGAGATCTGTTGTCGATGGAGACATTTCCTCCGCCCAGAGGCGTGCTGACTGTTCCGCTGAACGTATGCGTATGAGATCCTGAACTTGCTGTATTGGCTCTCGCATTTACCCCTCCCCAGCCGTTGCTTCCGGCATTGCCATAACCATTTCCATTGTTTCCGAAACTTGTCCCTGAAAGCAGGTATGCATTTCCTATTGCAGGTCCATGCGCATGGGATCCTTCTGCCGAAGTTGTTCCACTCACGTTGCCCGTCAATGTTATATTGGGTAAATTACCCTGTAAAATGGTCAGCAGATTGCTTCCGCCTGTAAGACCTAAACTTTCTGTAGCATCTTTGGTTTTCAGTACCTTGTCAGATGCATTGGGCAGGTTGGCCGTAAATCCCAGGGTAAACAAATCTATTAACATGTAATCGGTTTATTATAAGTTGTTTAAAAACATTTTTAATTTCAGAAACATGATTCTTTTCGTACAATCTTTTTTTAAAAGCGAAACCACAGGAAAAAAATTCAGGGTTATGTTTTACAAATCCCCGTGAAAATAGCATACTAAGTAAAATTTTCGTATTTTTGCGTCTTAAAATTTCTTAGTAAACAATGATAAAAATTACACTTCCTGACAACAGCGTCAAAGAATTCGAGGCGGGAGTTACTCCGCTGGACGTGGCAAAATCTATAAGCGAAGGATTGGCTAGAAATACCATTTCCGCAATTGTTAATGACAAACAAGTAGAGACGACCACGCCTATCACCACGGATTCTGCGATACAGCTGCTGACCTGGAACGATGATCTTGGAAAGAAAGCCTTCTGGCATTCTTCTGCCCATTTGCTGGCGCAGGCTATCCTGGAGTTTTATCCTGATGCTAAGCTCACCATCGGTCCGGCCATTGAAAGCGGATTCTACTACGATGTAGATTTCGGGGATGAGAGTCTATCGGAAAAGGATTTTGATAAAATAGAGAAAAAGGTTCTGGAAAATGCAAAAAAAGGCTCTACGTTCTCATTATACCCTGTTTCCAAAGAAGAAGCATTGAAAACGTATGCAGACAACCCTTACAAAGTGGAGCTGATCTCTAATCTTAATGATGGTGAAATTACCTTTGTAACCCACGATAACTTCACGGATCTTTGCCGCGGAGGACATATTCCCAATACCAGCATTGTAAAAGCGGTAAAAATTTTAAATGCCGCCGGAGCATACTGGAGAGGAAACGAAAAAAATCCACAGCTTACAAGAGTGTACGGCGTTTCTTTCCCTAAACAGAAAGAACTTACCGAATATCTCGAAAGGCTGGAGGAAGCCAAAAGAAGGGACCACCGGAAATTAGGTAAGGAACTGGGAATTTTTGCATTCTCTGAAAAAGTAGGTGCAGGATTGCCTTTATGGTTGCCGAAAGGAACGGCTTTAAGAAGAAAGCTGGAAAACTTCCTTTCTGCTGCTCAGAAAAAAGGAGGTTACGAATTCGTTATGACTCCGCATATCGGATCTAAAGACCTGTATGTTACTTCAGGGCACTGGGATAAGTACGGCGCCGACAGCTTCCAGCCGATCAAAACTCCGAACGAAGGAGAAGAATTCATGCTGAAGCCGATGAACTGCCCGCACCACTGTGAAATCTACAAGACTTCGCAATGGAGCTACAGGGATCTGCCGAAAAGATATGCAGAATTCGGAACAGTGTACCGGTATGAGCAGTCGGGAGAGCTTCACGGATTAACGAGAGTCCGCGGATTTACACAGGATGATGCCCACCTGTTCTGTACTCCGGATCAATTGTTGGGAGAGTTTGAAGCCGTAATTGATTTGGTATTATATGTTTTCAGATCTTTAGGCTTTGAAGATTTCTTAACCCAGGTTTCTTTAAGGGACCCGGATAACAGAGAAAAATATATCGGTTCCGATGAGAACTGGGAGAAAGCGGAAAATGCCATCATCACCGCTGCCAAAAACAAAGGTTTGAAGACCGTTGTGGAATATGGTGAAGCAGCCTTTTACGGTCCGAAACTGGATTTCATGGTGAAAGATGCTTTGGGAAGAAAGTGGCAGCTGGGAACAATTCAGGTGGATTATAACTTACCGGAAAGATTCGATCTTCATTATATTGGAAATGATAATGAGAAACACAGACCGGTGATGATCCACAGAGCGCCGTTCGGCTCGATGGAACGTTTCATTGCTATTTTGCTTGAGAATACGGCCGGAGATTTCCCGTTGTGGCTGAGCCCTGACCAGTTTATCATTCTTCCGATCAGTGAAAAATATGTAGATTATGCCAAAAAAGTTTCAGAATTTTTAGAAAATCACGATATTAGCGGTCAGATTGACGACCGGAATGAAAAGACCGGGAAGAAGATCCGCGATGCAGAATTAAATAAAATCCCATTCATGCTGGTTGTCGGCGAAAATGAAGAAAAGGATGGCACAATTTCTGTACGTAGACGTGGTGAAGGAGATCTGGGAGCGATGAATCTTGAAGATTTCGTCTCCTACTTCAAAAAAGAATCAGCGATATAAAATCAAAGATTCGGATTCAGAACAGAAGTGAATGTATCCTTCGGATTCTGAATAAATTAAATTAGAGTTAACCAATAAAATTATAATACAATAGCACAACGATTTAACAACAGGGGCCCACAAAGACGTCCGGTACAGGAGGACTTACACTTGATCAACGATAAAATTCGTGTGAGAGAGCTTCGTTTGGTGGGCGATAACGTAGAGCCGGGAATTTACCCGATTGACAAAGCAAGACAGATTGCTGCAGAGCAGGACCTTGATTTGGTAGTCATTTCCGATAAGGCTGAACCGTTTATTGCAAGAATACTGGAATATAAGAAATTCCTTTATGAGCAAAAGAAAAAACAGAAGGAACTTAAGGCCAAGCAGGTAAAAGTGGTGGTAAAAGAGATCCGTTTCGGACCTCAGACCGATGAGCACGATTACGAATTCAAGAAAAAGCATGCTGAAAAATTCCTTGAAGAAGGTTCAAAATTAAAGACCTACGTATTTTTTAAAGGACGTTCGATTATCTTTAAAGACCAGGGAGAGATCCTGCTTCTGAAACTTGCCCAGGAACTGGAGCATGTAGGAAAAGTAGACCAGCTGCCTAAGCTTGAAGGAAAAAGAATGATTATGATGATGAGTCCTAAAAAACCGGCTAAATAATCGATAGCAGGGATCCATTCGATCCGATAAAACATATCAGCTGAAACCGCCTCATGATTGGGGCGGTTTTCTTATTTGAACTTTACGAAAGATCATGGTTCTTTACTTTTTTATTTTTTGTTATTTTGCATTTATTCTTAAAGGGCTTAAGAAGTTTATTTTAACTCGGTTTCATGAAGGCAGGATATTATTCCTTTTTTGTATTCATCCTGATTATTTTTTTGCTGGGCTGTTATTACCACTACCCTTTTCTGTCTGATGACAGCCTGATCTCGCTGCGGTATGCACAGCGTTTCATTGAAGGCAAAGGGCTTACCTGGAATGACGGGCACCCTGTGGAAGGGTATTCCAATCTGTTGTGGATCCTGCTTATTTCTTTTTCAGGAAAACTGGGGATCGACCTGATCCTCGCCGCCAGAATTTTGGGCATCTTCTGTTCCGTCGGAACCCTGGCTGTGGTGCTTTCCTATTTTAAAACGATAAATATTAAAAAAGAATATGTTTTTTCGGCCGTTTTTCTGCTGGTAACCACTCCCTGCTTTACGGTCTGGGCCATCGGCGGACTGGAACAGCCTTTATATATTTTTCTCCTTACCCTTGCTTTAACCGAAGTATCAAAAATCATCAATGATAAAAATCCCGGCAGGATGTATTTGCTGTCGTTGTGGCTGGGACTGTTGGCCATCACAAGACCCGACGGTTTCCTGTTTACAATAGTTACGGCTCTCTTTCTATGCTTCTTTTTCAGGAAAAGCAGAAGCGATCTTGTTAAAGTCTTTTTTGTTGTTGCCGTTGTACCTGCTCTGTTTTTGCTGGGGCAGTTTGTTTTCCGCTATAGCTTTTACGGCGAACTGGTTCCGAATACGGCATTGGTAAAAGTAAAGGTTACGGTGCACCATGTACTGCGGGGCGGGTTTTACATCCTGAAAGCATTTACCGGTACCTTAATATTATCTGCCTTGGGGATGTACGGATTGTTTCATCTGGTGTACAGGAAAAAAAATCCCTTCGCCGTTTATCTGTTATTGAATGCTGTAGCCTGGACTGCCTATGTAGTTCTGGTAGGCGGTGATATTTTCCCTGCTTTCCGCCATTATTATGTGATCCTGATTATACTGATATTCGCCGTTATTTTCAGTCTGGACGATCTGCAGATCCGCCTTAAAACAAAAAGCCTTCGTACAGGATTTGTTATTTTGCTTTTCATCAATGCTTATATACAGCTCCTGGTTCCCGCCAACGAATATGCCATCGGGGAACGCTGGGAATTCCGTGGGCTGAAACTGGGGGAAACCCTGAAAAACTCATTTCCCAAAACCACGGTGGTGGCAGTAACGGCAGCGGGATGTATTCCTTACGCTTCCGAATTGCCGGCTATCGATATGCTGGGCCTCAATGATTATTATACGCCACGCCATCCCCCGGAGAATTTCGGCACCGGAGCCTTGGCTCATGAACTTGGGGACGCCGGATACGTTCTTGGAAGAAATCCGGATATCATTATTTATCACATGGGGGTTGAGCCGCAGTTCAATATCGGGGAACAGATGAAAATCAATCCGGTTTTTAAGAACAACTATGTGAAGGTTCTGGCGAGACGGAATAATGACAGTCATATCTTATATTTTAATAAATACGGAAAAAATACCGGTATTGTAAAAAGGGATCATCTGATGATTATTCCTGCCTATCTGATGAGTACCGTTTCAGATGATGAAAGTGTTTTTGACCGAAACGGAAATCTTGTAAAGCATTTACAGAAAGGAAAGCGGTATACCCTCTCTCTTCAGAATCCGGATTCTGAAAAGTGGGAACTGCACAAATCTCCTGGAATTTTATTTTCGCCGGATCCGGAAATCCGGTATGGTAAAAATAGCATCACCATCACGATTCGTCCGGAAAATGAATTATTTTTAGAAAGCCTGGAATTACACAGGAAATATGAATAATTTTTTGTAATTTTGCACCCTATTATTTCCGGGAGTTACCGGAAGCCAGATACAGATATTGATAACAAAACCATAAAAAGCAAGACAATGCCAAAATTAAAAACGAAATCAGGTGCTAAGAAACGTTTTGCTCTTACCGGTTCCGGTAAGATCAAAAGAAAGAATGCTTACAAAAGCCACATCTTAACAAAGAAAGAAACGAAACAAAAGAGAAATCTTACGACGACTTCTTACGTTGCTGCTGTGGACGAGAAAAGCGTACTTCGTCAATTAGCCATTAAGTAGTTTTTATAAATCCATATCCGGTTTATAAGAATTCAAAACAAATTCAACATTTTAACCCTGAACTGGAGCCTCCAAGTGTAATGTCACCATTACCGCCCATTTCAAAAAAACAATTTAAATTATGCCTAGATCAGTAAATTCGGTAGCTTCAAGAGCTAGAAGAAAGAAAATTTTCAAGCACGCTAAAGGTTATTTCGGAAGAAGAAAGAACGTTTGGACGGTAGCTAAAAACGCGGTAGAAAAAGCAATGCAATATGCTTACCGTGGCAGAAAAGAGAAGAAAAGAAATTTCAGAGCCCTTTGGATCACCCGTATCAATGCGGGAGCCAGACAGCACGGAATGTCTTACTCTCAATTTATGGGAGCTCTTAAAAAGAACAACATTGAGCTTAACAGAAAAGTTTTGGCCGATTTAGCAATGAATCACCCTGAAGCTTTCCAAGCAGTTGTAGATCAAGTAAAATAATGTAAAATTTTTGTTATCAATATAAATCCTGGGTTTTTTGCTCAGGATTTTTTTATTATCTACATTTGCTCATTATAAAATCTGTAAAATTTTCTTCACCGGTGAAACAAATATCCACACTACTGCTCATTTCTTTATCAGCATACGGCCTTCAGGCACAAAGTTTTGTCCAGGCTTATAAAAACAGGGCCGACCAGGTTTCACAAACCAATATTACAAGCATGCTGCAGGATTTCCAGAATCTTGGCGTAAAGACTACCGGTTCAGCAGCCAATACCAATACCCTGAACTGGCTGAAGGCAAAATACCAGTCTTACGGTTATACCGCCAGCCAGATTACGGAGGATGCTTTTACATTCGGAAATGTGAGCTCGAAAAATTTAATCATTACCAAAACAGGCACGCTGTATCCTAATATATATGTTATTATCTGCGGACATTACGATACCATTGTCGGCCCTGGGGTAAGTGATAACGGCAGCGGAACAGCAATCCTTCTTGAAGCGGCCAGGATCCTGAAAGATATACCAACCGAATACTCGATTAAATTCATCCATTTTTCAGGAGAAGAACAGGGAATGCAGGGAAGCGGCCATTATGCCGACAATGTCCTGTTCCAGAACAATGTCCGTCAGTTTAGTACCCGGGTGGTTTTCAATATCGATCAGGTAGGAGGAAAGCTGGGCAACATCAACGATGCCATTAAGTGCGAAAGTGATCAGGCAGGACTCAGTTCCAACAATGCCCAGTCGTTGAGCTTTACGCAGCAGCTTGCCACCTGTACCGGACTTTATTCACCTTTGCAGACGGTAATGTCAAATGCCTATTCTTCAGATTACGTTCCATTTGAGCAGAAAGGAGACATCATTACCGGGTTTTATGAAAATGTAAGAAGCAACAATGAACATACGGCAAACGATACTTTTGCCAATGTAGACCCTACCTATGTATATAATGTCGGAAAAGCGGCGGTAGGTGCTTTACAGTATTTTGCCACTGCATCTTCAAGCTTACTGGCTGCCGATGAAATAAGACAGAATCCTTTGGAATCAATAAAAGTCTACCCGAATCCTGCCAAAGATTATCTGCAGGTAGAAGTTCCGGAAACCGTTAAAAATTTCAATCTGGAACTTTCCGATATGAGCGGCCGGTTGATTTTAAACAGACAAAATGAAACGAAGATAAATGTTTCAGGACTCATAGACGGTACTTATCTCGTCACCTTAAAATCAGATGGAAAAACGGCTATGCGAAAAGTAATCATTGCGAAATAATCAATCAGAAACGAAGGCCGACCCATGAAAAAACTGATAACCACTGCCCTATGTATATTCGGGCTTACCTCTTCTGACGCACAGGAATTTATCCGGAAATATCAGGACCGCGCAAACCTGGTGTCTATCGATCGTATAACGGCAAACCTTAAATCCTTCGAAAAGCTGGGCGTCAAAACAACGGGATCGCCGGAAAACGATAATGCCCTGCAATGGATCCGGGAGCAGTATCTTTCTTATGGTTATACTGCAGATCAGATTAGTGAAGATCCCTTTTCCATCGGTAAAAAGAAATCCAATAATCTGATTATTACCAAAAAGGGAACGGTAAATCCTGATCAGCATATTATTATCTGCGGTCATTTTGACAGCATCAACGGTCCGGGCGTCAATGACAACGGAAGCGGGACTTCAATTATCCTGGAAGCGGCAAGGATATTAAAGGATGTTCCAACAGATTACTCCATAAAATTCATCCATTTCTCCGGGGAAGAACAGGGATTGTACGGCAGCAGGCATTACGCCAATGAAGTGGCTTACACCGGAAAACAGCGGAATATTGAAATTAAGATGGTTCTGAATCTTGATCAGGTCGGTGGTAAAAAAGGCATGTTCAATGATACGGTATTCTGTGATGAAGACCAGGACGGAACCTCGAAAAACAATGAAGCGTCCACCAGAGCCACCCTTGAGCTGATGAAATGTACCAAATTGTATTCTCCGTTGAAGGCGGAAATCGATCCGGCGGAACACAGCGATTATATTTCTTTTGAGAAAAAGGGAGAAGTGATTACCGGCTTTTTCGAATACATCAGGAGTGATCTTCCGCATACCCGAGATGATACTTTTGCCAATACGGATGTGCGGTATGTCTATAATATTGGAAAAGCCACCTTGGGTGCCCTTCAGCATTTTGCAGGTGCATCCGACAAATAAAAGTTTAAATTCATTTAATGATAAAAGCCAATCGATACCGACTGGCTTTTACTTTATTGCTTCTACCTCCAATTTACTTAAATTATGCGAATTCGACCGTATTGACATCATATCCAGTCGATTATTCAATTCAAAAATAAGATGAGAAGATTCAGTCGGGATTTTGGATATCACTCATCCTGGTAGAAAAAATAAACGGTTCACGCTTCTGAAAGGATTTTATCCTATCCTGTACCAAGCCGTCACTTCAGGACTTTAAAAAAATTTGACCACGGCTGAAAAATTAATACCAAGGTTATTTATTCAGGAATAAATTGGCATTCTCTCTGATGAAATACTGAAATATTTAGTTTGATGATCAGGATTTTAGATCCTGTTTTTGACCAGAGAAACTTCCGGCATCCGGCACCCCTCTTCCAGCCGCTTAATCCAGTTTCTTCTTCGAGTTCACGTTAAATAAGAAAGCAGTGCCTCATCTGTTTCGTGACATAAGAATTTCTTCGGTATCCTGAAGCGAAAAATTCTTTGCTTTGAGTAAAATCAAAAAGTGGTACAGCAGGTCTGCCGCCTCGTTTTTGAACAGGTCATCATTATCATCTTTGGCTTCGATAACCAATTCTACGGCTTCCTCTCCTACCTTCTGGGCCATTTTATTAATGCCTCTCTGAAATAAGGAATAGGTATAAGAGCCTTCTGCTTTTCCGTCAATCCTCCTGCTGATTTTTTCTTCCAGTTCATAGAGGAACCCTTTGGAATCCTTATCCCCGAAACAGCTGAAGCTTCCGGTGTGGCAGACTACATTTTCAGGAACTACTTTTATCAAAACCGTGTCCTGATCGCAATCGACCGCTATGCTTTTTACCGTCAGGAAATTTCCGGATTCTTCGCCCTTTGTCCAGAGTCTGTTCTTCGATCGGCTGAAAAAAGTAACTACTTTTTCCTGATTTGTTTTTTCAAAGGCTTCTTCATTCATGTAGCCGAGCATCAGGACCTGCAGTGTTCTGTCGTCCTGCACCACTACCGGTACCAGACCGTCCTGGCTTTTATTAAAATCAATATTCATCGTACGGCAATATTTTTTAAGGTTAAATTATTTTTCAGGTCCCGGATCCCGACTTCGCCGAAATGGAAAATGCTGGCTGCCAAAGCGGCCGTAGCTTTCGTCAGGGTAAAGACTTCTTCAAAATCTTCCGGTTTACCGGCACCTCCGGAAGCGATTACCGGGATATTTATATTTTCGGCAACCAGCCTGGTGATCCGGATATCGAATCCGTTTTTGGTACCGTCGCCATCCATGGAGGTCAGTAAGATTTCACCAGCCCCCAATACTTCCGCCTGCTTTGCCCAATCCACTGTTTTCAGTACGGTACGTTCCCGGCCGCCTTTGATGTGTACGTAATCCGAACCGTCTGCGCAGCGGGTATCTATGGCTACCACTACGCACTGGCTTCCGAATTGCCCTGCAATATCCGAAATTAAAGTCGGATTTTTTACGGCAGACGAATTGATACTGATTTTATCCGCTCCTGCTTCCAGCAGTTTCCTTACGTCGTCCACCGTTGAAATACCGCCGCCAACTGTAAAAGGAATGCTGAGTTCCCGGGAAATCTTCTGCACCAGCTCAGCAAAGGTTTTCCTTTCCTCGATTGTGGCAGTAATGTCCAGGAAAACAAGCTCATCGGCGCCCTCTTTTTCGTAACGCTTCGCCAGCTCAACAGGATCCCCTGCATCCCGTAATCCTTCAAAATTGATTCCTTTAACGGTGGTTCCGTTTTTTATATCAAGACAGGGGATGATTCTTTTTTTTAGCATTTTTAAATAGTTTAAAGTTTCTGGTTCAGGGTTTATGGTTTTATTTTGACGGATCCCGACCAAATTAGTTCCCGCGGATCGCACCGATCTTCACAGATGATAGGGTTTCGGCTACGCTCAGCCACCGGACAGCAAATAAGCGTGCACATCATATCTCTAAAACTAGTATGCGAAACAAAAAATCTTTGATTTTTAATCTCATGTATTCTAAAATATGCACAAAGCTTTCATCTAAAAATCTCATGTGACTCATGTGTCAAAAAGCTTTCGTGACTTTGTATGTTTAAATAAAATCCTGTAACTGTTTTAAAGAAATTCTCCCTTCGTAGATCGCTTTTCCGATGATGGTTCCGGAGCACCCGATTTTTTCCATCTCGTAGACGTCTTCCATACACGAAATGCCGCCGCTTGCCACCAAATTAATTTCTGTTCTGTTTAAAATCTCCGAGTACAGTTCTCCGGAGGCACCCTGCAGCATCCCGTCTTTGGCAATATCGGTACAAATCACATGTGCGATCCCCTTCTTCCAATACTGCAGGATAAAATCGATGACATCCAGCTTACTTTCTTTCAGCCAGCCGGACGTTTTGATTTTCCGGTTTTCACAGTCGGCACCCAGAATGATCTTTTCAGGGCCGTACTTTTCAATCAGCTGGAAACAGAATCCGGGATCCTGTACGGCAATGCTTCCGATGGTGATTTGCTTTGCTCCGCAGTTAAAAGCCGTTTCAATGTCTTCCAGGGTTTTCAGGCCACCTCCGAAGTCTATGGCAAGACCGGTTTCCCTCGCGATATTTTCCAGCATTTTGTGGTTGACGATATGTTTCGATTTCGCACCGTCCAGATCTACCAGGTGAAGGTACCGGATGCCATGGCTTTCAAATTCTTTGGCCACTTCCACCGGGTTTTCATTGTATATTTTTTTTGTTCCGTAATCACCTTTTGAGAGACGGACACATTTTCCGTCGATGATATCGATGGCAGGAATAATTTTCATTTTTAAAGTTTTAAAAAGTTCTCCAACAGCCGGCTTCCGACCGTTCCCGACTTTTCCGGGTGAAACTGCATCGCGTAAAAGTTGTCTTTCTGCAGGGAAGCACTGAAAGGCAGGATGTAATCGCAGACGGAAGTAGTAAATTCCGACGGCTCACAATAATAGCTGTGTACAAAATAGACATCGCTGTTTTCCTCAATTCCTGAAAACAGGTCGGATTTCAACTTTGAAACCGTATTCCAGCCCATGTGGGGAACAATATCTTCTGCCGGGAATCTTTTTACGCTGATGTCGAAAATTCCCATGCCTCTGGTATTTCCTTCCTCATTGCCGCCGCACATCAGCTGCATCCCCAGGCAGATTCCCAGGACAGGCTGTGTCAATGAAGGAATCAGCAGGTCGAGGCCTTTTTCTTTCAGGTTTTCCATGGTGGATGATGCTTCTCCGACGCCGGGAAAAATTACTTTATTGGCATTCCGGATGATGTTGAAATCATCGGTGATGATGGAGTCGGCATTTAATCTGCGGACTGCGTTCTGTACGGAATTCACATTTCCGCCGTTGTATTTTATGATGGCAATCATTATAAGCTTCCTTTGGTTGAGGGCAGGTTGAAATTCAGGTCGGAGCGGTTGACCGCCATTTTAATAGCTTTGGCAAAGGCTTTGAAAACGGATTCGATCTTGTGGTGTTCGTTATCGCCTTCCGCTTTGATGTTGAGATTGCATTTGGCAGAATCGGTGAACGACTTGAAAAAATGGTAAAACATTTCCGTCGGGACATCACCGATCTTTTCCCTTCTGAAATCAGCTTCCCAGACCAGCCACGGACGTCCTCCGAAGTCAAGAGCCACCTGCGCCAGGCAGTCATCCATCGGAAGCAGAAATCCGTAACGTTCGATTCCTTTTTTCTTTCCCAGTGCTTTTAAAAAAGCTTCACCCAGTACAATTCCGGTGTCCTCTATCGTATGGTGCTCATCGACCTGCAAATCGCCATCCACTTTAATTTTAAGGTCGAGATTGCCGTGTCTTGAAATCTGTTCCAGCATGTGGTCGAAGAAATGAAGCCCGGTTGAAATCTCCGACTTTCCGCTGCCATCGAGGTTTACTTCCACTTTAATCGCGGTTTCATTGGTTTTTCGTGATACTTTTCCTTTCCGTGCAATCTGTTTCAGATACCGGTAGACATCCTGCCAGTTCACCGTTGTCAGAACTGCATCCTCATTCGCCGAATCACCGATCAGAATAGCCTGTGTACCCAGGTTTTTAGCCAGTTGGACATCCGTCAGACGGTCGCCGATTACGAATGAATTGCTAAGATCGTAATCTCCGTAGATGTATTTTGCCATCATTCCGGTTCCCGGCTTCCGGGTCGGCAGGTTTTCATGCTCAAAACTTTTATCGATCAAAATATCGCTGAAGACAATGCCCTCATTTTCGAAAGCCTTCAGCATTTTTTCCTGCGGCTTTACAAAGTCTTCAAAAGGAAAGCTGTCCGTTCCCAGTCCGTCCTGATTGGTCACCATCACCAGTTCGAAATCCAGTTCTTTGGCGATGGCGGAAAGATTACGGAAAACACCGGGATAAAACTCCAGCTTTTCCAGCGAATCTACCTGATAATCCATCGGCGGCTCTACAATTAATGTTCCGTCACGGTCGATAAACAATACTTTTTTCATATTATGGTTTTTAAGGTTTCAATTAAACGGATATTTTCTTCACGGCTTCCGGCATTGATCCTGATGCAGCCGGGAATTTTAGGGCTTCTTTTGCTGGTCAGGATTTCGTTTTCCAGTAGTTTCGCATATACTTTTTCTACCTCCTCAAATTCCGTCAGAAAGAAATTGGCGTCGCTCGGATATATTTTTTTTACCGCTTTCAGCTGTTGCAGCTCCTCATCCAGCCAGGACATTTCTGCTAAAGTGTTTTTTATATTCTGCTCTGCAAAATCCTTTTGATCAATGGCTTCCATGATCTTACTTAAACTTAAACAATTAACGTTGTACGGAGCCTTAACCGTGTTGATCAGGGCTATGATTTCTGCTGATGAATAAGCGGTCCCTACCCTTGCGCCGGCCATTCCCCAAGCCTTGGAAAACGTCTGAAGCACGATAAGGTTGGGATATTTGTCCAGCAGGCTGATACAGGACCTGTTATCCGAAAATTCGATATACGCTTCATCAACGACGACAATTCCGTTAAAATTCCGGATGTAGAATTCAATGTCTTCCACCGAATTTCCGGTCGGGTTGTTTGGTGAGCAGAGAAAGAAAACCTTGGATTGATTTTCATTTGCTGTTCTTAAAAATTCATCTTTATTGATCTTGAAATTTTCATCAAGGTCGAGCAGCAGGACCTTATTGCCGTTCACCGAAGCATAAAATCCGTACATCGCAAACGAAGGATTCATCATAAGAATGGCATCTTCTTTAGGTTCGCAGAATACTTTAATAATCAGATCAATTAATTCATCACTGCCGTTTCCGACGGCAATCTGATCTGCAGGAATTCCTTTTAACCCGGATAATTTCTGCTTTAGCTTTTTTTGAGTCGAATCCGGATAGCGGTTCAGTTCACCGGAAGCGCTTTCGTTTGCGTCCAGGAACACCGGGTTTTTAAATTCATTCAGGTCCCTGAAACTGAGGTAAGGCTGAAGATCCAGGATATTTTTACGTACGAAGCTGTTGATGTTAAAGTCTTTCATTTTGTTCTTTTAAGCGAATGCTCACGGCATTTTTGTGAGCGGATAAACCTTCCGCTTCTGCCATGATCTCTATTGTTTTACCTAAATTTCTTAATCCTTCTTCCGATAAATTCTGAAAGGTAATTTTCTTTACAAAGCTGTCCAGAGATACCCCGCTGTAATTCTTTGCAAAACCGTTGGTCGGAAGGGTATGGTTGGTTCCGCTGGCATAATCCCCGGCACTTTCGCAGGAATAATTGCCCAAGAAAACAGAACCTGCATTCTCTATTCGGGAAATGTACTGTTCTGCATTTTCCATGGCTAAAATCAGGTGTTCCGGAGCGTATTGGTTGCTGAATTCCAATGCTTCGTCCAGGGTTTCCATCAGGATGAAGTGGCTGTTTCTCAAAGCTTCCGCCGCCATTTCATTTCTGGGAAGAACGGCCAGTTGCTTTTCCGTCTCTCTCACCGTTTCTTCCAGGACCTTTTCATCGGTTGTCAGGAAAACCACCTGGCTGTCGCTGCCGTGTTCCGCCTGGGAAAGCAGATCGGCCGCACAGAATGCCGGAACAGCCTCTTCGTCGGCAATAATCAGCACTTCGCTGGGTCCGGCTGGCATATCGATGGCTACCTTATAATTCTGGGCAAATTCTTTTGCAGCAACCACGTACTGATTGCCGGGACCGAAAATTTTATACACCGCAGGAATACTTTCCGTTCCGAGGGTCATGGCTGCAATGGCCTGTGCACCGCCGGTCCTGAATATTTCAGTAACTCCGCAAAGCTTTGCCGCATATAAAATGGCAGGATTGATCTTTCCTTCTTTATCGGGAGGGGTACACAGGACAATTTCTGTACAACCCGCCAGCTGAGCCGGTATCGCCAGCATCAGAACCGTAGAAAACAGCGGTGCCGTCCCTCCCGGGATATAAATTCCCACTTTCCCGATCGCCCGGTTTTCACGCCAGCAAAGGACACCTTTCACCGTTTCAATCTTTTCCGTCTGCGGAACCTGCGAGGCATGGAATTTGGCAATATTCTCTTTTGCCTGCCGAATGGCTGATTTTAAAGCGTCTCCAACCAAACTTTCGGCTTCAATTACTTCTTTTTGGGAAACTTTGATGGTTTCAACTTCAGCATTATCGAATTTTCTGTTGAATTCAATCAAGGCATTGTCACCGTTCTTTGAGACTTCATCAAAAATTTCAGTAATGGTTTCCGTAAGTTTTTCTCTTTTCAAAACCGGTCGTTTTACCAGTTCGGACCAGCTTTTTTTTTGAGGATATGTATTGAGTCTCATACTAAATCACCATTTTATCAATTGGAATAATCAGGATGTCCTGGGCGCCTTTTTCCTTTAGCTCATCAATCACTTCCCAGAAGCGTTCTTCATCAATCACCGAGTGTATGCTGCTCCACCCTTCTTCGGCCAGCGGAATAACGGTCGGGCTCTTCAGCACCGGAAGCGTTTTGGAGATCAGTTCGATTTTATCGTTCGGAACGTTCATCAGAATATATTTTGAATTTTTTGCTTTTAAAACGGCTTTTATCCTAAACAGGAATTTTTCCAGAATCGCTGTTTTTTCCCCGTTTAATGAAGGGTTTTTAGCAAGAACGGCTTCCGACTTCATGAGCGTAACGGTTTCCCGCAACCCGTTTTTAAACAGGGTGCTACCGGAACTTACAATGTCGCAGATCCCGTCAGCCAACCCGATATTCGGGGCGATTTCCACCGAACCGGAAATGAAGTGGATTTCGGATGAAATGTTGTTTTCCTGCAGGAACCGGTTCAGGGTATTCGGATAGGAAGTAGCGATTTTTTTGCCCTGGAAATAGTTAATGTCGTCGGTTTCGATCTCTTTCGGAATGGCCAGAGACACCCTGCATTTTGAGAATCCCAAAGACTGTATGATCCCGATATTTTTCTGTTTTTCCACCAGAAGGTTTTCCCCGACGATGGCGATATCCACCACTCCGTCCTCAAGATACTGGGGAATATCGGAGTTGCGGAGGTACATGATTTCCATCGGGAAATTGTCTACGGAAACTTTCAGCTGGTCTTTGCCGTTGTTGATGAAGATGCCGCAGTCTTTAAGCAGCTGAAGCGATTCTTCGTAGAGCCTTCCGCTTTTCTGTATGGCAATTTTTAATTTACTCATTGTTTCACTTTTGCTGTGCCTGAGTAAAAAGAAATGGTTTATTGAAACAAATTGCCCGGGAAGAATTCAGAAACAAAAAACCGCCTGTTTACTCAGACGGTTTTTCTTATTTTGATTTTTAACTTCGTAACATATCAATCAGTTTCCGTCTTAGCAGAGATGATGATGATAATGATGTACGGTTAAAAAATTCGGTTTCATTGTTGATGAATTAGGGTACAAATGTAGGGCTTATTTTTAAACCTGCAAGAATTTTAAGAAATAATTTTTTCATAAAAGTCCATCAGCTGCCGGGCAATCGGTTCGTCGCTGAACTTCTGAACAAAGCTGAACCCCTTATCGGCACGGCGTTTCCGCTCGGCTTTATTCTCCCATAAAAATTTAATTTTTGCCGCGATATCAAGCGGATTTCCGGGATCGATGTACATTGAATCCGGGCCGCCGGCTTCGGGAAGACAGCTGGTATTGCTGGTAATGACCACCGTTCCGGAAAACAGGGCTTCAATCACCGGGATCCCGAATCCCTCGAAAAAGCTGGGATAAATGAAGATTTCCGCCAGTTTGTACAGCACGGCCAGCTCATCCATGGAAACGCCTTCGAGAAACTGCACTTCAATTTTGTTCTGCTGAATAAAACGTTCTACTTTTTTGAAGTATTTTGTCTTTTTACCGACCACCACAAGCGGGATTCCGGTATCTTTTAAAGCCCTGACCACATTCAACAGGTTTTTGCGTTCTTCAATGGTACCGACATTCAGAATAAACCTCTCCGGAAGCCTGAATTTTTCTTTTGTTTCAGCAATAAATCCGTCGGACTGCTGTTCTTTAAACGCCTGGTGGCAGCCCTGGTAAATCACTTCCACTCTGGATTCGGGCACTTTTAAAAACTGAACGATGTCGCGTTTGGTCTGTTCCGAAATGGCAATAATCCGGTCAGCTGATCCGGCTGCCTTCCTGAATTTCCAGAAGTGGATTTTCCGGTCGAAAAATGAATAATACTGCGGATACCGGACGAAGATCAGATCGTGGATGGTCAATGCCTTTTTGATTGGTTTTTGATCCCATCGCAGCGGAAGTTCGCCGGACAGTCCGTGAAAGATATCCGCTCCTGTCCTTTGGGCATCTTTTCCCATTTTAAACTGCCGTGACATCTGTCCTTTTGAGGTTTCCACAAACCGGACACCGGCACGCTCTAAAATGTCCGCACCCCGCTCCGACTTGTTTTTGTTCAGAAGAAGATATTCGTTCTCCGGAAAATACCGGGACAGTATTCTCACCAGGTCGCGGGAATAGTTGCCCAGTCCCGAGGTGTTGTGGAAAAATCTTTTGGCATCATAGGCTATCTTCATGATTCTATCTGTTTTTGAAATTCCTGGAAGGTGCCAAAGGTATGGTTTTTATTTTTTAGCCATGAAACGAAATCGCCAAACCTCCTGACCATGTCGTCTCCTGAATTTTTTACGGTGAAACCCGGTAATCTGAAGGCTTCTTCCTTAATCCCGGCAAATTCCCACGGATGGAAATAGATGTTGAGATAGCCGTCTTTCTTCAGGGTATCGGAAGCCAGCTTTTTGTAGAAGGCCAACGGGAAATTATGAAAGCTCAACCAGAATAAAGGAATCCTGAAATTGGGTGAAACCGAAGCCGGGATCTGGGTCACTTTCCCTTCTTTGAAATAGGTCCTCGACACTTTGAGGTTGTTGTATCTTCCCGGCAGGAAGGTAGGATTAACCGACGAATTGTAAGCGTATCCCGCATCTTCGACAGCATTCTTGCTCACGGGCATCATTCTTGGCATCCGCAATCCGGTTACTTTTGCAGAGAACAGTTCTTCCAGACGGTCTTTTGATTCCTTTAAATGCTTTTCCTCAAATTCAGAGTGAAACCAGGTATGGGAGGCCAGTTCGTGGCCTTCGCTCAGTAATCTTTCAATTAGGGCCCTGCTGTTTTCCGCAAAGACCACGGTTGAGAAGAAGGTGGCTTTTACCTGATGTTTTTTAAGCAGATTCAAAGTCCGCTCAAGGCCGGTCTGTGAAATTGAAATCTGTCTTTCGAAAGGAATCTGCCCTTTGTATTCCAACGGCATATCGAATTCCTCGATGTCAAAACTTAATAAAACCATTTAAAAGTTTTTGTTTTTGATGATGTAGTTCGGTCGTTCTTTAACCTGCTTGAATATTTTACCTAAATAAATTCCGATAATCCCCAAAATGATCAGCTGTAACCCTCCGAAGAAAACAATCGTCATGATCAGCGAGGCCCAGCCGGAAATTTCCGTTTTGGCAATAAATGAGTAAAGCACGTAAATTCCGTAACCCAGCACGGAGAATCCTGAAAAAAGAAAGCCGAGATAAGCTGCAATATACAATGGTTTTACACTGAAAGCGGTAATCCCCGTAAAAGCGAAAGTAATCATTTTTTTTAGGTTGTAGCTGCTTTCCCCGGACAGTCTTTCATGAGCCGTAAACTCGATTCCCGTCTGCTTAAAGCCCATCCAGCTGGTCAATCCGCGCAGGAAGAGATCGTCTTCATTCAGGTTTCGCATCACCTCGACGGCATTGGCATCCATCAGCCTGAAATCCGAACCGCCGCCTTTGGTTAAATTAACGTCGGAAAGACCGGATAGGATTTTGTAGAAAAAGTCGGAGGTTTTTCTTTTAAAATAAGAAATCTGCTTCGGGTATTTCCGGATGGTAAAAACGATGTCGTAGCCCTCTTCCCATTTCCTGATCATCTCCGGAATCATTTCGGGAGGATGCTGGAGATCGCCGTCCATGGAGATCACTGCATTTCCATAGGCGAGATCGATCCCTGCTTTTACGGCCGGCTGATGACCGAAGTTCCTTGAGAACTCGATGAATTTTACCTGCGGGTATTTAGCGGACAGCGCCTCCAGTTTTTCCTGGGTATTATCCCTGCTGCCGTCGTTTACAAAAATAATTTCGAAGTCATAATGGGGCAGTCCGTCAAAAACCTCTTTAATTTTCTGATGGACCAGCGCTACATTTCCTTCTTCGTTATGGGCAGGGATTACAATTGAAATTTTCTTCATAGGCTCAGTTCAGGCTATAATCTTTATCGAAATCTTTTGTCAGCAGCTCATAAATCACCCTGAACCAGACAACAATACAAGGTACGGCTTTCAGAGAGTATTTGATGATATAATTTTCCCTTACAAATTTCGGGAAGAGATCCGAAGTGGAAAAACACGTTAAAACAATAACGAAAACCAGGAAGCCAATGATTAAAGGTGTCCTTTTTTTCTGGAGGAAAAACCAAACCATCACGCCGACTACGGCAATGATGTACGTCGGAGATTCCGAGCTTGAACTGAACAGCACCAGGAACAGCAGTGAGGAAGCCAGGATCATCAGCTGGAATGCATAGTTTTTATACTGTTTGATCCGGATATACGGTACGGCAAAAAGCGGTAATCCGAAGGCCAGGAAAGTAAGGTTGGAAATCGACGCATCACCTACGATTCTTCTTACAAAGCCCATTAAAGATATATCCTGATAGGAAGTCAATCCCTGATTCTGTCCGTTCTTTTCAGCCAGGGACTGGAACCAGTCTGCATAGCTTTGTACAACAAATCCGGGACTTGAATACAGCATCGGAATCGCAAAAAACAATATACCGATAACTGCGGCCGACAAAACGTATTTAAATTTATTTTTAATGAAGAAAAACTGCGTCAATCCGACGATCCCGTAAATTTTCACGAAAAAGCCGACCATCATGGCCGCCGCAGCATTCTTTTCCTTGTTCTCGTAAATATAAATGGCACCTAAGATCAGAAGAGCAACCAACGCGATATTAAACTGAAAATACAGGGACGAGGTAATGTACTCCTGCAGACAGAATAGTGCAAACAGTGCTTTTTTGGGATCTGAAAAAGGCAGCTTATAGATGGCGTAGAGAAAAATTGAAGTATTAGCCACATTCCAGAGGCAGATCCCGAGCCAGTCCGGCATCAATGCAAAAGGAGCAATCAGCAGGCTGAAAAAGATCCCGTAATGATTTGAATCCTGATATAGATCCGGATACTGCAGATAGAGATTTCTTTCGTGAAGGGTATTAAAAAATACATTCTTAAAGATGAGATAATTGTTGATGGAATTCCCTCTCAGATATTTGGAAACGGCTGTTATCACAGCGATCATCAAATAAACCCCAAAAACAGATTTGGGGTTTAAAAGTATTTTAAGAAATTTTTCTTTCAAGACAAGTGGTTTTAGTTTAAAACGGTGATCTTAAACAGCAACATTATTCTCTCTCAGCGCATCATTCAAAGACGTTTTCTTGTCGGTGGATTCCTTTCTTTTACCGATAATCAACGCACATGGAACCTGATATTCACCAGCGGGGAATGTTTTGGTGTAGCTTCCCGGGATTACTACCGATCTTGCCGGTACCCTTCCTTTGATTTCTACCGGAGTATCACCGGTTACGTCGATGATTTTTGTTGAGGCCGTCAACACCACGTTGGCGCCTAAAACCGCTTCTCTTTCAACATGCACGCCTTCAACAACGATACATCTGGAACCTACGAAACAATCGTCCTCGATAATGACCGGAGCAGCCTGAAGGGGTTCCAGCACCCCACCGATTCCCACGCCACCGCTCAGGTGAACGTTTTTACCGATCTGTGCGCAGCTTCCTACCGTTGCCCAGGTATCCACCATCGTTCCGGAATCCACATAAGCCCCGATATTTACATAAGACGGCATGAGGATAACTCCCGGCGCGATATAAGCACCTTCTCTGGCGATAGCATGCGGTACAACCCTTACTCCTTTTTCAGCGTAGTTTCTCTTCAAAGGCATTTTATCATGAAATTCAAAAGGACCCACTTCAATGGTCTCCATTTTCTGGATCGGGAAATACATTACGACCGCTTTCTTCACCCATTCGTTGACCTGCCACCCGTTTTCGGTAGGTTCAGCCGTACGGAGTTCTCCCTTATCGACCAGAGCAATAACTTCTCTTATGGCTTTCTGGCTGTCTTCATTCTGCAATAGTTCTCTGTTGTCCCAGATATTTTCAATAGTTTGTTGTAAAGACATGTTTCTCTTTTAAAATTATTCGCGCCAAAGATACAAAAGTTTGGGCGAAGATAAAGGCTCAGCTTAAGATTAAGAACGATGGAGTGTTGACGGGCTGGAAGATGGAAGATGAATACCGGAAGTTTTCCTTTGCTCATTAAATGTAATCAAAGATTAGATGATCAAAAAAGATTCTTTATTGTATTGTAAATTAAAACCATTAAGATCTGATAAGATATTTAGAAAAATGGTGTCGGGGTTCGCTTTAAGAAAACCGCTGAATAAAATCTTGATTTTACTTAATAGAATCTGTAGCCTTCATCTCTCTTAATGGTTCAAACGGTATTTTCATCAGGTTTGCCATTTTGCTCTTATTACTTTTTAACTGGCTATTCAAGGGCATAAACCATCAAGATTTATTAAGGTGTTTAGAAAAATAAATTCGGGCTTCGCTCAAGCAAAAAGCTGAATAAAATCTTGATTTTACCTTAATCCAACTTAAAACCTTCATCCTTTTTAATGGTTCAGAAAAGTATTCATACCTGGCTCTTTTGCTTACAACACCCTCTTGGCATGCAGATAGGCTTTATTCCAATAAGTTTCGTTCAGTGATGAGATGATGACGCCTTTTGTGGTAGAAGCATGGATGAAACGTACTTCCCCGTCGTTTCCGATATCATGGACGATTCCGACATGGGAAACTTTGGTCCCTCCGGCGGTGGCAAAGAACAGGAGGTCTCCCGGCTTTGCTTCTTTGATATCAATTTCGCTGCCCGTTTCAGCCTGGTCTGCGGATCGTCTGGGAAGTTTATAGTCGTTTTCTTCAAAAACCTTTAAGGCAAAACCGGAACAGTCGAATCCGGAAGAGGTGCTTCCCCCAAATTTATAGGGTGCGCCAAGATATTTCTCAGCATCTTTCAGAAGCTCACTGATGGATTTTGAAACTTTACCGTCGAAACGGGAATCCAGCTTGCGGAGGTTTTCCGCTTTAGCTACATTTTTATACGGGGTGTTTTTTTTAGCGGATATGTTTTTGGAACTTCCACATGATACTGCGAATAAAGAAACTGTGGTGAAAAGCCATAAATTCCTGATGGATGGTTTTCTGCAAAAGATTCGGTCATTCATACTTTCCTTTAATTTTACGCTGTATACAAATATAAGCAAATTATGTTTTTGTGGGATCGGAGAAAAAAGGTTTTAAAAAAGATCATAAAAAAAGCTGCCCGGAACCGGACAGCCTGTATGTTTTAAGCACGAATGTCTTTTACTTCGAAGTTTTAGCCCCTTTCCATGTGCCGGATCTTACCGTTGCAGGAACAGCATTGGTCCATGTTCCGCTGGCTTTTTTATCTTCTCTGGTCAGCGTCCCTCTGAACTCTCCGTCTTCAGGAGATCCGATGGTTGCATTTAAATCACCTGACTCACTCAGATATCCTGAAATATAGTAATTTTCGGTAGTCTGATCGGAATGCATGGTTCCTGTTACTTTTCCGTCGGTTGCCACAACGATGTTCCAGTCTCCTTTTTCGGTTCCTTCATAAGTTCCGGCCCAGGTTCCGATGAAATCGTAGATCGTATCGTCATCTTTGCTGCAGCCTACAAATAAAAAAGCAGTAAACAAAAGTAAAAATAGTTTCTTCATAATGTATAGGTCGATTATTTTTTCAATAATTATCAAGGGATCCCTCCCTGCCGTATCCGAAAGTCTCAAAAATCAGACCTTGAACGGTGACAAATATAGAATTTATATTTGATTTATTTGCCTTTTCGTCAGCTTAAATATCATTTTTATGATCAATGATTAAAAATAAACTGTATACGGCTAGCTTTTTTGTTTTATATTACCATTATTGATCGTTCATGCTTCTTTGACAGCCGATCAGGATAGTTATGGCCGAATCTGACGGCTGATAAATCCCCGGAGGTTTCTGAAAGCCTATAGAGTTTGTTATTCATTCGGTTCCGGGATTTTGAATTGTTGAAGACATTCAATTCAATTTGTATAATCATAAAAAAAAGCCGTTTCAGAGTGTTGAAACGGCTTTTAATTTTGTTGATCAAAAATATTATGTAAAAATTGACCCTGTGGAGAATACGGGATTCGAACCCGTGACCTTTTGACTGCCAGTCAAACGCGCTAGCCAACTGCGCCAATCCCCCTTCTGATTTTAAAGTGGTACAAAAGTAAGCATTAAAAGTATATCCCGCAATAGCTTCGTGAATTTTATTTCATTTTTTTTTAAAATTAAAAATTATCTGAGCCTGATATATTCTGGCACAAAAGTTGAAAATTAAAAATCAACTGTTAAAAAATAAACAATAAAAGAACTTTAAATATTCCTGTCTGGATGGCGGGAATATTTTTTTGTTTAAACTCTTGGAATCATAAATGACTGTCGCTTAATTTCTTGTCAAATTAAAAATATTTTAAACTTCAAAAATTAAGAACTAAGGAAAAAATAAACCTGACAGGTTTCAGAATCCTGTCAGGTTGTATATAAGGTAATAATTAAAAACGGTTTACCGGAACTTTATTTCCAGCCTCCTCCGAGGGCCTGGTACAGTTCGACGCCGGCTCTCATTTTATTGTATTGTGCATTGGCGATGTTTAACTCTGCGTTTAAGGAATTAACGCTGGCATTCAGGACTTCCAGATAATTGGCCATTCCGTAGTTTACCAGTTCCTGCGAATAGTTCACGGACTTTTTATAAGAATCAAGCTCCTTCTGCTTAAGTTCGATATAAGAATCCTGCACCGAATACACCCGGATTGCATCAGATACTTCTTTTCCTGCATTAAGGATGGCTTTTCTGAAATTCAGATAAGCCGTTTCCTGATTGGCAAGGCTGACTTCATAATTGGTCCGGATCGTTCTTCTGTTCAGAATTGGCTGGGCAAGACCGGTAACCACATTCGCGAATAAGGAATTTACGCTGAAAAGATGATCGATGTCTACTGACTGTATCCCGCCGCTTCCGGTAAGACGCAACGTCGGATAAAATTGGGCTTTAGCTGAATTTGTCAGTTCAAAGGTGTTGATGAGATTGTATTCTGCTCTTCTCACATCAGGTCTGTTGGCCAATAATTGCGCCGGGTAACCTAATTTAAGGTCAATAGGAAGATTCTGACCCTCGAGTGTGGAACGTTCAATCGCATGGGAAGGCTCTCCCATCAACAGGCTCAGGGTATTTTCAAGCATTTGAATCTGGGTTTCAACATCAATCAGTAAAGACTGTGCGTTATAAACCAAGGCTTCGCTCTGCTGCACCGCCACTTCAGTTAGAGTTCCAGCCGTTTTCAAGGCCCTTGTGGTTTCCAGATTCTTTTCCCTCAGCTGAATGGTTTCAGTGATAATTCTTTTCTGGGCATCATACGTCAGCAACTGATAATAAGAAGATGCTACAGAGGCTACCAGATCGCTTTTTACGGCTTTATGCGCTTCTACCGTTCCCAGATAGGTGGCCAGCTGCGCTTTTTCCTGCGATTTTAATTTGCCCCAGAGATCCACTTCCCATCCGATATTGGCTGTGATGTCAAACTGGTTCACATACCGTCTCTCCCCGATAATCTGCCCAAACTGGGTGTTGATCGACTGGGTCTGGAATGTATAATTCGGACCTACGGCTAAGGTAGGCTGATAGGCTGCTTTCGTTTGTTTTAAATAGGCTTCCGCCGAATAAATGTTCTGCAGTGCAATCCTGATGTCAAGGTTGTTTTCCAAGGCTTTATTAATGTGGCCCTGGAGAACCGGATCCGTGAAGATCTCCTTCCACGAAACATTTGCCAGGTTGGTACTGTCTGAAGGAAGCATATCGGTACGATAAAGCTTTTCATCCACCACGCGGTCCGGCCTCTGGTATTCTTTTCTGGCCATACAGGAAGACACAGCCACAAGAATGGTCACAGAAAATGTTATGCCTTTTATAATGTTTAAAATACTTTTCATTATTTGAATGTAAGGTTTAAAGTTCAGGATGACCATTGCTGGTATGCATTTTTATCATCCTGAACAGACTTAATTTATTCTGCTAAATTGATCTCTTTTTCTTTGATCGGCTTCACTTTTTCCTGCAGGTATTCAAAGATAACATACAGTACCGGAATCACGAAAAGTCCGAGAATGGTACCGATCAGCAATCCGATGGCTGCTCCGGTCGCAATGGAACGGTTACCCACCGCCCCGATTCCGCTTGCCAGAACCAAAGGTAATAAACCGAAGATAAAGGCAAATGAAGTCATCAGGATCGGTCTCAACCTTGCTTTAGCGGCATTGATGGCGGACATTACGATGGTTTCGCCGTGGTGTCTTCTCTGAACCGCAAATTCAACAATCAGAATCGCATTCTTTGCCAATAATCCGACCAGCATGATCAGGGCAATCTGGAAATAAATGTTGTTTTCCAGCCCCATAATCTTCTGTCCGAAATAAGCTCCCATCACCCCAAGAGGAAGTGAGATCACCACGGTCAGTGGCAGAATGTAACTTTCGTATTGTGCTGCCAGAATGAAATACACGAAAATCAAACTTAAAGCAAAGATCAGGACCGTTTGCGAACCGGAAGACAATTCTTCTCTGGAAAGCCCGGTAAATTCTACACTGTAATTCTGGTCAAGCGTCTGGCTGGCTACCTGCTGAACCGCTCCGATGGCATCCCCGGTACTGTATCCGGCCGAGTTTGCCCCTGTAATTTTTACGGAGCTGAACAGGTTATAACGCCCTACCGACTGAGGTCCGTACGTTTTCGTTAAAGTAACGAACTGGGAAATCGGTGACATGGTTCCGGAACTTGTCCTTACATACAACTCGTTCAGGTTACTGGCATCCTTACGGTTTTCAGGCAGTGCCTGGATCATCACCCGGAACTGTTTACCATATTTCGTAAAGTCGGCCCCATAAATCCCTCCAATATACCCCTGCATCGTTTCCAGGATACTGTTTACCGAGACCCCAAGCTGTTTGGCCAGAGGAACGTTGATATCCATCTGGTACTGCGGATATTTGGTATTGAATGAGGTCTGCGCAAATTCAATCTCGGGTCTCTTCATAAGGTTTCCGATCAGTTCATTGGTTTTGGCATCCAGCTGGGAAAAATCACCCCCGGATTTATCAAGAAGCACCATTTCAAAACCGGCACTGTTCCCGAATCCCGGTACACTCGGCGGCTGGAAGAATACCACTTTGGCATCCGGAGCCTTCGCCGAAAGTCCGAACAGCTGCTTGGTAATGTTATCGGAACTGAGGTCTCCTTTTCTTTCGTCAAAAGGTTTAAGCTTGATAAAAGCAAGACCATTGTTGCTTCCGTTCCCGGAGAGCAAACCACGACCGGTGGAAATCGTCACGTTCTGGATTCCCGGAATTTTCATCGCTTCTTTCTGCAGGGTTTTAAGAACATTATAGGTTCTTTCCATGGAGGCTCCCGGAGGAAGCTGGACATCGGTAAAGATAATTCCACGGTCTTCCGTCGGTACAAAACCTTTCTTCATCGTTGTACTGGCCCAGTATAAAATACCGCCCGTCACTGCAAAAATAATCAGGGTTACCCATTTATGTCTTAACAGAAATATGAATCCCCTTCCATATCTTTCGGTCGTTGTTCTGAAAGCGATGTTAAATTTATAGAAGAACTTCTGAATGAAATTCAGCTGCTTGTATTCTTTGTGATGCGCATCATGAGGCTTTAAGAACAATGAACATAAAACAGGACTCAACGTCAGGGCGTTTACCGCAGAAATTACAATGGCGATAATAAGCGTTACCCCGAACTGCTGGTAGAAAACCCCTGTAGGACCGGTAATGAAGGTTACCGGAATAAATACCGAAGCCATTACAAGGGTAATGGATATAATTGCTCCCGTAATCTCGTCCATTGCTTCGATGGTGGCCTTCTTGGCATCGGAAATCCCGTTTTCCATCTTGGCATGAACGGCCTCGACGACGACAATCGCATCATCCACCACAATACCGATGGCCAGTACCAGAGCAAATAACGTTAAAAGGTTTAATGAATAGCCGAATAAATTCAGGAAGAAAAAAGCTCCTACAATAGAAACAGGAACCGCAATGGCCGGAATCAGGGTAGACCTGAAATCCTGTAAGAAAATATAAACAACGATGAAAACTAGGATAAATGCTTCAATTAAAGTATGGATCACTTTTTCAATCGACGCATCAAGGAATTCATTGGTATCGAAGTTGAAGGTATATTTTATTCCCTCAGGATAAGTGCTTTCCTTTTCTTTCAGCTGAGCTTTGATGTTTTCAATGATCTCCTGGGCATTGGAACCCGGGGTCTGAAAAATCCCCATACTGATGGAAGGACTGTTTCCGTTCTCACCGACTCCGCTGTAGGAAAGTCCCCCCAATTCAACTTTTGCGACATCTTTCAGCATCAGGTTCTGCCCGTCCGGCATGGCTTTGATGATGATGTTGTCGTACTGTTCTTTTTCGTTGAATTTACCGACGTATTTAATGATATATTCGAATGAGCTTCCGCTGTTCTGTCCCAGAGAACCCGCAGCCGCCTCTCTACTTTGCTCGTTGATGGCCGTGGTAACGTCCGTAGGGGTAATGCCGTAAGCCGCCAGTTTTGCCGGATCCAGCCATACCCTCATGGAGTAGTTCTTACCTCCGAAAACGTTGGCTTCCCCAACTCCGTTGATCCTTTGGAGATCCGGAATTACGTTGATATTCAAAAAGTTCTGAAGATAAACATCATCAATATTCTTATTTTCCGAGTAGAAAGAAAGATACATCAGGGCACTGGTCTGCTGTTTCTGCGTCACCACCCCGGAACGGGTAACTTCACTTGGCAACAACGGGCTGGCTCTGGATACACGGTTCTGAACGTTTACGGCAGCAATATCCGGATTGATTCCCTGTTTGAAAAACACCTGGATCTGTGCCGAACCGTCGTTCCCGGCTGAAGAGGTAATATAGTCCATCCCTTCTACCCCATTAATCTGCTCTTCAAGAGGTACCACGACACTTTTCATCACCGTCTCCGCATTGGCACCTGTATAATTTGCTCTTACACTTACCGTCGGCGGGGCAATATCCGGATACTGGGTAACCGGAAGCGCCAAAAGTCCCAGCACCCCGAGAATAACGATCAGGATCGAAATTACAGTGGATAAAACCGGTCTGTTTATAAAATTTTTAATCATATTAGAATTTCGGTTTTACGGATTGTACAAGACTGTCCATTTTTACTTTTTTAGGCTTAATGGCAGTTCCGGATTTCAGGGTTCCCGTTCCGGCAGCGACTACCAGATCACCTTTACTGACACCCGATTTGATCAGTGCCATATTGTCGATCCTGTCGATAACGTCAATGACTGCATTTCTTGCCGTATCGCCTTTCTCTACCTTATAAACATAAACGATCCCCTGTTGCTCGTAAGTCGCGCTCTCAGGCACCACCAGAACATTGTTGTAAGGTTGCGGGAAACGGATGGTCCCGCTGTTTCCGTTGCTTAATAATTTCTGGGCGTTGGTAAATTGGACTCTGAATTGAATGGTTCCCGTAGTCGGGTCAATCTGTCCGGTAATGGCTTCGATCCTTCCTTTTTCAGGGTACAGGCTGCCGTTGGCCAGCTGCAGTTCGACCATCGGAAGGTTTTTGATTTTTTCAGGCATCGATGCTCCCGGAGATTTTTCAAGGAAGTTGAAATATTCCTTTTCGTTCATTGAGAAATAAGCATATATTTCGGAAGTATCGGAGATGGTCGTCAGCGGTGTCTGATCACTCGGTCCCACCAGGCTCCCTGCTTTCAGAGGAAGCTTTCCTATAACTCCGGAAATCGGCGCACGGATCACGGAATATTCGATATTCGCTTCCACGCCTTTATAATTGGCTACCGCCTGGCTTTTTGCTGCCTGAGCCTGTTTCAGCTGAGCCTGAGCCTGAGCTAAGTTGGCCTGGGCCGTCTGAAGCTGCACGTTGCTGATGATGTTTTTCTGAACCAGCGGCTTCAGTTTATTCACTTCAACGTTAGCCGCCGCTACCGATGCCTGAGCGGCTGCAATGTTGGATTCCGCAGCACTGATTCCGGCTTTGGACGCAGCTGCCGTTTCGTTAAGGATATTCGTTTCCAACCGGAAGAGAGGCTGTCCTTTCGTTACATACTGTCCTTCATCTACAAGAACCTGGGTAATGTATCCCTGGATCTTGGCCCGCACATCATTGTTTACCCTCCCCTGAATGGTAGCCGGAAACGTCTGGTAACCGGTTACATTTTTTGTCTCCACATTCACTACAGGATACGGCTTCGGGCCGTCCTGTTTCGGAGCTTCTTTCTTGCAGGAAACCAGAGACAGGGCCGCAACAGAAAGTATAAGTAGTTTATTATTCATTTTATAGTTTATTAAGAGATTCCTGAATATGTATGATATTTTTATTTAACAGTGCTTTATAGGCTTCCATCTTCTCATCGTGCCCGTCATGGTTTTTCTTAAAATGCTCCAGGTCATCAAGTAGCTTTAATTCGTCTTTCATTTTCTGAACTATTTTTTCAAATCTTATCTTTTTATAGCCGTCATTGATAAAAAAATACCGCTTCCGTTCATCCATCTTATTATGATCGATAATCAATTCGGAATTCAGCAATAAAGAAATACTGGTGGAAACCGAGCTTTTGCTTGCCGAAAATACCTCCACGAATTCATCAAAAGTAATGCCCACTTTATCATAATCGAAAAGAAGGTAGGCGTAAACCTTTGAAGCTAATGGAGGAAGGCTGAAAAGAGAGCCGTAAAATTTTACGGCATCCTGGAAAATTCTTTCATCAATTTCTATACTCTTATGCATGGTATATAAATTTGAAGCAAAAATATAAATTAGTTCAGAACTAAACGAACAAACTTAATAGAGTTTATAAATGTATGGTATTTTAAAAATTCAATGATGCCGGATTTAATTTTCTGATCAGATAATAATCTTTTCAAAAGCTTTCCTCATTCCTCCCGCCAGAAAAACTTCCCCGCAGTAGCTGTACCCTTTTGCTTTCAGAATTTTTAGCATCGCCATATTATCAAAATTGGTATCCACCTTAATACTTTGGATCCCATGCGATCTTGTAAAATCTTCGATATGGTCGAAAAGGATTTTTACCATTCCTTTACCGGCAAATTTTTCGTCGATGGCAATGCGGTGCACCACGACAAATTCCCCGTTGCTGAGCCAGGCCCCTTCGATGGTACTGTATGCAGGCTCATCATTTAAAATCAAGGCAACATATACAGCAATTTCATCATCTACCGTCATCACGTATCCGAAGCCTTTCGAAATATCGCTTTCTACGGTCCCGAGGTTCGGATATCCCTGCTGCCATTGGGTACTGCCATCCAGCCTCCGCCGTTCGATAGCCTGCTGCAGGATATTCCAGATCAGTTCTTTTTCATTCATTTGTGCTTTTCTCAGTCTGATTTCCGAATCCATTGTTGTGAGTTTTAATTAATTTGAATATAGGACTGATGCAGATCCGGTTGCTGAACCGGCAGATCGTTCAAAAGTAAAAAACCGAAAACTAATTAAAATTAATTTTCGGTTCGAAGTAGTAAAATTTAAAATTATGAAATTGTTTTTATTGATTTTCATTTTGCTGAAGATAAGCATCGATCACCTCAAAGGCTTTCTTCTCGTCTTCCAGTTTCACCATTACTTTCAGGGATGTAGCCGTAGGCGTGGTCGTGAAAGTAAGGTAATTGTTTTCTACTGAATTTTTAATTTGGGCATCATCCAACTTGGACTTGATCAACTGGATTTCTGCGGGTTTGTCACTTTCAAAAACTGATACTCTTGTACTTCTTTCCATAGTTCTGTCTCGTTTGAGTATCTAAATATATAACGTTTTTTTGAAAATTACAAATTTTCAGCTTTTAAATTTTATTAATATTGTTTTCTATTTTATCCAGCGCCAGCTGAATTTCTTCTCTGGTAACGTTCAGATGCGGCCTGAAGCGCAGGGTCTGATCGCCGCAAGCCAGAATGATCATTCCGTCTTTCCAGAGTTCATCCCGAAGGTGGTTTCTCTGCTCATGGGTCGGAAGATCGATGGCACACATCAGGCCTCTTCCTCTGGCATTCGAAAGTTTTTCAGGATATTTCTGCTGCAGGTTCTGAAGGCCTTCTAAAAGATATTCACCCACTACCCTAGCATTTTCCACCAGGTTTTCTTTTTCAATGACTTCCATCACCAGCTGAAAACGGAGCATATCGATAAAATTCCCTCCGAAGGTAGAATTGATCCTGGAACTTTCCCTGAAAACATTGTCCGGAACCTGATCGAACTTTTCCTTATTGGCCAGAATTCCGCACACCTGTGTTTTCTTACCGAAGGAAATGATATCCGGCTTTGCCGTAAAGTGTTCGAATCCCCACATTTTTCCTGTGATCCCGATTCCGGTCTGTACCTCATCGAAGATCAGAAGGATTTCGTGCTGATCGCAGATTTTTCTCAGTCCTGTAAAAAATTCATCCCGGAAATGGTTGTCGCCGCCTTCCGCCTGAATCGGCTCGATGATGATGCATGCTACTTTATCGGGATTCATCAGAATCGCTTCTTCGATGTTTAGCAAAGCCAGTCTCTCATTCTTAATCGTTTCTTCCAGATTTTCTTCCGTGACCGGGAAAGTGAGTTTCGGATTCAGGATCCTCGGCCAGCTGAACATCGGGAAATACTGGTACTTTCTGGGATCAGACGTATTGGTCAGGCTCAGTGTATAGCCGCTTCTCCCATGGAATGCCTGTCTGAAATGGATGCAGATCCCGGCTTCAAAATCAAGACCTTTTTCGAAATTCTTTCTCGTTTTCCAGTCGAAACAGGCCTTCATTGCATTCTCAACAGCCATTGCACCTCCTTCGATAAAGAAGGCATACTGCAGTTCCTGAGGAATGGCAACCCGTTCAAAAACTTCCAGGAAATGCGCATATTCTTCGGAATACACATCCGCCAAGGTCGGCTTATTGACCGCCATTTTCCCAAGCCATTCCGATTTTTCCATCAGGTAAGGATGGTTGTACCCGATGGATGCCGAAGCGAACATGGAAAACATATCCAGATATTCGCGGTTGGTGAGTTTATCGTAAAGCCATGAGCCATGGGATTTTTCGATGTCCATCACGAAATCGAAACCGTCAGCCAGTACGTGCCGGCCTACGGTTTCCTTTACTTTCTTTGTCTGTATATCAATAGTTGTTTGCATATTAAATAAAATCTTAGGGTTGATTGGAATTTAATAATCAGAAACCGGGATTTAAATGATAACGCAGACGATACCACTTTTTGCATCCCGTTTTCAATATTAGTTTGTTAAAGATCGAACTTGATGCCTTGTGCCAATGGCAGGCTGGCGGTATAGTTGATGGTATTGGTCTGTCTTCTCATATAATATTTCCAGACATCGGATCCCGATTCCCTGCCGCCGCCGGTTTCCTTTTCACCACCGAAGGCACCGCCGATTTCCGCACCGGAAGTTCCGATGTTCACATTGGCAATTCCACAGTCTGAGCCTGCATGGGAAAGGAATAATTCAGCTTCTCTTAGGTTCTGCGTCATGATGGCAGAAGACAATCCCTGGGGAACATCGTTCTGAATGGCAACGGCTTCTTCCAACGTGCTGTATTTAATTAAATATAAAATCGGCGCAAAAGTTTCGTGCTGAACGATTTCATACGAGTTCTGTACTTCGGCGATACACGGTTTTACGTAGCAGCCGGATTCATACCCTTTTCCTTTGAGCACCTCGCCTTCCACGACAAATTTCGCCCCTTCTTTCTTCCCTTTTTTGATGGCTTCCTGGTACATGTTTACCGCATCGGTATCGATCAGCGGTCCTACATGGTTGCTTTCATCCAGAGGATTTCCGATTTTTAACTGACCATAGGCTTTGGCCAGTCTGTTTTTCACTTCGTCATACACGCTTTCGTGGATAATCAGTCTCCTCGTTGAAGTACACCTTTGTCCGGCCGTTCCTACGGCTCCGAAAACCGCTCCGATGATCGACATATCAATATCGGCATCCTTGGAAATGATGATGGCATTATTTCCACCCAGTTCAAGGATCGATTTTCCGAATCGCTGCGCCACACTGGTGGAAACCATTCTTCCCACTCTGGTAGATCCTGTAAAAGATACCAGTGCGATTCTCTTATCGTCTACCAATCGCTGTCCGATCTCATGATCCGCGACCATTACACTTGAGATTCCTTCGGGAAGGTTGTTTTCCTTTAAAACTTCATTCATGATGTTCTGACAGGCAACGGCACAAAGCGGTGTTTTTTCAGACGGCTTCCAGATCGTTACGTTTCCGCAGATCCAGGCCAGTGCCGTATTCCACGACCATACGGCTACCGGGAAGTTGAATGCGGTGATAATGCCCACGATCCCCAGCGGATGATATTGCTCGTACATCCGGTGCCCGGGTCTTTCCGAGTGCATGGTGTACCCGTGAAGCTGCCTTGAAACCCCTACGGCAAAGTCGCAGATATCGATCATTTCCTGAACTTCACCCAGACCTTCCTGCAGGGATTTGCCCATTTCATAGGAAACGAGTTTACCCAGATCATCTTTGTACTGTCTTAATTTCTGGCCGAGCTGCCTGACGATTTCCCCTCTTTTGGGGGCCGGAATAAGCCTGAATTCCTTAAAAGCCTTTTCCGCTGTTTCGATGACCTTGTCGTAATCGGAAATACCGGACGTTTTTACTTTGGCAATCAGATTTCCGTCTACCGGGGAATAACTTTCGAGAATTTTCCCTGATGCAAAGTATTTTCCGCCTGTTGAAGTCCCCTTATTCTCATCTTTAATTCCAAGATTTTTGAGTGTTTTTTCAATCCCAAAATCCTTTACTTTTTTAGACATAAAAATTTTACTTTTCGTTTCCTCTAAAGATAAAAATATTATGCGAACCGCAAAATTTTAATTTTTTAACGTGTTTTTTATTTGGACTAATTATAAACATGCTTATCTTTGTAAGGCAATCATTTGAATTTCAGAAATGGAAAATAACAGGATTAAAAACGAATCTGATGCCGGAGAGCAGAAAACTTCCCGGTGGAAAAGCCTGCTGAAAAAATTCGGGATCGGCGGAATTATCTTTTTTACCGTGAAAGGCATCATCACTTCCACGCTGATCTATTTCTTAGGAAAAAATGCGTGGAGCATTATTGCAGGTTACTTTACAGGCATCTTTGATTAATGATTAAATAAATAAGCAACAAAAAAAGCTGAGAAAAATTCTCAGCTTTTTTTGTTAAATACCAACATATATCCGACTTTAAAAAGCATATATCCAGTTTTTTAACAACGAAGATTTAGTTCAATCATCAAGACTTTTTGACAAGTGAAACTTCCAGTATCCCACTTCCCGCTTCCAACCTGTCAATCAAAGTTCTTCTTTGGATTCACATTATAGCATTGTAAACTATTATTTCTTCTTTCTTCCCGATTCCGTCAGGCTCTGATGCAGCAGATACTCGATCTGTCCGTTCACGCTCCGGAATTCATCATTGGCCCATTTCTCCAGAAGTTTGTACGTGGACTCGTCGATCCTCAGGACGAAGGATTTTTTACCTCTGCTTCCGGTCGGATTCTCTGCTTTATCTGATTTCATTTTTCTTGATTTTTATATCCTGCATTTTACAGACCGGGATTCCGCCGATCGATTCTTATGGTGTTAATTGTAGAGGGTTCCGGCGTTCAGGATCGGAGTCGCTGCCTTTTCCCCGCATAACACCACCATCAGGTTGCTTACCATGGCTGCTTTTCTTTCGTCATCCAGCTCAACAATATTTTCTTCCGACAATTTTCTCAAGGCCAGATCAACCATGCCTACCGCACCTTCCACAATTTTGGTTCTCGCCGCCACAATAGCGGTGGCCTGCTGCCTCTGAAGCATAGCGCCTGCAATTTCCGAAGCATAAGCCAGATGGGAAATTCTCGCTTCCTGAATGATGATCCCAGCCTTGGAAAGCCTTTCCGTAAGCTCTTCTTCTAATATGGCATTAATCTTATCACCGCCTTCCCTTAACGTAATCGGGGCATGGTCATCCTCAAGATTGTCGTACGGAAAGCTCATGGCCAGATGCCGCACCGCCGCTTCACTCTGCATTTTAACAAAATCCGAATACCGCTCCACATCGAAAGCCGCTTTATAGGTATCGCCCACTTTCCAGACCATCACTACGGCAATCTCAATCGGGTTTCCCATTTTGTCATTTACTTTCAGCGTCTGCCCCTGCAGGTTTTCTGAACGGAGGCTGATCCTCTGGGAAGAATACAGCGGATTAATAAAAAACAACCCGTTGTCCTTAACCGTCCCTACGTATTTCCCGAAGAAGTTCAGCACCCTCGAATGGTTCGGCTGGATGATCATCAATCCTTTCAGAAAAAAGCAGAACAGGATAAACATTAAAAAGCCAAGAACAACAAAGGTGATGCTGCTGTCGACGCCTGATGCAAAAAAATAAATTGAAGCAACAAACAATCCGAGACAGATTACTAAAGTAAGGTATCCGGACATCGGTTTTAAGATTTTTTCCATGATATTGAATTTTAATTTGATATTATTTTGATATCATAAAGGTATAATTAATTTTTAATCTGAACAATGGAATTTTATATTTTATAAATAAAGGCCGGAAGCAGGATGATGGATGCCGGAAGTTCTAAAACCACAGGCATTTCTCAGCTTCAGGAAACCATAAAGATTTAATAAGGTATTTAGAAATATTATGATAAGCTTTGCTTTAAGTTTACTACTAAACAATATGAAATCGACCTTATTTAGCTCATACTCAAAATTTTCAATCAATTCAAGAACCAAACTAAGGCTCCTTCAGTCAGGATTTTAAATAGAAATCCTCCTGGCAGAATGAATAAATGAATCATGTTTTTGACAGGATTTTATCCTATCCTGTAGTAAACCGTCCCTCCGGGACTTTAAAACAATGTAGATCAGACCTTGGTTTAAGGCTGTTTATTCAGGATTAAACAAGAATTCCCCCTGATTGAATTACAAATGTTTAATTTGATTATCCAGATCTCCGAATCTATTCTGACAGGAGAGACTTCCTGCATCCGGCATTTCTCTTCCAGCCTGTTAACTCCGTTTCTTCTTCGAGTTTACGTTAAATAAAGGAAGAACTTTCTCTGATAGAATGACAAGATGTTAGTTTGATTATCAGGACTACCGATCCTATCTTGATCAAAAAACTTCCGGCATCATGCTTCCCGCTTCCCGCCTTTTCATCCGAATTCTACTTCGGGCTCACGTTAAATAAAAATCTTTGATTTTACCTTAATCAAATCTTAAAACCTTCATCTCTTTTAATAGCTCAAACTGCATTTCCGTCAGTTTTCCCACTTCGCTCTTTTTACTTTTACCTGGTTCTTTCAGACCCGTTAAGGCCAAATCGTGTTTAGAAAAATTTAGATGAACTTTGTTTTCAGTGTGATGCGTAAACGAAAAATCCCGGAAGTTGCTTCCGGGATTTGTTTATTGGGATGAAATCTTATTTTTTCGTCAGGACCCTGAACTTTAAGTAAGAGGCAATCGCTAAAGCCAGCATACTTCCAAGTCCGATGTACACCCACGCCGGAACCGGAACCGGGTCTCCTGCTGCGTATGAGTGAAGTCCGCTGAGGTAATAATTTACCCCTAAATACGTCATTACCATCGAGCAGAAAGCAAACATCGTAGCCACGTGGAAGGCCCATCTGCTTCGTAATCCGGGAACCAGTCTCATGTGAAGTACGAATGCATAGACCATAATGGAAATGAAAGCCCAGGTTTCCTTAGGGTCCCAGCTCCAGTACCTTCCCCACGATTCATTGGCCCAGATCCCGCCCAGGAAGTTCCCTACCGTCAGGGCAAATAATCCGATGGTCAGGGACATCTCTGATACGATAGCCAACTCCTTCAAAGTAGTATCATGATGTATTCTGTAGGTTTCTTTCTGTGAAATAATATAAAAGATCAAACTGATGACCGCAATAATCATCGATAAGGCAAAGAATCCGTAGCTCGATGTAATGATCGCTACGTGTACGATCAGCCAGTAGGATTTCAGTACCGGAACCAGCGGTGTAATCTGCGGATCAAGGGCCGAACCCCCGTGGGCAAATCCCATCATAATAACTGCCACCATAAATCCGGCTGCGGGAATCAATGCATTGGAATTTCTGTAGAGTAAAAGCCCGGCTGTGATTCCGACCCATGAGATGAAGATAATGGCTTCGTAACCGTTACTCCAGGGTGCGTGTCCGGAAATATACCATCTGGCAACCAATCCGAGGAAATGGAAAGCATATCCTACAATTCCGATAACAATAATAGCCTTGATACTTTTGTTTAAAACTTTATTCGGCTTGAATAATTCTACAAAACCTAAGATCAGCAACAAGCCTCCGATCAGGGTGTAGAAAATCAACAGTTTGAAATTGATGTTCAGTTTATTCATGAACACTTCCAGATCTACTTTCGATTTGGCTGGCACTACGGCTTTCCCCCATTTCTGCTGGTATTCCGAAAGCTTTGCCAATTCTGCATCGGCTTTGCTCCAGCTGCCGGTCTGCTGGGCCTTTAAAACTTCTGCGAAATAAGGTCCCATTACAGTCTGGGATTCCATATCCGGTTCCATTTTCTGGTCCAGCCAGGAATGCCAGGTGTGGTTGGCATCGTTCTTTACCGGAACAATCCTCATAAACTGGCCGCTGAAAAATTCATTGAAGATCTGTACCCTTTCGTTTACGGCAATGACTTCTTTATCATAGTTGGTCTGCTCTGCCGGTTTCTTACGGAATGCCGTGTTATAGTCGTTTTCCAGGATATATTTTAAATTCCCGTTGGCATCCGCCGGAAAAAGGTTCATCAGAGAAGTATAGCCTTCTTCGTCTGCCTTGGTTTTGTTTTTCAGCTCATCGCCTCCCTTTGTCCCTACTTTGATCATCGGAACCATCGTCCAGCTCGGCGTATCGATATTGACAGATAAAAACCACTGATTCGCAGTAAGCGATTTTCCATCCGTTCCTTTGAACTCGTCTTTTTTATACAGTTTTCTTAAAACATCCAGTGCTTCGGTATTGATCGGAACAATTCGTCCCTCAAAGTTCTGTACCAGCAGATACCCGAATTTATCGGCATGTTCTGCACTTACTTTGTTTCTTGCAATAATTTCGTCTGCCGTTACCACCTTCATTTTGGTAAACGGTTTCGGCCCTTGGGGCTGAGCGGTTTCAGGAGCCGGAGCATGGTTATGGCTTTCACCTTCTGCATGCATATGTTCCCTGCTTCCGTCGGTAGTCCCGTGCGTTTCAATTTTCTGGGCATTAAGTCCGAAGCTTAACAGCAACAGAAGAACGGTTACCGCTTTCTTTTTATTGACGTCTTTCAGGATTTTATTTAATTTCCAGAAGTGGGTCCCTTTCCAGAAGAACATAAAGAACATGCCTCCGAATAAGAAGGTGTACCCGATATAGGAAATCAGGGTTCCCCAGAAATCGTGGTTTACGGAAAGGACGGTTCCCATCCGGTCCGGATCGAAACTCGACTGGAAGAAACGGTATCCTTTATGGTTCAATACGTGGTTCATATAAATTTTAAAAGGCGTCTGTTTTCCTTCATCAATAATTTTAATGTGGCTTTCGTAAGCACTTGGGGAAGAACTTCCCGGATAGGTTTCCATCACGAAGTCATCCAGCTTTAAGGAAAACGGCGTATTGTAAACCTTAGGCCCGAAACCGACCATAATATTCAGCCCGTCCATCGTAACCTGCTTGTAGGCATTAGGATTTCCTTTTTCTACGGAAAGGTCTACCAGCTGTCTGGTTTTCGGTCCCTGAAGTTCTACCGTCAGCATATCGGGAACATTCTGATCCTTTTTCCGGTCGCCTTCAATGGATATTAATTTTCCTTTTCTCAAACCTTCAGGAACTACCAGTTTTAATTCGTTGATAGAATATAAACTTCTCAGGGCCAACGGCTGGAATTCATCTTTCCTTGTGGTTCCGGTTGCCTGAGTGGCCATGGTCATGTAATTGGCATCCACCGGCGTCTTGATAAACAGTTGTCCGCCTTCATTTTTAAATTCCACCGCACCGTCGATCGCCCTGTTGAAGGTAACAAGCGTTCCGTTGACGGATTTGGTTTCTCCCGGTTTGATAAAGATATTCTGTCTTCCGGTCTGGCCGGTAGATACCAGATGCAGGTATTCCGCACCGTTCGCATCTGCTACCAGGCTGTCTTTTTTTCGCTGGACATATTCCTTCGCGACCACTTTTACCTGTTTCCCGCGGAAATCATAAGTTGCCTCCAGATCTTTGTGCAGCGGAGACATCAGGTAAGGAATATCCTGGTAGTTAAGAACGTCTCCTTTCTCTTCGATCTGGATCTTAAGGAAGTTTTTATCGGTAACGATTTCGTTGGTCGTCTCACCTTCCCTGATGTGCATCATTCCTTCAAAACTGATGTACCGGGTGATGGCACCGCCGATAAAGATCAGCACGAATGCCAGGTGAAAGACCAGCACCGGCCATTTCTCCCGCTTCCAGAGCCTGTATCTTCCGATATTGCCGATAAAATTGAGGATTAAAAGGAGCATGATTAATTCAAACCACCATGCTTCGTAGATTAATGCTTTTGCTGTGGGGGTTCCGTAATCGTTTTCTAAAAACGTTGCATAAGCCATTGCGAATGCATACCCCAGTAATAACACAGCCATTGTTCTGGTTGAGATCAAAATATCCTGGATCTTCTTCATATGTATATACTTGACATGCAAAAATAAGCATGATAAACCATAAAGCCGTTAAAAAAAGCTGTTTTTTATCACTTTGAACCTGCGAACCGCTATTTTTAATCATTCTTAATAATTTAAATTTCATTGAATAAAACGGAAAGATTCAGAAATAGAAATATTACCCTGTTTTGCATAAAGAAAAATTTATGCGGTAATTTTTTTTTAATTCATTTTATTTTAAATATTTTTAATGATTATAAAATAAAACCGGGCCGAAAAAACCTTTTTAAGACCGGGAAAAATTAAATTTCTTTTCGTAAAAAAGCATCTTGATTAATGTTGAAAAATGTTAAATTTGCCAATTGACATTATGAATAAAAACACGCAGAACAAACCGACAGAATCGCCTGACAAGGGCAAATTTTTATCGAAGCCCCGGGTATTTTTCGGGCTCATGTTTATCCTTCTTTCCGTTGTGCTTACCTTTTCATTCGTTTCATACCTGATGAACTGGAAGGCAGACCAAAGCCAGGCAGGAACCATGCTGGACAAAAGTATAAAATCATCCAATCTCTTCGGAAAGCTGGGCGACTGGCTGGGAAATATATTTATTTTCGAAAGCATCGGGGTAGCTTCCTTCATTATTGCTTTTTTATTTCTTGTTTTCGGGACGGTGATCCTGAAAAAGAGAATGTTCAAGCCATGGAAGACCGTAGGGCATTCATTGTTCTTTATCTGCTGGCTGCCGATTCTTTTCGGGGCGCTGACCAAAGGGCAAGGCGTGATGAGCGGCGTCTACGGATATCAGATCATGGATTCACTGAATGCGATTATCGGAAGTGTCGGCCTCTGGCTGGTGCTGGTATCAAGCATTGCCCTGTATTTTATTTTAGAATTCAACCTGCGCCCGAGCTCAATCAGATCGAAGCTGAACGACATTAATGAAAACACCATCGGAAAAGTAAAATCGATGATGCCGAGCTCCGATGAAAATTTCGATGCGGACGAAGAACTGATCGAAGAACTGGAACAGCATAAGGAAGAAGAAGCTCCTGTTAAGGTTAAAGTAACCGAAACCGTCCAAAAACCTGCGGCAAAAACAAAAGCACCTGAACCGGTAAGCATTCCGAAAGGATTTCCTGAAGTTCCGGTTTCTGCCGGCCTGGATCCGATCATCACTCCGAACAAGACTTCTTTCGAAGAAGAAAACACAATGGATTTTTCATCATCCGTCAGCCTGCCTCTTGACACGAAGCCGAAGATGCCGACCGCAACTCCCGAACAGGCGTTTGATTTCAAGCCTTCCGTTCCGGCTGCCCAAACCGTGACGGCCACTGCTGCTGCTGTGGAAGATATCAAGTTTAATGTGGAAGTAGCTCCGGTGATCGATATCCTGGATGATGCCGATATAAAGTCCCAGGAACTGATCAGCAAGCACGGGTTATATGACCATAAGCTGGATCTCGCCAAATTCCAGATGCCGCCGGTTGATCTTTTGAAAGACTATGGCAATGAAGAAATTTCCATCAATAAAGAAGAATTAGAGGAAAACAAAAATAAGATCGTAGGGCTGCTGAAAAACTTCAATGTCGGTATCGCCGAAATCAAAGCCACCATCGGGCCTACCGTAACTTTATACGAGATTGTTCCGGAAGCCGGGATCCGTGTTGCCGCGATTAAGAAACTGCAGGATGATATCGCGCTTAATCTTTCCGCTTTAGGAATCCGGATCATTGCACCCATGCCGGGGAAAGGGACTATCGGGATTGAAGTTCCGAGAAAAAATCCGACCATGGTATCCATGCGGTCGGTGATCGCTTCACAGAAATTCCAGAATACGGATATGGATCTTCCTGTGGTATTCGGGAAAACGATTTCCAATGAAATCTTTATGGCAGACTTATCCAAAATGCCCCACCTGCTGATGGCCGGTGCTACGGGACAGGGTAAATCGGTCGGGATCAACGCCATCCTTACTTCCCTGCTCTACAAGAAGCACCCGAGCGAACTGAAATTCGTAATGGTGGATCCTAAAAAAGTGGAACTTTCCTTATATTCAAAAATCGAAAGACATTATCTGGCCAAACTGCCTGATGCGGAAGAAGCGATCATCACCGACACCAATAAGGTAATCAACACGCTGAACTCCCTGTGTATTGAAATGGATACAAGGTACGACCTGCTTAAAAACGCGTTTTGTAAAAATTTAAAGGAATATAATAAAAAATTCACGGAAAGGAAACTGAATCCTGAAAACGGACACCGCTACCTCCCTTATATCGTTCTGGTCGTAGATGAATTTGCGGATCTGATCATGACGGCCGGTAAAGAAGTGGAATTGCCGATTGCCCGTCTGGCCCAGCTTGCCCGTGCGGTAGGAATCCACTTAATTGTCGCTACCCAGAGACCTTCGGTAAACGTAATTACCGGGATGATCAAAGCCAACTTCCCGGCAAGGGCGGCCTTCAGGGTAATTTCCAGTGTGGATTCGAGAACCATCCTGGATTCTCCGGGTGCCGACCAGCTGATCGGTAAAGGAGATATGCTTTACTTCAACGGAAATGAAATCCTGAGGCTGCAGTGTGCTTTCGTTGATACCCCGGAAGTGGAAAGACTGGCGGAATTCATCGGCGAGCAAAAAGGCTACGCTTCGGCATTTATCCTTCCCGAATATGTTTCCGAAGATTCCACAAGCACCGTCGGTGCATTTGATCCGAATGAAAAAGATGCTTTGTTTGAAGAGGCAGCAAGGATTATCGTTTCCACTCAGCAGGGTTCCACTTCCATGCTTCAGAGACAGCTGAAGCTGGGCTACAACAGGGCCGGAAGAATCATGGACCAGCTGGAAGCCAGCGGTATCGTCGGCGGTTTCAACGGGGCAAAAGCGAGGGAAGTTCTCATCAGCGATCAGCATTCTTTGGAACAGTTTTTGGAAGACCTGCGCAGTTAAAAGTAAAAACCGGAGGTTTAACTTTTCGTTTGAAACAGAGTCTAAAATTAAGTAAGATTAAAAAATGAAACATATTATTTCAAAAATTGTAGTCGGCAGTATGGTTGTAGGCGCCGTAGGATTTACAAACGCCCAGAAAATCGATGCCAAGGCAAAAAAAATCCTGGACGATATTACGGCAAACTATAAATCGAAAAAAAATACCTACTTTAAATTCTCGTTCGGCAGCGGTACCAATGGAAAAGTGGATAAAAGTGAACCGGGAATCTATTATGCTGCAGGCGACAAATATAAGCTGAAGATCATGGAAACGGAACAGATCTTCGACGGGAGCAAAATTTACAACATCAATACGGAAGATAAGGAAGTTACAGTAGCCAAGCCTAACGGCAGCAGTTCGATGTTCTCCCCTATCAATTATCTTTCGAGCTACAGAAATGATTATAATGTAACTTATGAAGGAAAGAAAAATGTAAACGGTGTGAATGCAGACTTCATTAAACTGACGCCCGTAAAATCCAACGGCATTCAGGCGGTCTATCTTTTTGTAAATGCTGCCAAAAAACAGATGATCAAGCTGGAGCAACACGGAAACAACAACGATCTTGCGGTAATCGCTATTACCCAGTACAAAGAGAACCAGACCCTGGACCCTGGAATGTTCGTCTTCGACAAAAACAAATACAAAAATTATCTGGTTACCGAACTTTAACCGCATTTATTATAAAAATTTCATAAAATATAAGAGCTGCAAAGGAAACTTTGTGGCTTTTTGTTTAATTTTGGCGCATGTTAAAAATACTAGACCGATATATCATAAAAACCTTCTTCGGACCGTTTTTCTTTATATTCAGCGTATTGTTTTTTATCTTCATTGTAAACATTATCTGGATCCAGCTGGGACAGTTTATGGGGAAAGGATTAAGCTACTGGCAGATCATGAAACTCCTGTTCTATCTCGGGGTAAGCGTTATCAGTATGGTATTGCCGCTAACGATCCTGCTGGCCAGCATTATGTCTTTCGGTGAGTTTGGAGAACGGTATGAGCTTGCCGCCATGAAAGCGGCTGGAATTTCCCTGACCCGGGTGATGATGCCTTTGCTGGGAGTAACAATAATCATGTCGATTATTCTTTACTTTTTCTCAAACAACATCATTCCCGATTTCCAGAGAAAAGCCAAGAACATGCTTTTTAATATTGCCCAAACGAAGCCGGCCCTGAATTTCACACCCGGCCAGTTCATCGACCAGATCCCGGGAAATATGGTAAAGTTCGATAAGATTACCGGTGAAAACGATGAAAATATCGAAGGGGTCTTCGTCCATAAAAAAGCAAGCTCCTACGACAATCAGCAGACTATTGTTGCTAAAAGAGGAAAGTTTGTACCGGCTGCCAATAAAAATTACCTGAAACTGGTATTGTATGATGGTTATGTCTATGATGATAATTTTGCCGGAAAAGGTGAAAACGTGAGGCTGAAACAGCCGGATCAGGCCATTAAATTCGATTCCCTCACTTCCCATTTCGATGTCAGTGAAATCATCAATAAAGCGATTGAGGAGGAAAAGATTACAGACGATTACCGTTTCCAGACCTTTAATGAACTTAATAAAACGATTGAAAAAGCGAAAACCGACAACGACCGTTTTTTCACCAACGTTAATAATGATGTGCTGAATCAGACCAATTCGGTTATCAGCTACATGGATTCCAAACAGAACCGTGCGAAGGCAAAAGCGAAGCCGATCATCAAACTGGATACGGTGAAAAAAGAGAAGAAGCTGGAAATCATCAAGAATGCCTACGACCGGCTGGAAAGTCTGAAAAGCACCCTTGAAGGGAAAAACAATGAACTGGACCCCGGCATCAAGTATTACAACAAAGTGGTTATTTACCAGCAGAGAATTGTTACCTATTCCTTCACCTGTATTATCTTCTTCCTGATCGGAGCCAGCCTCGGTTCCATTATCAGAAAAGGGGGCATGGGGCTCCCGGTAATTATTGCCATTGTGATCTTTATTATATTTTACGTAATCAACGTAGGTTTCGAGAACATGGCCTGGTCCGGAAAAATCAATCCGTACCTCGCCGCATGGATCCCGAATATTGTCCTTTTCCCTTTCGGAGTCTGGATGACGTATAAAGCCTTAACGGATTCCCAGCTGTTTGACGCTGAAAAATATAAAGCAGCCTTAAAACCGGTTACAAAACTGTTTGTAAAAAATAAGGAGCACCAGCGTTACCAGTAATTGAACCATTATGAAATACATGAGATCCGGAGATTTGCCGGATCTTTTTGTTTGGTAATCAGCTTAAAAGAGTCAGGGGAAAAAGTCAGGGGAAACATACAAAATATGATGGTAGAGAAAATTAACGATTAAGAGATAGTAAGATTTTTAGTTTTGATTAAGATGAAATCAAGATTTCATCTTGCGGTTTGCTTATAGCGAAGCTCAACTTAATTTCCTGAATTCCTTATTAAATCTTAATGGTTTGGGAATCTTAAAATGCCATCGGTTGTAAAAATTTCCGGCACCTGCTTCCATCATATAAACTAAATTCTGCTTCAGCTTTACATTATTAACAATAAAAAAATTATCTTTACCGAAATTGAAAATTTAGTACTATGAAAAAAATATTACTCTTTGGTTTGTTGAGCCTGGCTTCTTTCCATGCCTATGCACAGGACGACATTACCGAATATGAAATGAGAACCGGAGAAAAACCCGGCTATATCATTGATAAAAGCGGCAGGAAGGTCGAAGGCATTGTAAGGCTGGCCGGAAACGATATGAGCCCGTGGACAAACCAGAAAAAGGTAAAATTTATTGCCTCTACCGATATTGACGCTTCCAAGAAAAAGCAGAAATTCAAAACCTATGATGTGGATGACCTCAAAGGCTATATGGCTATTGATAACGATGCGGAAAGGGTTTTTGAAAACATCAGATACACCAATGTAAAAGAAGCCTACAATACCCAGAACGGTGGATTGAGCGGCAACATGAAAGCCTTCAATAACCTGACGAAAAGCAACCAGTTTGCAGAACTTGTAGCCGACGGGAAAATCAAAGTCTATAAAGTATACGGTTTCCCGACTACTTTCTCAGCCGGAAGCCAGATTGCCGTTGCTGATGCGGAAAACAGAAGAATGCGGGAAAATCCGTCTTATGTCTATTCCAAGAAAGGCGGAAAACCGGAAGAGCTTACTGCCGTAAAGGCGAAAATGATCATTGCCGATTGTCCTGTCGTAAGAACAAAAGCTTCCAAAGGGGAATATGCCTCTTTAAAAAATGATACGAAACAGCGTTCCGGTTTGGGAAAATTCATCAGAAATGAAGTCGGAAATGCCATGGCAGACAATAAGGCCATCGTCGATGAGGTGATCGTTGATTACAATGAAAACTGTAAATAGCCGGTTTTTAAAATAAAAGAAAAGCAGTTTCAGATTGGAGACTGCTTTTTTGTTTGGTACGGAATTTTTTGTATTATTGGATCAGCCAAATTTATATTATGAAAATTATTATAACTGCCATGATCCTGATGCTGTTTGTTTCATGCAATCAACAGAAAGAAACTTCGGGAAAAAGCCTTTCAAAGAACAGTTCTAAAACTGAAAAAGACACACTTTCGCCGGACAAAATTCTGCAGACCCCTGATGAAATCAAAAAAGAATTTACCATAATCAACGAAAAGCTGTTATCAAAACAATTAGATTCTGCCAGCTTTACGTATACCTGTGAAGAAACCGAAGGAAAAGCAGACTTTTACAATGAAAAGCAAAGACTGAGAATGGTTAAGCATTTTTACGCAGACAGCCACTTTTCCTCAGTGACAAATTATTACGTAAAAAACAACAGCGTATTTTTCATTTTCAAAGAAGAAACAGTATGGCAGTTTGACGGCGGTACTGCTGAAAAACCTATTACCAAAGACAGCATCAGCCAGCAGAGGATTTATTTAAGAAACGGAAGCCCCATCCAATGCCTGGAGAAAAACTTTACCCTAAGATCTGCCGGTAAAAATGTAGATCCTGAGACGGTTCCCAACAGGAAAGGAAATTGTGATGTTAAAGAACTGATGGATATTTATCAGAAAATTCTGAAGAATAAAGACAGGAAAAACAAGACCTTATGCCTGTAAATTTTTTAATCCACTAATAAATGATGAATGGGTTCAGAAAAGTTAAGGTGAGCTGTGCTTCAGGCATCCGGCAAAATAATCTTTGTTATCCCAACTGAACCTTACACCTTCCTGTCTCTTGGTGGTTCAGACTGCATTTTCACTGAGTCTCGTCCGGTTCTTTTCACTTTGTACCCGGCTCTTCAGGAATGAATCATCAAAAAAAACGGCTTCACCGAAATGAAACCGCTTTATATATGGGTCGACTGAAAATTATATTTTCATAATTTCAGCTTCTTTCGCCTTAAGATGATCGTCGCAGGCCTTAACGTGCTTATCGGTAAGTTCCTGGATATCCGCTTCGATCCCCTTGATCACATCTTCAGATACCCCCTCCAGTTTTTTAAGTTCTTTCAGTCCGTTCTGTCTTGCATTCCTTACGACGATTTTCGTATCTTCCGTTTCGCTCTTCGCCTGTTTGGCAAGATCCCTTCTTCTTTCCTCAGTTAAAGGCGGTACGTTCAGAATGATATTCTCCCCGTTATTAGAAGGTGCAAAACCCAGATTGGAATTGATAATCGCTTTTTCGATCGCATTGATTGACGTCCTGTCCCAAGGTTGAATAGAGATTGTCATCGCATCCGGTACAGACACATTCGCTACCTGATTAAGCGGAGTCGGAGCCCCGTAATACTCTACCATCACATCCTGAACCATATTGGTAGACGCACGTCCGGCCCTGATTCTTTGAAATGCATGATCCAAGTGCTTAATAGCCGCTTCCATGTCGTGCTTTACAGATTCTACTATAAGATCTAATTCTTCCATTATATAATAAAAATTTGATAAGTTACACATTGAGTAAAGTTTCAGGTTAAAAGTATATGACCGTACAAATTTTATACCTTTGGTTCCTGCCTGCCCATTACTTTTACTAGGTTCTTTTTACCTGGCTTATACTTACAGGTCTACTAAAGTACCAACATTTTCACCGTCCACGATTTTTTCCAGGTTGCCGTCTTTGTTCATATCAAAAACAATAATCGGCAGTTTGTTTTCATGGCTTAAGGTAAATGCCGTCATATCCATTACTTTCAGGTTCTTGGCATAAACTTCGTCGAAAGATAATGAATTATATTTTACCGCATCTGCATTTTTTTCAGGATCGCTGTCGTAGATTCCGTCTACCCGTGTTCCTTTTAAGATCACATCCGCATCAATTTCAATGGCCCTCAGTGTGGCTGCCGTATCCGTTGTAAAGTACGGGTTTCCGGTTCCGGCTCCGAAAATCACTACTCTTCCCTTCTCAAGATGCCTTACGGCTCTTCTTTTAATGAATGGCTCAGCCACTTTATCCATTTCGATAGCCGACTGAAGCCTGGTTTTAATACCTACATCTTCGAGGGCACCCTGAAGAGCCATCCCGTTGATTACGGTTGCCAGCATTCCCATATAATCACCCTGTACACGGTCCATTCCTTTAGCGGCACCGGCTACCCCACGGAAAATATTTCCTCCTCCGATGACAATGGCCACTTCACAGCCTTTGTTTACTACTGTTTTGATCTCTGCTGCGTATTCCTGTAGCCTTTCGTTGTCGATACCATACTGTCTGTTCCCCATTAAGGCTTCACCACTCAGTTTCAGAAGGATTCTTTTATATTTCATTTTTTGTATAAATAACTTTTTTCCGTTAGGTTGATTGTCTTAAAAAATTGACTCTGCAAATATAATCATTAATAAGGTTGGTTTTTAATTCTGGATCAAATTTTTAAATCTTCCGCCCCCACCTGTTTCATGAGGCTTTCCCGAGAAAGAGCCGGCGTCTGATCAGGAGCTTTTTCCCGCTTTCCGCTATATCTTTTTTGCCTGAGCCTGATCCCGTACAAAAAAGGATGCCGCTGCAATCGGGGCTATGACAACGCGAATCCGATAAGATCAGACTTCCGGCATCCGGCAAAATTATCCCGTTTGAAATATGCCCCTGTTTTGCAAAAAATACATATTTGCCTGTAAATAATGTGAGAAATATTTTGACAAGTACGAAAAAGGATTATTTTTGCATTACTAATAAACTGAGTTGAAGAAAATTGTCATTTTTTCATTATTTCTGTCAGGAATTGTTTCTAATGCACAAACGGGGACGAATGTTTTTCCGTTCCTGAACCTACCGGTTTCTGCCAGGCAGGCAGCCCTGGGCGGTGATGCGATTTCCGTCAGAGATCATGATGTTTCCTTTGCTATTGCAAACCCTTCTTTGCTGAATAAAGATTCGGATAACCAGCTTTCCGTAAATGCTACCGCCTACCTTGCCGATTCCAAATACGGAACCATCGCTTATGCCAGAGATTTTGATAACGGCCATATGGCTACCATCAACGCACGGTATATGAGCTACGGAAGTATCCCGAGGACGGATGACAGCGGTTTTGAAAACGGTACCTTCACGGCTTCCGATGTCTCCGTCGGGGCGGGCTACGCTTACCAGTTCGAAGAAGACTGGACGATCGGCGGCGGACTGAACTTCATCACTTCGAAAATCGACAGCTATTCGGCTTCTGCGATTTCAGGAAATGCAGGCGTTACCTATCATAATAAAAAGAACAAAGAGACGGCATCGGTGGTATTCAGGAATTTCGGGTATCAGTTCAAGTCATTCAACGGAACCAGGGAAAACCTCCCTTTCCGCGTCGATATTGGATATACGCGGACTCTAAAGGTGATTCCCCTGGCCATTACCGTTACTGCCCATGATATCCAGCAGTTTGATATTTCCTCACCTTACAATGTGAACGGCCAGGAAGTAAATGCAGGAAGAAAAATAGCAGACCATTTTTCTTTGGGTGCCGAGCTGTTTCCGGAAAAAAGCTTCAACATCAGGTTAGGATACAATGTGAAGCGCGGAAGCGAGCTGGCTGTTGTAGACCAGAGAAACTTCTCAGGATTATCGGCAGGTTTCGGCGTCAGGCTTTCCAGGTTCAGGATCGATTATGCCCATGTAAGATACCATAACGCTTCGAATGTCAACCAGATAGGTATCTCTGTAGATCTTACCAGCCATGCAGGATATTAATTAAGATAAAAAGCGAAGCAATAAAATAAAAGGAACCTTAAGAAAATCTCTTAAGGTTCCTTGATTTTTAAGAAAAAATCTGGAAATTTGCAGAATGAAAAAACCTGTAATCGCGATCGACGGGTACTCGTCTACCGGAAAAAGTTCAATCTCTAAAATTATTGCCGAAAAACTGGGGATCATCCATCTCGATACCGGAGCCCTGTACCGGGGGGTTACCTGGTTTGCCCTCCAGAACTGTACCGGCGGGAACGGCTCCATTGATCCGGACAGGCTGTTCTCGTCCTTTCCCGAGATTGAGCTTGAATTCAGGAACTTTGGTGGCGAGCTGATACTTTTTCTCAACCATATCGATATTTCAAAAGCCATCCGCACCAATGAAGTTTCGGATAATGTAAGCTTTGTGGCCAAACAGAAGCCGGTAAGGGATTTTCTACTGCAAGCCCAGAGGTCCCAGGCTGAAAAAGGCGGCATTATTATGGATGGACGCGACATCGGGACCGTTGTCCTGCCTGATGCAGACTATAAATTCTTTCTCACTGCCAGTATTGATGAAAGAACCCGCAGGAGATACCAGGAACTCCTGAGCCTCGGAATCACCGCTGATGAACAGCAGGTCAAGAAAAACCTGATTGAACGGGACCGGATCGACAGCGAACGGGAAATAGCCCCACTGAAGCAGGCTGAAGACGCCATCGTTATTGATAATACCAATCTCAACAAGCAGGAAACGATTGATGCGATTCTTTCATACATTGACTCATTTTAACAATTTTAATACCCTTTTACTTCTTTTGGTATATAAATTGTACACTTTACAGGAAGAAAAAAGCTAGTATTTATTAACTATTAAAAAAAACGAAAATGTCTAAAAAAAACAATACAGCAGGTGTTTTAGCAGGACTTCTTGCAGGTGCTGCAGCAGGTGTAATTCTAGGAATGCTTTACGCTCCTGAAGAAGGAAAGGAAACCAGAAAAAAGATTAAAACAAAAGCTAACGATATCAAGGATCAGGCTGTAAATAAATATGATGAAGTTTCTGAAAAAGTTAAAGATCAGTACAGCAATATTTCATCTACTTTTAAAGAAACGGCAAATACTGTAGCCCATACCGTAAAAGACGGATATGATAAATACAAAGATCAGATTGTTTCCAAAACGGCAGATGTTGTAAAAAACGTGGAATCGGAACTTAACGATCTAAAACAATAAATGATTTATTCTTTTAGGTAAATTATGGAAAGGAACTTTATAAATGAAAGTTCCTTTTTTTATAACTTCAAATAAAAAAACAATGATAGAAACTATTAAAGAATATGTGTCAAAAAGAATTGACTTGCTGAAGATAGAAGCTACTGAAAAGTCTTCCCTTTCTGCAGGAGCCATCACTTATTTTGTGGCCATGCTTGTTGCTTTTGGTTTTTTCATCATCCTGTTTAATTTCGGAATTGCCTTTCTCATTGGGGAAGCACTGGGCAATCAGTCTTACGGATTTCTGATCGTGGCAGGATTTTACCTACTGATTATGATTTTAGTAATGGTATTTAAAAAGAAAATCGTAAATTCTGTGGCAGATCAGGTCATTAAATTCTTAAATCATTAAATTATGGGCAGAAAGTATGAAAACCTCGAAGAACTGAGAAGAAAGAAAAATCTGCTGAAGCAGGAACTTGAAGGGATGGAAGATCTCCTGACCTTCAAAAATACAAAAGAAACCCTTAGTGCATTTACCAACGGCTTAACCGACCAGTATCTTCAGGAAAAGGTAGATGCGGATGGTGATGAAAAAGTAGTCCTCCGGAAGGATGTAATCGCCAAACAGATTACCAGCGAAATAAAAGAAGCTTTTACCGGCAAAAACTCGGCGGCGGCCATCGCAGGTTCGGCCTTTAAAGGGGAAGCGATGGATATCATGATTAATCTTGCCGTAACCACCCTTGTCGGAAATTATGCCCGGAAGAACTTCAAAAGCTCCAACTGGAAGAAAAAACTTATCGGTGCTGCCATGATTTATTTAGCACCCATGGCATTGCGCTTTATCAGAAAAAAACTTGAAACCTACCAGAAAAACAAAAGCGTATCCAGTATGGAACAGCTTATCTAATTTTCAGGGTTTTAAAGTCGCGGTTAAATTACATTTTGTCCTACTTTAAAGCCCTGAAATTGTATTATTCCGCTTCTTTGAAAAGCTGTCCCAGAATAATTCCTGCAGCCATGGAAACATTCAGGCTTTCTGTAGATCTGGATTTTCCGAACCTCGGAATCATCACGCTTTTTTCGACCAGCCGTTCGGTTTCCGGACGCATCCCGTTTCCTTCGTTCCCCAGAATTAAATTCAGCTTCTGAGGCTTTTCAAAACGGTAAATATTCTCTCCTTCCATATCGGTTCCGATATTCACATTTTCCGTATCCGCTAAATATTCTGTCAGATTTGTATAAACAACGTTTACCCTGGCGAAAGAACCCATGGTGGCCATAATGACTTTCGGGTTATAAACGTCTGCCGTATCGTCACTGCAGATGATCTGCTCGATTCCAAACCAGTCGGCCAGCCGGATGATTGTCCCCAGATTTCCCGGATCCTGAATCCCGTCCAGCACCAGCTGAATAGCCTTATCTTCCGACTTTTCCTGAGGTTCAAGATGGCAGACCGCTACAGAATCTTTGGGATGCTGCAGCATGCTTATTTTTTTGAGCTCATTTTCAGAGATATGGGTGACGGGTACATCCGTACGGTCCAGTTTTTGAGGATCGATAGAAAATATTTCTTTAATTTTAACCTTAGAATTGAAAAGTTCACAAATGATTTTATTACCTTCAACCAAAAACAAATTGTATTTTTGCCTGAACTTCTTTTTATCCAAAGACTGTAAAACTTTTATTGTATGAGCTGTAAGCATTATAAGAATTCTCCTCAAAAGTATTATAAAATTATCTCATTTGCAACATTTGTTGGTCTCTTGTATGCGTGCAGTACGACGAAAAAAGTTCCGGACGGCGATTATCTGCTGGTCAGGAACAATTTTGAGTTTGAAGATAAGAAGGAACCTTTCGACGGGGAACTGAAAGGCTATGTTCAGCAGAAGCCCAATAAAAGGCAGTTTCTTTTCATGCCGCTGAGCCTTTGGCTGTACAACGCCGCCAACCCGAAATACGATACCCTCCTCAATGAATACATGACTTATCCTAATGAGATGAGAAACCAGAAACTCCGGGATTCTCTTTTCATCAAGTATAATATGAACAATGATATCGGGAAAAGTCTCTTTATGGACAGGCTGTACCATAACTGGGGCTCCGCTCCGGTCATCCTGGATCAGGCCCGGACGGAGAAAAGTGCTGTTTCTATTGAGAAAAGGCTTACGTACAGAGGATATTGGGATGCCGAGGTAAAGTTTAAGCATGATCTGGATTCTGCGGCCAAAAAAGCGTCCGTTACGTATCTTATTACCCATAAGGATCCTACTTACATTAAAGACTATTATTACAATATTACCGATAAAGAGGTAAAAAGCATCTATCAGCAGCATTTAAGGGAAAGCCTTATAAGGAGCGGGCAGATTTTGGATCAGACGGTCCTTGAAAAGGAGGTAAACCGGGTTAATGACCTTATGAGGGAATATGGCTACTACCGCTTCAATGCTTTGGGGGATGAAGTGGGATTCGTGGCAGATTCACTGAAAAGTACCAAGCAGGTCCCTCTTGTTATGGAAGTTCATAAAGATTCTCTGGACAGTCCGTATAAAAAATCCACCATCGGAAATATTGATGTAGCGATTGTGGATGATATCAAGGATTTTCCCGGAAGAACCAGAAAAGACAGTTTAAGAGGAATCCGCTTTCACAAAACAAATAACAATTATGATTCCCGGGCAATATGGAGAGCTATTATCGTAGGAAATAAGCAGGTGTATGACCAGAACAAGCTGGATCTTACCAAAAGGAATATTCTGTCGATGAATAATTTCAGCATCCTGAAGGCGAGAGATTCATTAAGACGGGGCGGCGGTACCAGCCCCAATGACAGTATTGTGGATGTTACTTATATCTTAAAGCCCCTGCCGAAATATGACCTGAAAGTCGGATTGGATTTAAATTATTCCGAGGTACTGAACTTCGGAGTTTCTCCTTCTGTAGATCTTATTACAAGAAACGTATTCGGTGGCGCTGAAAACCTATCCACAAGCGTATCCGGAACGTTCGGACGTATTGTTGATCCTAAAGATATCGACAGAAGAATCCTGGCCTACGAAATCTCAGCCCAGGCTTCTCTGAGCTTCCCAAGGTTGCTGCTGCCATTCAACTATTACAAGCTGATCCCCAAACGGTACAGCCCGACTTCCTCTATTGTTTTAGGAGTCTCCGACCAGAACAATATCGGTCTTGGAAGACTGAATTTCAATACCGGACTGAATTATCTTGCAACGGTAAATGAAAAGGTAACCCACAGGCTGACGCTTTTCAATACGCAGCTCAGTTTAACAAAGAATAAAGACGCCTATTACAGCTACTTTACCAGCGATAATGCCATCCGTGAAGAATTTTTCAATGATTATTTTGCCACCAATTCCGAGATTGCCCAAAAGTTCTATGCAGGCCAATTGACGATTGATCAGGTTTCCCAGCAGATTATTAATGATACCGATTATATTCAGGGGCTTAATCAGCAGGGTCTGGACCGGTATACGGCATTTGTAGGAACGCTGGTCAACAAAGACCGGCAGACACAGGACGTCCTGATTTCCTCCATGATCTACAATTTTATCTATAATGAAATCGGAAAGAATGATTATCCCAATGCTTTCTATTTTAGCGGTAAGGTAGAGCTGGCCGGAAATATCTTCAGTATTTTCAACCAGAAAAGAAATGAAGGGGGGATTACCACGAGCCCGGAGAGGACTATTTTCAATATTCCTTATGCCCAGTTTGTGAAGTTTGATTTTGATATCAGGAAATATTTTAAATTCGGGGATAATACCCTGGCCCTGCGCCAGTTTGTCGGTATCGGGATTCCGTACGGAAATTCTTCCAATATGCCGGTAATCCGTTCTTATTTCAATGGTGGGCCCAACGACATCAGGGCCTGGGTGCCTTTCGGCGGACTGGGACCTGCCGATTCCCAGGTTGACGAAAGAGTCCGTACCTATATGACGGATAATATGAAACTGACCACCAACATCGAATTCAGGGTTCCTTTTAACGATACGTATGAAGGGGCTGTCTTTACGGACATCGGGAACATCTGGAGTCTTAAAAATAACAATTACGGAGACGAATTTAAATTCAATAAATTCTTGAAGCAGGTTGGTGTCGGAAGCGGTGTCGGATTGAGGCTAAACATTGCGTACATCAAAGTGAGACTGGATTTAGCCTATAAAATGTATGAACCGAACCGTCCTGACGGCGAAAAATGGAGATTAAAATATTTCCAGCCGTTTAAGCCGACGCTTAATATCGCTTTCGGATATCCTTTCTAACAATATTTGATACGATGAACCGATTTTGTACTTGATTCTAAGGCTATTGAAAAACTTTGTCAAAGTTCAGAACTTTCACAAGTTGAAATGATTCGTTTGATCATCAAGACCTTTGATCATATTTCTGACAAAAGAATTTCCGGCATCCGGCTGCCCTCTTCCAGCCTTTAAACCCCAAGTTCTTCTTCGGGTTCACATGAATCTAAAACGATCAGGGAGTAACCCTGTTAATCCGGCGAAATTCCCAAAGCAAAGTATACAACCGCCACTGTCCTGGCAAGGATCTCCCGGAACTGGTTCCTGTAATAACTTTCAGGTTTCATTACATCCTGTGCATCAAAACCCAGGGCATTCATGTTGTTGTTTCTGGCAAAAAGAAGAGCCCGAAGATTATGAAAGCCCTGAGAGACAATAATGACATTGTCCTTATGGTAAACATCCTTACAGCGGAGAATGCTCTGATAGGTATTGAAGCCTCTCGGATCCTCCATGATAATTTCTTCCGGAACCCCTTCCTGATAGACCAGATACGTCTTCATGGCGGCAGGTTCGTCATACCCTTTGCTCTTTTCACCGCTTACCAGGATCTTCCGGATTTTACCGTGGTGATACAGGAGCGCGGCGGCGTCCATTCTCTTTGTAAAATAAGGATTGGATATTCCCGATCTCATTCTGGGGGATGTTCCGAGGACAAGGGCCACTTCCCGGGGCGGAATTTTGGAGATTTTTGTATAGGTCCGGCCGTCTGTCAGGGCAAAAACCCAGGCATTGGCCAGGCATATCAACAGAATACCTATTTCTATCGATACGAATACAAGATTAAATATGTTCTTTATTATTCTCAACTAAGATCAAAGTTAAGCTTTATTTTCCTGCTTTTGGCAATCGACATACAAGCTAAAATATGTCCGTTTATTTCTTCTTTTTCCGTTAGATATTCATTTTCAAGCAATTCTACTTCTCCTTCTTCCAGAATACATTCGCAGCTTCCGCAGATCCCGGATTTGCATGAATAAGGTACAGGAAATTTCTGAATTAACAATTGCTGCAGAATTTTTTCTTTATTGTCCGGTAATAGGGTGTCATAGGCCGTACCCAGCAAATTGAATTCCACTTTTACGTTTTCGATCAGCGGGAATTCTTTTTCTACAGGATAAATATCATCATTAAAGGCTTCAAACAGTTCAAAGTGAATGTTTTTCTTAGGAATTCCATGATGGTAGCAGGCATTTGCCAGGGTCCTGATCATCTCCCCTTTTCCGCAGATCAGCACTTCGTCTACGGCATCCCAGATCGTCGATTCCTCGTCAGTATCATCCAGGTGGAGAATCTGGTTGATGATCAGGCTTAATTTTTTATCGTCCAGCCTTCCATGGAAGAAACTATTGGCTGCTTTTTCCCTGGAGTAGAAATAAAAAATCTGCAGCCGGTTGTTGTATTCTTCAGCAAGACGATCCAGCTCATCCCTGAAGATCAGCCCTTCCGAACTTTTATTTCCGAAAAACAGGTATAGCCGCGTCCTCGGTTCGTTGTGAAGGATATTTTTAAAATGGCTTAAGACCGGGGTAATCCCGATTCCTGCAGCAAAGCCTACAATCGTCCTGAATTCGCTGGGCTTGGAAATCAAAGTAAATCTTCCTGCCGGCTCACTCACCCACAGCAAATCGCCTTCCCGATAATTTTCAGACAGCTGTGCAGCAACGGCCTGTGGAGAATTGATTTTGATGGCAAGGGTTATCTTATGTTCATAAGGGGCTGAAGTCATCGAGTAATCCCGGATCACGTATTCACCCTCTGCCTTAAATCTTACGCTGACAAACTGTCCCGCTTCAAACTTAAAATTTTCCTTCAGATGCTCCGGAATTTCAAATTCCAGGGAAAAAGTATTTTTGGTAAGTTCTTTCTTTTTCGCTATTTTTAACCGATGAAACTGCGTCTGTTTCCCTTTATAGATGTATTCTTCCATAACTTTAACTCAAAAATAGATAAAAAAATAATTATGAAGAAGATAATTTTGTCTGCGCTGGTGCTTTTTGCCCTGGCAGGCTGCAAAAAAGAAAGTACAAGAACGGAAGATACTACGGGATCTGCAGATTCTACCGCAGTTTCCCAAAGAGCTGCGACATCCTCTGTTGACCTGAAAGAAATTTCACAGCAGGAATTGGTCAGTCATTTATCCAAGAAAAATGATACTTTATATGTTACCAATTTCTTTGCAACCTGGTGCGGCCCCTGTATGATGGAAATTCCGCATTTCAAGAAAAAGATCAGTGAGCTGAATGGCAAGCCGGTAAAATTTACCTTTGTTGATATTATGGATAAGCCTGCCTGGAAAGATAAAGTTCCGGCATTTGCAAAGGAAAACGGACTGGAAAACCATATCGTTCTGGTAGACGAATCTAAGTTCGACAATACCTTCTTTTCCAATTTCGAAACCTGGACAGGCAACGGAATCCCTTTTACCTACTTCAGAAAAGGCGATAAAACCGGCGAAATTGAAGGCTCGATGTCTGAAGAAATGCTGAATGAAAAAATAAATTCATTCTTAAAATAATCTGCGCATCCTTTTCATAAATGTCCGATAAATTTAAAATCCTGTGTTTATTTTTGCTGATTGCAATCCTGGCTATGGCCGTCATTAATCTGAACACCGGATTTTTAAGCCTAAACTTTCATGACTTTTGGGGAAATGCGTCGAACAGCCAGATTGCCGAGATCCGTGTCAACCGGGTACTGGTGATGCTGCTCGCCGGAATTTCCATTCCGACTTCCGGTTTCCTGATGCAGGAATATTTTCAGAACCCATTGGCAGGGCCGGATATTCTCGGGATTACCTCCGTGGCCAGTCTCTCAGTTGCTTTTTACATTTTTTTTTCCCATGATATCTTCCTTCCGGAATTCCTTCAGAACAGCTTCCTCAGTTTGTCGGCCATTGCCGGAAGCTTATTGCTGATGCTGGTGCTGCTTTCGATCTCGAAGCGGTTTCAGGATAAATCTTATCTCGTTATTTTCGGATTTCTGGTTTCGGCGTTTGCCGGAGCCATTGTTTCGCTGCTTCAGTTCTATGCGGAAAATCAAAGCCTTAAAAACTATATTCTCTGGTCTTTCGGAGCAAACAATATGGTTTCCCGGAACCAGATTTACGTGTTATCCGCTCTGATTGCAGCAGGATTATGGGTCTGCTTTAACATGATCAAACCGTTGATCGGTAATTCCTTAGGTACTTCTTACGCTCAGAGCCTCGGCGTCAACCTGAACCGTCTGAAGATCGGGATCATCGCTGCCTCTTCCCTGCTGTCGGCTTCCGTGACTGCTTTTTTAGGACCGATTCTATTCATCGGCATTATCGTACCGCATTTCTGCCGGCTGATTTATAATCCTTCCAGGCTGTGGCAGCAATGGATTCTGAATATGTTCCTGGGAATGCTGATGATGCTCCTGTTTTCTGTAATTGCCGAAAAGACGCAGATTCCTCTGAATGTAATCAGTTCGGTTTTCGGAATCCCGGTGATTCTGGGAATGCTTTTGAAACAGAACAAGGCTTAATTATCTCTCGCAGATTTTGCAGATTGCACAGATGTTTGAGAATATGTAATTTAAATAATAAAATATATACCTTAGTTTGTCATTCCGCAGGAATCCAGACTAATTTTGTAGAGATGCTTTGGATATAACCATTTAATACAAAATCATATTTTTAAAAGTGATTATGAATATAGAGATAAAGCAGAAACAACTGATTGCAGCAAACATTATTTTGTTTGTAGTAAGCTTTTGGCTCTTAGAATATTCAAAAATGTTCAGAATAGATCAGGAAAAACATTGGATATATTCATTCAGTTGTAATTGGTGGTTTATGATAGCAATATCTTCAGCATTTTGGGGATCCTTAATCTTAGGAGTATATAGCTTATGGAAAGTCAGGAAGCATAAATTTCTATATTTTATTTTTAGTATGGTTCCTACTATAATTTTTTTTCCTAATCGTTTCTATTTAAGTAATGCATTTAATAATTAAACAGGCAGACATTGGCTATAATAAAAACTTAATTTCAAAAGCAGATGCCCATCTGCATCTGGGAGAAGTATGCCTGCTGATCGGAGACAACGGTGTGGGGAAAACCACTTTAATCAAATCGATCCTAAATCAGACTGATTTGCTTGATGGAGACATTTTTATTGAGGATAAAAACATCAGGCACTTTTCCGTAAAGGAAATTGCAGAACAGATTGCCGTGGTTTTTTCAACTGCTCCGGTTCCGCAGAATTACACGGTGGAAGACCTGATTTCGCTGGGGAAATATATTTATTATCCTTTTTATTTTGAACTGAAAAAAGAAGACCGTGAGGAGGTTTCCCGGATCATCCGGGAACTGGATCTTTTACAGTATAAAGATACGCTGCTGAAAAACCTTTCGGACGGTAACCTTCAGAAAGCATTTATCGGAAGGGCCATAACCCAAAACTCCCCGATCATTATCCTGGATGAGCCGACGACCCATCTGGATGAAAAAAATAAGATCATCATTCTCAAAACCCTCAGAAAACTGGCGAAAGAGCAAAACAAGCTCATCCTTTTCTCTTCCCACGACTGGCGCCTCGCTAAAGAGTTTGCCGATAAGATCTGGTATGTGAAAGAAGGACAATTATACTCGGGGATTGTGGAAGATGTTCTGCTAAGGCATGATGAATTGCTTAATCCCACTCTTTTTGAGATCAACGAGAATTTTGTCCCTCCCTTGATCAAAGCGCCGGATACTTATAAAGAAATGCTGTATTCCCTGCTTCAGAAAAACTTTCGAAAAGACCTTTCTTCACTACAATTTGAATTCCGGAATGATATTTGGCTGGTTACCTCCGGTCACCTGTTGCAGCAATGCGAATCTTTTGAAGAAATCGTTAAATTCGTGAAAACCATTCATTAATCAGGGCTTTAGTTTAAATAACTCATATATTATGCATGCATAATATTATGCTTCTCATATTAATTAACATCCTCATTTTCATTTTATTAACAAATTTTAACGCAAATAAATACTATGCATGCATAATATTTACTAAATTTGGTTTAGAACCATTCAGTAAAAAATGATGGATAATAATAAAGAAAAAATAGAGAACGTAGATTTAATCTTAAAGCAGACCTGGCTGGCTGTTTCCAAAATGTATACCGAACTGGCCCAGGAACATGATTCTACGGCGGTCCAGGCCCTTACTCTTTTAAAAATTGATCCTAAAGAAGGAACAAGAAGTACCAATCTCGGCCCGAAAATGGCAATTGAGCCTACTTCCCTCACCAGAATTATCAAACTCCTCGAAGATAACGGCTATATCTATAAAGAAAAGACCACCACCGATAAGCGGGAAGTCATTATCAAACTTACGGATAAAGGCCTCAACTCCAGAAACATGTCTAAAGAGGTAGTTGTCAACTTCAATAAGAAGGTCATGGAGAAGATATCACCGGATAAACTCGAAACCTTCAAGGAAGTTATGAGTGAGATAATGAAAATCGCATCGGATATCAACAACAAAAAATAAGCTTGTCATTCCTCATCAGATTAGAGAGGAACTGGACAGGCGAACTTTATTATACAGATAATAACTAAAAATAAATATTAATGAAAAGAAGAATCAAACACGTGACCGTTCTTGGTTCAGGAATTATGGGAAGCGGTATTGCGGCGCATTTTGCCAATATCGGCGTCCAGGTATCGCTGCTCGATATTGTTCCTTTTGAGCTGAACGAAGCAGAACAGAAAAAAGGTTTAACCAGAGACGACAAAACGGTAAGAAACAGGATTGCTTCAGAAAATTTTGAAAAACTGAAGAAAGCAAGTCCGGCACTGCTCTATTCGCCGAAATTCGCAGATAGAATTACCGTCGGAAACTTTAATGATGATTTGCCTAAAATAAAAAATACGGACTGGATTATCGAGGTCGTCGTAGAAAAACTGGACATCAAAAAATCCGTTTACGAAAAAATAGAACAGTTCAGAAAACCGGGAACTTTAATTTCTTCCAATACCTCCGGAATTCCGATTCACTTCTTAACGGAAGGAAGAAGCGAGGACTTCAAACAGTATTTTGCAGGAACCCATTTCTTTAATCCGGTGCGTTACCTTCCCTTACTGGAGGTGATCCCAACCCACGATACCCTTCCCGAAGTAATCGAGTTTTACATGAACTACGGTGCAAAATTCCTTGGAAAAACAACGGTTCTGGCGAAAGATACCCCTGCGTTCATTGCCAACAGAATCGGAGTGTTTTCTATGATGGATCTGCTTCATAATGTACAGAAGTTAGGATTGACGGTTTCCGAAGTTGATAAACTGACAGGACCGGTTATCGGGCGTCCGAAATCAGCAACATTCAGGACAGCGGACGTGGTTGGTCTGGATACTTTGGTTATGGTAGCCAACGGCGTACGCCAGAGCGGTGCGGAAGCTAATAATTTTAATGATGTATTCGCTCTTCCGGGGTATATCCAGAAGATGGTGGATAACAAATGGCTGGGTTCCAAAACCCAGCAGGGTTTTTATAAGAAAGTGAAAAATGCAGACGGCAAGTCCGAAATCCATGGGTTGAACCTGGATACCATGGATTATGAGCTGCAGGGAAAATCTTCCTTCCCGACCCTGGAACTGACTAAAAACATAGACAAACCGATCGACCGTTTTAAAGTGTTGATCGGCGGTAAAGATAAGGCCGGAGAACTTTACCGGAAATCACTGGGTGCCCTGTTCGCTTACGTTTCACATAAAGTCCCTGAAATCTCCGATGAGGTATACAAGATCGATGATGCCATGAAAGCAGGTTTCGGATGGGAAAACGGACCGTTTGAAATCTGGGATGCCGTTGGTGTTCAAAAAGGTATTGAGCTTGCTGAGGATGCCGGCTACGACGTATCGGACTGGGTGAAGAATGTGGAAACCTTTTATAAGGTAAATGAAGACGGACAAAGTATTTATGTTGATAAAAACTCAGGTGAATACGGCAAAATCCCGGGGCAGGATTCACTGATCATTTTAGACAATATCCGGAAAAACAAAACCCTTTGGAGCAATTCCGGAGTGGCAATTGAAGATCTGGGCGACGGCATCATCAACTTTGAAATCCGTTCAAAGATGAATTCTTTAGGGGGTGAAGTCCTGGATGGATTAAACCGGGCCATCGATCTCGCCGAAAAAGAATACGACGGTCTTGTTATCGGTAACCAGGGAACCAATTTCTCCGTGGGAGCCAACCTGGCCATGATTCTGATGATGGCCATCGAACAGGACTGGGACGATCTGAATATGGCGATCGCTTATTTCCAGAAATCCATGATGCGGGTACGCTACTCCTCTGTTCCGGTTGTGGTTGCTCCTCACGGTATGACTTTAGGCGGCGGATGTGAAATGACAATGCATGCCGACCGTGTGGTTGCCGCAGCAGAAACCTATATCGGACTGGTAGAAACAGGAGTCGGAGTAATTCCGGGTGGTGGCGGTACCAAAGAGCTTACCCTGAGAACATCGAGGGAATTCCATAAAGATGATGTTAAGAACAACCGTCTACGGGAAGCCTTTATGAATATTGCGATGGGTAAAGTGGCCACGTCTGCCTACGAAGCCTACGACATGGGAATTCTCGAGCATGGAAAGGACATCGTTTCCGTAGATAAGAGGAACCAGATCATGACCGCAAAAATGCTGGCAAAAAGCTTAGCCGAACACGGCTATACCCAGCCTATCGAGCAAAAGGTAAAAGTTTTAGGGAAAGATGCCCTCGGAATGTTCTACGTCGGAACCGACCAGATGCTTACCGGAAACTATATTTCCGAGCATGACAAAAAGATTGCCGATAAACTGGCCAATGTTATGGTCGGAGGAAATCTTTCCGAAGAAACCGTGGTTACCGAGCAGTATCTGCTTAATCTCGAAAGAGAGACTTTCCTGCAGCTTTGCGGGGAAAGAAAAACATTGGAAAGAATCCAGTACATGTTACAGAATGGAAAACCATTGAGAAACTAGATTATTTGTAAAATGTAAAAAGTATTAACGTAAAGAGTATTTTAATATGCATGATTTTAGGCAATTAGAAGTTTGGAAAAAATCTATTCAGCTTTGTAAAATCTATTATTTCTTTTCGAAAGAATTTCCTAAAGATAAGCTATTTGGTTTAATTGCTCAATCAAGAAGATGTTTATATTCAATTCCATCCAATATAGCGGAAGGAGCAGGCAGAGATACCAATGCTCAGTTCTCACATTTTTTAAATATTGCTTTAGGTTCTTCTTTTGAATTTGAAACCCAGATTATCATCGCAAAGGAATGTGAATTTTTTGCGGAAGGTAAATTCCAGAAAACGTTAATTGAAATACAGCATATACAAAATATGATTATAAAACTGAAAAAAGTTTACTCAAGTTAAGACTAGAAATACATTGTACATCATACATTAATACATTATACAATTTATGAAAACAGCATATATAGTAAAAGGGTTCAGAACCGCCGTTGGAAAAGCACCAAAAGGAAGTTTACGGTTTACAAGACCCGACATAATGGCCGCTACCGTAATTGAAAAATTAATGGCCGAGCTTCCGCAACTGGATAAAAACAAAGTGGATGACCTGATCGTAGGAAATGCCATGCCGGAAGCAGAACAGGGACTGAATGTAGCGCGTCTGATTTCGCTGATGGGATTGAATACCGACAAAGTTCCGGGCGTTACCGTCAACAGGTATTGTGCATCAGGAAGTGAAGCGATTGCCATTGCTTCCGCAAAAATCCAGGCCGGTATGGCCGACTGTATCATTGCAGGCGGTACGGAATCCATGTCCTATATTCCGATGGGCGGTTACAAGCCGGTACCGGAAACGGATATTGCCAAAACAAACCCCGATTATTACTGGGGCATGGGCTACACTGCAGAAGAAGTGGCCAAACAGTATAACATTACCAGAGAAGAACAGGACGCATTTGCCTTTGAATCTCACAGAAAGGCATTAAAAGCTAATCAGGAAGGCAGATTTGCAAGTCAGATCGTTCCGGTTCCCGTAGAATATAATTTTCTGGATGAAAACCAAAAAATACAGACCAAGAAGTTTGACTTCGCCGTGGATGAAGGCCCGAGAGCAGATACATCCCTGGAAGGCCTTGCCAAACTGAAGCCCGTTTTTGCGAACGGCGGAAGCGTAACGGCAGGAAACTCGTCTCAGATGAGTGACGGAGCGGCTTTTGTAGTCGTAATGAGTGAAGAAATGGTAAAAGAACTCGGATTACAGCCGGAAGCCAGACTGGTTTCCTACGCTGCTGCCGGTCTCGAGCCGAGAATTATGGGAATGGGTCCGCTTTACGCGATTCCGAAAGCATTAAAACAGGCGGGACTGAAACTGAAGGATATTGAGCTGATCGAAATGAATGAGGCTTTTGCGTCCCAATCCGTAGCTATAAAAAAAGAGTTGGATTTAAATCCTGATATTCTAAACGTTAACGGAGGCGCCATCGCTTTAGGTCACCCGCTGGGATGTACCGGAACCAAACTGACGGTTCAGCTGCTTGATGAGATGAGAAAACGCGGAAACAAATATGGTCTGGTGACCATGTGCGTAGGAACCGGTCAGGGAGCAGCCAGTATTTTTGAATTACTTTAATTAAAAAAAACAAAGAGATCATGCAGAGTTAAAATCATTTAGCTTTTATTGTGGATGAAAAGCGGTTGTTTCTGCATTGACAATTTAAAATTAAAATAAAAACAGTATTAAATGGGAAATATAGTAAAAGGTGGTGAATTCCTGATCAGGGAAATTCCTGCAAACGAAATCTTCAGTCTTGAAGAGCTGAATGAAGAACAGAAAATGCTTCGCGATTCTGCGAAGGAATTTATTGACCGTGAAGTGGTTCCTCAAAAGGAGCGCTTCGAGAAAAAAGATTATGCGCTAACGGAGGAAGTAATGCGTAAGCTCGGCGGAATGGGAATGCTGGGAATTGCTGTTCCCGAAGAATACGGCGGCCTGGGAATGGGATTCGTAACGACCATGCTGGCCTGCGATTATATTTCCGGAGCTACAGGGTCTCTGGCAACAGCCTATGGAGCACATACGGGAATCGGAACCCTACCGATCGTATTGTACGGAACCGAAGCGCAGAAGCAGAAGTATCTTCCTGACCTGGCAGCCGGTACAAAATTCGGCGCTTACTGCTTAACGGAGCCGGATGCAGGTTCTGATGCCAATTCAGGTAAAACGAGAGCCAGATTATCTGAAGACGGAAAACATTACCTCATCAACGGACAGAAGATGTGGATTTCCAATGCAGGGTTCGCCGATACTTTTACTTTATTCGCTAAAATAGACGACGATAAAAACATTACCGGCTTTGTAATCAACCGTTCCGAACTGGAAAATCCTGAAAGCCTGACTTTCGGTGAAGAAGAGCACAAACTGGGAATCCGGGCCTCCTCTACCCGACAGGTTTTCTTCAACGACATGAAGGTTCCGGTAGAGAACCTTCTGGGCGAAAGAAACAACGGTTTCAAAATCGCACTGAATGCCCTGAACGTAGGCCGTATCAAGCTGGCGGCAGCGTGTCTGGATGCACAGAGAAGAATCCTGAACCATTCCATTCAGTATTCAAACGAGAGAAAACAGTTCGGCGTTTCCATTTCCACTTTTGGAGCGATCAGAAAGAAAATTGCCGAAATGGCAACCGGGGTTTACGTAAGTGAAGCCGGATCTTACAGAGCCGCAAAAGACATCCAGGATAAAATTGATGAACTGGTAGCCGGCGGAATGGATCACCAGGCGGCAGAGCTGAAAGGCGTGGAAGAATTTGCAGTGGAATGTTCTATCCTGAAAGTTTTTGTTTCAGATTTAGCCCAGCATACAGCGGACGAAGGAATCCAGGTGTACGGTGGAATGGGATTCTCTGAAGATACCCCGATGGAATCGGCATGGAGAGATTCACGGATTTCCAGGATTTACGAAGGAACCAATGAAATCAACAGGCTGCTTGCCGTAGGAATGCTGATCAAGAGAGCCATGAAAGGAGAACTGGATCTCTTGTCTCCGGCAATGGCCATTGGTAAAGAGCTGATGGGAATTCCTTCCTTTGACGTCCCGGATTATTCTGCTTTCATGAGTGAGGAAAAGGCAATTATCGCCAACCTGAAGAAAGTTTTCCTGATGGTTTCCGGAGCGGCCCTTCAGAAATACATGATGGATATTGAAAAGCAGCAGCACCTTTTGCTAAATGCTTCCGAAATCCTGAACCAGATCTACATGGCGGAATCTTCAGTTCTCAGGGCTGAAAAGCATTCGGCTCCGGAATCTGTAGAGGCCGCAATGGCCCAGCTGAATCTTTATAAAGCGGTAGAAAAAATCACCGTTGCAGCTAAAGAAGGAATTATTTCATTCGCAGAAGGCGATGAACAACGAATGATGCTTTCCGGACTGAGAAGGTTTACCAAATATACCAACCACCCGAACGTAGTGGCATTAACGGAAAAAATTGCCGCCCACTACATTAATAAAGGAACTTATTAGTCTTTTATATATAAATTTGATTTCAAAGCGCCTCAGTGATCTGAGGCGTTTTTGTTTTTAAAAAAGACTTTTGATTAGTTTGCTTTAACCCCCTTACAGCAATAGTGGCTTAAATTATATTTCTCCCTAATCTGACCGGCAGGAACGAGGTTAAATATTTTTTTATTTGTTTTACTTTAGCCGATCAAATATTTTTCCGTGTAATAAAAACCAGCATTGAACGGTCTTTAATCATAGCTCAATTTAAAAAATATATAATGAAAAAGTTGTTGTTTCCTATTTTACTGTCTGTTTCGGTTTCCTGTTTTGCCCAGAGAAAAGAATTGAAGCCATTTATTGTACCAAATGATACGCTTAATAAAAAGAATAAGTGCATCGGAGATACGATAGGACCGACAGATCAGGAGAAAAATTTTTACAATATGCCCACTGCAAAACCTTCTGAAGGGGCTGAATATTCCAGCTTAAAGGATACCGGAACCGACCGAACGGATTACAGGATGCTTAATGCCATGAAGCCGGAAGAACTTCAGACGCGAAAAGCGGATAATTTTCCCAAGTCCAGGGGCAAATAACGCGGTATCTCTTTTCACTAATCAAAAGAGGAATTTTATCGCTAAAAGATAACCCGGAATAAATGAGCTGATGCAAAGATTAAGGCCGACTAAAATAATAGATAAAAATGCCCTGTAATTTTGGAGCATTTTTTATTTTTGCAGTCTACTGTAAAGATCATGACAAAAGAAGAACTGCTCAACAGAGCCATAAAAATTGCCGACAAAGCACATAAAGGGCAGACCGATAAATACCATGCTCCCTACATTGCCCATGTAATGCGTGTCATGGAATACGGAAAGACCATGGATGAAAAAATTGTAGGCGTACTGCACGACGTCGTAGAAGACCATCCCCAGGAATTCAGCCTGGATTACCTGCGCGACGAAGGCTTCCCCGAATATATCATTTTTGCCATCAGCTGCCTGACCAAATTCGATCCTGAAGAGGAATATGATGATTTTGTGAAAAGAACCGAAAGATCGCCCCTGGCCGTTGCCGTAAAGCTGAATGACCTGCGCGATAATATGGATTTGCGAAGGGTAACCCGGGAACTGACGCCGAAAGATATCAAGAGGTTCAACAAATACCTGAAGGCCTACCATTACCTGATTGAAAAATACTAAAATAATGTGAACTCGGCCATATCAATTCACGTAATTACTTAATTCAAAATAAAATTAAGGATGATTTAATCAGGATTATGATTAGAATTTCTCTGGTTAAGATAAGTAAACGTTACGCTTCTGATAGGATTTTATCCTATCCTTTAGTAAGCCGTTCCTTCGGGACTTTAAAACAATATAAATCAGATCTTGGTTTGAGGCTGTTTATTCAGGATTAAACAGGGATTTCCTTCGATAGAATGACAAAATGTTTTGTCTTATTATCAAAACCATCATGATATTTTGACGGGAAAGACTTCCTGCATCCGGCTTCCCTCTTCCAGCCTGCTAACTCCGGTCCGCCTTTCAGTTCACGTAAAATATAATCCTCCACAGATCTGCTGTGGAGAATTTATTTAAACCTGAATTGTCCTGTTAATCCGCACCCGGGAAATGATAGGTTCTGGCCGGCGGATTGGTATCGTCTATATTGATGTTTAAGGCGAGGTAGACAAAATGGAAATTCCTGTTTCCTTTGGCTTCAAATTCCCTTTGAAGAAGATATCCGCCAAGTACCCCGAAATGTTCGTCGATCTGATATCCAAGACCGCCGTAAATCCTGTTCCTGGCAAATGATGGTTTGTTAGGGGAAACAATAAATATTTCATCATAAACATTGGCAAAAAGTGTTTTCGGACCGATTTTCTTGGCATTCAGCGGTACTGAAACATTCAGACGGTACCGGTACCGCATTCTTTCCGAGTTTTTATCCGTCTGCGGTTCATAAAACCAGGATTTTTCAACACGTATGCGGTTTTCGAACTTAACGATTCCTTTTTTAAAATCGATCACATCCTGCAGCCAGACCCGGAATTCCTCCTTGTTGATGGCATGCTCTTTATAGGTCGCATATCTTCCCAAACCTACAAAGGGCTTATGATTCTTCGTCAGATTATATCCCAGACCTCCTTTTATTTCATAATAATCGGGATAGCTGTATTCTTCGATCCCTCTGGACTGGCCTTCAAGATACAGGAAGAATTTAGGATGAAATTTATAAGTTATGGTGAGTGCATTGAAGCTGGAAATATGTTCCTGGGCTTTAAAAAAAGTAACGCTTAGCAGTAAGCTCAAACTTATAAATAATTTCATGTAAAAATTTTTGCAAATGTAGATGAATTAACAATTTCGTAATATTAACTTTAATTCATTATTAATTAACATTTACTTAATATTGATATTATAGGAAAACCCCAAATGAAACCACCTTTGTGGCATCTGTACGCCAAAAGTCTCTGTATAATAAGTGTTTGTTATATTATTAACCAGAACATATACGGAGAAGTCTTTTTTAACGAAACTTAATTTTTCATCGACCAGATGATAGCTTCCGTTATTCAGCCGTTCATTATAACGATATGCAATTTCGTTGGTGAAATTTTTAAGAAACCGGGTTTCTAATTTCGCGATAAACTGGTGCCTTAAATTATCCAAGGCATACCGTGCCAAAAAATTTCCCGGCTGGTTGATTTTATTATCCAGATAGGTATAGCCGACCGTGTATTTCAGCCAGTCGTTCAACCGGTGATTCAATTCGGCTTCAATGCCTTTGATGGTGGTATTCCCGATATTCTGGGCAGACCAGAAAGTATCGCTTTCATTGATTTTGGTCCAGTCGATTGCATCATGCGTATCCCTCAGGAATCCGCTTACTTTCACGAGGATATTTTTAGTCTGATACTGGTAACCGATTTCGGAATATACCGCATTTTCAGGTCTTAGATCAGGATTCCCGTGTTCCGTTTTGCTGGTATAGTAAAGATCGGTAAACGTCGGCACCCGGTGTACCCGGGCAATATTTCCGTAGACCTTATTGTTTTCATTAAAGGTAAAGCCGGCATCCAGTCCCGGATAGAAAAAGTTTCCTTCCTTCGAGTAATTAGCCCAGGAAATGCCGGGGCTTATGGACAGCCTGTTGTCAAGTAAAGAAAAATGATGTTCGAAAAATACCTGCGAAACAAAGCGGTTTCTGTTGCCCAGGTTGTTGCTTACCAGCAGTTCCTTTCTCAGTTCAACACCTAATCCCGTGGTTCCCAATCCCCAGTCGTAAGCGGAGTTCACTTCACCGCCTACATTATTTCCAATGTGCATATTGCGGTATATTTCCGGCTTTTCCCTGTTGAAGAGGTACATATCCTGCCCTCTCCTCCAGTACAGATTTGAATTCAGTTTCAATTTCCCGAATTTTTGCCGGTGTGCAAGACTCACCACAGAAGCCTGCGTTTCTTCATACTGATCGGTAGCAGCTTTGGACGAATAGAATCCGTTGGCTCCGAATTTTTTCTCTGAAAAGCCGGCCTGTAATCTGATATCGCCTTCTTTAATATTCAGCTTGCTCTGGTAAAAAACATTCCGGATTTCATAGTCTGTATTGTAGATGTATCCCTGGGAGCTCGCGGAGTTGGCCTGCAGGGAATTTGAAAATTTTTCATTTCCCAGCCGGGCATTCAGGCCGAAGCCATAGGTTTCAAAATCTCCGCCTTCAGCACTTACTTTCACCCTTTTCCCGGGGTCTGTCTTTGTAATCACGTTGATGACGCCTGCATACGCATTCTGTCCGAACCTTCTGGCCGCAGGACCTTTGATAACCTCGATCCTTTCCACTTCATCCAGATCTACCGGAAGATTCATGGAATTGTGCCCGGTCTGGGAATCATTCATCCTGATTCCGTTCAAAAGCAGCAGAACCTGCTCAAAAGAGCTCCCCCGGAACCCGATGTCACTCTGTACCCCGTTGGCTCCCCTCCTGCGGATGTCCATTCCCGGAACCAGCTGAAGGATTTCATCAATGCTTTTCGCCGGGGAATTGATAATGTCTTCTTTTGTAATGACCGTAATGTTTTGGTTGGCCGCTTTGTAAGGGGTGGAAAAAAGCTTTCCCTGGACTTCAATGGTTTCAATATCCGTTGACTTTTCCTGTGCCTGAACGAAAAACAGAGCACCAAGGAAAAAAATACTCCCAGCTTTTTTAATCATAATTTCGGGTTTATTCTCAGTTAGTTTATGGTCTCAAAAATAGTGGAGTTCGCCAACACAGGCAAATGATAGTTGTCATAAAAAAAAGGATGCGAAAAAATCGCATCCCGGGAATTATCGTGTTTATCTTTTTCTCATTAAATGTGTAACCAGATCTCTGAATAGTTTTCTCATATTTAATTACCAATTAATAAGTACAATTTTAATGTATTTTCTACTAAAAAACAATACCTTGTTAATAATATTCACATAAATTTTCATTAAACACCATTTTTTCGATTACGATAATGAAAATATGTTCTTTTTTTAATATTCAAAATTTAAATGGTATAAAATATGCGGACGCCATAAAATTCGTCAAGATCCTTAATCCCGGATCATTCAGAGTCAATTTAGAAAAGATCAATTGTAATTCTGTTTTTAAACAAACCTATTTTTTCGGTTTAAAAACATGTTTAATCATATGATCGAAACCGGTTAAAGGTGCTACATGCTCTGCCTTTATAAACTCCGCTTTTTTAAAAACAATGACCTGGCTGACATCAATTTTCAAATCAGGATGATTGTTTTTGATATCAGTTGCATCAAAATATTCTTCTTGTTCTATAAGAATACTTTTTATTTTTTTTTCTTTTAATATATCAGGTAACATTTTCAACGGTTAAAGTAGTCATATTTAGGCTAATCTGAAAGGAATAATTATTTCTTTTTCAGATTTTCAGTCTCCATAAAAACAACCGGTCATCAAATAATATAATCTCCGGTAACAAATTTATGAATATCTAACCGTATTCGTATCTTATCCCTATTTTCTTACCTACTGTAAAAACGGATAACATCTACTGATCTGTTCTGTTACTCTTGAAATTTCCGGTTATACAGAAGGTTATAAGATGAGACTTTTGTATTTGGTCCTGACTTTACTTTTCCTCAGAAGATAAACAAATTTGGTGTGATCCGGAGCGTTTCTCAGATTGAACCGGTAGAGAAACTCGTTGACATACCGTTGAAGATGTTTTCTTGAAACGGAATTGTATATGCCGTAAAGTGAGTTTTTAAGGATTTTCCAGCAGCCTTCAATGCTGTTGGTGTGTATTGTTTTATCCTGCCTGCTTACATATTCTTTTTTAGAATGATCAATGACCAGATGGTGATAAGATTTTTGCAGTCCGTTATACCCGGACCATTCATCACTGATCAGCCTTGTATTCTTCAGGCTTATGTACCGGTAGATCAACGGCTGGATATTGTCTTTACCGGTATTTTCTATCACGAAGGCATTCATCTTACCGCCCCGCTGCAGCATGCCCATGACCGGAACCTTATCCGGAAAATTACGTCCTCCGGTATATTTTGCTTTTTTCCGGGAGTGCCGGTTTTTGTTTTTGCCGCCGACAAAGGTTTCGTCACATTCGATGTCCCCTTCCAGCGCATGGCTATTTTCAATGCCGAAACATTCACGGATACGGTGGGACAAAAACCATGCGGTCTTCTGGGTAACACCGATGTCTTTTGCGAGTTGGACCGAACTGATGCCTTTTTTGCCGCAGGTTAGCAGCCAGATGGCCAGAAACCATTTCTGAAGGCTGATCTTGGTATTCTCGAACATCGTGCCGGTTTTTACATTGAAGTACTTGCCGGTATTCTTGCAGCGGTAACGGTTGTTACTGCATTTATAGATCTTTGATTCTTGATCGAACGGACTTTCAACGGATCCGCCCCATCTCATTTGCTCTAAGTAGTCTATACATACCTGCTCTGAAGAGAAAGTGTGAACTAATTCCAGTACAGACTTGAAATTTGTGTTAATCATGGTATTGCAATATTAGCAATTATCTGAACGCATAGTTTGACTTCATATTATTAAATTTTAGTTAAAGTTTCATATTTTTCAAAAAATCGTGATTTAGAAAAACCAGGGGCAATTTATTTCAACAGGATTTGATAAAACGTATCATTTTGAATAGTGTAGACAGGTAAGTAATTACCATACAGCCCGGCTTTGACCCACTTTTAAAATTTTACCGGCACAAGAAAATGCCTCAGAAGAATCAGAAGGCGGATATTGTATAAATTTAATTTTCAGATGGTGTAGATAGGTAAATAGTTACCTAAACATATACCTGAACTTCCGTCAAAATTTCGTAATTTTGTTAGTCTTAATTTTACTATGGCTACTAAAACAGATATAGATATTAAAAAACAGATTTTCGTCAAGAATGCACATCTTAACAATCTGAAACACATTGATGTTCTCATCCCCAAAAATAAGCTGATCGTCATCACGGGTGTTTCCGGAAGCGGAAAATCCTCATTGGCGTTTGATACGATTTATGCGGAAGGACAAAGACGGTATGTAGAGAGCTTAAGCTCTTATGCAAGGCAATTTTTGGGAAAACTTGAAAAACCGAAAGTGGACGATATCAAAGGACTGGCACCTTCCATCGCCATTCAGCAGAAAGTGATTTCCTCCAACCCGCGATCGACGGTAGGGACTTCCACGGAAATTTACGACTATATGAAACTCCTTTTCGCAAGGGTCGGGAAAACCTATTCCCCGGTTTCCGGTGAGGAAGTGAAAAAAGATTCCGTTTCCGATGTGGTGGATTTTATCAGGGCTTCAAAAAAAGAAGCTTCGTTTCTACTGACGGCTCCGTATGACTATGATGCGGAAAATTTCGGTGAGAATCTGAATGTTCTTAAACTGGCCGGTTTTACCCGGCTTGAAGTGAACGGCAATGTAGCGGGAATTGAAGACCTCGAAAGTTTTGGCTTCACTCCGGAAAAAGGAATGGAAATCAATCTGGTGATCGACCGTTTTGCCTATGAAGAAGACGAAAGTTTCCTTCAGCGTCTGGCGGATTCCATCCAGATGGCTTTTTATGAAGGCCGGGGTTACTGTTCACTGAAGAATATGGATACCGGAAAAGTAAAGGAATTCTCCAACAAGTTTGAGCTGGACGGCATTGAATTCCTGGAACCGAACGTCCATTTTTTCAGCTTTAATAATCCTTACGGAGCCTGCCCGACCTGCGAAGGCTACGGAAAAGTGATCGGCATCGATGAAGACCTCGTAGTCCCGAACAAAGCCTTATCGGTTTTTGAGGATGCCGTCGCTTCATGGAGAGGCGAAAGCATGAGCGAATGGAAAAAGGATTTCATTAAAAAAGCAAAAGATTTCCCGATTCACAAACCTTACCATCAATTAACGAAAGAGCAGAGAAAATACCTTTGGAAAGGCGACGGAAAAAGTACTTTCCCTTCCATCGACAATTTCTTTAAGATGCTGGAGGAAAATTTATATAAGATCCAGTACCGCGTCATGCTCTCCCGGTACCGCGGAAAAACACTGTGCCCGACCTGCGAAGGCCTGAGGCTGCGTGAAGAAACCGGCTGGGTGAAAATCGACGGTCACAACATCCAGTCGATGATCGAACTGCCTCTGGACGAACTTTTTCCTTTGATTAAAGGATTGAAGTTATCTGAACACGATCAGGAAATCGCAAAAAGACTCCTGTACGAAATAACGACCCGTATCGAATTTTTACTGAAGGTAGGGCTGGGCTACTTAACCCTGAACAGAACCTCCAATACGCTTTCCGGCGGGGAAAGCCAGCGGATCAACCTGGCGACAAGCTTGGGAAGCTCCCTGGTAGGTTCCATCTATATTCTTGACGAGCCTTCCATCGGGCTCCACTCCAGGGACACTGAAAATTTAATCGAGGTACTGCACAACCTGCGTGATCTTGGAAATACCGTTATCGTGGTAGAGCACGACGAAGATGTAATGAAGGCCGCAGATTATATCATAGATATCGGACCGGAAGCCGGCTACTTAGGGGGTGAGCTCGTATTTGCAGGCGATTACAAGGAACTGAAAAAGGCAGATACCCTGACTTCAAAATATCTTACCGGAAGGCTGGAAATCGAAGTCCCGAAAAAGCGCAGAAAACCGAAAGAATGGATCAAAATAAAGGGGGCGCGTCAGAACAACCTGAAAAATGTTGATGTGGATATTCCTCTCGAAAGCCTTGCGGTGATCTCCGGAATTTCAGGAAGCGGAAAGTCCACCTTAATGAAGGAAATCCTGACCAACGACATCCAGATCCAATTGGGTATGGGCGGAAAAAAAGGAGACTATGATTCCGTGGAATTTCCGGCCAAACTGATTAAAAACATCGAACTGATCGACCAGAATCCGATCGGAAAATCATCACGGTCAAATCCGGTAACGTATCTTAAAGCATACGATGACATCCGGGACCTTTTTGCCAGGCAGAAAATGGCGAAAATGATGGGTTACAAGCCGAAGCATTTTTCATTTAATGTAGACGGCGGACGATGCGACGAATGTAAAGGAGAAGGCGTCATCAATGTGTCTATGCAGTTTATGGCAGACATCGAGCTGGAATGTGAAACCTGTAAAGGAACCCGCTTTAAAAACGAGATCCTGGAAGTAAGATATGACGAGAAAAACATTTCGGATATCCTCCACATGACCGTTGACGAAGCACTGGAGTTCTTCAGTGATAATAAAGAAGAGAAAATCGTTACCAAATTAAGACCTCTGCAGGATGTCGGTTTGGGCTATCTGCAGCTTGGGCAGAGTTCCTCTACCCTTTCCGGCGGCGAAGCACAGCGGGTAAAGCTGGCTTCCTTCCTGGTAAAAGGCGTTACGACAGACAAAACCCTGTTTATTTTTGACGAGCCGTCTACCGGCCTGCATTTCCACGATATCCAAAAATTGCTGAAGTCTTTACAGGCCCTGATCGATCTCGGACATTCCGTGATTGTGATCGAACATCAGCCGGATATTATCAAATCGGCAGATTACATCATCGATATCGGGCCGGAAGCCGGAAAACACGGCGGCGAAGTGGTTTTCACCGGAACACCGGAACAGCTTGCCAAAGACAAAAAATCCCATACCGCAAAATACATCAAAGAAAAGCTGGAAAATTAATAATAAAGGCTGTCCGGAGGGGCAGCTTTTTTTAATGGATACCATTTCCCGGTTTGGTAACCTGACTAAGGTTGATAATAAAAAACACCACAGGTTTCAGGCCTGTGATGTTTTTATATAATGACATTTCTGTCCGGTAGTCCCACCAAGAATCGAACTTGGATCTAAAGTTTAGGAAACTTCTATTCTATCCGTTGAACTATGGGACCGTTTTAGGTTGGCAAATATAGTAATTTTTTATGATTTAAAATAAAAGAATCCGCTCTTTAGGAGCGAATTCAGTAGATAAATACATCTCATTTTTTTAATTAGACAACAATAAAAAAGCACAGCCGACGATGCTGTGCTTAAATTTTTATAAATTTAATTGCGATTTCAAAGCTGAAAAAAGCAAAATTAAGTTCCACTTCAGTTGTATTTCTTAGTAAATGTAAGAATAAATTCTATGCCAAACCATGAACGGAATGTTAAATTCACCAATTATCCGGAAGAAGTTTCAAAGCATACTTTAGCCGGAAAAAGTATTAAGGATAAACTACAGCTTTTTCAAGATCGATAGGATTGTTATACTTCTTAATATTCGCCTTCAGGCGGTCGTTGATTTCCCTGGAATTTGAAGCATTCACTGCCGTTCCGTCGTTCAGATAAAACTGGTCCCGGTTCGAAGCATTTTTAAGGTAATTTATCGGGGATTCATAAAAAGTAAGCTTGGTTTTATTGTATTTTTCCCAATCTACCGGAACGCTCATCTGTCTTGACATTTCAATAAACTGGTTTTTCGGAATATCTGACCTCTTCACGGACTTCACGAGTTCGAACCGGTAATTGTCCTTATCATCGTATAACTCAACGATCAGTCCCGGCAGGCCGTGAAACTTATACGGCCCTTCCTGGAAGGGGATTTCTCGCGTAAACCATGCAGTCCAGTTTCTTCCGCCATAGGTGGTGGTTGCCTTCTGAAGTGTCAGATCTTTCACTTTCCTACTTTCCTTCGTCAGTTTCCAGTTCTGCAATTCCGCAGACTGAAGCTTCAGGACCGTACTGCCTTCCAGGATATCGAACTCCTCATACTGATCATCACCTTTTTTGTGATAGATGATTGAAGACGTATTCAATTTGGTATCAACCGGAAATTTCAGGTTATTGCTCATGAGAGAATCTGCAATAAAAAAATCCCTGGTGTAGTAAGTGACATGATCATTTTCGATGTCCAAATGGTAATTCTCTCTGGTCCGGACGGTTGATGCGGAATCTTTTTTATACACGACGTCATAGATGAAACGGTGGGTCTGGGATCTCATCAGTGATCCCGCAAGCAAAAAGGTAAAAATCAGTTTGTTCATATTATTCTCATTTAAAGGTTTTAGCGGACTCTATCAAATAAAAGGTCAGGGGTAAAATTTAAAATTTATTTCTGCCGGAAGATTTCTTAATCTTAATCAATCTTACTCCCTTTATTTCAGGCAAAATAAGGATAATAAATCCTCCTGGAAAGAATTAAAAATGATAAAAATTTATTAATTTATGAAGCCTGTAAGTTAAAGCCTGAATTTATTTTTTAACATTTAAGACAGGAAAGGTATGTTTTGTTAAATCTATCTTAAGTTTCGGAATTTTGCTTTCTATTTCACAGGTTCCGTTAGGCTTAAAAACAAAAACCGGAAACTCGTAAAAGCTTCCGGAAAAAAATTTGCTAAATATTAATGAAAATTAATTCTGTTTAAAGGTCCAGATCGAACCGTTTTTTGTGGTAAGCTTTTCAAGGCTTCCTTTAGCTGAAAGATCATTGAGCAATTGCTCGCTTTCCCTTCTCGGTGTTCCCGATAATTCGGAATATTCTTTGGCCGTGAGTGAGCTGTATCTGGAAAAAAGGCTTTCCCAGTTTTTAGAATACTCGGATTTTCTGGTATCCGAATTTACTTTTAAAATAGCGGTTTCGTAAAAGGCATAAGGCTTTGATCCGTATACGATTTCTTTATTTCCCGCATCGTTCGTAAAGAACATGGTAGGAAAACCTCTTACGCCCATTTCCCTGGCCATCTTCAGATCTTCCTGGAAAAGTTCTTTTGCTCTTCCGTCGAAGTCTTTTTTCAGCTGGTCGGTATCCAGGCCTGTTTTTTTGGCTGCAGCGGCAATATGCTCCCATCTGGCAATATTCTTTTTCTTCAGGAATACCATTTCGCGGAGTTCCCTCATGAATTCAACAGCCTTGGTTTTATCCTGAAGCTGTGCTGCTTTAAAAGCGATGGAAGGCGGATAGGAAGAATCCAGCGGATCCTGAAGCCATACATCCCCGTCAATCGGCATATCATAATACAGGCTTACTTCGTCCCAGTGGTGGGCCACGTCAGAAGGCTTGCTGATGCCGCCGCTGTTGTAGCTCCAGTCCGGAAGAAGGCCGCCCATTCTGTATTCGATATCGACATTGTTTCCGTATTCCAGTTTGAGCTTTCTCAGCTGCGGTTCGATTCCCCAGCATGAAGAACAGATCGGATCCGTGAAATAAATAACCTTCACCGGCTTCTCGTTGGCCTTTACATCGATGTTCCCGATTTCGGTTCGTTCTCCGGGAACCTCACAAATTCCTGTGGCAGGATCGCATAACAGCGGATTTGTTGATTTATTTTCCATTTTCTTACGTTTGTCACTCTGTCCGTTGCAGCTGCTCATCACGGCCGTCAGGAACAGAAATGTTAATATTTTGCAATTCAGCATGTATGATGTTGAGATTTGATATCCTTATTACTCTATTACAAAGCTAATCTTTAATGACAATAAAAGGATAATGGATTTCCTTTTGGAAACCGGTTTCCTCTATGAAACCAACTAACCGGAATTTCCTATCTTTGCTGTTTAAACGAATCAAAATGAGAAAGGAAGCCAGCTTCAACACCTCTTTGGTATGCAAGAACAGAATGAACGCCATCAAGGACTCGATGGAAATCCTGTCCGGCAAGTGGAAGTTCCATATTCTGGGAACTCTGATGCAGGGCGGTAAAATGCGGTTTATGGACCTGCTGCGGGAAATCGACGGTATTGCAGCAAAAATGCTTTCCAAGGAACTTCAGGATATGGAAATCAACCACCTCATCAAACGGACCGTCCTGGATACAAAACCTGTAACCGTTGAGTATGAAGTAACGGAATACGGCAAAACCATTGAACCCATTATCGATGAAATCGCAAAATGGGGTATCGAATACAGAAAATCCCTCTATCAAAAATAAAACCGGCCCTAAATGGCCGGTCAGAAAAAACAAAAATTGATATGGATATAATTGTTTGTGTTTTTTGTTGATACAAATTTATATTTATTTAGAATTAATAAAAAATAATTAAACAATGATATTTGTCACTTCTTAAAGATTTCCGGACCTTTTCTTTATAGAGATGAAGGAATGAGAAGCCATGAATGTAGACCTGAGGACGGATGCCGGATGCCCGGAGTTGCTTTGTTAATAATTGATCGGAGTTATTTATTAGTTATTTAATTAAATCCCTGTACCCGATCTGGCTTTATTTTCCTTTAACAAACTGAAGATTAACTTGCCCGTGTTGATTATATTTCAGATATTTTTTTTTAAAATTCAGCTCCGGGTCAGCTGATCAAGTTTTTTAAGCAGCGCAGGGATTCTGAAATTGCCGTGCATCCGCTCAATTTCGGGCTGTATTGCATCCACATCGATTCCTTTTGCCGTGAGAAAAAGCGGTGTTTTGCTTTCGCCACGGTAAACCGTTCTTCTTGCAGGGTCGTCGCTGTTAAAGCCGTTTTTAGCGATTCCGATAACGGGAAATTTCCGATCCAAGGCTTCGTAAAGGTAACCGCCAAGACCGTTTTTTCCGCTTTCATCCAGAGTAACATAGCCGTCAACAATAATCAGATCACCCGGCTGCAGGCTGATTTGGTTTAAAAGGCTCAGGATACAGGGCAGTTCCCTTTTGTAAAAGGCCCCGCTTTCATAGTCTGAAGTAACGATTGTCCTTTCGCTTAAAATTTCCGATTCCTGGTCAGAGTTCCAGTCTTCAAAGGCGAGACAGATGGTGTTGGCGTAATCGTGGTAATAATACGTATCAAAAGCGTAGATCATGCAAAAAGAAAAAAGTTAATGGTTTAGAGTTAAAAATTTATTCTTGGAAAAATTCACCGAAATGCCACAGCACGCCGCTGGGATCGTGCACGAAACATTCTTTTCCCCAAGGCAGCGTTTGTACGGGACTTACTTTTGCCGATTTGTATTTTTCCCTAAGGTTCAATGCTGAAATTTCTGCATAGAATGTATCGGTATCCTCTACTTCCATAAAAACCATGGTGTTGTCGATCCAGTCTTTCACATATCCGTCCTGAAGATAAAATCCGGTATCATTCCACCTGAACAATGACATTTTCGGATCGATTATTATCTCTTCAAAACCAAGGTCACGATAAAAGCTTCTGCTGACTTCAAAATTTTCCGAACCGATAAACGGCCGGATGGATTTTACATTTTGTTTCATAATTTATTTTTGTTCATTTAAAGTAAAAAGGCAAACGGCTGACCAGCACATTTGCCTTTTATTTTATCAGGGAGGTATTATTTTTTATCAACCACGATTCTCTGCGGCCGGTTGGCCAGTTCCCACGCCGTAGCAAAAACCAGCTGTGCTCTTTTAGCCAACAGGTTATAATCGATTTTTTCTACATCATCGGTCGGTTTATGGTAATCTTCATGGATCCCGTCAAAGAAAAAGGCTACCGGAACATTGTTCTTGGCAAAATTGTAATGGTCCGAACGATAATATAATCTTTCCGTATCATTCGGGTCGTCATATTTGTAATTAAGCTCCAGGTTATTCGTCATTTTATTTGCGGCTTCATTGATGACTTTCAGCTGCGAGCTCAGCATTTCCGAACCGATCACGTAAACATACTGTTTCCCTCTGTTTTCCGGATCATCACGCCCGATCATATCAATGTTTAAATCAACCACGGTACTGGCCAGCGGAAATACCGGATTATCAGTATAATATTCAGAGCCGAAGAGCCCGTGTTCCTCTCCCGTGACATGAAGGAAAAGAATGGAACGCTTAGGGCCGTTTCCCGCTTTTTTGGCCGCCTGGAAAGCCTTTGCAATTTCCATTACGGCAACAGTTCCGCTTCCGTCGTCATCCGCACCGTTGTAAACTATCCCGTTGCGCGTTCCCACATGGTCGTAATGTCCGGAAATCACCACAATTTCCTGCGGCTTTTCAGAACCTTCGATGAAGGCTAAAATGTTTTCAGAATCGGGTAGGTTTCCGCCGCCCCTTTTTTTCATAAAATCTGCCGGAACCTTCTGGTAATAGGAACCCAATGCCTTCGGATAAGGGATACCCAGGTTTTTATAATAGTTAACCATGTATTCTCCGGCCCTCTTCTGCCCCGGGCTTCCCGTATCCCTTCCTTCCATCTCATCGGAAGCAATGACATACAGGTTTTTCTTTAAATCTTCGGCTTTAATTTCTTTATAGGCAGAAAGAAACGCCTTACTGCCCTGTACGGCAGGCGAAGATTTTGAAATCCCTGCAACGGAAGTATTTTTCGCAGTGCCGCAGCTTACCATTACAGCTACTGAAAATAATGGAATGAACAATTTTTTCATTGATGAATAATTTGCCTAAAAATAGCAAAATTTATTTAATCTCCGGTGGAATGGTATTTTTCATATATTTGGAATAAATGCAAAAAGTATGGGGAACATCTACGGATTCAATCATTACTCTTTTTTCACGGAAATGTCTGAACTGGCGGTTAGAAACAACAGCTTCGATCTTTCCCTGGGTTTACCTGATTTTGACATCGACCATCGCCTGCGGGAATACCTGAAGGAAGCGGCTGACCTTAACCAGCATAATTACGAACCGCTGGCCGGAAATCCGCTGTTGGTAAAAAAGGTCATGACGTTTAACATCACCAGAAAACACAGCGTCAGCGTGCATGAACATGAAGTAACGATTGTGCCCTGTGCTACTTTTGCCTTATACACTTCACTTCGCTCTATCCTGCATCAGGGTGATGAAGTCATCGTTATCCAGCCGTCTTATTATACCTACGGTCCTTCGGTTTTCCTGAACGGCGGTATTCCCGTATATTATGATCTTGAACATGATTTCTCGATCAACTGGGAAAAGCTGCACAACTGCATTTCTGAAAAAACGAAAGCTGTCATCGTCAATTCCCCTCAGAATCCCACCGGGAAAATCTGGTCGCAGGAAGATTGGAATCAATTGTATACTTTGATCAAGGATCAGGAAATTTACCTTATTTCTGAAGAAATCTATGATACGTACTGTTTCGACGGTAAAGAACATTACAGCTCCTTTCTCCATCCGGAATTGCGGAAAAGGACATTCGGTATTTTTTCTTTCGGGAAGATGTTCCATACTACCGGTTGGAAAGTAGGTTATCTTCTGGCCCCGGAAGATCTGACAGCCAAATTCCGGTGCCATCAGCAATATATTTCCTATGGTGCCAGTGCACCCTGCCAATACGCCATTGCAAAGTACCTTGACGTTTTTGATCCTTCCGCCAACCAGATCCTGATGCAGGGAAAACGCGACCTTTTTTATGAATTAATCGGCCAGACACCATTGAGGGTTGAGCAAAAAGCCGAAGGGGCAGTTTTCCAGATAGCCAATTTCAGAGCAGTTTCCAAAACCATGACCGACGTGGAATTTTCCAAGTGGCTGACGGTGGAGAAAAAAGTTTCCTGCCTGCCGCTGTCTGCGTTTTACAATTCAAGACAGGATTCCGATTACATCCGGTTCAGTTTTGCGAAAAATGATGATCTGATTGTTGATGCGCTGGAGCATTTGAGAAAAATGCTTTGATTTGTTTAAACCTCAAAGCTTTTAAAACACATGAGTCACATAAGATTTTAGGTTAAAGGATTGCGGATATGTAAGAACACCTAAGATTAAAAATCAAAGATTTTTTATTTTGAGAACTTAACTGTCTACGTAAATTAAAAAAATGCTTTTGTGACTTTTGCGGTAAAATTAAAAGCACTGCTTTTTGGCAGTGCTTTCAGTAGATATATTATCAGGATTACAGAGACAGAACCCTTATGTCAATCCTTCTGTTTTTCGCCATACATTCGTCGGTATCGTTGGCTGCACAAATCGGGTGCTGGGAGCCGTAGCCTTCCGCCTCTACCCTGTCGCCGCCTATACCGAGTTCCAGTAATTTAAGCTTTGCCGTCTGTGCTCTCAGGTTGGAAAGTTTCTGGTTGCTTTCCTCGTTGCCGCTGTCATCCGTGTAACCTCCCAACTTAATCTTCATGGTCGGATAAGCATTTAAAAGCTCTACCAGATTCAGCAGCTGGGTCTCGGAACCCGGCCTCAGGTCAGCCGATCCGGTTTCAAAATACAGGTTTTCGATGGTGTACCATTTATTCGGATCCAGTACTGCCTGATCTTTAGTGTTAACTGCATTGTACAGTTGATACAGCTGGCTGCCTTCACCGATTTTTATTCTTTTCCCATCCTTGAGTTCCACTTCTGTCACCGCTCCGGTATCATAAACAAAATCCCCGTTTTCATTCAGGTACCCTTTTACTTCCGGTAGTGCAGCAACTCCAGGTGCGGTTGCTGTAACAGGGTTAACGGTTGCTGTACCGGAAGTTCCCGTTAAGGCTTCCAGCTTCGCCTTGCGGTTGGCTTCAATTTTATCTTTGTGCATGACCGCTAAAGTCGGCGCAATTACCAGCGATACGATCGACATCAGTTTAATCAGGATATTCATCGAAGGCCCGGAAGTATCCTTAAACGGATCACCTACCGTGTCACCGGTTACGGAAGCTTTATGAGGCTCGGAACCTTTGTAATAGGTCTGCCCGTTGATGTTCGCTCCTTTTTCAAAAGATTTCTTTGCATTATCCCAGGCACCTCCGGCGTTATTCTGGAACATACCCATCAGCACCCCGCATACCGTGGCACCTGCCAAAAATCCGCCCAATACTTCGGGCCCGAAAATAAATCCGATCAGCAGCGGGGAAATTATTGCAATGGCTCCCGGCATCATCATTTTCCTGATGGAAGCATCTGTGGAAATCGCAACACATTTTTCATACTCCGGCTGGGCTTTACCTTCCAGGATTCCCGGAATTTCGCGGAACTGCCTTCTCACCTCTTCCACCATGGCCATGGCCGCCTGTCCTACTGCAGTAATCGCAAGTGATGAAAATATAAAAGGGATCATTCCGCCGATAAACAATCCGGCAAGAACATCAGCCCGGTAGATATCGATCCCGTCGATTCCTGCAATACCCACGAATGCGGCAAACAAAGCAAGAGCCGTTAATGCCGCAGAAGCGATTGCAAATCCCTTTCCTGTAGCTGCGGTCGTATTTCCTACCGCATCCAGGATATCGGTTTTTTCACGGACTTCTTTCGGCAGTTCACTCATCTCTGCAATACCACCCGCATTGTCGGCAATAGGCCCGAAGGCATCGATAGCAAGCTGCATGGCGGTTGTTGCCATCATACCAGCTGCGGCAATCGCAACTCCGTATAATCCGGCGCAAAGATAAGATCCGTAAATTCCGCCTGCCAGTACGATAACCGGCAGTAAAGTAGATTCCATCCCAACCGAAAGCCCGCCGATGATGTTGGTCGCGTGCCCGGTAGAAGACTGTCTGACAATGCTTGAAACCGGTCTTTTCCCAATAGCCGTATAATATTCGGTGATGATACTCATTAAAGTTCCGACAACAAGTCCGACCATAATGGCCCCAAAGACACCCATTTTGGTAAATTCATGACCTCTCAGCACCATCTTATCCGGCAGGATATAGGTCACCAGAAAATAAGAAGCAATCGCTGTGATGACAATGCTTCCCCAGTTCCCGAGATTCAGTGCATTCTGCACGCTGGAGGTGGAGGCCTCTTCATTATCGTTAATTCTTACAAACAAAGTACCTACCATCGAGAAAACAATTCCTGTTCCGGCAATCAGCATCGGCAGCAGGATCGGTGCAAACCCATCAAAGGCGTCTACTGAAACCGTTTCCCTGCCTAGAACCATGGTAGCCAGTACCGTGGCAACATACGAACCGAACAGATCGGCTCCCATCCCGGCCACATCGCCTACATTATCGCCTACATTATCTGCAATGGTTGCGGGATTCCTCGGATCATCTTCCGGAATCCCCGCTTCTACTTTTCCTACCAAATCCGCTCCGACATCGGCAGCCTTCGTGTAGATCCCGCCACCTACTCTTGCAAAAAGCGCAATGGATTCTGCTCCCAGAGAAAATCCGGTAAGGATCTCAATGGTTCTTTCCATTTCGTGGGAATCAACAGGAGCGCCCGCGGCAAAAATCTGACGGATAATCAGGAACAGGGACCCCAATCCAAGAACGGCTAATCCAGCGACGCCCATACCCATCACAGAGCCGCCGGTGAAAGAAACTTTCAGTGCGCTGGAAAGTGATGTTTTTGCAGCCTGGGCTGTCCGAACATTGGCTGTGGTGGCGATCTTCATTCCGATAAAACCGGCTGCCGCAGAGAACACAGCTCCGAAGACGAAGGCGATCCCGATGGTCCAATGTGAATTGGCATTGCTCATGCCCATGATGGCGAGAAGAACGGCAACAATCGCAACGAAATATGCCAATACCTTGTACTCGGCTTTCAGAAAAGCCATGGCTCCGTCAGCAATATGTCCGCTGATCAGTTTCATTTTTTCATCTCCGGCATCCTGCTTATTCACCCAATTGCTCTGGAGAAAGGTATACACCAGCGCAGCAATCCCGAAAATGGGGATTAATACAAATAGATCCATAGTTTAATATTTTTTTGGTAAAAGATTACTAAATATACTCATTTTATGATTATCATCCATTAAAATATCATACCGGTTTGCAGGGACCGTTTTAATTCGGGTTTATTATTTTCTTTAATGCAAATAATTATTAATTTTGATGCATGGATTTAAGAGACCAACTGAAAAACCTTTTTCCTGAGCATGAAGAGCAGGATTTCGAGATGCCCGAAGAACAGTTTAAACAAAAAGAACCGCTGGTATGCAAATTTGAAAAGAAAGGCAGGAACGGGAAACCGGTGACGGTTGTCGAAGGCTGGGAAGGCAGCGAAGAGGAGCTTAAAAAGATCTCAAAGAAGATCAAGACGACCTTGGGAATCGGCGGGTCTGAAAAAGACGGTACGATTATCATCCAGGGAGACAACCGCGATAGGATCATGGAGATCCTGAAAGATATGGGCTATAGGACCAAGAGAGTCGGCGGATAAGGTGCATGGCGAATTCTGCTTTGCAGGGCAATTAACCTTGAAAAACTCCCGGTATCCAGCACCCCTCTTCCTGACTTTAAAAATAAATCTGCGTTCCCGGCAGAAGCGCTTTCAGCTTTTCAAGGGTGGATTTTCCGATCGGATTCCCGGTTAGGATGAGGGTTTTGAGATTTTTCAGCTTCGAGAATTCCCCTGGAAGATCCTTCAATCGATTGTTGGCCAGGTTGATGCTGACCACATTTTTCAATCCTTTTACCTCCGGTGAAATTTCCCGGATGTTATTCTGACCGACATTTAAAAATTCAAGGTTTTTCAGACGGTATATTCTTTCAGGAAGTACCGCTATTGAATTCTGCTGCAGTTCCAGATACTTCAGGGATTCAGGAAAGCGGAGACCATCCATATCGTTGATCTGATTGGAAGCCAGGTTTAATGATTTCAGGCTTTTTATTTTATCCAAATCCTTTGTAACAAAGCTGATCTGGTTTCCCTGCAGGTTAATCTCTTCTAAACCGGAAATTTCAAGCAACGCTTCCGGGAATACATTCAGGTTATTGGCATCCAGATGAATAACTTTCAGCAGGTGAAGTCCTGCAAGCTTCGGATTGATGCCGGTCAAGCTGTTCAGGCTGAAAGAAAGGCTTTCCAGTTTCTGAAGGGATGCGATTTCATCCGGAATATATTTGATGCTGTTTTCGCTGAGGTTCAAGATCGTCAGTTCCTTTAAACTGAAGATCGATTCATCCATCTTCTCAAAATTATTTTCCATCAGGTTCAGGAAAAAGACAGACGGCAATTTCTGAATTTCTGCCGGCAGATTAAACATCTTTTTTCCTCTGAGGCTTATGCTGTAGACGGGCTGTCCGCTTTTCAGCGCATCATCGATATTCGTGTAGGTCGGGTACTTTACTGGATCGATCTGCGCTTTTGCCTGTGAAAGAACGACCAGAGCAAGGATAATAACAATCTTTTTCATATATAAAAAAACTACCGGCAAAAACTATTGCCGGCAGCAGTGTAAATATTAATAAGTTATTTTTTAAGCAATTTTACGGTCTGCTGGAATCCTCCTTCCGCTTCTATATTCAGTATCAGAACTCTGGAGGCCTCAAGCTGTTGGGTAAAATCCAGGTCCAGCATTTTCTGGGTTCCCGAATATTTCTGGGTAAACACGATTTTTCCGTCGATGCTGTAAGCTGTCACCAGGATGTTTTTCAGGCCTTTCGGAGAATTGATCTTTACCATTCCTGAAGTCGGGTTCGGCGCTACCGTTACCGTATTTTCCGATTGGGCATCGATGGTTCCCAGGGTACCGGCTGTTCCCAGGTTGTTTTTCAGCGCAACCACAACGGTAGCCGATTTACCTTTGTAATCGATGGTATTCCCTGTAGCATCCACATCGGTAGAGATCGTGGAATCCGGATGCTGCACGGAGAAGAATCCGAATTTATAATCCGGTGTAAAGGTAAGCCCCGTAGGTTCCGAACCTGCCGGCATGGAAGCAAAAAGTTTTACTTTCGGATTGGCCTGTGTGTGATCCGGAGCTACAACCCAGATGTAATTTTTACCGCCGTCCTGAAGTACCCAGAGGTTTCCTAGCTCGTCAAAGGTCAGGTTATCGTTTCCGTCACCCCATGCTTCCGTTTTTGTTCCCTGAGCGGTATTGAAAGAATAGTTGGTGGTAAGTCCTCCTACAAAAGTCTCAACCTGTGAAGCCGTGCTTCCGTTGTCCTGAAGCCTGTAGACTTTATTGAGTCCTTTAGCGGTAAAGTAAACTTTCCCGTCGATCGGGCTGATGTCCACATCCTCAATCCCGTTGAAGGAAGTTCCGCCTAGAGACTGGGCCAGAGTCTGTGTATTGTTCTGGTCGGCTTTCGTTTTATTCGGCACCTGGATCCATGTGGCTGTAGTGGCTACCGGATCGCCGTTGCTTAATCCCTGATCCAGCTTCAAAACGTAAAGATTCCCTGAAGAAAGATTATTCGGGGTATCCATAACGTATTTGTAAACCATGTGGGTTCCTCCGTCTTCCCCGTAATAAGCGATGGTTCCGGCACTGTTGACCACGACGTTTTCATGGTTCATGATTCCCATTTGCCAGAGCTTGCCCTTCGATCCGTCAGCGTTCTGGGAAATCACCTGAGCGGTTGCCGGATCGATCTCTACCAGCCAGCCATAGTCTTTCATTCCGTCTGCGTTTACATCGCTGGAAGTCGTCTGCTCTTCTGCAGTAACCACCGTTCCCCAAGGCGTTACGCCTCCCGAACAGTTCCTGATGGTCTGCACCAGGCTGGGTGATGAAAAGCTTACGGCTCTTGATCTCGTCAGCTGCCAAAGTTTGGTTGAAGCATTGTAATTGATCTCCGCCATCGTGACCCCTCCCGGATTCGTTTCGTGATTTACGGAGAGGTATCCGTTTGTACTGCTGGCATTTTTAGGAACGTAAGCGGTAAAATCATTCTGTCCCCCTACCAGGCCGCCGCCTTCGGTGTAATTGTCGCCTTCTTTCAGGATCAGCTGGTATTTATGTTCGGCAGGAATAATCAGCTTACCGGTCTGGGCCGTGGGAACGATGGAAGTAAAGCAGCTGATGTGAAGGGCATTACACGCTACCGGCGTCACGGCAGCCGTTGTTTTAAGATAAGCATCTACCCTTAAATCTGAACTGGAAGCATCCCGGTTGTGAAGTTCGATGGAAATCCTGTTGGTTCCGTTGACAAATTTGGATTTCGGGATCGAAAAGACATTATACACCTCTTCTGCAGAGCCGCCGATGGTGGTGCTGGCCCAGGTATTGAAGGTAATGGTTCCCGAAGGCATATTGTCCCTTACCACTTCTTCCCCGTTAAGATAAACGACGATTCCGTCATCTCTCATTACGCCGAGTTCCATCGTTGTCGAAAGGTCATTGAGATTGACGGTGAAATCTTTGGCAAAATAAGCGGTAACCAGGTTATTAGCGGTCGTAGTGGTTACCGGATCACCGTATCCCAGCGGGCCGTTCCCCTGCGCCCATCCTGAAACATCATAATTGGCATCTTTCCATTGGGCTACCAATGCGGTATTCCCATCATTGTATTTCCAGGAAGCGTTTTTGTTGAAGACATAGGTCTGGGCATTCATCAGAGAGCCTGTAATCATTGCAAGAGCTGCAACGGTAAGTAGTTTTCTTTTCATTTTCAAATTTCGATTGAATTAGACTCTGCAAAGCTATCCGATTGTCCCGAAGCCTCTGTGAATAGGAGTTTAAATAAATTCCGGGAAATATTAATTAATGGAAAACCTAATGTTACTTAAATGAATTTTATGTTAAATTAAAAAAAGATTAAAATTTTAACTTCAGGATTTACATTCTACCGATTACCTGCCTTTTTAACCGGTGTTTTACCATGGACTATAATCATGAAAGCCCCTCCGAGGCAATCACTGATTTTTTTTGCTATGTCCCATATAAATAATCTAATAGAAGTTTGGAGTGGCAAATGAAAAACATTGCGGAAAAATATCGCAAAATGATTTTAAAATTCACCAGCCAAGTGAGGCTCACTATTCAATATCCTCCTTTCCTATTTCGCTTGGCTGATGTCCGTCAGGGAATTTAAGAAAGCTATGATCTGCCTGATTTCCGTTTTGGTAAGATTCAATTTGTCAGGAGCCAGGGTTTGGTTTTTCACATTCATCCCGAGACCTTCACCACCTCCGTCATTATAAAAATCCAATACTTCCTCCAAAGAATTGAAGGCGCCATTATGAAAATACGGTTTTGTAAGGGCAATGTTACGTACCGTTACGGTTTTGAAGGAGTTTTCATAAATCCAGGAATTTTCTTTTTTCACGGGGCTGTTGATTCTTCCCTTGTCCGAATCAAGCTCAAACGGCTTTCGGCTGAGCGGCTTTGCGGTGATCCCGAGCACTTCCGATTCATTTTCGTTAAATAATGGCGGAACCAATCCGGAGAACGTCGGTACAAAATGACAGGTGGCGCAATTCGCCTTCCCCATAAACAGATTGAATCCTTTTGCGGCATCAGGAGAAATTTCTTTTTCATTCCGCATAAACCGGTCGAAATCGCTGTCGTATGAATACAGGGAAGCCACATAGGAACTCAATGCTTTTGAGAAATTTTCTTTGTTGATATCGCCGTTTTTATAAGCTGCCTTAAAAGCTTTCCGGTATTCCGGTCTGGCCTTCAGTTTTCTGATGATGCTTTCATAGCTGGTATTGAATTCATCTTTGTTGTAAATAACGTGCTCGGCCTGCTGTTCCAGGTAGAAAGCCCTCAGGTCATAAAAGAATCTTTTGGCAAAAACGGCATTATATAGCGTCGGGGAATTTCTCAGGACGGTTTTACCTTCCACATTACCGGGGGATTTTACCTGCAGGTCGGTAAATGCATTTTCCGGCAGGTGGCAGGTGGCACAGCTCATTTTTCCGTTTTCGCTGATATTCCGGTCATAAAAAATTTCTTTTCCCAGCTTCCTCAGTTCCGGGCTGTCATCTTCCTTTTTCAGCAAAGTATAAAAATACGGATCCAGAAAATCACTGCTGAACAGGTTCTTGTTATTCACATTCCAGCCGGAGAATTCTTTCAGGTCATCGCTTCGTCCGTCCCAGCTGCCCAGTTCCTCATACAGGGGATGAATATATTTTTTATAAAACTCAATCCTGTCAAAGGTCTCGAAATCCGTATTCTTTGACAGATAATCCATCCCTTCCGTCAGGAGGGCATCGGCTTTCCGGGTATTGTAGTTTCTGAAATAAGGTTCATCATTAAGGTATTTTCTCATTCCTGAAAAAGCATGGGCCGCCTCTTCGGAAACATTCAGTGACCCGGGGGTATCGAATCCTGTAATTCCAAGACTGTAGATCCTGACGAGTTCGATTCTGAGCGGCAGCGTCTTGTTGCTTCCCAGGCTCAGGCCGTTCTTAAGGGCACTCTGGTAGAAAGCGGCGTAGGAGTTGTATAAAAAATCGCTAATGGTTTTGATTTCTTCTTTCTTATCTTCCGCTTCATCGGAAAAAACCAGCTCATCCAGAACCTGCAGGCCTTCCGGCGGCAAAGTATATGCTTTTGTACCGGCTGCTTCGATATGAAACAATGGTGCTGCATTCAGCCTGGTTTTGGTAAATTCAGGATAATGATACGCTATATAAAACTCGGTTTCCTTGAAGGAATTTCTTGTGTTGCGCAGGGATTCGCGAAGTTTTTCAAGAGATATATTGCCGTCGGCAAAATCGTGAGCGTCAGATTTTAAAGTCTCTATTTTTGTTCTGAAATCAGTCAGTCCCCGGATGACCGCTGTATTTTCATTTTTAAATCCCTTATCCACCGGGTTAAAAGACATGACCGCAAAACCGGTCAGTACAGCAGCAAGTGCCAAAGGATAAAACCTCATGATCATTTTTGCGCAAAACTATGAATCGCCCGCCGCTAAAGTATTACCTCAGTTTTAAATTTGGATTAAATAATGTTTACAGGCCTGTCTGAATTTCTTGCTAATTCAACAGGACGTGCAAAATATGCTTAAACACGCCTGCCATATAATTTTTTTTATTAATTTTAAACCCCGAAATCACATTCATTACTGAAACAGCCTATTCTGTACAGGCTCTCTCTGAACAATGATGAAGTATATGGCGGGAGGATTTTAGTGAACAACAATTTTCATTTTAAACGATAAAAAAAACAATTATGCTCAATAAACTTGCAGCTTCAGAACTGGTGCTGAACGAAGACGGAAGTGTTTATCATCTGAACCTATTACCGGAAGATATTGCCGGAAAAGTAATCCTGGTCGGTGATCCGGACCGGGTGGCCAAAGTCTCCAAATATTTTGACACGGTGGAAATCCGGAAGAACAAAAGGGAATTTTATACGCATACGGGAACGTTGCGCGGGGAAAGAATTACCGTAATGTCCACGGGAATCGGTACGGAAAATATCGACATCGTGATGAATGAGCTGGATGCACTGGTAAATATCGATCTTCAGAACAAAGAATTCAAAACGGAGCATACGGCGTTGCAGCTTTTCCGGATGGGAACCTGCGGAAGCGTAAACCCTGAAGTACAGGTGGATAATATGCTGGTTACCCAAAACGTCGTAGGACTGGATGGCCTGATGCATTTTTATCAGGATTATGCGTTTGAAAACGAATTCTCTAAAAACTTTTCAGACCGCTTTCCTTATGAAAAAATTAAACCGATGCTGTATTTTTCGGAATGGGCGGAAGAGCTGGGCGAACTGTATAAAGATGCCAGATACCATGGGAATACCGCTACTTTCCCGGGGTTTTATGCGCCACAGGGCAGACAGCTGCGTTTAAAAGCGGTTGATGACCAGTTCCTGGAAACCCTGAACGATCTAGGGGTTACCAATTTCGAAATGGAAACCTCGGCCATCTATGCCTTATCCAAGATGTTGGGCCATAAAGCCATTACGGTAAACAATGTTATTGCCAACAGGAGACGCGGCGAATTCTCCGCCGATCATCACGCTTCCGAAAAGAACCTGATCGAATGGGTATTGGACAGGATTATTAAATAAGACGAGTTATTATATGACTTGTCTGGTCACAAAGTATTCTTGAATATTAGAAATTACCGGTTTTTCGAAAAAGATGGATTTTGATGACGACCGACAGGATGATAAAATTATATTTAACCTGACAAGAAAGTTTATCCGTATAGCCATTCCATAAATAGATTGAATGCAAAACGTATAAATCGAACCTGATTAAATTGATAATAAAAAAGGATTTCAAATTGTTGAAATCCTTTTTTATTATGTACCGTTACAGTATATCTTACCGGTCTCCGGGCCAGAAATGCAATATCTGAATTTCTAGAATTCATTAATCATAATGTAGAAGTGGGAAGAATATAAGCTTTCCGCATTAGCAGAGATATTGGTTAGATTAACCGTGATATTGGAAGTTGACGTCATCCTGGGATTTGAAATCGAGAAGGTGGAATTTCCTGCAAAATCTCCTGCCGGCGTTACGGTAAGGGTTGCTTTAGTGGATCCCGGAAGCATCGTTGGGGGAATAGCAATATTCATCGTTACGGATTTACCGCTCGGAAGATTGTGTATGGAAACTCCGGGCCATGCCTCGAAGCTGATCTGGTTTTTCTGGATGGTTCCCTGATTTCCCAATTTATACTGCCCGCTTACATCCAGCCTGGCGGTTGTATTTGGGGTGGAGGTTCCGATCCCGATATTGGCATTGCTGTCCCCTAAAACAATGGCATTGTATTGTGAGGTAGCTGCATTGTATCCGATCGCTGTGGATTGCTGTCCTGTGGCTGAAGCTCCTGAACCCACAGCGGTAGAATTCTGGCCGTTTGTTAAAGCATAATACCCGACTGCCGTTTCACTGTTGGAATTTGTTTTGGCGCCGTAACCCGCAGCGACCGACTGAAATCCTGCCGCCTGTGCATTATTTCCCAATGCAGCAGACTCGTTAGCGGTGGTTTTGGCGTTATATCCGATGGCAGTAGACTGGAATCCGTCGGCAAAAGAATTATTTCCCACCGCGGTCGATTCATTCTTATTGGTTTTGGCATTATATCCGATGGCATTCGACTTATAGGCGGCTGCAAAGGCCTTATTTCCTATCGCAAGCCCGTCATTGGCTGTTACCGATGCTTCATTTCCGACTGATACCCCCTGATAAGCAGAACCGGACATTCCGATGGCAATACCGTTTTGTCCCGCATTGGCACCTAGGCCGAGGCTTATAGAATTGTCGGTTCCCAATCTTCCGGATTTTACAGAATTCACCTTAAAAATAAGGTCGTCATAGGTATTGGTTCCGAGGGAAAGATTTGTTCCGGATCCTGTATTGTTCCCGCTATTGGTAGCAGAATTGTTCCATGCATTTCCTGAACTGCCGGAAGCAACCGCACCTTGGCTAGCTGCACTGGAAATTTTGTTCCATTTCTGGTTGTTCCAGTAATACAATCCGGTATCTGCAATCCCTCCCAACCCATTATTCCAGATAATCAATCCGTTTGCCGGGGAGGCTATGGTTAAATGATCGGTGAGCGAAGTTATGGCGATACCAGGGAGAAGAACCCCTTTGTTTGTGGATTTAATATCCAGGATCGAAGAAGGATCCGGGGTGGTGGTTCCTATTCCCACCTGACAAAGCAAAAAATTAAAATTTAAAAGTAAAGAGGCCGTTAATGCGATCTGAAATTTGGAGTTTGTATACATGTGTATATTTTAGGTTATAGTTTCCGGCTGCAAATATATAAAATATTTAATAAAAACCTAATATTTTTAAAATATCATCATTTCATATTTTTTACTTAATCTCATTCCATTTAATACTCGCATAAACAGTGATTTAAATTGTTTTTTATAGAATTAATTCTATAATAAACCCTCATAATAAGACATTAAAAGGCGATTTTTATTTATTTATATATTTTATTTTTAATAATAAATAAACAATTTAATTGAATATAATTAAATTTACATATCGTGTAATATGGCTCATAAAATTGCAATAAATAAGCATTCAAATACCAGAGCATAGATTTTATTCATTCATAATAATTTATATACATGGAATTTACATTCATAAATGATTATACCATCAGGTTTTGTCATTTCGATATATCTTATGATTAGGGAATGTTTTGAGAATACCCCATATCAGACCATTCAGCACAAATCTGAACTTTATGAAAATTTTAACAGTACCACGAAATTTTAGGAATAGTTATTGTTTGATGTACAGCAACACAACAAAATATCAACATTATGAACAATTCAGAATACAACAAAGCAGAAAATGCAGTAGACAACACTGAAAATTCTTTGAAAAATGCGGCAGATAATGCGAAATGGAAAGTTGAGGAACTTTCTGATAAAGCAAAGGATTATATCAATGAAAAAAGATCCAATGACGAGGAAGCTACCCATGAAGACTGGCTGGACAGAGTAAAGAACAACGCCTCTGATGCATGGGATGATATCAAGGACAAAGCAAACGATGCATGGGAAAAAACCAAAGACGCTGCAGAAGATGCAAAAGCAGAATGGAACAAAAAAACCAACTAAAATTTCAGTCATATAAATATTTTCAAGAAAAACGGAGCCTTTTTAGCGAAGGCTCCGTTTTTTATTATGCTCTAAACACAAATTATTGCTACATTTGTATCAAAATAAACATTAAAAAATTATGTCATACGGTTTACTTAAAGGCAAAAAGGGAATTATTTTTGGAGCCCTTAATGAACAATCGATCGCATGGAAAGTTGCAGAAAGATGTCATGAAGAAGGTGCTGAATTTATCTTATCCAACGCTCCTATCGCTTTGAGAATGGGGGAACTTAACGGTTTAGCAGAAAAAACGGGTTCTGAAGTAATCGGGGCTGATGCCACTTCTCTTGAAGATCTTGAAAAGCTTTTTGATGCCGCTATAGCCAAATTTGGAAAAATTGATTTTATCCTGCACTCCATCGGGATGTCCGTGAATGTGAGAAAGGGAAAACACTATACTGAAATGAACTATGACTGGTTGGAAAAAGGCTGGGATATCTCCGCGGTTTCCTTCCATAAAGTAATGAGGGTAGCTTATGAGAAAAACTGTATGAACGAATGGGGAAGCATCCTGGCACTGACCTATATTGCTGCGCAGAGAACCTTCCCTGATTACAACGATATGTCCGACAATAAAGCATACCTGGAAAGTATTGCAAGGACTTTCGGGAACTATTGGGGTGAAAGAAAAGTGCGTGTCAACACGGTTTCGCAGTCTCCTACGCCTACGACGGCAGGAAGCGGCGTAAAAGGCTTCGGAAATTTCCTGGGTTATGCAGAAGATATGTCTCCGCTTGGGAATGCAACGGCGCTTGAATGTGCGGACTACTGTGTGTCTCTCTTCTCCGATCTTACCAGGAAGGTAACCATGCAGAACCTTTTCCATGACGGAGGTTTCAGTAGCTCAGGCGTTACCCAGAAAGTGATCCGCAAATATGATGCTGAGTAATTCATTAATCATTAGTTTCCCATATAAACCAAAGTATAACTGCTTTGGTTTTTTTTATTGTCAAATAAAATGAAAAATATTGCACAGATTATTTTATTAACGGCTGTTTTGATTAACTGTAATAAAAAAGAAACAAAATCTGAATTTTCGGTTCAGAAAGCATTTATTGATATTAATGATTTAAAACATCTCGAAGTTGGATCATCCGAAAACTTTGAATCGGTTCCCGTATTGAATTTTGTAGAAATTACTGAGAATGAATACAACAATTTGAAAATTGAAGCTAATTTTATTACAGATTTTCCCGTAAAAAAAAGAAATCATAATTATTTATTGAATGTTAAAAATAAAACCCTTCAATTAAAAGAAATGACACCCACCGTAAAAGAAGGGGAAAAGCAATATCATTATTTGGGATTTTATCCTACCTTAAACATGTACGCCTTTTCCGAAAATAGTTTAAGTGATAATTTGGGATTTAGTGAACTCAACTTGATTAATACATCCAATTCTTTTTTTTACAGCATCATATCACCTGGAGATGATAAGGTAGAAAATCCGGTGGTTTCTCCTATGACAAAATATCTGGTATATCACTACAATTATATCTATGATCAAAATAAAAGTTTCATCGGTATATTAAAAATCGGATCTGATAAAAAAACATTAACGGAATACAGAAGCTATTCGTCAAGTAATTTCAAGGTTATAGATACAGCCTGGTTCGGTGATGATCATATCGGAATAAAAGTAACCAATGATGATTTAGAAACTTTCAGATATTATAAAGCAAGTTTACAGGTTAGCGGCCATAAACATTTTTCAAGTATCGACGGTAATTATTCTATCAGTGTTGAAACGGAACCTACAACTACAGGAATGGCCTCAATCAGTTATTCATTCAAAATAAGCGGGAATGAAGTCATACTAGAGACCAGTACCTATCATGAACCCATAACCTGTAATGGGAAATACGTTCTAAAAGAACACAATAAAATTTTTCAGATCTATTATAATGATGCAGAAGAACATTGTAAATCTGATTCCGCTAAATTTAGTATAAAAAAAGAAAAGGAAAAATATTATATAAAAGGAGTTGGCGGTGAAGGCACTATAAAAGAATGGATGGAATTACATAGAGAATAATTAAAAATGAAATCTGCGACATTATCGGTGCCGCAGATTCCTAAAAAATAAATGTTAACATGAAGTGCTCTTTATAAAATCACCGTCTGTATCGAGTGGGCCGGTGCGTTTAATTTTGCTGCCATCCCTTCGATCCACAGGTTGGTATCGATATCGTTATCCGAATCATTCATGATGACGGTAACCAACTGTCCGTTCTGGTTCATGAAAGTAGAGGAAGTCAACGCTATTCTGTTTGATGAGCTTCCTATTCTTACAGCATTGGGCCGGATGAATTTCGAAACATGGCCGACATAATAATATTCGTAGGTATAATGAACTTCGCCGGTTTTCGTATCGGCAATAATCGGGGCAAAACAGAAATTCCCCACATGGTTCGGTCCGCCGGTTTCGTCAAGAAGAACGTTCCAATCCGTCCATAAAGCCGTTCCTTTATTGAAATCGTTCAGCATATTCCTTCCGTACAGCTCACCCAGTTTAACGTCGTAAATTTTAGACAGGTCGAACTGCTCCTTACAGCCTTCGGTAAAGGCCAGGAATTTATCCGGGAAAGCCCTTTGGGTTTCCGTAAGGTTATCGAAAAGCTGGGTTTTGTTGTTCCAGGTTTCATACCAGTGATAGCCGATTCCTGCTGCATACTTTGAAGTTTCGGGGTCGCCTAGGGTGGTCGTGGCTCTCTGGTAGATCAGGTCACGGTTATGGTCCCAGATCATCACTTTTTTATCTCTGAAGCCGTTTTTCCAAAGGGTAGGTCCCAGATTGTTTTTCAGGAACTCCCCCTCTTCCTGTGCGGTGTAGATACAGGATTCCCACGTCTGTGTGGCCATGGGCTCATTCTGTACCGTCAGTCCCCATACATTGATGCCTCTTTTTTCATATTCTTTAATGAACCGGATGTAATAATCGGCCCAGGTCTGGTAAAACGTATTCTCCAGCCTTCCGCCTTTCAGCATGCTTTTGTTGGATTTCATCCAGGCCGGCGGGCTCCACGGTGAAAAATAAAAGGTAAAATCCTTTCCGATCAGCTTCTGTGCTTCTTTAACCATCGGGATCTTATATTTTTCGTCATGCGCCACATTAAAGGATTTCAATGCTTTGTCATTTTCGTCGACATAGGTATAGGAATCGCTGGAAAAGTCACAGGAATTCATATTGGTACGGACGACGGTATATCCCAGACCATTTTTCCCGTAATAAGCTTCAAGAATTTCTTTCTGTTTTGCTTTAGGCAACTTGTAAAACGTTTCTGCGGAAGCGTCGGTAATGGCCCCGCCGATGCCTATCAGTTTCTGGTATTTAAAATCCGGGTCCACAAATATACAGGCATCCGTTTCTTTCGGCTGATCCATCTTTTCAAATTTCACCATGCCTTTATCTGCCATTTTCTCTTTTGTTCCGGAATTGGTAAGAATTACTTTTGCGGTCTTACCGGCATTTTTTTTCCAGTAATCCTGTGCCTGGACGTTGAATGCTGTTCCAATCATCAGGCAGCTCACGACTAATCTCTTCATTATATCATTTCTTATTTTTATCATTCATCTTTCTTATTTCAGAAAGACTTCTCTGTACTATTTAATTATTTATGCTGATAGACCCTTACATAATCGATTTCAAATTTTTGCGGAAAAATGGTGTCATCGATTCCTTCTTTGCCACCCCAGAATCCACCGATGGCCAGATTTAAGATCAGAAAATACGGTTTATCGAAGGGCCAGGCATCATAGGACTTTTCCTTGTTTGCGTAGGTAAAAAATTTCTTATCATCCACATAAACGTCAATTTTCTCCGGTGACCATTCTGCTTTGTAGACATGGAATTCTTCGCTTGCGTCTTTTACAAACAGGGTATCGGTTTTTTGGGTCTGCATGATGTGGTTGTACTTTTTCGTATGAACCGAAGCGTGAATGTAGCCCTGATGATAGCCGACATGCTCCATTATATCGAGTTCACCGTCATCCGGCCATTTTTTCATACCCTCGCTCATCATCCAAACCGCAGGCCAGGTTCCGCGTCCTTCAGGCAATTTGGCCCTTACTTCAACGGTTCCGTACCGGAAAGAAAACTTGCCTTTTGTCAACAGTCTTGCCGAAGTATATTTTTTATTTTCACGGTTTTCTCTCCGTGCTTCGATAATCAGCTTTCCGTTTTCAACCCGTGCATTTTCCGGACGTTCCCGGGTATAAAACTGGGCTTCCTCATTTCCGAATCCGCTGCCGCCGGTATCATAGTTCCATTTTGTTGCATCGGGCAATCCTTGAATATTGAACTCATCGCTCCAGATCAGTTTTCTGCTTCGGTCCGGTCTGTTTGAAGCACAGCCTGTCACGGACAGCAGGAGCGTTCCGCCGATTACCAGATGAATAAAGGGTTGGAGTTTCATGAATCGATTTCGGATTTAAAATTCAAAATTTAAGCTTAAGTCTTTTGCCGCCAAAAGCGGGTTTCATCCCGCTTTCAGTAAATAAAATCTGTATTTATTTTAACCAGTTGATTCTTTTTGTCTGAACGTTCCGAGAATCGGTTCCGACCATGATGTCGAATTCGCCTGCTTCCCAATCGTAATTCAGCTGATCATCATAGAATTTCAGGTTTTCCGGGGTTAAAGTAAAAGTAACGGTTTTGGTTTCCCCTTTTTTAATAAACACCTTTTCAAAACCTTTCAGTTCCTTTACCGGCCTTACCACTTTTCCGAAAATATCCCGGATATAAAGCTGTACGACCTCTTCCCCATCGTAATTTCCAGTATTGGAAACACTGACGCTGATTTTTAGGGTCTGACTTCCTTTAAGGTTCGCTGAACTGAGATTCATATCGGCATATTTAAACTGAGTATAGCTTAAACCATACCCAAACGGGAATTTAGGATCGTTATCAAGATCGATGTAGGCTGACACATAATTCCTGTCGGTATTGTTTTTCGCCGGCCTTCCCGTATTGTAATGGTTGTAGTATACCGGGATCTGTCCTTCTGTTCTCGGAAAAGTCATCGGCAGTTTTCCACCCGGATTTACCGTTCCGAAAAGCACATCGGCAATGGAATTTCCTGCTTCCGTTCCCAGCCACCAGGTGTAGAGGATAGCCGGGACATGATCTGCTGCCCAGTCAAAAACCAATGGCCTTCCGGCATTGATCATCAGAATCACCGGTTTCCCGGTTTTTTCAATTTCTTTCAACAGTTCTTCCTGAACCCCTGAAAAATGGATATTGCTCCGGCTTTTGGCTTCACCGCTCATGGCATGGCCTTCTCCCAGGGTCATGATCACCACATCCGCTTTCCTGGCCGTTTCTACGGCTTCGGCGAACATGGAGCGATCCTGATCGTCTGCATTGCAGCCTTTTGCATACAATAAGGTAGAATTTTTATCCAGCTGATTTTTAATCCCGTCAAACTGTGTTACGATTCTCTGATGGTCATCTTTAAAGGCAACCGACCAGAAACCATGATTGGCAGACGTTTCTTTTCCGAAGGGCCCGATCAAAGCAACCGTCTTCGTCGATTTTGAAAGAGGTAGGATATTTTTTTCATTTTTAAGAAGAACGATACTTTTAGATCCGAACACTCTTCCGAATTTCCGGTTCTCCTGATTATCGGTCTGTTCCTGCTGTCTTTTTTCATTGCTGAACCGGTAAGGGTCATCAAACAGGCCCATTTCGAATTTTTTAATTAAAATCCGTCTGGCGGCCTCATCAATCAGCTTCGGATCTACTTTTCCTTCCTGAACGAGTTTGGGAAGCTCTGCCATATAAGCCCGGCTTTCCATATCCATATCGCTTCCTGCAAGAAGGGCTTTTTCGGCAGCTTCCTTATTGTCTTTTGCATAGCCGTGCGGAACCATTTCACCGATGCTTCCCCAGTCCGAAACTACAAAACCCTGATAATTCCATTTTCCTTTTAATAAATCCCTCAGGATATAACGGTTGGCTGTTGCCGGAATCCCGTTGATATCGTTAAAGGAATTCATAAAAGTAGCTACTCCGGCTTCTGCAGCGGCTTTAAAAGGAGGCAGATACGTTTCATTCAGTTGTCTCAGGCTCATGTCTACGGAATTATAATCTCTGCCGCCGACTGCTGCTCCGTATGCTGCAAAATGTTTGGCGCAGGCCATTATAGCATCAAGGGCACCCAGGCCCTTTCCCTGAAATCCTCTGATCCTTGCCAGACCGATCTGCATACCCAGATAGGTATCTTCGCCGGAGCCTTCCATCACCCTTCCCCATCTCGGATCACGGGCGATATCGACCATCGGTGCAAAGGTCCAGTGGATGCCGTAAGCCGAAGCTTCGGTAGCAGCTATCCGTTCCGACTTTTCTATTAATTTCAGGTCCCAGCTTGCCGCCTGTCCCAGATTTACCGGAAAAGTTGTCCGGTAGCCATGGATCACGTCCTGGCCGAACAGCAAAGGGATTTTCAGCCTTGATCTTAAGGCGAGCTCCTGGAATTTCCGGGTTTCTACAGCTCCGGCTACGTTGAGCATGGAACCTACTTTGCCCTGCTTTATTTCATTTAAGACGTTTGCAGAACTGGAATTCTGAGGGCCGGTTGCATATTCAAAACCACTGTACTGAACAAGCTGCCCGACTTTTTCCTCCAACGTCATTTTCGACAATAGAGCAGATACTTTCTGATCAATGGTCTTCTGTCCGAATGCATTGAACCCGAATGCTGTAAATGCCAAAACGAAATAAATTCTCTTCATAGGATCTGTTAAAAGATATAGGTTGCCGTTGAAATTCCAGGAATGTTTACGGACGCTGTTTTCTGGTTATATTTAATATTAAATGCTTTCTCTACGGAATTGCTGTTCTGGACAATCAATACCGTTTTTCCTGCCGGTGTTTTAAAAGCAACCGTCGAAAGGTTATCGCCTTGCGTGGAAGCAATCCTCTGTGAGTTTACCGGAACAAATTTTGACGCATGGGCAATGATGTAGTAGGCTACATTTTTATCGTAGCTGCTGCCTCCGGTAATGGTAATGGCTCCTTTACACTGTGTACAGCCGCCCGGTGTGTGAGGGCCGAAAGACGCATCGTTAGCAACATTCCATTCCAAAGCTGTTCTACTCCAGTTTCTCATGGACCCAATAATAATGTTTTTTACGTGCCAATCCAAATCTCCCGAGAAACTTCCGGTGGAACTGGTCCATTGTTCTGTAAAATAAACATTCTTATTCGGGAACAGGTCATGGACCGTTCCCAAGGCCGAAATATTTCCTGCATAGAGGTGGAAAGCCGATCCGTCCACATAAGGATTGGCGGCCGGATCATTCAGAACGGCCAGCGGATAAGCCGGGTCGTCGCAGTTGTGATCGTAAGCAATAATTTTGGTGGTAAGGTTGGCTGCCTGGAATGCAGGGCCTAAATTCGCTTTAATAAACGTGGTCTGATTGCCTGACGTCATGTACATGCTCGGGTTGTTGCCCGGGTGCAGAGGTTCGTTCTGAGGGGTAACGGCATCGATTTTAATCCCCTGGGCCTGCATGGCCTGGATGTATTTTACAAAATACTGTGCATAAGTCCCATAATATTCGGGCTTTAAGCTTCCGCCCATTGTATTGCCGTTGTCTTTCATCCAGACTGGCGGCGACCATGGAGTCGCCAGGATTTTAATGTTCGGATTGATCATCAGGATATCTTTCAGCATCTGAATGACCGCCTGATCTTTGGTAAGGCTGAACTGAGCAAGCGTCGGATCGGTCTGTCCTGCCGGCATATCGTCATACGAAAAGACTTCGCTGTTCAGATCCGAAGCTCCGATACTGATCCTCAGGTAACTGATGCCGATTCCCGAGCTGCTGAACAGGTCATTCAGCAATTCCTGCTTCTTGGCTGCACTCAGCTGGTTGATTACCTGTACACTTCCTCCGGTAAGGGTATATCCGAAACCGTCGACGGTCTGGAAAACCTGTGCCGGATCGATCTCTATGGTTGTTCCTGAGCTTACAGCTCCTGAAAAGTAAGCGGTGCCCTGTTGTTGTAGTTTCACCGACTGGTCCCCTTTTGTGAGCCACATCTGTACGGGATCCCCGGTGGTATTTCCACCGTTGCCGTTGCCGGAATTATCTCCATTACTGGCCAGATCCGAAGACGTACTGCTGCAGCTTAAAAAAGAAAGAAGCGCTACACCGCAGAGTGCAGCACTTCTAAGTACGAAACTATATGAATGTTGTGATTTCATATCAAATTATTGCATTCTACGGAATTCAACTTTGTCAACTTTTAAGCTGTTAACAGTTCCTCCCCCGCATTTAATTTCCAAATAAACTGTTCCAGTAGTCGTTGCCGTATAGACTCCGCCATTTTTAGAGCCATTACATCCTATAGAGGAAACTCTTCCTTTAAACTTACTTGTTCCGCAACCATCCCAGGTATTGATGTTTCTGTAAACCGTACCGTTGATATCCTGTCCATCTACCGGAACTGAGTTTAGTACATATACTTCAAACCAGGTATTTATCAATGGAGTTTGTGATTCTGCTACCAGGTCAATGGAATATTTCTGTCCTGCCACTACATTTACAGCCTGATAAATTCCCTGCTGATTGCTTCCGTTTGCTACAATTGTTGCTACGCCTGTACCATTTCCTATGACCCACTGCGCTCCTGAAGCACTAATTTTATGGATCGACCATTTTGCGGCTTCATCCGGCGTATCAAATCTTCCTCCCTGGATCATATTACCGGCAATCGGATCTGAAGTCGGAACAACCACTGTTTCGCTAGCCGTTCCTCCCAAAGCTCCTCCGACGCCTATAGCCTGATGTTGGATCACATACGTGCCTGCATCTGGCAAGAATATTTTTTCCTCTTCTTTGCCAGTATTAAAACCATCATCATCAATATTCCATTTTGACATCAGATAGTTATTGAAATTTCTTTTTATTGAATAATGGTTTTCTGAGGTTTTGGTAATCTTGAAAGATGCATCCAAAGGTCCCTGCACAATACCGTTTCCGTCACCATCGACGGTATCCGGGGTACAGCTTGCAAAGAAAAGCATTGCAGGAGCTAATAGTAAACTTTTGCTGATATATTTCGTAATCATTTCTTAATGTTTATTGAGTTAGTAGCCAGGGTTTTGTTTCAAGGCAGTATTGATTAATTCATTAAAAGGTATCGGAAGAATTTCATTTTTACCCGCAGTAAAGCCTCTCGCTCCTAATTTTGCCGGTGCATCTCCCCATCTTACCAGATCAAACCATCGATGTCCTTCTCCTGCCAATTCTCTTCTCCTTTCATCTTTGATCGCCTGCATTGAAACCGGAACTGATGCCAAACCAACTCTTGCTCTAACAGCATCAAGCAATGCCTGCGCTCTCGATCCTGAACCATTTAAAGCTTCTGCTTCCATCAGATAAGTATCCGCAAGTCTGATAACCATATAGTTCTGACGGAAATTCAGGTCTACATTGCCTGCTCCCGGAGTTATATCAGAAGTTCTCGGTAAGAATTTATTTAAGAAATATCCGGTATCTCTGAATCCTGGTGAGTAAGTAATTTTATCCTGTTCTTTCAGTATTTTCCCATTGAAAATAGTTGCATTTAAACGTGGGTCACCCTGCATGAAATTAAAAAGATCTTCTGTTACAGGATTGAAACCCCAACCGGAATAAATGCTGGGAGCATCATTATTAGGTGTTGTCGTTTTACGTCCATAGGAAATAATTCCCAACATTACATTAATAGAGTTCCCTTCATCTTTTCCATTTCCCCAATTTGCCCAGGTTCCATTTCCTTTGGTTGTATGATTGACTTCAAGAATAGATTCAGTTGTAAATTTATTATCAACCACCCAAAGACTTGCAAAGTTCGGAACCAGTGCATATCCGTATTGGCTTGTTCCTCCAGGAGTTCCATTGACCTGTTGCAGTTCGGCTGCAGCCAGGTTATACTTCTTATCATACAGATAAATTTTTCCTAATATAGCGCGTGCTGCTCCTTGGGTAATTCTCCCTTTCTCACTATCTGAAGCAATATTTAAAGGCAGGTCACTGATTGCCGATACAATATCGGCCTCTATCTGGTTATATACTTTTGCCGGATCTTCCTGTGGAATATTGTAATAATCGTCCGTTGCCAGAATAGGCTTGGTTATAAGAGGAATATTTTTAAATATCCTTACCAGCTCAAAATAATATAATGATCTTAGAACTTTTGCTTCAGCAATGAATCTCTTTTTTTTCTGATCATCCATTTTAGCATTCGGAACCCTGTCTATTAAGATATTAGCTTTAGCAATACCCTGGTAATAATCTTTCCAATAGCTTGCCGGCATGATAACGGGATTCAGGGAATAGTTTGAAAAGCCCTGTATTCCTGCTCCGTCAGATGAATTTCCTCCACCGGAATAAAAGTCATCTGATGCTGCATTGAAAAAAGTCACCATATTTTCAAAACCTCCGGAATATTTTCTCAGCATATCATAAGTAGACACCAACGCTGAAAAAGACTGTTCTTCATTTTGGTAATAATTATCCGTATCGAATGTTCCTGTATTCTTTACGTCCTCTAAATTGCTGTTATTACAAGATACTGCGCCAAGACCAATACCTGCCAGCATCAGAACAGAAATACTTTTATATATAAATTTTTTATTTTTCATTTTTCTTTAATTAAAATTGAACATTAGCACCGAAAAGGAAGGTTCTGGCCTGTGGATAATAAGCTCTGTCTATCCCGAAAGTATCTCCTCCTGCAATTTCAGGATCATATCCCGTATATTTTGTAAAAGTTACCAGATTCTCTCCCGTAACATAAAATCTTATTTTAGAAGCACCTATGGTTTTTGCAGCATCTTGAGAAAGCGTATACCCTATCTGAATTAATTTCAGGCGGAGATAATCTCCTTTCTGAAGGTAATAATCCGACATCTTGGTATAATTCTGATTCGGATCATCTTTGGTTATCCTCGCAATGGTATTGGATGTTCCTTCACCTGTCCAACGGTTCAGAATGGCGGTCTGGTAATTAGCCTCCTGAATATCAAGCCTTCTCAGTCCCTGGAAAATTTTATTACCGGCTTGTCCCTGGGCAAAAACCATTAAATCAAAGTTTTTATAATTCATATTGACCGTAAAACCAAATGTATATTTCGGTACAGAATTTCCGAGATTCACAAAATCATTGTCATCAATCTTACCATCTCCGTTTGCATCCAGTCTTTTATAATCTCCTGGTTTCGCATTAGCCTGAATCAGTCCTCCGGAAGCGTTCCTATAAGCATCTATTTCAGCTTGATTCTGGAAAACCCCCAGATTCTGGTAACCATAGAAAGAACCATAGGATTGGCCTACCTGTAATCTTGAAACCTGCCCTAGGGTCTGATATGACGCAAAATTTACAAATTCTTTATCGCCTTCAAGTCTTAAGATTTCATTTTTCAGATAAGCAAAATTTCCATTGGCAGAGATACCGAAATCTCCCCAGCTTTTTTTGTATCCCAAACTTACTTCAATTCCATCATTATTCATATCGCCGATATTTCTAAAAGGATTTTGGCTTAATCCTAAATATCCCGGAAGTTCAACTCTTCTCAGAATATCCGTACTCTTTTTTCGATAGAGGTCGACACTCAGATCAAAATTTCTGAAAAGTTTAAGGTCGGCAGCAATATTGATCTGCGATGTCCTTTCCCATTTTAAATCGGGATTTTCCAATGTACTTGGTGCATATCCTACCCTGATGATATTATCTCCTGAAGTGTAGTTGCTGCCTGGAACAAGAAAACTTGCGTAGGCAAAATCATCAATTGCATCATTACCAAGTACTCCGTACCCACCTCTCAGTTTGAAGCTATTGACAACATTGTTTTCGGGCCAGAAGTTTTCATTGGAAATATTCCATCCCAATGACATTGCCGGGAAATTACCCCAATGATTGTTTCTTCCAAATTTTGATGAACCATCTCTTCGCAGGGTCCCTGTAAAGAGGTATCGATTATTATAATCATAGACTACTCTGGCGAAATAAGATGCTTTATGAGTCTGTTTCCCGTCCCATGCGTTCGAAGTTTTATCTGATTCAGCGACATCAAAGTTAAAAGATGCATCCTCCCAATTATTTACCGGAAGATTTTTATAAGTGGCTCCCTGCCCATAAGAAATATTATACTCGTAATACCCCTGACCTAATAAAATGCTTAAATTGTGCGCTCCGAATTTATTCTGGTAAGTAATCGTATTTTCAGTGTTCCATTCAAATTTTTTCTGCATCTCACGGTAAAGACTGTTGGTGAGATTATTATTTGCAGTACTTAGATAAGCTATGGGAGTAAAAGCCTGATTGCCCCAATAGGCAAGTTTTCCATTAACACTTGACTTAAAGTTGATATGCTTATTGATTTTTACATCGGCGAAAACATTGGCTACAATATCATCTGACCATCTGTATCTCCCACGCTGTGTTTCCTGGAATGCTAGAGGGTTAGTCATCTCTTTACTCACATAACTGGAAATTCCATAAGGATTTCCGTATTGATCCCTTACAATATTAGCATTATTCGTGTAGACAGGTAAACTGAGGTCCGTAGCAAGTACAGAGGTGATGGGATCAAGATTAATGGCTGAACTCAGCGGTCCTCCGAATTCATTGTTATCATCAATTCCCTGTGCCTTAACGTGCGTATAGGCAAATGTTTGACCCACTGTCAGGAAATCAAAAACTTTATGGGTGGAATTGAATCTTCCGTTGATTCTCTTATAATTAGAAATATCTCTTAAAACAATTCCTTGCTGATCGTAGTATCCAAATGATGTATAAAATGTGGATTTATCGCTTCCCCCACTGATGCTAATCTCATGAGACTGCCGCTGTGCGCTGTTGAAAATCTGTTTCTGCCAGTCCGTTCCTGTTCCCAGTGAAGCAGGGTTAGAAAATACAGGAGCTTTTCCATCATTTATATTAGCTTCGTTCATGATGGTGGCATATTGAGTAGCATTCAGAAGATCAAGCTTTCTGGCGGCACTTCCAACTCCGAAAAAGCCATTGTAAGAAAGATTCATTCTTCCTCTTGCTCCCTTTTTCGTTGTGATAAGAACGACACCTTTTGCTGCGGAAACTCCATAGATTGCGGCTGACGCACCGTCTTTTAAGATTTCCATCCCTTCAATATCAGACTGGTTCAGCCATCCGATATTATCTACGACAATACCGTCTACAACCCAAAGCGGATCATTGCTTCCCGCTCCGAAACTGGTAATACCTCTTACCCGTACAGTGGGTGCTGAGCCCGGTTGTCCGGAATTCGAGATCACACTTACACCGGCTGCCCTTCCCTGCAATACCTGTTCCGGTCTGCCCGCTACCGGAGCATTTTCAATGTCGCTTGCCTTGATGCTGGAGATGGCTCCCGTGACGTTACTCTTCTTCTGGGTACCGTAACCGATCATCACCACTTCCTCAATTTTCTGCTCTTTCGGAAGGGTGTCGTTCTTTGTGTTCTGGGCATTGAAACTGGCCGTAAAATACAGCACTGCCACCATCCCCAAACTCCTAGATATTCTTACATTCATATACAGTTAGTTTTTTAATTCTCAAATTGAGACAATAAAAATATATTTTTTTTTAAATAATTAACATTTTATTAATAACTATTTTAATATTTCCAGTATTTTTGGGGGTTTCAGGGCCTAAATTTTATCCTCCAAACCCTGGATATTTAAAAAAAACCGATAAAAAGTTTCCCCAAAATGACGACCAAGCTCTCCGAATTTTCCCTTCCGCTTAAACTTACCTTCCTTATTTTCTCCATGGTGCTAAACTGCATGGGCATTGTAATCCTTCAGCTTTCGGAAGCAAAAATCACCTATGATAAACTGGGTTTTTTAGAGTCTTTCAAAGATCTTCCCGTTGCTTTTATTTCACTTTTTGCGGTGAACTTTATCAGCAGAACCGGAACAAAAAATTCATTGATTCTGGCATTAACAATTGTTGGGATCTGTTCACTTATCTTACCGTTTGTGGAAGTTTTCTGGTTTTATAAGTTATGGTTTGCCGTTATCGGGGCCTGTTTTGCAGTCGGGAAAATCTGTGTCTTCGGAATCATCAGAAATAATATTCCGGATGAAAAGTCGCTGGCGAAAACCATGAACAGTGTGGAAGCTTCTTTCATGATCGGTATTTTTGTAGTCAATACCGGTTTCGGCTGGCTCATTTCCAGCCGGTTTTCGGAATTCTGGAAATTCGGGTTTTTATCGATCTCGGTCCTGTCGGGAATTGCGATATTCTTATTTTCCAGACTGAAGATTTCAGAACCTGAGAAATCGGACCAGAACAATGTTTTTAAAGAAGTCTCCAATTTAATCAACCCGATGCTGATTATCTTCTTAGCCGTTATTTTTTCTATTCTATTTGTCGAACAGAGCTTCAATTCCTGGCTGCCGTCGTTTTATAAAAACCACCTGAAAGTCAACTCTTTCTTTGCCCTTCAGGCTTCCTCCTTCATGGCTTTGTTTTCCTATGTCGGAAGAATAATTACGGCCAATATCATTCAGAGGTTTTCCCTATCGAAATATTATATCCTGTGTATTTCATTAATTCTGCTGGTGCTGGCGATCATCATCGGAATCCAGTTTGCCGATGCGGAAGACTCCCGGATTCTGCTTTTTTTATTTCCTGTGATCGGGCTTTTCCTTTCACCGCTTTATCCGGTAATCAATTCAAAAATGATTGTCCGCATCGATAAATTAAAAGCCAATCTTCTTACTTCGCTGATCGTTATTTTCTCCTCTCTGGGAAGTTCGGTAAGTTCGATGACGATGGCGGTACTGTTTGAAAACCGGATGCTTAATTTTTATCCGTTCTATATTTTGTGTGCTGTGTCCGTACTCTTTATTATTAGCTTAATTTATTTTAGATTTGCAGATCAGAAAAATTAGAAAAAAATTTTATTTTTACTTCCATGAAAATCAATAACGAAAAAAACAAGGAAACCCTTCAGGAACTCATTGATACAAAAGATTTTGTAGCACACGTATCTGTAGACTGCACCATATTTGGTTTTCATAACAACATCCTGAAAGTCCTGCTGCTGAAATACCACGACCTCGACCTTTGGTCGCTGCCCGGCGGTTTTGTCTTCAACGATGAAGACCTCCGCGAAGCGGCTGCCCGCGTTTTATACGAACGGACCCACCTGAAAGACATCTTCCTGAAACAGTTCCACACTTTCGGAAGAATCGACCGTACGGAAAACAACGTGCACCAGATCCTTCTTAAAAACAAGGGCGTTGAAGTACCGAAGGACCACTGGATCTTCCAACGGTTCATTACGGTGGGCTACTGCAGCCTGATCGATTTTTCGATGGCCAACACATTCCCGGATGCTTTTAACGAAAGCTGCGAGTGGTTTGAGGTAGACAAGCTTCCCAAAATGGCTTTCGATCATGACCGGATTATCGAAACGGGTCTGGAATACCTGAGGATGAACATCAATACCGAAGTAGCCGCCAGCAATCTGCTTCCTGAGAAGTTTACTATGAAAGACCTTCAGCTGCTGTATGAAACCATCCTGAATGAACAGTTCCGGAGAAACAATTTCCAACGCAAGATCTTAAGCCTGAATATTCTGGAACGGCTGGAAAAGCTGTACGACGGTTCTGCCAATAAAGCACCGTATCTGTATAAGTTTAAAAACAGAATCTACAATCCTGCCAACCATTACCCGATTTCCAACGAAGAGGAAGACTGATTTTTAGGGGCTTCCGTTTCAACATCCGGCGTAAGTTTTTAATAATCAGCCGGTAAAAGACATTTGAAAATAAATTTCCCTGTAATAATGAAAAGTCTTATTTTTAGGAAAATTAAAATAGAATGTCATATTATTCCCTTACCAGCATCCCCGATTATTATGGGATCGATGCTTTACTTACCGAAGAACATAAGCTCATCCGGCAGTCCGTAAGAGACTGGGTGGAGGGTTTCGTGATGCCGCAGATCGACCAGGCTGCCCAAAACCATACCGACATTCCCAATCTGATGAAGGAGTTAGGTCAGATCGGCGCACTGGGACCTTATATTCCTGAAGAATACGGAGGTTCCGGGCTGGACCAGATTTCCTACGGACTGATCATGCAGGAGCTCGAAAGAGGTGACTCTGCCGTCCGCTCTGCTGCTTCCGTACAGAGTTCCCTTGTGATGTTCCCGATCAATGAATTCGGTTCCGAAGAACAGAAGAAAAAATACCTGCCTCAGCTGGCATCCGGAGACATGATCGGTTCTTTCGGGCTGACCGAGCCCAATCACGGTTCTGATCCGAGCTCAATGGAAACCAGTTTCAAAGATATGGGCGACCATTACCTGCTGAACGGCGCCAAAATGTGGATCACCAACTCCCCGCTCTGTCACATTGCCGTAGTCTGGGCTAAAAATGAGGAAGGGAAAGTTCAGGGACTGATCGTGGAAAGAGGAATGGAAGGTTTCACTACGCCGGAGACCCACAATAAATGGAGCTTACGGGCTTCCAAAACGGGAGAACTGGTTTTTAATAACGTAAAAGTTCCCAAAGAGAATCTGCTTCCCGGCGTCACCGGCCTGAAGGGACCGCTGTCCTGCTTAAATTCTGCCCGTTACGGAATTTCATGGGGTGTCATCGGTGCAGCCATCGATTGTTATTGCACTGCAGTTCAATATTCCAAGGAAAGAAACCAGTTTGGGAAGCCCATTGGTTCTTACCAGCTTCAACAGAAAAAGCTGGCCGAATTTTTAACGGAAATCACAAAGGCACAATTGCTCTGCCTACAGTTGGGAAACCTTAAAAATGAACATAAGGCAACACCCGCACAGATCTCCATGGCCAAAAGGAACAATGTAAAAATGGCGATCGATATCGCGCGCGAGTCGCGCCAGATCCTGGGCGGAATGGGCATTATGGGTGAATTCCCGATGATGAGACACGCTGCCAACCTGGAATCCGTGATTACTTATGAAGGAACGCATGACGTCCATTTGCTGATCACCGGCCTGGATATCACGGGAATCAATGCCTTTTAAACAATAGATTTTAAAACATAAGAAAAGAGCTTGAAATCAAGCTCTTTTCTTATGTTTATTCTATGGAAAACCTATGAGGTTTGATAGGATTTAATTATTGCTGTAAGCTTTGATTTCCTCCACAAAATTAATATCCGGATTCAGGATTTCTTCGATCAGGCTTTTCACCGATTTCATGGCATCATCGATATCCCCTTTTTCAAACTGCAGGGAGACCACCCCTTTTTTGGCTTCGGCAAAACTCCAGATTCCCGTCTCAACCGGCATTCCCCAGAATTCGGGAAGGTTCTGGACCACATACTGGTAAATGCAAAGCTGAAGGGCCTGCTTCCGGTCACTGTTGTGGAAGTATTCTTCAACATTGGATTCGTCAATTTTCACCGTCAGGTTCTTGATTTTTGCCGTTTTATAATCGATAATCCTAAGGGTACCATTCAGGCGGTCAATCCGGTCGATAAATCCGAAAAAGGAAATTTTATTATGGTCTTCCAGGTAAAAATCGACTCCTTCGAAGCGTTTTTCAATATCTAGAATTTCTAAGGTATTGCCGTCTTTTATCAGCTCAAGGTCATAGGTCAGGATATTTTCGATTACCTTTTTAGCAATGGCTTTGTGGATGAAATTCATTCCCTTCTCATAAAATTCCGGCTGGTGCTTAAGCTTTTCGATGGCAGTTTCAATATACTGATCAATAGCTTTAACTGAATCTTTTAAATCGCTTTCTTTTAAAACTTTACCCTTCAACACTTCATACACCTCTTGAAGCGTATAATGGACCAGGTTTCCATAATTTTTCACGGAGAGTTCTTCTTCGATCTCATCGCTTTCTGAAGTATTCAGAATCTTGGAAAGGTAAAAATCAATAGGGTTATACAGGTAACTGGTCAGGTGTGAAGCGGAAACTTTCTCTTTCCATTTCTCAAGCCTTTGCATCACGACATCCGTCTTGGAAATTTCAATTGGCTGGGTTACGATCGGCTCTGAAGAATTTTCAATAATAACATGCTCGATCGGATGGGAACTTTCCATTTCGATCTGGGTAATGAAGCGGCTTTTCTCTCCGGTATTCACGCCTGAGCTTAATGCATTAAACAACAGATGGACATTTTTTGCATCCTGGATCAAGCGGTAAAAATGATAGGCATAAATGCTGTCGTTTTCCAGAAAAGTATGAAGATCGAAAACCCTCCGGATGTCAAATGGAATATAAGTATTCTGCGAATTTCCAAGCGGAAGCTTCCCTTCGTTCACGGAAAGCAGGATCACATTTTCAAAATTCAGCAGACGGGTTTCCAGCAGTCCCATAATCTGCAGCCCGCGCAGCGGCTCCCCCTGAAAGTCGATGCTTTCGGAATTGATATGCTGATTGATCAGGATTTCCAGCGTTTCCATCCTGATTTCAAATTGGTACGGGGCCAGCTGGTTCTTGATAATCCTGAAAGCGTTTTCAAAATGCGAAACGTTTTCGTACTGGATATCATCAATTTCCAGCCATTTGATCTTGCGGCAAAATTCAATAAGGACATCCAGATACCGATTGGCAGATTCTGCCCTGATCAGTAAATTGTAATACGAAAGGTCTCCCAAAAGCTCCTGGAGCAATTTTTTTGAGATGTATACAATATTCCGTTCTTCTATCTTGGCTTTAAAATTATTGATCACCAATTCATCTTCAGCAGATTTCGGCAGTTCCTCCAGGATCGGGAAAATATCACGGTAATAATAGGATGACCTGTTTTTCTCCAATTGCTTCTGGAGATAAAAAAGCTGCTTGACGGCATTGGAGAACGAGAGGTTTTTCAAGGGAAAACCCATAGTAATATTCAGGTTCCGGACGCCATGCATGACATCCAGGCTTGCGGGAAGAAGATTTTCATCCAGCAGCACGACAGCGGTATTCGAATAGGTTTTATCTTCAATCGCTTCAAAGATTTCCGGAAGAATTTTGGTCTGGGTAATATTTCCTGAAACTTCGTAAACTTTTATATTTTTAGGCTGGCTGAAATCATCTTCAATCCACCGGAAAGCCCGGTTGTCGTCAAATTCTTTCCAGGTCTTATGATTCCGTAAAAACTTTCCGGCCTCCTGCCTTTCATCGTCGAAATAATAGCGGTCTGCCTGAAAGAAGCATTGGGCTTTGTTCCACTGCAACATGCTCCTGACCAGTTTTTCCTCAGCGGGAGTAAAGGCATTGAAGCCGCAGAACACATATTGCTGCTTTGTATTTTTAGCGAAATCACTGATGTTTGCTTTTGCCGCTTCGTTAATCATCCCGGAAGTCGCCCACTCTTTTTCCTGCAGCTTTTTCTTTAAAACCGGAAGGAAGACATTCATATTCTTCCAGAAATTCAGGAATTTCTTTCTGGGAGTATCGTCATCTTCCCCTAAGTCCTGTGCCCATTCCTTGATCCGTTCTTCATCGAACATATATTGCAGGACCGCCGTATCGCTGTCGGAAAACTTCAGCATGTCGTCCCAATCTTTCTGCAGAGTCGGAAACCACTTCAGGAATTCGGCAAAATCGTCATTCGGGATCAGATTCAGGCCTTTGTAGACATCAAAAGCAAAAAGCCAGAGTGCAATCCCCTGGATTTCCTGCTGGCCGGCAATCCTGTCAATCAGTTCCTCAATGGTAAAAAAGGTCGGGAGAAAACCCGAATAGTTGCGGTCTTCCAGGATCCGCCTGATGAAGACAACCGGACGTTTCCCGGGAAGCACGATATTAAACTCAGATAAATCTGCGTTCTGTTGCAGGAGTTCATCAATAACTTTGTTCAGGAATTTCAAGACGTTCTAAAGCTTTTATAATTTTCCAATTCTTCAGCAATTACACGGTTATATTCCGACTGTTTATCTTCCACCATTCCGTTTTTTGTTTCACCGTCATAGGCACGCTGGAAATCCTGGTATTCTTTCAGGATCCTGCTGTAAACAGATTTAAAGTATTTATCGAAATCCGCTCCTGTTTTTATTTTTTCCGAAACTTCTTTTCGCAGCTTGCGGGCAAAAACTTCGGCAACATCAAAATGCTTCTGCTCATGAAGCAGTACATAATCGTTGATCCGCTTATCGTCTTTCCAGGATTTGTCTTCGTTAAAGATGGTTTCGATTTTTATTTTTACCGGTGCCTTCGGATTGGAAGATTTTACGTACGAATATGACCAGCCGCAGTTCGTATAAGCGACGACATTGGCTCCTCTCTGGTTGTTGACCCGGCTTTTAAAATTGCTCCAGTTCAGTTTTCTTCCTTCTTCCCAATAAATTTTCTGGGCAGATACCACATGGGAAATCAGAAAACAAGCTACAAAAATTCCTTTCATTTATTTATTCAACTACTATGGTTTTAGTGATCCAGCTGTTGCCTCCGTTCCAGAATTTAAAAGTATAGGTACCTTTCTGCTGCGGACTGAAATTGATCTGGTTGGCCGAGGTATAGGCACTCTGGGTACACGGTCCATCCGTTACGTATTTATAAGCGGTTACCGTTCTTGTTAAATTATCACTCTGAACATAATCATACCCGTAAAATCCTTCACAGTGAGATGCATAAGTAGAATAGGTCTTAATACTCTGCACCGAAAAGACATCCATCGTATCATTAACTATTCTTACGCTGTCAATTTTTATCCGGTCCGTGGATTCAATGGTATTATAATCGTCGTTATTATTGCAGGAAGTCAGAAGTAATCCTAAAACCAATGCCGGAAAACCAATAGGAAAATACTTTTTCATCGCTAAAAATTTTGATTAATATTAAAAATTTAACAAAAATTATTCCTCAGTAATATAAAAGAGAACCTTGCTTAAAGGTATGACTTTAAATGATTAAGAGCCCAAAAATTTTCAGATAGCTGCGATCCTGGCTTTTTTTAATCTTAAATCATGGTCTGATAATTTTTTTGCTTTACGATCAGTCCGTCAGCCAATGTTCTTTAAGAATTAAAATTTCCTTTAGACAGATATACTACTTTTTTAGTATCATAAAATTCTTCGTCAAAATAATTCTTAAGGCTGAAAATTTCGCATTTCAGTCCGGCCAGCTCTTCCGCCAGGTCCCCGCCTTTCAGATACAGGATACCATTGTGCTTCGGGTTGAACTGTTCCTTTTCAAATTTACCTTTCAGCCATCTGAGGAACTCCGGCATCTGGGTAACGGCACGGCTCACTACGAAATGGAATTTCTCCTTCAATTTCTCCGCTCTTCCGTGGATAGCTTTTACATTTTTTAACCCTACCCCTTCGGCTACGGCATTTACCACCGTAATCTTCTTCCCGATGGAATCGATCAGCGTAAATTCAGCTTCAGGAAACAGGATGGCCAGGGGAATGCCCGGAAATCCGCCGCCAGTACCGATATCCAGTACTTTTGTTTCTGGAGCAAAAGCCATTACTTTCGCAACCCCTAAAGAGTGCAGAATATGCTTTTCATAAAGCGATTCCATATCCTTCCTGGAAATCACGTTGATTTTCTCGTTCCATTCCTGGTACAGGTTTTCCAGTTTGCTGAACTGGTCGATCTGTGTTTCTGTAAGATCCGGAAAGTATTTTAATAGTAACGTTGTAGACATCTGAAATATTATAAAACGCAAAAATAAGTTTTTTTACCCGCTTTATTCAAAAAATAAAAGATGGCCCGGAGACAATCTTCAAAATTATTAAAGTATTGATGATGTTTACCTATATCAAAAACACTTCATTGAATTGATAAACCGGAAGAGCTGATTTTGTTTACCAGAAAAACTTCAGGCATCCATCTTCCATCTTCCAGCCCATCCAAATCACTTTCTCTCAATGAAATTGTCGGTTCGTTTCAACCGCCTGGTAATTTCTTCGTCGAGCTTCTGCACTTTTTTCATTTCATCGGCTCCGAATCGGGCCACATATCCGTCTTTCAGGCGGATGGAAACCCGGCTGTCCTGCTTGCTGACATCCATTCCTTCGATATCTTCATTGGTAAAAGAATAATTGGCCATAGCTTTTTTATATTCGGCAAAGGTAATCTGCTTCGGGGATTTCGGTAAAATAACCGGTAAGGCGTTGATTTTTTTAATCTGAATTAAATTAAAAACATGGTCAGTTCCAGTGTCTTTAAGCGTGATAATCAATCCCGGAAGTCCACTGAATTTATAAGGGCCGTCGTTCAACGGATACTCTTTGCTGAACCAGGCTTCCCAGGTCCGCCCCTTATAATCTGCCGTTGCTTTCTGGCAGTTCATGTCATTGATCTTCGCAAATTCTTTTTCGATTTTCCATTGCGGGCTTTCGGTTTCAGGAATCAGGATATTGACGGTCTTGAAGTTATCGTAAAAACTGATTTTCTTTTTCGCGTAATCCTTTTCGATGATGTAGCTTAAATTCTGGTCATAGGATTTAGCCTGAAAAAGATCTTTGAAATCCCCCGTTACCGCATAGGTGGAATCCCGCTGATACTTCACCGAATTATAAAAATAGGATTTTTTACCGTCGGTATCCAGATTCATATAATCGGTAATTACAGAATCTTTTTTAGCAGCATCCGGCTTCATTTTATATTCATAAACGAATCGGTAGCTTTGGGCGGATGCCATCGACATCATAAACAGCAACAGGAGTTTGTACATTTTATTTATTTTTTATTGATCATCCGATTGAATAACTACAAATATAGTGATAAACTTTATCAAAGGCTTATCATCAAAGTCGTTTTATTTTATTTTTCGAGAAATACTTTTTATTATATATTTGTTACCCTAGAAACAAGTACATGGAGAAACTTTCAGAAAGAGTAAACAGACTCGGTTACTCACAGACTTTCGTGATGTCCAATAAGGCAAGAGAAATGAAAGCCAGCGGAATAGATGTCATCAGCCTGACCCTGGGCGAACCCGACTTTGATGTCCCGGACAATATTAAACAGGCCGCTTTCGATGCCATTAACGAGAACTACAGCCATTATTCTCCTGTTCCGGGGTTCCTGGAACTCCGTCAGGCCATTGCGCACAAACTAAAAAGAGATAATTATTTAGAATATACGCCGGCACAAATCTGTGTTTCCAACGGCGCCAAGCAGGCGATCATCAATGTCCTGGCTGCCCTGCTGAACGACGGTGATGAAGTCATCCTGCCGAATCCGTACTGGGTAAGCTATGACGAAATGGTAAAGATGATGGGCGGTGTATCCGTTATGCTGCCGACTTCCTATGTCACGGATTTTAAAATTACGGCCGAACAGCTGGAAGAAGCCATTACCGATAAGACCAAAGCGGTCCTCTTCAGTTCACCATGTAATCCGTCCGGCGGATATTACACCTACGATGAACTGAAATCTTTAGCGGGAGTTATTGCCAAATATCCTCATGTGACCGTTATTTCCGATGAAATTTACGAGTTCATCAATTATGAAACGAAAACTACTTCCATTGCCCGGTTTCCTGAAGTCTACGAACAGACTGCGGTGATCAACGGGATGTCCAAGGCTTTTGCCATGACCGGCTGGAGGATCGGTTATTCCGCATGCCCGGAATGGCTGGCCAAAGCCTGCGAAAAAATCCAGGGCCAGATGACCAGCGGTGCCAATACCGTGGCGCAGCGGGCTTCCATCACGGCTTTACAGGCCGATCCTTCGGAATATAAATACATGATCGATGCTTTTAAGAAAAGACGGGATCTTGTGTATGACCTGATGACAGAAATTCCCGGTTTCAAGGTGGTCCTGCCCAAAGCAGCCTTTTACTTCTTCCCTGATATTTCCCACTATATCGGCAAAACACTTAATGGTACGGAAATAAAAAATTCCGACGATTTTGCGATGTTCATTCTGGAACATGCGCATGTAGGGTGTGTAGGCGGTGTCTCGTTCGGTAGCCCGGAATGTATCCGGTTTTCGTATGCCGCTTCGGAAGAGGATTTAAAAGAAGCGATGAGAAGAATTAAAAATCTTCTGGATCCTTTTAATTAAATTGAACAAGTAAAAATACCGTAATACGGTAAACCTTGAATTTTAAATTTTAATTTCCTATTTAAAATGAACATCTTAAAAAAAATAACCCTTGTTACCAGTATTGCAGCTGCCAGCTTCTGCGGATATGCTTACGGACAGGATTTCCAGTGGAAAGAAGCACAGTCAAACGGCTATACGTATAAATATGTAACAAATGACCCGACGGCAGCGAGATATTACACTTTAAAAAACGGACTGACCGTTATTTTAAGCCCGACTAAGAAAGATCCGCGAATCCAGACCTATATTGCGACCAAAGCGGGAAGCAAGACGGATCCTTCAGACCACACCGGCCTGGCCCACTACCTGGAGCACATGCTCTTCAAAGGCACCGACGCTTTCGGTTCCAAAGACTGGGCGAAGGAGAAGCCGCTGCTGGATCAGATCGATGCCCTTTACGAAAAATACAATACAACAAAGGACGAAGCCAAAAGAAAAGAAATTTATAAAGAAATTGATAAAGTTTCCGGCGAAGCCGCCAAGTATGCCATTGCCAACGAATACGACAAAATGATGGCGGGCATGGGCGCCGACGGGACCAATGCTTTTACCTCATACGAACAGACCGTCTACACGGAAGACATCCCGGCCAATGTGACGGATAAATTTCTGGCACTTCAGGCCGAACGTTTCAGACAACCGGTCTTAAGGCTTTTCCACACGGAACTCGAAGCAGTGTATGAAGAAAAGAACAGAGGCCTGGACAGTGACGGAAGAAAAGTCAATGAAGCCATGTTTGCCGCCATGTTCCCGAACAACAATTACGGAAAACAGACGACCATCGGAACGATTGAGCATCTTAAAAATCCTTCTTTAAAGGCGATCCGTGATTATTACAACAGCTATTATGTTCCCAACAATATGGGGATCATTATGTCGGGGGATTTTAATCCGGATGAAATGATTGCCAAGATCGACCGTGCTTTTTCCTATATGAAAAACAAGCCGGTTCCGGTTTACAATCCGGGGCAGGAAAGTGCGATTGCGGCACCCATCACCAGAGAAGTCTGGGGCCCGAATCCGGAAAACATCATGATCGGATTCCGTTTTCCGGGAGCGACCACCAAAGATGCCCGGATGCTGAATTTCATCGGCAGTATGCTGACCAACGGACAGGCCGGTCTCATTGATCTGGATCTCGTGAAAAAGCAGAAGCTGTTAAGTGCCTATGCCTATCCTTATGTCCTGAAAGATTATTCAGCCCTTTTAGTGCAGGGTAATCCTACGGAAGGACAGTCGCTGGATGAAGTGAAAAACCTCCTGCTTCAGGAAATCGATAAACTCAGAAAGGGCGAATTTTCCCAGGACCTGATGCAGTCGATCGTGAACAACGAGAAGAAAAACATGATCCAGAAATACGAAAAATATACGTCGAGGGCGGAATCGCTGATGGATGAGTTTACTTCGGAAGTGGATCACAGGACCCAGCTGGAATACATCGGAGAGATTTCCAAGCTGACGAAAAAAGACATCATGGATTTCGCATCCCGGTATCTTAAAGACAACAATTACATAGCCGTTTACAAAAGAAAAGGGGAAGATAAAAACATCGTTAAAGTAGATAAACCGACGATCACACCGGTTTCCGTAAACCGGGAAGACCAGTCCCCGTTCCTGAAGAAGATCGATGAGATGCCGGAATCCCCGATCGCGCCGGTATGGCTGAATTTCGATAAGGACATTGCAAAGAGCAATGTGAAATCCGTAGAAGTACTTTCGGTGAAAAATACCGATAACGACCTGTTCAGGCTGTACTATTATTTTGATGCCGGAAAATGGAACAACAAAATCCTTCCGATCGCTGCAGAATACCTGCAATACCTGGGCACGAAAAACAAATCTTCGGAAGACATCAGCAAAGAATTCTATAAACTGGCCTCAAGCTTTAATGTAAGTGCCGGAAACGAAGAAACCTACGTAACGGTGGAAGGACTGAATGAAAATTTCAATAAAACCACCGCCTTGTTTGAAGAACTCATCAAAAACTGTGTGGCCGATCAGAAAGCATTGGATGCTTACAAAATAAGACTGAAAAAATCCAGGGCCAATGCCAAGCAGAATAAAAGTGCCATCATGAGCGGGTTGAGAAGCTATGCCCAATACGGTTCCCAGAATCCTTTCAACAATACCCTGAGCGACGCGGAACTGGATGCTTTAAAAGCCGAAGACCTGGTGAATATGCTGCATGATCTGTTTAATTTTAAACATAAGATCCTTCACTACGGGCCGAAATCGGCTGAAGAGGTCGCTTCTTCCCTTACGAAGATCCATCAGGTTCCGAATACCCTGAAGGAAATGCCGAAATCCAAAACGTTCACGCAGGTGGCTACCGATAAAAACAAAGTGCTGTTTGCGCATTACGATATGGTGCAGGCAGAAATTTTCTGGGTACGCAACAGCGATCCTTACAATGTGAGCATTACCCCGACTGTTAACCTGTTCAACAATTATTTCGGCGGCGGAATGGGCTCCGTGGTTTTCCAGACCATCAGGGAATCCAAAGCGCTGGCTTACTCCACTTATTCCTATTTCTCGCTTCCTGGCAAGAAAGAAGACAAAGACATGATCATGGCGTATGTCGGAACACAGGCCGATAAGTTCAATGAATCGACTACGGCGATGAACGAACTCTTAACGACCCTTCCAAAGTCCGACCAGCTGTTTGAAACGGCGAAAAGCGGTCTCAGAAAGACCATTGCGGCGGAAAGGATTACTCAGGACGGCATCATCTTTACCTACCTGAAAGCACAGAAGCTCGGAAACAATTCAGACATCCGTAAAAATGTCTATGAACAGGCTCCGGAGCTGACCTTTGCCGATATCAACAGCTTCCACGATAAGGAAATGAAAGGCAAAAGCTACACCTACTGCCTCGTGGCATCGCAGGACAAAGTAAGCGAAGCCGATATGCAGAAACTTGGTGAAATGAAAAAACTGAACCTCACTGAGATATTCGGTTATTAAATACAAGAGACTGTCCTGAAGGCAGTCTCTTCTTAATTTTGGAATTGACCTGCCCTACAGCAGGTTTTCTATTTTAAAAACTTTGGCAAAGATTCTGACTTTGGCAAATGCTAAATTGCACAGCAAACTTCTCCCTTGCCCAATCCCCTAATATTTTCTAAATTTACCCTTTACTAACTAATAAAAAAACACCGGTCATGGAACAAAAAGTACATCAGGGGCGCAACGTAAAAAGATTCAGGGAGATGCTGGGCATCAAGCAGGAAGCTTTGGCTTTCGACCTGGGTGAAGACTGGAACCAGAAAAAAGTATCGCTGCTGGAACAGAAGGATGTCATTGAAGACTCTCTGTTGCAACAAATTTCAGAAGCGTTAAAGATTCCTACAGAGGCTTTTCGCAATTTCGATGAGGAGCAGGCGGTTCAGATTATTTCGAATACTTTTAATGATCAATCCAATGGATATAACTATTACCCGACGATTCATATCAATCCTTTTGAAAAATGGCTGGAAACTTTAGAGGAAATCAAAAGGCTTAATGAAGAGAAAGCGGCTTTATACGAGCGCATCCTCAAAGAGAAGAATGGAACGATTGAAATGCTGGAGAAGCTTATACAGAATAAATAATACACAGACCTGCCGCACAGCAGGTTTTTTATTTGTACTCGACTCTGTGATTAAGTTCTATCGGATTGTTATTGTCTCTGATTACTTTTTTTAATCTATCAGTTTCTTGTTTCATAGGTACAGAAGCTGCATTGCCTGCTCCGTCATCTTTTTTTACGGGAACTCCCATGGATTTCATACGTGCGAAAGGATCTGAATAATAATTGATTGCTAATTTCTGAAATTGTTCCCAGGTTAATTCAGAACCCTTATTTCTATAATATATCTTTTCACCTCCGTTTTTTATTTCAGTTAAACTAAAACTATAATCATTCTTATCGTCTGAGATTTTAACGATCAAACCAGGTAGTCCCATGAAGATATAAGGTCCATCCTGAATGGGAATTTCATTAGTGAACCAGGCTATCCAATTTCTACCTCCATAATTAACCTCTGCTTTTTGAACATTGAAATTCGCCATTTTACTTTTATCAGGCAAAATTTCCCAGTCAAGTTTTTCTGTAATTTTTACTGAATAGATATCTCGATAAACACTTTGAATACTCTTATAAGTAATATTTTCAATTAAGTTCTTGGTAACATAAAATTGATCGTCTAATCTCATTTTCCTACCTAACCCCAAGCCCGTGAGCGCGATAAGTGAATCCGATTGTTTTTCTTCTTCAGTTCTGAAAATTGATACCTGATCTTTAACATCCAAAACGGTTTTTTCTGAAACAATATTGTCCTTTAAAGGATTGGGTTTGTAATACAAATCATACGTAAACACTTTATTTTGAGCATCGATGTTCCGAAAAATAACTTAAAACAATAAAGCACATATTTTGTCATAAATTTTCCATGCGTTAAATAATACTGATTAAATATTGCAACTGCAACTTCAATTTAAGGATATTTTACCGCTTCTGAAAGTTCTATCGGATTGTTATGACTTTTTATAAATTTTTGCTTTGTCCGTGTCATTTCATTGATATTCGGCTTCTTCAACTCACCGGAAGAGCTCTCTATAAAGGCTCCGTCATTACGCATTTCTTTATAAGGATCATGGTAACGGTCTAGACAAATCTTCTGGTATTCTTTTCCGGAAATGGGAATTGCATTCAGATTATTAAATAAACTATGATCTGCCGGATCTGTATTTTTTAAAGACAGCAATTCAAATGTATAATTTTTTCTGGAATCTTCCATATACAGGATGGGGCCCGGTAACCCTTCAAAAATATACGGACCGAAATTTAAAGGTATTTCTTTGGTAAACCAGGCAGTCCATTTTCTTCCTTTGTACTTTAGCTGAGCTTTCTGACATATATAATGATTAATTTTTTTCGTTTCTTTCAATATTTCCCAACTGAATTTCTTTTCATTTTCATCCAGCCTGTAAATTGTACTATTTGGTGGAAAATTAAAAAATTTACTAACCGTTAATTTATCATGATTGCTGACAATGGAAAAATCAGAATCAAACATGGGCTGATAGACTTCCTTCCCTAATTTCATTTTTTCCTGATAAATAGAATCTTCCTTGTAAAAATCATATGAACAAAAACTCGTCTGCTCCTGACGGATCTCTAAAACCATATTTTTTGTTAAAGTTCTGTTATCCAGAGAATCCGCTTTATAGATCATCTTATAGATCGCTTTGTAATGCTGAGCATAATTCCGGGCGCCAATCAGTAAAAACACCAACAGAAAAAGTTTGAATAAATTTTTCATTTTAGATAATTTAATAAGAATGGTATGAGGCCTCATACCATTCTAAGATAATTAGTAACAATTTCCGTCGGTTCCTGAAGAAAAAGTCCTGCAGATGGTACCAGACACCGGATGACAGGGTCCGGATCCGGAACTTACGATAGCCCCCAAACTGCCATCGGGATTTCTTTTATAATGGACATGGCAATCATTAGCAGCAGACAGGTCACTGCCTGGTGCAACAAAACTTCCTGTAATATTTAATAATTCTCTTCTCGAAAGTTTTTTAAAATTTTTCATAATTTAATGGTTTAAAAATTAATTTTTCTTATACTACCATTTTTCCGGATCAATTGGTAGTGACAAAATTGAAAATTGTTTTCATATTTGTCAACTAGGGAATTAATTATTTTGATCAGAAAACTCATTAAATCTAAAAAACATGAATATTGGAATTAAAATTAAAACCTTAAGGGAAAAACGGCCCATTTCCCAGGCCGAGCTTGCTTTTGAATTAGGAATCTCTCAAGGGACCTTACATAATATAGAAAGCGGAACTTCGAAAAAAATCGATTTCCTGCTGATGAGTAAAATATGCCGGTTCTTTAATAAGGATTTTGAATATTTTCTGGAGGGAAATTATACAAATAGCGCTAACGGGCAGGCCGGTCATCACCCGGACTCCATTATCACCCATCTTCCTGAAAATTTTCTTGAGGAATTCAAAAAATTAGTACAGCAGAATCAGGCTCATGAAAAATTTATTGAAGAATTAAAGAATCAGATCAATAGCCAATAGCCAATAGCCAATAGCCAATAGCCAATAGCCAATAGCAAAATTATAAAATTCCGGAATTTCATTCATAATTTACTTTATGGTTCAGTTCAATTGGGTTATTATTTTCTCTGATCTGTTTTTTCAGTTGTTTTGTTAATTTATTAAGATCCTTAGGAACCGGATTCCCTTTTTCGTCTCCGGACTGTACTTTCATATTCCTTGCTTTAATTTCTGCAAAAGGATCAGAATAATAATCCGTTTTAATTTTCTGAAAGTCTTTCCAACTGATAACCTGTACCTTTCTGACAGCAAATAAATTGTCTTTTTTAAATTCTTTTGTTTTAATCAGACTGAAGCTGTAATCCGACTGGCTATCCGAAATATTTACGATAAGTCCCGGCAGCCCGTTAAAAACATAAGGGCTTTCAGGTACCGGAAGACTTTGGGTAAACCATGCCGTCCAGTTTTGGCCTCCATAATTTACCGTTGCCATCTGACAGTCCAGATCCGCAATTTTCTTTTTGTCCGGAAGAATTTTCCAATCTAATTTTTCATCAATTAAAATGGAATATTTGTCGTTAAAAAAGTTGGTAAAAATGATTTTCTGAATCTCCCTGGTTTCCAGATTTTTCAGAATATACACTTGAGGAATTAAAGACCGGTGACCTCCCCAGTCCTAAACCCGTTCTATAAATCAGAGAATCGGAAGCACGCTCACGCTCCGAACGAAAAGACGATTCCGCTCCTAAAATATCCAAATAATAATTTTCTGTAACCAGCTCCGGCTTATCCGGATTGGCTTTATGCTTAAGCTGATAAATGCAGGTGATATACTATGCAAGACAAAAAGCCGGCAGGAAATTCAACAACAAAAATATTTTTTTCATGGGTTTTATTGATTTTTATCAAATTTAATAAATTCACACCTTATCGGATTCCAATTAAAATAATACTTAAAAATCATTGATGTCAGGACTTTTTTCCTTCTCATGCTATCAAAATTAATTATAGATTATATTAATCAGAGTGCTTTTGTACGATAGATGCAGTATGTTTATCTTTGCATCAGAAAATTTAAATATAAAAAACCAAGAAATTATGTCTCTAGTAGGAAAAAAATTCCCAAATGTAACCGTAGACGCCATGTCTGAAATGGGGGATGATCTTAGAATCAACATCTTAGAAGAAGCTACTGCCAACCAGCAGAAAGTACTTTTGTTCTGGTACCCGAAAGATTTTACTTTCGTATGCCCGACGGAACTTCACGCATTCCAGGAAGCTCTGCCTGAGTTCGAAAAAAGAAACACAAAAGTAATCGGTGCTTCTTGTGATACCAACGAGGTACACTTCGCATGGCTGAACGTTTCCAAAGACAACGGTGGTATCGAAGGCGTAACTTATCCTATTCTGGCGGATACCCACAGACAACTGGCCAACATGCTTGGGATTGTAGACCAGGATTTCGAATATAACGAAGAAGGGGAAGAAGTTTTCACCGGATCAAACGTAACTTACAGAGCAACTTACCTGATCGACGAGACCGGAAAAATTTTCCACGAATCGGTAAACGATATGCCGCTTGGCAGAAACGTAAAAGAATATATGAGACTGATCGATGCTTATACGCACGTTCAGAAGCACGGTGAAGTTTGCCCTGCCAACTGGGAAGAAGGAAAGGATGCGATGAAAGCAGACCGTACTTCTACTGCTGAGTATTTAGCTAAAAATTAAAAATTTTTAATATAACAATGTAACAATCTAACAGTGTAACAATTTTTAAGAGCAGTTTTTTGAATTGTTAGATTGATTAATTTTCAGATTGTTACATTGTTTATTTTTTATAAAAAAATAAACAATGTATACCGAATTAACAGAAGATACGCTTCAGAATATCGTAAGCGAAAATGAAAAAGTGGTTGTTCAATATGGAGCGACATGGTGCGGGAACTGCAGGATTATGAAGCCTAAATTTAAAAAATTAGCTTCTGAAAACGACAGCATTCCTTTCCTGTATGTAGATGCGGAAAAACTGCCGGAAAGCAGAAAACTGGCTAAAGTGGATAATCTTCCGACGTTTGCCATTTTCAGAAACGGTGAACTGGTAAACCAGGTACAGTCTAACCAGGCGGAAAGTTTAATCAATTTATTTAACGAGTTGTAATTATGAAATTACCGATTATCAGACAGTTCTACCAGAACCAGACGCCTGCAAATTTAGAGAAGACCCTTGAAGTACTTGAAAGCTTCACGGAATTCAGAGGAACTACCGAAGAAGATCTGAATGTTGCCGGAGAGCTTATTACCAATATCTGCGGCGCCCTGGAAGTTCATGCCAGCGTACAGAGCGGAATGAGTGAAAAGGATGCTTTGAATTCTTTTGCCCAGAAGGTTTTAGGTTCGATCGACAAATAGTTTCAAACACTAATTTCACAAATATTTTTCACAGATGAACACAAATATAAGATTGTGGCGCCTGTGATTTTATTAGTGCCATTTGTGTTTAGACTCACAGAAATTTTAAACACTAATTTCACCAATTTCTTCACGAATGAACACAAATATAAAATTGTGACGCTTGTGATCTTATGAGTGCCATTTGTGTTTAGACTCACAGAAATTTTAAACACTAATTTCAATAATTTCTTCACGAATAAACACAAATATAAAATTGTGACGCTTGTGATTTTATTAGTGCCATTTGCGTTCAACCGACCAAAAATAAAAATCCCGATGCCCAGACATCAGGATTTTTTGGTTAATCAAATTTCTTATGTCGATTAGCTTCTTCTGCTCATCAGGATACTCAGGATATACCAGAACAACAGCATGATGGAGGCAAACAGCTGTAAAGATGCTCCTACATATTGATTCGTGCTGTATGCATTCTTCAGGATGCTGGTCTGATACAGAATCGTTGCAGAAGCCAGGATCACCATTCCCACGGAAAACCAGAGTCCTAAATTGAATCCGAAAAGCATTCCGCCTGCAATCAGTCCCAAAGAGATAAATCCGCCGATAATGATTACATTTCTTAAAAAAGAAAAATCCCTTTTGGAAGTAAATGCAACCAGGGAAATCCCGGCAAACATCGCTATAGTAAGCATGGCCGCCTGGAAGATAACGTTCGGTCCTGCATAGAGCGTAGCAATCTTGATCAGCGGAAGGAATATCACTGCTTCCAGGATGATATAAAACCCAAGTCCGAAATACTGCGTAGACCGGCTTTGCGAAAGCGACCATTTGGTGGCCAGCACCGAGGCCAGCCAGAATACCCCGATAATCAGCAGCCAGATGTACCGTTGGGCAAACATGGCAAAAATCAATTGGTCCGGAACCATTTTAAGCATGACACTTTCTACCCCGATAAAAGCAAGGATCGACAGGGCCACATGGATGTAGGTCTTCCTGTAAAACGCTGCTTTATCCACATCATTGGCATGCGCCACTAAAACATTTGTCATCATAGTTTTATTTTTTAGTTTAAATTATTTTATTTCGTAACCTTATACGGCTTGATCCCCATTATTTTTCCGTCTTTTTCGAATACGGCCGTGATGATCTTCGCCGGTTCAGCCGATTGGTCATCCGCATATTTGTACTGGATCATCGGATAGCTGCTTCCATCAATAAAAGGCTTGTAGCCGCTTTTAGTAATGGCAAAGGTTTTACTGGTATCAATATCAACAGCCAGCTTCTGATAGACTGCTTCCGTAACCATTTTTCTTGCTTTTTCCGACAGCAGTGCATCCATTCCTTTCCGGTCGGAAGCTTTCAGCGCACTGATGAATTTCAGGAAATTACCGTTATACAGGGCAAGCTCCTCTTTGCTTAACTGCAAAGCCGCTTTGGTACCGGTATCGATATTCTCCTTTTTTGTTTCAGCTTTAGGAGTTGCTTTTTTCTGGGAGAAAAAGAAAGGTGCCGATAAGACGGACAGGATGAATATTGTTTTTTTCATAAGCTCTTATTTCAGATAACCCATTAACAGAAATACCTACGTACTTATTGTCTGCAGTTTGTCTTTTATTTGCTGTATTCCGGCTTAACCCCGAGAATCTTGCCGTCGTTTTCAAAAATGACGGTGATGATATCCCTTGGCGGATCCGACGGGTCATCGGCATATTTGTACTGGATTGCCGGATAAGTCTCATTATCCAGCAGTTTCTGGTAGCCCGATTTATACACTTTGGTCTTCCGCTCAAAACTGATCCCGCCGGACAACTTCCGGATTACATCATCGGATACAATATGCTTTACTTTATCGGAGATCAGATAATTGACAGCCTGCGTATCCGAATCTTTCAGTGCTGTTACAAACTTTATAAACGACTGGTTGTAAATGGCAAGCTGGTCTTTGCTTAATTCGGAAGTCAGCTCAATTTTCTTGCTTTCTACAATTTTGATCTGGCTTGCCTGGGAAAATCCCAGCTGAAAAGCCAATACGGTAAGTACCGTCACTATTTTCTTCATACGGATCAGGATTGGTAACGGCAAGATACGAAGAATTATATTACCGATAAAAATTTCATGGTGTCCACGTTATCTGCGTAGGTATTCAGTCCCGGATTCTGTGCCTCGCCCGGGGTAATGGAGTCCAGACCCAGTTCTTCCCTGGCTACGATACACTGGATATGCTCTTCATTTTCAGCGATAAACCCTTTCACTTCATCCAGGGAAGAATACCGGCTGAAATTGATAACGGAAAGAGGACTGAATAATTTTTCATCCTCTTTCAGCATCACGAAATTATTATCCCAGAACTTTTCCTGGTTCAGCAGGTAGATTGCCCGGTTGTAGTCGTAGTTGTTAGCATATTTATGATGGTTGATGATATCCTGAAACCCGACAAAGCTCTCGAAAATACGGTCGATTACAAAATCTTCAGGAATAAACAGGCGGGTTACGTTTCTGCAGCCCAAGCCGAAATACCGGAAAATATCCTCCGCCAGCAGCTTCAGTTCGTTTTCCGTTTCGTCACCTTTTAAGACGGCAACTGAAGTTCTGTTTTTACGGATGATATGCAGGTGGTTTTTAAAATAATACTCAAGGTAGCGCGCCGTATTGTTGCTTCCGGTGGCTATTACCGCATCGAAGTTCTCCAGCCGCTCAACAAATTCAAACGGAACGGTGCCTTCTGAAAATTCATTCCACTTTTTTAAGAGGAACGGGATCATGTACTTATCCTTTGAAGAAAGCTTGATCACCGGGATATGGTTGCTCAGCACCACGGAAATCACATCATGGAAACCGACCAGCGGAATATTCCCGGCCAGGATAAGCCCTACCCTCTTTGAGATTTTTGAAATCTGATATTCCTTCAGCCAGTTGTTTATATTTTCTTCTGTAAGCAGACCGGCCCACTGCTGCAGGGCAAATCTTTGGTTTTCAATGGTGAACCACGGGTTTTCTATTTGGGTTCTTTGTAATAAAGATTCAAAACCGGCATCCTCTTCATTGTAAGTTGGCTGATCTTTTGCTAAAAAGTCTTTTATATATTCACTGAGTCTGATAAGACCTAAAACTTGATTTTCGGTATTCATAATTACTGTAAAATTGGGGAATATTTTGTAATTTTGTGCAAATTTAAAAAAAATTAGCGATGGCTATTAAAATAACTGATGAATGCATTAACTGCGGAGCCTGCGAACCGGAATGCCCGAACAATGCAATTTATGAAGGAGCAGTAGACTGGAAAGCTTCGGAAGGTACTGAACTGAAAGGTACCGTAACCCTAACCTCAGGACTTACCGTGGATGCCGATGCACCGCAGGAGCCTGTAAGCGATGATGTATACTTCATTGTAACCGATAAATGTACGGAATGCAAAGGCTTCCATGAAGAGCCTCAGTGTGCCGCGGTCTGCCCTGTAGACTGCTGCGTACCGGATGAGGACCATGTAGAATCTGAAGAAGCACTGCTTAGCAAAAAAGCATTCTTACACGGAGAATAAAAAGCTGCCGTCTCATCCATCATGAGGCGGTTTTTTATATACCGGAAATCTGAATTTTAATAAAAAACGATCAATAAAGCCGTAAAATAATTTTTTACGGAAACCAAAAAAATAAATAATATGAGCAAAAAGCACAACTTTAGCGCAGGACCATGCATCTTACCTCAGGAAGTTTTTGAAAAATCGGCACAGGCGATCCTGGATTTTAACGGAATCGGACTTTCCCTTCTTGAAATCTCGCACCGGAGCAAAGATTTCGTAGCGGTAATGGATGAAGCGCGCGCCATTGTAAAAAGGCTGATGAATCTGGGTGACGATTATGAAGTTTTATACCTTGGCGGGGGTGCCAGCCTGCAGTTTGCCATGGTTCCATATAACCTGATGAAAGTTGGAGGGAAAGCGGCTTACCTGGACACGGGAACATGGGCCGCAGGAGCGATTAAAGAAGCTAAAAAAGTAGGGACTGTAGATGTATTAGGATCTTCCAGAGAAGAAAACTACTCATTTATTCCTAAAGATTATACGGCAGGTGCGGAATATGACTATTTCCACTGTACCTCCAACAATACGATTTACGGGACCCAGATGAAATCTTTCCCGGAAGTGGATACGCTGATGGTCTGCGATATGAGCTCCGATATTTTTTCGAGACAGCTGGATTTCTCGAAATTTGACCTGATCTATGCCGGAGCCCAGAAAAATATGGGACCTGCCGGGGTAACTCTGGTCGTAATCAAAAAAGAAATTTTAGGGAAAACCGGAAGAGAAAATATGTTCTCCATCCTGGATTACTCACAACATATCGCCAAAGAATCCATGTACAATACGCCGCCGGTATTCCCGGTATATGCTTCCCTGCTTACCCTGCAGTACCTGGAAAACAACGGGGGCATTGCTGCGGCCGAAGCCAGAAATGAAGCCAAAGCAAAACTTCTGTACGATGAAATCGACAGCAACCCGCTGTTTGAAACGTTCTGTGTAAAAGAAGACCGTTCCCTGATGAACGTTTCCTTCAAGATTACCGACGAAAGCAAAAAAGAAGCGTTCGATGCAGCGTGGAAAGCAGCAGGAATCAGCGGATTGAACGGGCACAGAAGCTTAGGCGGATACAGGGCCAGTTTATACAATGCCATGCCGGTTGAAAGCGTACAGGTACTGGTGGATGTCATGAAATCCATTAACTAATATAAAAATTTGAAATTCAATTATTTAAATAATAACCGGTGTTATTTTAAATTTTCTTAATTTGCGCCACTGTTAAATTATTTAAAATGTATCTGTTTAAATAATTAAAGAATATAAAAACATGAGGGTTTTAGCTAACGACGGAATTTCAAAAGCGGGTGAACAGGCATTGAAAAATGCAGGAATCGAAGTACTGGAGCACAGGGTTGCACAGGAACATGTCATCAGCTTCATCAATGAAAACAACGTGGATGTCCTGCTGGTAAGAAGTGCCACGAAAGTGAGACAGGATGTTATCGACGCCTGTCCCGGCCTTAAAATCATCGGAAGAGGAGGCATCGGGATGGATAACATCGATGTTGAATATGCGATTGAAAAAGGAAAGTACGTCATCAATACCCCGACGGCTTCGTCAAAATCAGTAGCAGAGCTGGTGTTCGGCCACTTCTTTTCTCTGGCGAGGTTCCTCCATGAGTCCAACAGGCTGATGCCGCTGGAAGGAGAAACGCACTTCAACGCCATGAAAAAGTCATTTTCCAATGCCTATGAGCTTTCAGGGAAGACGCTTGGTGTTATCGGATTCGGAAGCATCGGCCAGGAAGTACTGAAAATAGGGATTTCTCTGGGCATGAACGTGAAGGTCCTTACCAGAAAGCCGAAGACCAAAACCCTGACCCTGGAATTCTTTGACGGCCAGTCGCTGAATTTTGAAATCACTTCCACCAATGATATGGATGCCTTCCTGAAAGACACGGATTTCATCAGTATCAATACGCCTAAAACGAACGAATATATCATCGATACGCCACAGTTTGAGAAAATGAAGGACGGCGTTTATATCGTCAATACGGCAAGAGGCGGTGTGATGAATGAAGTGGCCCTGATCGATTTCATCGAATCTGAGAAAGTAGCGGGTGCCGCACTGGATGTTTTTGAAAAAGAACCGAGCCCGGAAGTCCTGTTATTGATGAATCCTGCACTTTCACTTTCTCCTCACATCGGGGGAAATACGGTGGATGCGCAGGAAAAAATCGGAGTCGAGCTTGCCGAACAAATTATTAAGATTAAAGAAACTATACAATAAAATATGCCTATTTTTAAACCTTTTCGTGGAATAAGACCTCATAAAGACTACGAGAGCACCTTTCCTACCCATCCCCTGGATAATTTCACCCAGGAAGAGATCGCGGAAAAAGCTCAGGTAGAAAATACTTACATCCATATGATCAAGCCGTATGTGGTAAGCAAATCCAAAGATATCGACCGTAATTTAAGAAAAATCCGTTCGACATTTGAAGACCTGATGGAAGAGAAAAAACTCGTTCAGGACAATTCTTCATACTATCTTTATGAGCAGATTTATCCCAACAAACAGGTTTTCAGGGGACTATTGGGTTTAGCGAGCATCGAGGATTTCTGGAACGGGAAAATCAAAAGGCATGAAAGTACCATCCCCCAGAAAAAAGAGAAGCTGGCGCACTATCTGGAAAAAGTAAATCTCCAGGCTGAACCGGTATTGCTGACTTATCCGGCCAATTCCAAGATCGAACTGCTGATGAATCATGAGGAAAAGAACGTTCCGATCTTCAACCATGTGGATACCAAAGGCATCCGGCATAAAATCTGGCGGATCGACAACCGTCTGAAGCTGCAGCAGTTTAAGGAAGTGATCGATCAGATCGACGCCTTCTACATTGCAGACGGCCACCACCGGATCGGCTCCACGGCTTTAAATGCGAAACACCAGAAAAATAAAAACAAAAGGCATAACGGAACGGAACTGTACAATTTTGTCTACAGCTTTATCGTTTCCAACCAGTCCATCAAGATCCACGATTACAACCGGATTGTTTCAGACATTAACGGATTATCAAACGCAGAATTTTTAAAAGAGCTGGAGAAATATTTCCTTATCCATGAAAAAGGTGAAACGGCCTATTTCCCTTCCCAGAAATTCCACATTTCCATGTACATGGACGGTATATTTTATTCCCTTCACGTAAAGCACGATCTGCGTTCCCAGGAAATATCACTGGACAATCTGGACCACCACCTTCTGGATAAATATATTTTTAAAGATATTCTAAAGATCGAAGATCCGGACAGTTCCGAGAAAATATCCTACGTAAAAGGGACTTCCAATATTGAAGGGATCAGCCAGCTGAAAGAAAAAGTAGACAACGGCGAAGGCAAAGCCGGATTCGGGATTTACCCCGTGAGTTTCAACGATATGATCAGGATTTCAGACCTGAAACTGAGCATGCCTCCGAAATGTACCTTCATTGAGCCCAAGTTGGTTACTGCCCTGTTAATGTACGACATGAAACAATAAACTATTACCAATTTTTCCTTACTTTTAGCAACGGAAAAAGAAAGGTCAATAAAAATGAAAAAAGCATTCATTATCATTCCACTCTTTTTGGGTGGATTTTTATTTTCTCAGAAGAAACCCTTGAAAAGACCGGTAAAGAAGACGTCGACGACTGTAAAATTAAACTATCACGATGAGTTTAAAAAGATTTCCGATGAGATCATGACCAACGGAACGGCATACGAAAACCTTGGCCAGCTTACCAAAGGAGTCGGTCCCCGCTTCAGTGGAACAGCCGGGTACCTGAAAGCCGTAGAATGGGCGGAAAAAAAGCTGAAGGAAATGGGCATCGATATGATCTGGAAAATGGAAGCCAAAGCTCCGGTATGGATCAGGGGAAAGGAATCCCTGCAGATCAGGGCCGGAAACGGCGACTGGAAAAATATCAGGATGCTTTCTTTCGGAAATTCTGAAGGGACGGGCGGAAAAGACCTTACCGGAGAAGTCGTGCTCATCGGTTCAATTTCCGAACTGAATGCAATGTCGGTAGGACAGTTGAAAGATAAAATCGCTTTCGTTAACCTTCCGATGGATCCGAAAATCATCAATACCAGCGATTCTTATTTGCTTACTGCCAAATCGAAGCTAATTTCCGCTTCCGTAATTGCCAAAACCGGAGCGAAAGCATTAATCATAAGATCTTTAACTACTGCTTCTGATGATACACCGCATGCGAAAATGGTATATTATGAACCGGACGATAAAGTACGGATTCCGGCACTCTCCATTGGTGTAAAATCGGCGGACGAGCTTGAAAAACTACTGAAAAGCCAGAAAGTTACGGCCAGGCTGAATATGACCGCCCAATCCAAAGGCGACACCACCAACCCGAATATCATTGCTGAAATCCAGGGAAAGAAAGATTCCAAGGTGATCGTTCTCGGCGCCCAGCTGGATTCCTGGGACTTCGGGGAAGGCGCTATCGACGACGGTACGGGAGTAGCCCAGTGTATGGAAGTACTACGGACTTTTAAAGCCATGGGTATTGAAAACAACCATACCATCCGGGTGGTATTTTATGCCAACAGTGAAAACGGCGGCCAGGGACGGGAAATGTATGCCGCTTACGTGAAAAAGAAAGACGAAAAGCACGTTTTTGCTCTTGGAACCGACGCCGGAGGCTATTCACCCAGAGGCTTTTCCCTCGACATGCCGCCCCAGAGGAGAAAACTGATCTTTGAATGGAAAAATTATTTCCTTCCCTACGGCGTCTATGATTTCGACCAGACCGATGCGATCCAGGATATTTCGCCGCTGAAAAAGCTGGATATTCCGTTGGCTGAGCTTGTGGTGGATACCCAGCGGTACTTCGATTACCACCATTCCGAGCAGGATACTTTCGACAAGGTGAATAAAAGGGAGCTACTGTTGGGTGCAGTGGCCATGACGCAGCTGGTTTTTATGATTGATAAAAACTGGTAATTATTCTTTTGAAATGAATACTCTCAACGACTTGATTTCTAAAAGTAATCTCAATGGCTTTAAAATCAAAAAAATAGACTATATCTCAGAAAAACAACAAATTATCTTAATTAAAGAAAAACAAGACTCAGAAGTATTCATCGAAATTCTAGATGTAGAAAATAATATAAGAAAGGAAGTTTTGCTGGATGAAAAAATCTATCTCACACCTTATGAACGCATAGAATTTCATGCAATCGATCAAGAAAGTTTTTATTTAAGTATTAATTCTTGGCATTTCAAAATAAATTCTGACGGAAAGACTGTTTTAAAAAAGCAACTTGACAACGAGCCAGATTATTTAAACCATAAACATATATTAAAGAATTATATTTTCCGGGAAGATCTAACTTTGATAGATCTGGAAGATTTTAAGGAATATGATTTAACGATTTTTTTTGATGAGAATTTTGATGAATATGATTTTACCTATTTCTACTTTGAGGACAGATACGGATTATATTCTTCATCAGATAATAATATTCTCACCATCACTCTTTATTGCAAAGACCGTGAAAATCCAAATGTTTTACATTGTGTTTTAAAAATAAATTCTTTTGATAACATTGATATTCTATTGGCTGATAAAATCGATCAATTAGGCTGTTACTATATTATCAGTGAAAATTTACACGAACTTGCTTATGAGACTTACTTTCCTGAAGACGAAAATCTCTACATCAGAGAAATATCCAAAGAAAATTTTAAAAGATCTAAAAGCTTTGTAATAGATAAATTAGCGGAACTTATTTTTTTTTAATAATCATCAGTTTATATTGTTGTACGATGAAAAAATTGAATTTCGGGAAAGAGATCAGAATAATCTTTTAAAAAGCATTCCAATTGATCATAAATCTTCTTATAAACTGACAAAGAATATTCTGTTTTACATAAAAGATACAAAACTGAATTATATTGAATTTTAAATGAATTCAATTCCATATATAAGTTTGATTAACAATCAGCTATTAAAAATGAAAAAGATATTAGGAACATCATTATTATTTCTGGGTTTGACAGCTTTTGGTCAGACCAAAGAAGATTCTGTACAATTTGCAAAAATTTCTACGGAAATACTGAATAACGGAAAAGCATATACCGAGTTGCGTGATCTTACCAAAAATATCGGCCACCGCCTCAGCGGTTCTGAAGCTTATGAAAAATCGGTGCAATGGGCCGCGCAGAAGCTCCGTGATGCCGGAGCCGACAGGGTGTGGCTGCAGGACGTGATGGTTCCGGTCTGGGTAAGGGGAAAAGAGTCTCTACAGATCAGAACCGCCAACGGGAAGTGGAAGAGCCTGAAGATGCTTTCTTTAGGAAACTCTGAAGGCACCGGTGGAAAAGATGTTTCAGGAGAGATCCTCATGGTACGGTCGATGCAGGAGTATGATAAGCTCACGCCGGAACAGGTGAAAGACAAGATTGTTTTCTTCAACTACCCTTTCAGCCAATCGTTTGTAGAAACTTTTAAAGGTTACAGTGATGCTTCTAAATACAGGACCACGGCAGCTTCTTTAACAGCGAAAAAAGGGGGGAAATTTGCGATTATCCGTTCGCTTTCTTCTGCTTTTGACGATGTGCCGCATACCGGAGCCATGCGTTACGGCGATGATAAAAAAATCCCTGCGGTTGCCATTGGAAGCACCACTGCCGATGCACTGGCGGAACTTTTACAGAACGGAAAAGTAACGGCAAAACTCAACTCCAGCTGCGGAATGAAAGGCGAAAAACGTTCCCATTCGGTCATCGGTGAGATTACGGGTAAAAAGGACAGTCAGGTTATTCTTGTGGGAGGACACCTGGATTCCTGGGATGTGGGCGAAGGTGCCCATGATGACGGCGCCGGAATCGTACAGAGCATTGAGGTTTTACGGACGTTTAAAAAACTCGCTATTCCAAATAATCACACGATCCGTGTAGTTTGTTTTGCCAATGAGGAAAACGGTGTAAAAGGAGGCATTCAGTACGGTAAAACGGCAAAGGAAAACAATGAAAAACATCTGTTTGCCATTGAGACCGATGCCGGCGGTTTCAGTCCGAGAGGAGTTTCCCTTGAAATGGACGATGCCCGGAGAAAACAGATCCAGGGTTGGGCAAAACTGTTTCTTCCTTACGGAGTTTATGATTTTACTGGAACGTTCTCCGGTACCGACCTCTACCCGCTTCACGACATGGGGGTTCCGACGGCAGAGCTTGTGCCGGATTCACAGCGGTATTTCGATATCCATCATACGGAAGAAGATACTTTCGAAAAAGTAAACCGGAGAGAACTGCTGATGGGCGCCGGAACTTTGACGCAGATGGTTTATATAATTGACAACAACTGGTAAATCGGAAAGCTTGAACAGGGATTTCTGAAGGCTTAGGTATAAAGCCTCAGTGGCGCTCACAATTTAACCTTTGCATTTTTCCATAAACGCTTTCTGCCGATTGAAAGAAGCGTTTTTTAAATAAAAAAAAGTTTATTGAAACAGGTTCAATAAACTTTTTTTATGATTAATTATTCCGATAACCTCCGAATCCAGCGGGAAATTGGGTTAAGTAAAATTGCTTCCGGCCTCTGATTTTCTGAAAGCAATAAACGGACTCAGTCCTGTCAGGGATACATTATTGTTTTTCAAATATACCCATAACGCTTTAGAACTTTATAAGCAGAACGGCATCATTGTATTTTCCGGCATGATTGCGGTTAAATTCAGCATTGACCATTCATTTGCGAAGCAAAATTCACCCTAAGCAGATTCAGTTGATATCTAGAATTTATAGGCTACAAAACGGTCAATTGCCAGTCCGCCCGGGATGCTCTGATAAGGCGGGTTTTCCGCAGTACCGCCCCATCGCTGGAGCTTGGTAGCTGCCGCCCCGTTATTTGCAGGCTGGCCCGCAATCGGCTTGATGGTCAGATAAATATCCTGCGGACCGGTGGTTACGATAAAAAAGGTATTGTTAACGGTAAATCCTCCCATTCCCGAAGTTACGGAATTATACAAGCTGTTCCAGGTACCGGGTACTGCACCGATGGCATTGGAAAGGTTTAATTCGTTATTGATTGCGCCGCGGGTAATCAGATATTCCACCTGTCCCGGAATCGATACCGCATTATCAAATCCGAAATCTGCATTCAGGAATACCAGATAGGTCCCTGCCGAAGGAAGCGAAAGCCTGGCAACCGAACTGTAACGGCCTGCCGGAATAGAATTATTTGTTGATGCCTGTGCATTATTAATCAGCCAGGTTCCTTCTACATTGCTGGAAAATGCCATCGTCCGCCAGGTCCCTACTCCGTTTGCATCACTGGTCAGTACTTTTCCCTCTCCCTGGGTTCCGTCGGTAATTTTCAGAGCTCCCGGAGTGGTTCCGTTGTTTACTTCCAGTTTAGCGGAAGGACTACTGGTTCCGATACCTACTCTGTTATTTACGGCATCGACGTTAAAAGTACTGTTGTCTACGGTAAAATGGCTGGTTCCGCTGGTTGCAGACGAGGTAAAAGCCATCGTATTGGTTCCCTGCGAAACCGTACGGTTGGAAGTTAATGTACCGTTGTCTTTGTACAGATCGCTACCTGCGCCCACTTTCTGCCAAAGGTTACCGTCGAAGAAATAATATCCTGTAGCGGTAATGTTTGCCCGTTGTGAAACTGCGTCTCCGCCTGCAATGTCGCTGATGTAGATGATTGTTCCGGCCTGATCTGCGCCGTATACACTGTTTCCTTTGGCGGTAAGCTGTGCCCTGGTAAGACGCGGGGCCTGAAATCCGTCTGCATCACCGGTACCAAGATTAGCCGCAATATCAAGGGTGGTCTTCGGTGTTGAAGTATTGATCCCTACACGTCCCTGCTGAGCATTTATATTTCCGGCAGAAAACATCATGCCCAGGGTAATTCCCAGAATAAATCTATTCTTCATAATAACTGTTTATAAGAGGTTTGAATTTAACGGGTGCAAAGATAATTGAATTTAAATATTTTTAATCATATTTAATTATTATTTAATGAAAAATTATTTTACTTGCTGAAAATAAAATTATTACACAATTTAGAGCCTCATTATTAAATTTAATGTAAAATATTATTCATTTTGGAATCAACAGGCAAAAAGTAGAAAGTGGTAACGTCCTGATCTTAAGAAGTTCAGCAATTTAAAATCAAAGGAAAACCTGGATTCAGAGTTTAATAGAACTTAAGAAAAACTCCGGTCAACACGTTGGAAAAGGGAAGCCGGATGCCGGAATTTCACTTGTAGAAAGTAGGACAAGAGGTGGTAATCAGTAAACGAATCAGTATTTCAGATATTCCAGGAAGTAAGGCAATACCCGTTTGCCGCTCAGCTGTCCGCCCGGTACAAAATTTCATTCTGCTGATCTGATTTCTCTCCCGGGTTTACTTTGGAATAACAAAACGCCTGAATAAGAATTCTGCTCTAATTCCTTTCATTTCCAAAAAATAATCTTACTTTTAACCTTCAGATCAATAACTATGAAAAAACTATTTTTTGCAGCCTGCATAATGATGGTATGCAGCAGCCAGACCTTAACGGCACAGTCTAAAGCGTCGGCAAAAGTACAGACTATGGATTCCAAATCTTCCATGCTGAAATCGCTCTGGAACAAAATGGTACAAGGAATGGTTGCCAACGGCACCCCTAAAGCAAAAACTGAAAAATTTGCAGATTGCTTTACAAAAGACTTAGGGGAAAAGTTAACACCCGAAGAACTTACCTTATTTTATAAACTGAATAACGTAAAGCCCGGACAGAACCCTCCAAAAGAGCTGATCAGAAAGGCCGAAGATATGGGCATTAACGAAAAAATGCAGACCATCGGAATGAGCTGCGCCTCACTTCTGAAATAACCGGTTAAAATCAGTCTGACAGATTGTTAATTACAAAAAAACAGACGGCCCATTATTTGAGCCGTCTGTTTTTTTTATGGATCAGGATAAACAGGCTTAAAATTTTAAAGTAAAATACACTTTATCAGACATAAGTTGCCTTTCTTGAGGAGTTTAATTCAGATATTCTTTCCGGTCCAGATTAAAATCCAGTATCCTGCCGTCTCTTTTTATTTTAACTGAAATGGTCTTCTGATCCTTTTCCACCCTGTTCATAAAATAATAGCATGACGCTTCCCCATCCAGGTGATCCAGCATCACGTTATTGATACTGATAATCGAATCTCCGATTTTCAATGGAAAATGGTCCTGCTGAAAGACAAAAGCCACTACCGGCTTCTGATCGATAAAACGGTACGTAAAGCCGAATGATTCAAGTTTCGGAGGATTGTTCCGGAGCTGTTTCAGGTAAATGGAATTGTTTTTCCAGTCCATGATGAAAGCAAAATCCCGGAGGAACTCATTCCCCATAAGGCTGGAAGTACCGGTAGACAAGATTTCATCAGAAAACATCCGGTTTCCCAACATTAGGGAGTCGGTTCTGAAAATAGCCGCTTCAACCGGTTTTGCCGCTCCGAAGGCTCCTGTTGACCGGGTACCGAAAGTTTTTACCTTACGTACTGCTTTCGCCGGATCATAGCTTTTTTCTGTAATCTCAAACCTTCCTGAAAATCCGGTATCGAAAGTAAGTACTGTACTTTTCCCGAAAAGCGAGGTTTTTATCGCCGGGGTTTTCTGGGCCTGCGGCTTGAAAGGGAGAACGAAAGTATAGTCTTCAGGATGGAAAAGGGAAAGATCCCGGGTAGCCTCGAGCAAATTTTCGCTGTAATTGATGCGCCAGAACAGCTTGGCCATCTGGTTGGCCCCGATAATCCCGTCGACCTTCAGGCAGCTCAGTTCTGCGGAATTAAGATCCAGTACAATGGCTCCGACATTCCTGAAAACCAGTTGATCAACAACCATTTCCGGGAGTTCGGTAAAGATCTGCTGCTGCCTGCTGTTATTGGAATCCCCTACCGATCTCCTGTATTTTTTCTTCAGTTTCAGTTCGTTATAGATGGCATTGGAAATCACCGTCGGTGCTCCGGAATCGAATAAAAAATTATACGTCTTGCCATTGATCTTCACTTTTACAAACGGCAGGTTGTTCTCAAATCTCAGATTGATTTTTTCCACTGCATGCTGTAGCTGTACGTTCCCTTTTTCAAAAAATTTCTTGCTCTGCGCATATACCGTCGTCATAGAAAGCAGGAAGAATGAATACAGAATCTTTCTCATTGGCTTATTTTAAACGAAAATAAGGTTTTTTTCGGGGACAGAGAAATTATCAGCCTCTTCCGCAGGAGTTTAAATAATTAATAAGCTTAAATCTTATCCAGAGCCTTCTTAGGCAACACTTTCACCAGCTGCGGTTTGTATTCTTTCTCGAGAATGACGAATTTCCAGTTTTTCCGGTCCCGGGAAACGGCACAGGCTCTCATTCCGGCATTGATGAGATAAGCTCCTTCCGTAGCCAGGTATTTCACATTGTTTTTCCCGTATTTCTGAGTAAAAGCGGCGTCAATCTTCCTTTTCATTTCATCATTCATGGAACTGACGTTGCATTTCAACGTAAAGAAATAAGGGACCATGGCAAAATATTCACTGCCGATCTTCTCGGGTTTTTCAATTGCTCCGAACTTCAGGCTGCTTATCTCAATCTTCATGAAAGGATTGTTGTAGGTCATGGCCAGAATCCGGGTCATTTGCTCTTTCGGGATTACCGTAAAAAATTTCGGATAGATGTAATTCACGCCCTGCTCAATTTTCTTATCCTTAATGCTGTTGATAAAGCCGGTAAGTGATGTTTTGATGGCGGCATCTTCAGGATTAGCCTGAGCATGCGCAAAACTGATACAAAACAGGACGGCAAAAAACGATACGAATAATTGGTTTTTCATAGGCATAAAGGTTAAAAATTCTGATCTTATTTTTTAATAAAAGAAGTCATCACACGTCCGGTAGCTTTTACCGCATAAAATCCAAGTACATATTTTCCGGTGGGCAGGTTTCTGATGTCGATCTCATTTCCGTTCATGGTTCCTGAAGCAAGCATTCTTCCGGAGGCATCATACAGTTCGTACCTGCTGTTCTGCACTTCTCCTTTTATTCTTATAAAATCAGTCGCCGGATTGGGGTAAAGTGTTACATCATGGATCTTTTCTGTTTCCTGTACCGACAGGGCTGCACTGGTATTGTATAAAATATCCAGCCCTACATTGTAATCGGCGATGACAATGTCTTTCTTCCCGTCACTGTTGATGTCACCAACCGCAAGCCCGTCTTCATTGTAGCTGCTGGCATAAGCCACCGGAAACAGCTGATAACCGTTTGCATAATTACCGAAGCCGTTCTGCGAATAAGTCGTTACCCGGCTCCAGCCTCCGTGTACGGCAATGATCTCATTTTTACCGTCGTTATTAAGATCGGCTACCCGTAAGGCATCGGGAAGTTCATAAGCCGGCATTTCACCCTGGTCTGCATATAAAGTGCTTCCGGTAACCTGATGAAGAATCCTGATCTTTGAAGTGCCGTTCGGTCCCCGGCACAGAAGAAGGTCCTGCTTTCCGTCATTGTTCACGTCGCCAAGCGTCATCCCGTCATAAGTCTGGCCTGCATCAAAAACCACAGGATTCGGATTCATGGTATTCCCGGTGGAAAAATAAGTGTATACTTTTTTGAGGTTCGGGATATGGATTACCAGATCGTTGCTGCTGTCGTTGTTCATATCGGCAATTTCCATCATCGGAGCCGGATAGACGTAGGCATTCGCCGGCTTGGGAATGCTGATTCCCTGGAAGGTTCCTGCTGTATTCTGCTGGTACAGAACCTGGATATTCTGCCAGGTGGAGAGGATGATATCGTTTCTTCCGTCACGGTTCATATCGGCAATCCGAACCCGTTCCAGGGTTTCAATAAGCGGAGTGGTAATGATGGGATCGAGCGCTCCTGCTGCGTTCTGGTAAAATACTCCGTAAAAGGAAGACGGCGACTTGATCCCGACAATAATATCATTTTTACCGTCCTGGTTCAGATCCCCGATGTCGATGGACCCGATGATTTTATAGTCGCTTGCGTAAGGATAACGGACCGGTGGGTCCAGTGTTCCGTTAGCATTCTGCAGATAGACCAGGATAGAATGATTGTTGATGCTCGAACCGTAGGCCTGAAGCCCCAGAACCACATCGTTCCGTCCGTCATTATTTACATCTCCTATTTTTACGACTTCAGGCCAGGACTCCGTCCATTTATTTTCATAAGGTAAAAAGCTGATCTGGCTGAATGCTCTGGAAGAGGCCAGCATAAGGATTACCAACAGGTATTTATTTCTCATGGTTATTTGGTATATCGGTTGCTAAAAAAGCCATCCCTGCGGACGGCTTTCTCAGTATAAAATTCAGATTATTTCACTTTTACAAGCTCCACATCGAAGACCAGCCATGCATTTGGCGGAATCACTCCCCCTGCACCTCTTTCTCCGTAGCCCATTGCCGGCGGGATCAGTAAAGTAGCTGTCTCTCCTTCTTTCAACAAAAGGATTCCTTCGTCCCAGCCTTTGATCACTCTTCCCATTCCGATCGGAATTTCAATCGGCTCGTTTCTTTTAAATGATGAATCGAATTCGGTACCGTCAACCAGTTTTCCTGCATAGTGTATGGAAACGTTGTCACCTGCTTTCGGTGCTTTGCCGTCGGCTGTTTTTGTGATCTTATAATACAGTCCGGATTCCGTTTTCTGCATTCCTGCTTTCAGGTCTTCTACCATTTTCTCCTGGTTCGCTTTGAATTCTTCTTCCTTTTTCTTTCTGTCAGCCTCTTCTTTTGCAGCGGCTGCTTTGTTGTTTTCAGCAATTTTTGCTTTTCCTTCAGTGAAAGTTTTTGCAGGATCGTAGTTTTTGTACTCGTCTCCTTTGCTGAAGATCGAGACCTTTTCTAAAACGATATCGGTTTTAGGCTTGTCCTGAGGTCCTTTTTCTACATTGGCGATCGTATCGATCACGTCTTCTCCTTTTACTACTTTTCCGAAGATCGTATGTTTTCCGTCCAGCCAGGGAGTAGCTACTTCCGTAATGAAGAACTGGGAACCGTTGGTATTCGGTCCTGAGTTCGCCATGGAAAGAATTCCTTTTCCGGTGTGCTTCAGGTCATTCTTTTCATCCTCGAATTTATATCCCGGATCTCCCATTCCCGTTCCCTGAGGATCTCCCCCCTGGATCATGAAATCCCTGATCACACGGTGAAAAATAGTCCCGTCATAATAAGGTACTCCTTTTGCCTTTGCTTTGTTATCGATCTTCCCTTCTGCAAGCCCGATAAAATTCGCTACGGTTACAGGGGCTTTCTTGTCTTCAAACTTAACAATCATATTGCCTTTTGTGGTCTGAAGGTTTGCGTAAAGTCCGTCATTAAGACCTTCGTAAGTTTCTTTGTCTACGTTCATTTTTTTATAAATTGGTGTACAACTCATCAGCGAAACACTTGCCGCTGCCAGAATTATATTTTTGTTAAACAATTTCATGGATTATAATGCTTTTAATTTTATGATTAAAGGAATATCATTATCGATCTTCTTTTCGTCGCCATAGGTTCCGTAAGCCAGAGCTGAAGGTACCAGAAGGGTTACTTCCTCACCATCGCGGATAAAGCGCAAAGCATCCTCTACCGCTTTCATTTCATCAAAATGCCCGAATTTGGCATCTTTCCTTGCCACTGGCTGATCATAAATTTTGGTCTGGTCGAAGTCGTAAAGATCATAGGAATAGGAAATCAGGCTGTTGTCCTGCCTTCTCTGCCTCTGATCAAATCCCTGCGCATCGGTCCAGTAGTTCAGCTGGGTAGGATAAAATTTTGTAGGCTGCCCGTTGATCCAGTCCTGGATCTGTGTTCTTTCCATACTGTTGAGATTCCGCATCCTGTTGCGTGAAACTTCAAGATCATTCTTGCTGAGGACGCCGCCTACGGGAGGATGGGTCTGCGCATTCTTGCTGCATCCCATTAAACCCAGTACCGATATGAAGAGTATTTTTTTCATAAACTTTTGCGAAAATACACATTTCGGGAATCATTAACAAAACTTGCCGCCAAAGTTTAGCGATTTTCACTGCAGCCATTGCAAAAAACAAAGGCCGGAAAAATTCCCGGCCTCTGCTTATCTTTTATATTCCGATTAAACGGTTTCCAAAACATGGTCTACTTTTACCCTCCATCCGAAAGGATCCTCGGAAAGGTTGGTCTGAAGGTCAACCAGATCATTTTTGAGGACTACCGCGAAGCTTTCTTCGTCTGATAATCTCGGAAGTTCAAGCTTTTCACCGTTATAGCCCAATGCCTGGAAAACAGTGGTTACCACTGCCGTTCCGACACCCCAGACTTCTTTAAGGGTACCGTTTTTCTGCGCTTCGATAACATCTTTTACTTTAATAGGCTCGATCTTTACTTCAATTCCCCTTTTATTGGCCAGCTGGATAAAACTGTCTCTCGTAACCCCGTCAAGGATTTTCTCGGAAGTCGGCGGCGTATAAATCGTATCGTTGATTCTCACGAAGACATTCATGGTTCCGCTTTCTTCAAAATATTCGTGGGTAGCATCATCCGTCCAGATGATCTGCTCGTAGCCTTCTTCAATGGCCAGTTGGGTCGGATAGAATGAAGCGGCATAGTTTCCTGCTGCTTTGGCCGAACCTACTCCACCGCTTGCCGCTCTGGAATAGTGGTCTGAAATTTTTACGGAAACCGGTTCCGTATAATACATTTTGGCAGGCGTTGCCACAATGGCGAACATATATTTATTGGCCACCCTTGCTTTCAGTGCCTCTTCCGTTGCGAAAATCAGTGGTCTGATATATAAGGACATTCCTTCTCCTGAAGGGATCCAGTTGCGGTCTGCATCCACCAGGGCTTTCAGTCCGTCCAGAAACATTTCTTCCGTTACTTCCGGCATGGCAAGACGTTTCGCCGATTTATTGATACGTTCAAAATTCTTTTCAGGCCTGAAAAGGAAAACCTGTCCGTCTTTGTCTTTATAGGCTTTCATGCCTTCAAAACAAGCCTGTCCGTAGTTTACCCCCATCATCGCAGGCGTAAATTGTAAAGGACCATAAGGAACCAATTTTACATCACCCCACTTTCCGTCTTCATACTCACAGATGATCATATGATCGATGAATGTGTTTCCGAATGAAAAGTTGTTGGGATCGAATGTAGAAATTCGGGAGTTTTCAGTTTTTTGAATTATCATTTCTAAAATTTTTTATGAGGTTCTACAAATTTAATATAATTTTCTAAATATAAAAATTTTAGAGTAAATTTGTAAAAAAATCACTTGAAAAGAGAAATAAAGACTACCAAAGACGGCAGTAAAACGCTATTTATCAACGAATTGAATGAAAACTACCATTCGCACCATGGTGCATTACAGGAAGCAGAACATGTGTTTATTAAAAACGGATTAAATCTGATAAATGATTATGAAATTAATATTTTAGAACTCGGTTTTGGAACAGGTTTGAACGTTTTGGTAACAATTAATGAATATTTAAAAACTGACAAAAATCATATCATCAATTATTTTACGCTTGAAAAATATCCCATAAACCAGTCGGAAATTGACGATCTGGCCTACTTTGAGCTTTTTGATAACCCTGAATTCAGGAATATTTATCAGAAAATTCATCGGGCTGAGTGGGAAAAATCAACGGAAATCATTAAAGGCTTTCACCTGAAAAAGATCGAATGTGACTTTTTTACCCTGAAAGACACAGACTTACCTCAAATCAATCTTGTGTACTATGACTGCTTCGGCGCGAGGGTTCAGCCGGATCTTTGGGAAAAGCCCCTGTTTGAAATGGTTTCTGACAAAATGGCGGTTAACGGTTTGTTAACGACCTATTCCTCTAAAGGCAGTGTAAGAAGGATTCTGCAGGACCTGGATTTCCGGGTGGAAAAAAAACAGGGTCCTCCCGGAAAACGGGAGATGATCAATGCGGTTAAAATGTAAGATGCAGGACAATTACTTTAATGTGAATTCGAACGTACAGACATCATATTCAGTTGATTATTCAATTCAAAAATAAAATTAGAATGATTCAGCCGGGATTTTGAATACCATTCATCCTGATAGAACGAATAAACGGATCTCGCTTCTGAAAGGATTTTATCCTATCCTGTACCAAACCGTCCCCTCAGGACTTTAATCAGTTTGATGAATTAGACCTTTCATCCTATATTTGACAAGAGAAAATTCCGGCGTCCGTCTTCAAGCCGCTTAATGCATGTTCCTCCTTGAATTCATGTTATATTAAACTTAATTGGCAGAATTTCCATTTGAACCGTTAAGATCCGATAAGGTTCTCAGAATATGAAGGTGGGCTTTGCTTTATGTGATCAATAACCTTCCGGCACTACAATTCACCTACCGGCCTCCTGATCTGATATAGCCAGGATTTACATTTAATAGTGTGGATAAACTTTTAAATAGTTAAAATGGGATCTTATTGCCGGACATTAACTTCAAAAATCTACCATCTGTTCATTTCAGCTAAAATTCCTACCTTAGCCTTAACCAAATATTAGATATGATAGATAAGATCAACATCAGGGTATACGCCTGTGCGGTGAAAGATAAGAAAGTACTGGCCCTGTTTGAAGAATATGCCGGCGAACCTTTGATGAAGTTCCCGGGTGGCGGACTGGAATTCGGCGAAGGCGTTACTGAATGCCTGCACCGTGAGTTCGATGAAGAGCTGAATGTAAAAATAGAAATTGTAGAGCATTTTTATACGCAGGAAGGCTTTCTTGTCTCGCGATTCAGGGAAAACGAACAGTTACTCACCATTTACTATATCGTCAATATCGTCAACGAACAGGACTTCCTGATCCTTGATCCGTGTATTGAGAGAACCGAATGGGTGGATATCGACAGGCCGGACAATCCGTTTCCTTTACCGGTAGACCGGATGGTTTTTGATAAATTAAAAGAAAAATTCCTGTAAGTGCTCTTACAGGAATTTTATATTTCATATTTTATTATTTCGGTACCCTGAAAGTACTGGCTCCCGGATAAGGCTGCAGGTAACCGGAATTCCAATTGGATTGAAGCAGCGATTCCAGATATTCATCGGTACGGTTGCGATGCGGGTTGTACTGGTCTTTCAGGTCGATATCAGCCATTTTACCTTTTACATTCCACCAGAACGCACTCCATCCGCCTCTTAATTCTTTGATGATCTCGTAAACGTTTTTGCCGGTGGCCCGGTTCATCAGTTTGGCAAATACCTGTCCTTCGGTGGTGGTAAGATCCCTGAGCTGTTTTTCATACTGGTCGGCCAGGATATTCTGACGGTCACGGATGTATTTTCTTTTGGATTTATCATCCAGATTGGTCATTTCACCCTGGATATCGCGGTATTGCTGTAAAGCAGTAACAAACAGCGGATATACCCGGTAAAGTTTTTTATTCAGGAAATAATAATAATTCCGGTCCAGTTGGTTATTGAATTTCGGTTTATTCAGAAGAACCAGCTCATCCATTACCACCACCGTTTCGCCGTTGATCTCATAAATCTTGGCCTTCTGCCGCTCATCATAAAAATATTTGTTTCCGAATTCGTCTGTTTTCAGCAATTCCTGAGGATATTGGCTTAACGGCTTGGCAATGACCGAATCTTTCTGACCGAAAATGCTTACCCCAAAAAAGAAAAGGAAAAGACAAATAATCTTACTAAATTTCATTATTTTTACACTTATTAGAACAAAAATTGAACGCAAAAATCATTCCTTTTTTATGAAATTTGAAAAGAAATCTTTGAAATTTTTAGAGAGATATTTAAACACGTCATCCCCTACCGGATACGAACACGAAGGGCAGAAGATCTGGATGGATTATATCCGTCCCTACGTCGATCAGGTGGAAGTGGATCACTACGGAACCTGCTACGGAATCATCAATCCGGATGCTGAATTTAAAGTGGTTATTGAAGCCCATGCCGATGAAATCTCATGGTATGTAAATTATATTACGGATGACGGCCTGATCTATGTGATCAGAAACGGAGGTTCCGATCAGACAATTGCCCCGTCAAAAGTCGTTCACATCCATGGGGAAAAGGGAATTGTAAAGGGGGTTTTCGGATGGCCGGCCATTCATACCCGGACAAACCAGAACGAACCTACTCCTAAAATCGAAAATATCTTTATCGACTGTGGTGCTACGACCAAACAGGAAGTCGAGGATATGGGGATTTACGTAGGCTGTATGATCACTTATCCGGATGAATTCTTTGAAATGAACGACCGGTATTTTGTCTGCCGGGCCCTGGACAACCGCATCGGCGGATTCATGATCGCGGAAGTGGCGAGGCTTCTAAAAGAAAATAAAAAAACAATTCCTTTCGGCCTGTACATTACGAATTCCGTTCAGGAAGAAGTGGGATTATACGGTGCGGATATGATTGCCGATACCATTAAGCCCAATATCGCCATCGTAACCGATGTTACCCATGACACCACCACCCCGATGATTGAGAAGAAAAAAGAAGGCGACCAGAAATGCGGAGCCGGACCGGTGGTCTTCTTTGCACCGAGCGTACATCATACCATCCGCGAACTGATTATTCAGACAGCCAAAGCAAGGAACATTCCTTTCCAGCGGGCAGCCGCCAGCCGCGCAACGGGAACGGATACGGATGCCTTTGCCCACTCGAATGGCGGGGTTCCCAGTGCATTGATTTCTTTACCTTTACGCTACATGCACACTACAGTAGAGATGGTTGCAAAAGAAGATGTCAGAAATGTTATTCAGCTTATTTACGAAACCATCCTCGAAATCAAGCCGGAAATGAAGCTGAAGTATCACTAGGTTGAAAGGCTTTTTCAGGCACTTTGTAAGAAAGCCGACATTCGTCTATATAATGACTGCATTGTATTTTGCTTATGTTTTCTTTCTTATTGTGTACAAATGGTTTGATCCACTCCATTGGCCCGGCTTATAAGATGATCCTGGCGATGATGGGAGTTTTTCAGCGTGGTTACTGTGGTACTGTTTATCGCATACCGGCTGCTGACCATTAAAATAATCATATCAGGTTGACTGCCATTGAAATAACTGTCTTTTCAGTTATTCTCATTTATTATTTACCGGTGGTCAATCCATTCTAATACCGTATAAAAGTAAAAATGAAAACCAAGCTTATTGCTCCTTCCCTTTTAGCCGCAGACTTCGGGAACCTGCAGAGAGATATTGAAATGCTGAATCAATCCCAGGCCGACTGGATCCACGTGGATGTCATGGACGGAAGGTTCGTCCCGAATATTTCGTTCGGGTTTCCCATGATGAAAACGGTTCAGCAGCACGCCACGAAATTTGTCGATGTCCATCTGATGATCGTGGAACCCGAAAAGTACGTCGAAGAATTCATAAAACAGGGAGCCGACCTGGTTTCCGTGCATTATGAAGCCTGCACCCATCTCCACAGGACCATCCATCATATTCAGGACCTGGGGGCAAAGGCAGGGGTTGTTTTAAATCCTTCCACTCCGGTTCTGATGCTGGAAGACATCATTGCCGATGTTGATCTTGTTCTTTTAATGAGTGTTAACCCGGGATTTGGCGGTCAGAAATTCATTGAAAATACCTACAAGAAAATTGCGGAGACCAAAGACCTGATCCTGAGCAATAATTCGACAGCCTTAATTGAAGTGGATGGCGGGGTAAATGTAGACAATGCAGCGAAACTCTTTGAAGCCGGAGCCGATGTGCTGGTTGCCGGAAATGCCGTATTTTCTGCAGAAAGTCCGGAGCGGACCATCGAGCTGATGAAGATTTAATATTTTTTAAAAATAGAATGCACAAAAGGCAGTTCAAGGGAGAACTGCCTTCTTCTTTGTGAAAATTTGAGCCTGTAATGGTTATTAGTTTCTTAGAAAACTTTAATGCTTAAATTTTCCTTTTGTTCTAATGCTGACGTAAAGATGAGAATAAATACACAGAATTTTATCCGTAAAAACACGGAAAATACATTTACGTATTTCTACGTAATACCACATTATATTAAATTTTTTAATTTAATTCCAGCATCTCTTCCTCCCTCCGGTTTTTTAATCCAGATTCTGCTTGTACCGGAATACTAAAAAACATAAATCAGACACTTTATAAACCAAGAAATCCGGAGAAAAATTCTCCGGATTTCTTTATGATCAATTGAATGTTATTAAAAAATTTCTCTTCCTGAAAAATGGAATTGGGCTTCGATCAGCGCATTCTCATCAGAATCAGAACCGTGAACGGCATTTTCCCCGATGCTTCTTGCAAACATTTTTCTGATGGTTCCTTCAGCAGCTTCTGCAGGATTGGTAGAACCGATCAGTGTTCTGAAATCTTCAACGGCATTGTCTTTTTCAAGAACTGCAGCAACGATAGGTCCTGAGCTCATGAAATCTACCAATTCTCCGTAGAATGGTCTTTCAGCATGTACTTCGTAGAATTTTTTTGCATCAGCTACCGTAAGCTGTGTCAACTTCATCGCTTTGATCTTGAAACCTCCTTCTGCGATCTTACCCAATATAGCACCGATATGTCCGTCTGCAACTGCATCAGGCTTAATCATAGTGAATGTAATGTTAGACATAAAATAGATATTTTTTTTAATGGCGCAAAAATACAAAAAATTCCTGTCTTTTTAATTTTAAAAAATTTTTAACATAAATATAACATTTGTTAAGAAAATAAAGACAAAACTTTGGCACAGGATTTGTTACTACTATTACGATTCTCATGTTTAATTTGAGTTTTCATGGTTATTAGTTTTTACCCAGCTTCGGCTGGGTTTTTTATATCCAAAATTCCCCAAAATTGTAACCCAGGTCTCTGACTTCTTAATAATTAAACTATTGTTTAACAAAAATTGCTGCCAGCATAAATCAAATCAGATAATAAAAATAAACAGAACTCTATTAAATTTCCTTGTCAGAAAAAAAAAGTCCGGACCGTAGAATAATGTAAATAGATTGGATCTAAATCATATTCAGCCATTCACTTGATTCAAAAATAAGATTAGAGTCAATTCAGTCAGGATTTTCAGTAGAATCCCCAGATAAAATGAATAAGCGATGCGTGCTTCTGATCGGATTCTATCCTATTTTTTATAAAGATCATCCCTTCGCGACTTTAAACAATATAAATTTGACTATGGTTGAAAAATGAAACCAGGTTTATTTATTCAGTATCAAATAAGAATACCGTCTGATGGAATGACAAAGATTTAATTTAATTATCAAGACTTTAGAACCTATTTCTGAAAGGAGAAACCTATGGCATCCAGCTTCCCTCTTCCTGCTTGTTAATTTCAGCGCCTCTGCGGGTTCACATTAGACTCAGGAATCAGTAAAATTTTTTAGATCGGAGTTTTGCAACGGAAAATTTATACTCAGCAGGAATGTATCTGTCTTCGAAGATCCTACAGAATCAGTCTCCAGTAACGAGGTAGGATTAAATGACAGTTGGATTATTTCTGGGCCGCTTCTTCCGCTTCCTCCATCAGTTTAATATAGGTTGAGTACCGGGAATACTGGATATCACCCGTTTCCAGTCCTTCGATAACGGCACACTTCGGCTCATTGATATGAAGACAGTTGTGGTATTTGCATTCTTCTCTCTTTTTAAAGATTTCCGGAAAATAATGCTGTACCTCTTCCTTATCGATATCAATCATGGCAAACTCACGTACTCCCGGGGTATCGATCACGTTGCCGCCGAAATCCCAGAAATGCATCTGGGCAAAAGTTGTGGTATGCTTCCCTTTCAGATGGGTATCGGAAATTTCAGAAGTTTTCAGATTAAGTCCGGGCTGCAGAGCATTAACCAATGTTGATTTCCCGCATCCGGAGTGTCCGAAAAACACGGACGTTTTGTCCTGAAGAAGCTCTTTCAGTTGGCTGAGATGCAATCCTGAATAGGAAGAAATTTCCAGGGAGCCGTATCCGATTTCATGATAAAGGAACTCCATATCTTTTACGGTCTCGATTTCCTCGTCATTAAGAACATCCATCTTATTAAACAGAATCAGAGGAGAGATGTTGTAGGCCTCACAACAGGCGAGAAACCTGTCCAGGAAACCAAGTGAAGTTTCCGGATGTTTTAAGGTAAAGATAAAGCACGCCAGATCTATATTCGAGGCAATGATGTGTGCTTCTTTCGAAAGATTGACGGATTTCCGGATCAGATAGTTGGTGCGCGGATCAATTTTCGTAATCCAGGCAATATCGTCCTGTTCCAGCTGGAACTCCACAAAATCCCCCACAGCAAGCGGATTGGTAAGACGGGTTTTGATCAGTTTGAATTTTCCGCGGATCCTTGCCTCGAAAATTCGCCCGGTTTCCATTTCCAAAACCTGATACCAGCTCCCTGTAGATTTAATGATTTTTCCTTTCATATAATAAGATGATGCAAATATAAGGAATTCGGTTCAGGTTTGGGAGTAAGAGTGTCTGAGAGTTGGAGAATATCAGTTTTTCATACCCTCAGGTTAAAATTTCGTTCTTCCCTACTCCCATACACCCGTATACATTTATACGCATAGACACTCTCAAACTCTCACACTTCCATACTCTCAAACGCACAAATTCAATTATCTGTTGATCATAATGCTGTTCTGCACCTCAATCGATTCTTCATGAATGGCCTTGAATAATTTTTCTATAAATTCCTGAGACATTCCTGTTTCGATGGCTTTCTGATTGGCATATTCCGTAATCACCTTCCAACGGTCCGGCTGAAAGATGGCAATGTCGTTTTCTTTTTTCAGCTTACCGATTTTTTCTGAAATCTTCATCCTTTGGGACAGCAGTTCGATCAGCTGGAAATCAATATCCGAAATCAGGGTCCGGTGCCTACCCATATCACCTTCAAAGCCTTCAACACCGGGGTTTCTCATCTTCAGGTTCCCGATCAGTCCGGCCAGGACTTCCGGGGTAATCTGCTGGGAAGCATCACTCCATGCTTCATCCGGACTGCAGTGGGTTTCGATAATTGCACCCTGGTAACCTACGTTCATGGCTTCCTGGGTAATGTCCGCAAGGCCGGTTCTGTTTCCGCAGATATGGGAAGGATCGATCAGCATCGGGATATCCGGGAACTGGCTCTTGAAATCCAGGGCAATCTGCCAGTTCGGATTATTCCGGTATTTTGTTTTTTGGTATGTGGAAAACCCTCTGTGGATTACCCCCAGGTTTTTAATATCCTGCCCCAGGAGACGCTCCAGCGCACCGATCCATAAAGCCAGATCCGGATTTACCGGGTTTTTCACCAGGACGGGCTTATCAGTTCCTCTTAAAGCCATGGCAATCTCCTGTACGGTAAAAGGGTTTACAGTAGAGCGGGCACCGATCCAGAGAATATCCACATCCGCTTCCAGGGCGGCAAAAACGTGATGGGCATTGGCTACTTCGGTTGCTGTTTTGAAACCGTATTCTTCTTTCACTTTTTTCAGCCAGTTGAGCCCTATTACGCCTACACCTTCAAATCCGTTAGGCTTTGTCCTCGGTTTCCAGATTCCTGCGCGGAAAATCGGTACATTGGCCTGGGTTTCACGTATTCTCCTGGCAGTTTCCAGCATTTGGGCTTCACTCTCCGCGCTGCAGGGTCCTGCGATCATGATGGGTTGGGAAAATGCATCCGTCCAGCTGCTTTTTAATTCTTTTAAATCCATTATTCTTACTTATTTTTTTGTTTTATATTGAGTACATAGCAGAAAGCATTATAAAATTACTTTATAATTCTTTTCAAAAAACTGCCGTTAAAAAATTATTTATTAAGGAAAAAGGAATTGAAGAAATCAATATCCCATTATTTTTTGGAAAGAAATTCAGTTAGCAATACCAATAATAAAATCGATAATAGTTTCTGAAATTTCTAAAACTGGTAAACAAAATGCTGAAACCACCGCCGAAAAATTCATCAGCGGATGCGAAAAAAGACTGGTATGAATGGGTTAATTTTTCCATTGCGGATCGTCTGTTCCTGGCTCTTTGTTTATAAAATGTACTGATCTGAAAAACAATTGCCTGATCAAATACCAGACAAATATATAAAATTTATTTAAATATCAATTTTCAACCGGATCTTTTTTCATGCAACCTGTAGAAAATCAGTTTTTGAAAAAATCGCCATTTGAATGATGAAAGCCAAAAGGTTTGAAAACGCGCCATAACTTTGATACATTTGTTCGGAATCTTTAAATCTGATTATTTCAGACATTCTGTTAAGTAAGATCGAACTTCAGCAGATCATCTAGATCTTTCAGCAGCGGATTTTTTTCTGCAAATTTTTCAAAAATCTTTTTCTTTGTCATTACTTCAATTTTCAGGTTTTCGGTATCTCTTTTATACACGACCTCAATGGAAAAGTTATGGACTTTCGTCTTGAAATGATTGAAAAATTCGCGGCTTACTTTATCGAATTCCACCTTTGCAGAGTCTGACGGAAATAAAACCGTAATCTGGTTTTCACCGGATTTCAGAAGCTTGAATGTTTTGATGGCATTGAATACAAAGGTATCTTTACGCTGAAGCTGTTTCAGAAGGATGCTCCATTCTGCCTGGAGATCAGTTTCGGTAAAATGGCTTTGCGGAAGATCCCCGGTTTTTTCAACCGCTGTATTTTCCTCTGCTACAGGTTCTTCCTTATTCAGGAAAGCGTTGACGCTGAACCCCGAAGAAACAGCCTGCCTGGTAAGCGGCTTGGTGGTTTTTGTAATTATTTCAGCGGACTGAGCTTTAATAGCATCTGCCGGTCCGGGCGATGTAGTTTTCGCTTTTATTTCTTTGATTTCCCGGCTTTCAGGAATTTTAACGTCGTCTGTCTTTTCAGGAAACGGCGGGAGAATTAAGAACTTTTTTTTTTAGCAACGCCTGGATCAGCCGTTAAGGAAGCCAACTGCATCAGAGCAATTTCTACGGTAAGCCTCGGGTTCTTTGAATTTTTATAATTGATATCGGCGTGGTTGCTGATTTCAACGGCATCGATCAGCTGCTGCGGATTCCATTTCCGTGCCTGCTCCACAAACTTTGTCCTCGTCTGTTCGCCGACTTCAATAAGCTCGATGGTAGAAGCATTCTGCGCCATCATCAGATCCCGGAAATGATTTCCCAGCCCTGCAATGAAAATATGAGGGTCGAAACCTTTTTTTACAATTTCGTTGAAGGCAAAAAGGACTTCGGGGATTTTATTTTCTTTGGCTAAATCGACGATTTTTAGATACTGATCATAATCCAGAATATTCAGGACTTCCGCCGCTTTGGCTAATGTGATGTTTTTCTGCGAAAAGGTGGAAAGCCTGTCGAAGATGGAAAGGGCATCCCTTAATGCTCCATCGGCTTTCTGGGCAATTAAATACAGCGCATCATCCTCATACCGGATAGCTTCTTTCCGGGCAATGGACCTTAAATGTCCCTGGATATCTTCGATGACAATTCTTTTAAAATCGTAGATCTGGCATCTTGACAGGATGGTTGGAATAATCTTATGTTTTTCGGTTGTAGCCAGAATAAAGATGGCATGTGCAGGCGGTTCCTCAAGGGTTTTAAGGAAAGCATTGAATGCAGCAGAAGAGAGCATATGCACCTCATCGATGATATAGACCTTGTATTTACCGGTCTGCGGTGCGTAACGTACCTGATCGATCAGTTCCCGGATGTCATCCACGGAATTGTTGGATGCGGCATCCAGCTCATAGATGTTATAGGCAAATCCGTCTTCGGAAACGGAGCCGTCCTTTTCATTGATCTTCCTGGCCAGAATACGGGCACAGGTAGTTTTGCCGACGCCCCGGGGTCCACAGAACAGCAGAGCCTGGGCCAATTGGTTTTCTCCGATTGCATGTTCTAAAGTATCCGTAATATGAGACTGCCCGACAACAGTATCAAACTCCTGGGGGCGATATTTTCTTGCAGATACGATAAAATTTTCCATTGGCCAAAAATAAGAAATATAGTTCTAATTCAAAAATGAAAATCTTCAAATTATAATAAATCTTAATCTGGTCCAATTGGAAAATTTTCTCTCATCATTATTTTATTTTGATTCGTAAGCGAAATCGATGATCTCAACAATAGCTTTTTCGATTTCCTTTCTTCCTTCTTCCGATTTCAGGTCGATTCCGCAGAACACATTGGCATTGTAGGCGGTGTAAAGGTTCAGATAGTAGGCTCCTGAAACCAGAAGTGCCGCAATGGCACGATACCTTACTGCCTGATCGCCGAAGTGAGGATCCACTACATTTTTGAAGAGCATTTCTCCTGATTCTTCACGGTCATCCGCTACCTTTTTCAGAATCGGCTTGTTCTCTGAAAGTCCCCAGAGGATAATCTTCTGAAGCTCCTTGTTTTTCTTGATATGTTCAAACTGATTGAGGATGGCGACTTTCGACAGTTCTTTCCCTCCGTCCGAAATATCGACCTGGATATTATCCTGATTCATCCGGCTCCAGTAATCCTGGGAACGGATGTACTCGTCAATCAGCTTTTCAGTGCTTCCGAAATACTCGTAAATAAGCTTTTTGTCAAACCCCGCTACTGCAGCGATTTTGCTTACCTTCAGGCCTGAATAGCCTTTGGTTCTTAAAATTTTTCCGACTGCGGCCAGCAGTTTCTGTTTGGTCTTTTCTTTATCCCTGATCGGGCCCTGTACCACTTTTCTAGGCATGTTATTATTATTTTTTTGCAATATGCAATTTTTTATTGATATCTTCAAATGCATTGAGCGTTTTGTCGAGATGTTCTTTCTCATGTGTTGCCGTCATACTCATCCGGATTCTCGCATCCTTACGCGCTACGGCGGGGTACATGATGGGGTTGGTATATACACCGCGGTCCAGCAGCATCTTTCCTACATCCATAGTGGTGCGGGGCTCCCCGATCTTTACCGGGATTACTGCGGAACGGGTGGTTCCCGTTTCCAATCCCAGAGCATCCAGCCCATTTTTGAAATAATGGATATTTTCCCATAATTTTGTTCTCAGATGGGGTTCTTCATCAATGAGATCAATTGCTTTAACGATTCCCGCAGCCGTTCCCGGAGGCGTGGTGGCAGAAAAAATCTGCTGCCTGGACTGGAACCGGATAAAATTCGTCAGTTTTTTATCCGCAATCACGTACCCGCCGATATTTCCGAAGGTTTTACTGAATGTCCCGGTAATGATATCGATTTTATCCAGCAGTCCGGCTTCTTCAATGGTCCCTCTGCCTGTCTGCCCAAGGATCCCGACCCCATGTACATCATCGATCATCAGATAGGCATTGTATTTTTTTACTAATTTATAAATCTCTTCGATTGGTGCGGTATCTCCATCCTGAGAATACACGCCGTCTATCACAACAAGCTTGGTCCGAAACTGCTGTTCAGAAGTTTTCAAAATGTGTTCCAGTGCATCGAGGTTATTATGCGGGAATGTTTTCCGGTTTGTCAGAATACACCCTTCATAAACACTGGCATGTACCGCCATATCAATAATAGCGATATCTTCTTTCTGCAGCAGGATCTGCAGGGTAGCACTGTTGGCTGTATATCCTGTTGTAAAAGTTACCGCTTCCTCCTGCCTGCGCCCGAAAAAGCCTGCGATCTTGGTTTCCAGCTCATTGTGATAGGAATAATATCCTCCAATGAGAGGGGTGGCGGCAGATCCCGTACCGAATTCTTCGATTCCCCGCATTGCCGCTTCCTTTACTTTTGGGTGCTGTGTCATTCCCAGATAATCGCTGGTTACAAAACTTATGATATCCTTTGTTACATTGTTCTCTCCGATATTCATGATGGAGCTGCAGCCGGTATTGTTCTGCAACCGGTAACGGTGTCCGTTGGTCTTCATATATTCCAGGAAGTCATAATAGATATCTGCCCGCTGCATCATATCAAACCCCTCAATATTCTCAAAATCTTTGAAAGTGGCTGTTGTAAAGTCGATTTTCATCCTTATTTTATATTTTGTTAGCTGTTTGTACTAACAAATATAAAAATATTTTCAAAGTAAATTCAACGATCTTTCTAATAAAATTTAATATGCATAGAATATTTTTATTAAAAAATCATAAACACTACTCATATTCATAACTGACAAGAAAAATTAACAATAAAAATCCAATTTATAAAAGCCTGATAAAACGTTAATAATTAAACGATTAATTAATAAAAATGAGACAATAATTCACTTCCAAAAGCCTTTATTAAAGGCTTTTACTGAATTTTTCACCTTTAATTTTTCCAGAATATTCTGGCGGTGACGGCTTACGGTATTGATGCTGATGGAAAGGATGCCCGCAATTTCCTTGCTGGTGAATCCGTCACCGATGTACTTCAGGATTTCCATCTCCCTGGCAGAAAGTACGTTTTTATAGGTTAACCGGTCTTCGGACACGACCTCTCCTTTCGCCGTATTGATAATCATGAATTCCGGAGAAAGGTGCAGCGACTGGTTTACAGCTATATTGTACAGACAGAGGGCAAACCGCAATTTGAGATGGTAAGGAGAGTAAAAATAGAACATCCGGTGCCTGACCAAACGATAATGGCCGTTCCTATCCCTCATTCTTAATTTTGACAATACACTGAAATCAGATCTTTCTTTAAAATCGATGGTTTCGAGCATTCTGAAAAACCGCAGTTCATGAATGTATTTTTTAAGCTTATCATCCGGATGGATTCTTTTAAGAATGTCTTCTTCCCAGATCGAATCGATTATTTTCGGATTTTCAGATGAGTCAATACCCAGTTCTGCTGCCGTTCCGGAAAAATACACATAGCTTTTATCTTCCTGCATATCGCTGAGCACGGCAATCGCATTCTCTATTTTGCAATAAGACAATGCTGTATTTTTATACAGCTCAGCATCCAGGCTGCAGCCTTTATTTTTTTCGCGGTTCCGGACCAGGAGTTCTTTGTTCAGCGTATCAACGATTTCCATAAAATGGTTATTTATAAGTATTGATGAAGACCATCTTTCATTTTACCTTTGCTAAAATAATAATTATTTGGGCGATTAAAGACCGTTGAAGAAAATGAAGAAAATATTTTTAAGCTTTTGCACCTTGTTTATGATTAATAAAAGCCTTTCCCAGACCCTGGAAAAGATGATCTGGTTCAATGAGCCGGAAAAATGGGAAATTAAAGATAACCGTTTATCAATGTTTGTTACGCCGCAGAGCGATTACTGGAGGATCTCACATTACGGATTCACGGTGGATGATGCTCCTTTTCTTTATACGACCTACGGCGGGGAATTTGAAGCTAAAGTCAAAATTAAAGGAAGCTATAAAGCCAGGTTCGACCAGATGGGCCTGATGCTGAGGATCGATAAGGAAAATTACATCAAGGCGGGAATAGAATTCGTAGACGGAAAATACAACCTCAGTACAGTGGTGACGCATAAAACCAGCGACTGGAGCGTTATTGCCCTGGATAAAATCCCGTCCGAAGTCTGGGTCAAGGCGGTAAGAAGGCTTGATGCGGTAGAGGTATTCTACTCTTTCGATGATAAAAACTACATTATGATGCGGAATGCCCACCTCCAGGACAACAGTCCGGTCATGGTAGGTTTGATGGCTGCCTGTCCTGACGGTAACGGATTTAATGCGGTTTTTGAAAATTTCAAGGTAAAACATCTGCCTGATGAACGCCGTCTCCAGTGGCTTCAGAATCATAAATAACCAAATGAGACTTTCAGCATATACAGTCAATCTTTCAGCCTCCATCCAGGAGGCTTTTTTCTTGACTTCACCATGCTACTAAATGCCGATTATTAAAACATAACTTCCGGATACCACAAAATATTTAATAATATTCTGTTTTAAAGATAAAATATTACATGATCCGGTTGTTTTATTACAAATTTTCAATACATTTAATCAAAATTAGATTTTTTGGTGAGATATTTGAACTGGAAAATTTACTTTCGTCACACCAACCGCTTAAAATAAATGATATGTCAGTGCACTTTATTTCCCCGAAGGATTACCTGATCAGGTTTCTGAAAAGATCCCTGCCGATTCCCGTCAATGGCTTTTGAGTTTTCAGCACCAGTGTCTTGATTTTATTCCAAATTCATTAAAACCATTTACCATCATGATTTTTGAAGATGAACATTCTGTATTACAGGATAGCCACAACCTTTCGTTTGTGAAAAATGTAGTAAACTTCCACGGGGACAAATCTTTCATTCTGAATTCGCTTCAGAAAATAAAAAACAATACTTTATGCAGGATCAAGAGAAAGATGATCAATAAGCTAATTAAAGAATACACGCGTCACCTGAATTATATCGAAAACGAAGACCCTGATTCCAAACCGGAAAATTATGAGCTTTCACCGGTATACGCAAGGCAATCTTATAACAAGGTGGTGAAGGAAAACGAATACCTGGAAAAAGTAATGGCTTTACTAATTAACCAGTAAAATCCTTTCTTCTTCCAGATCGATCTTCATCAGGTGTTTTCTGATCAGGTCTTCGTCGAAATGCTGATTACGGTCATGATTCTGCTCAATCAGCCATGTCCGTTGCCTGTCCAGCACATCCAGATAAGCCTGTTTGATTTCGGAAGAAAGTTTCAGATCCTGTTCTTCTTCCAGTTTTCCCCGCCATTTTTCATTGATCTGCTGGAGAAAAGGGCTTTTTTCCAGCAATCCGCGGTAGTTCAGATCCAGATGATCAACAGTCAGTTTTGCCATTTCACGGCGGATCAGATCTTCTGCCTCGTCATCGGGAAGATGATCCTTATAGGCCGGCATGTTTACTTTTCTGATGATAAGCGGAAGGGTAAGCCCCTGTGCCAGGAGCGTGGTAAGAATAACAACAAAGGTAATAAACAGGATCAGGTTCCGGTGTGGGAAATCCGGGCCGTTATGGGACAGCTTTACAGGAATGGACAATGCAGCTGCAAGAGAAACAACACCGCGCATCCCGGTCCAGCCCAGAATAGCAGGAACTTTAAATCCAGGATGCCGGGAGTCGGCTACCGTGATAAAATTCCGCGCAATCAGTGTAATGACAACAGCGCCGTAGGCAGCCAGGATCCGGACCACCACCAGCACCAGGGTAATCAGCAGGCCATAACCAATCGCAGTATAGACACTTACCCCCTGCAGACCGGAAGTAATTTCAGGCAGGTCGAGCCCGATGAGAATAAATACCAATCCGTTTAATATAAAGGCCAGGCTGTCCCAGACACTGATCCCGCGAAGCCTGGACGAAGTGCTTAAAAAATTATGCCGGTGATTGGACAGCAGGAGGCCTCCGCTCACCACGGCAAGAACGCCGGAACTGTGAATTTCCTCAGCGGCAATATACATGAGATAAGGCGAAACAATGGTCAGGACGGTATCCATATTGGCATCCGTAGGAAGGATTTTCTGGCCTTTCATAAAAAGCCATCCGATCAGCAGGCCGGTCCCGATCCCTCCGATCAGCATCCAGGAAAAGCTCAGGACTGCATCCTGCCAGATAAACTGGCCCGTAGCCACCGCAATCATGGCAAACCGCAGAATAATCAGTGAAGAAGCATCATTCAGCAGGCTTTCCCCTTCAAGGATCGATGACATTCTTTTCGGGACCTTCACAAATTTCAGAATGGCTCCGGCGCTTACGGCGTCCGGCGGGGAGACGATCCCTCCTAGCAGAAAACCGAGTGCCAGTGAAAACCCCGGAATAAAATGATTGGCCACAAAAGCCACAATGGTTGCCGTAAGCAGCACCACAACGAATGCGAAGCTTCCGATAATACGCCGCCACCGCCACATCTCCTTCCACGAAATTTTCCACGCCGCTTCATACAACAACGGCGGAAGAAAAATAATGAAAATAAGTTCGGGATCGATATGGATCCGCGGAATATCCGGAATAAAACTGATCAGCAGCCCCGCAACAACCAGCAGAACAGGATAGGCTACCCTGATTTTATTGGCAATCATGATCAGCAATATGATTACAATAATCAGCGACAGGTAAAAGGGAAAGTTTTCTATCATTTATTAATGTTTTTTTTATTAAATATACATAAAACAAGAATTTCTTTTGCACCTCCTGTTCCGGCTCTTAAATTATTTTGACGGTAAAGCTGATTATGCCGGATGATACATTGAAAAGCCGGCCGGTCTACTGATTCAGGCTGATTCAAAAATTATATCAGGAGCGCAATAGTATCTGAAGAAGAGATTTAATTCAGAATATTCCAAGGGAGTTTACAAAAAGCAAGCCGATCCGATTCAGGATAATACAGAGCATGTATGACAAGTTACATCAGGATGCCCATATAAATAAACAATTTTTTGACCGCCTTAGAAAGTGGGTTATCTAATTATTTTGCTTAATTTTTTTGTGACGCAACAGGGGATATCTCCTTCATATAAATTTCCGGAATATTTTTACAGGAATTATAACAGCATGACTTATCATATTTCCGGATCTGTGATTTTGATTAAATCACCTGAAATTGATTAACCAACATTATTTACAATACATTAAGTACCACACAAGTACCACATATTCAACTTTCATATATTTGGTCTGTCTATTTAAAAATATGCAACTTTTCTTTATTTAAAAGGGCTTCAGGACCTTTTCTGGCGAAGAATAAAAATGGATCCGGTTTATTATTCCAAACATAAGGCATGGTATTTGCAACCTTGATAAGTACGATATATCGTAAATAAAAAATAACTTAACACACACAAAATAGTATGAACGTTGCAGATCTAAAAATCAAAAATTTAGTGGAATACAAAAATCAGATTTTTAATATTACTGAGATATTCCAGGATAATGAGGGAAAAAATTATTTTGTAAAGATTGAAAATGACATCCACAGCTTTTCTGTACCGGCAGAATCAATCAAGCCGATCCAGATTACTGAAGAATGGCTTGAAAAATTCGGTTTTCTAAGGACATACAGTTCCGAACAGCGGATCCGTTATGAAAGACCGGAAACTTTTATTAAGTATGACATCGATCTGAATTCAAAGAAAATCGTAGAAGGATTAAAAATTTACGGAAATTCAATAAGATGCAAGTACATTCATGAGTTTCAGAATATTTTTTCATGTCTGTTCGGGAAAGAGCCTGCTTCTATGACTTACGGCTTAGTAGGCACCGAATCTTAATAATAATATATTTTTCAACAAAAACCACAGCTTTAGAAGTTGTGGTTTTTTATGTTTGACAGCTTTATTCTTCCATCAGGATTTCTTCCGTGCTCACAGGATCTGCAATTTCCTGGAACTGCTCCCATTCCTGTTCCAGCTGCTTATCGGTTTTCATTTCTTCTTCAAGCTTCAGTGTTTCCCGGTACTGCCTGGCTTCTGCGGCCATGGTCCACTTACAAGGGATTCCCAGGTGATCGAGATGGTTTCTGATCTCATGAATCCCTAATCTGAAAAACTCTTTCCGCGGATTGATTTTATTCAACTGGTTTTTCAGGAATTTTCTGTGAAGTTGCCTTTCCAGCGCGGGAGCATCTTCCGAATAGATCATGGCATGTACATCAAATTCAAAAGGTACGCTTGCATCACCCAATTCCCGGACCCGGTCCATGGGTTCAAGCCGTCTGGTCATTCCTATCTTATAAACATTTTCACCGAAAGAGCCTATATTTGAAATCACATATACATTTCCGGATTTGGTCTGCTGTGCCATGGAAATGGCCCGCTGATTCTTTTCTTCTGCCACAATAAGCCTCCCCTGCAGCTGCTCCAGCTGCTGCTGGAAAATCAGACGTTGCTCTTCATTGGCTTTTGCCACCTGGGACTCGGCCTTTTCAATCAGCCTTTTCAGCGTCAGTTCTTCTTTTTCTGCATCTTTAATCGTCTTTTCATATTCTTTACGGGCTTTTTCTTCTTCGCGCATCTGCTCACGGATCTGCCGTTGTTCCTCCATTTCCTGCCCTTTGAGTTCCTGTGCAATAACAGCCCACTTCAGTTCCTCAAGACGCGCTTCATGATACACCGGTGCTATTCTGGCTTTCCTGAAAGCTTCCCCGTTAAAATTAACCAATTGAAAGACGTCATCCATTTTCTGCTTCAGAATTCCATAATTGTCTTTTTTCACGGAGCTCAGAATTGTCTCCACTTTTCCGTTATAGGCATCAATTACGAAATCGACAGCAATATTTCTTCGGTATTCGTCCATATATTCACAGATTCCGGCCTGCCGGCTTGTAATCATCAACCGGTTGTTCTGGCGGAGTTTTTTCAGGTTTTCACCGGCTTCCTTATGGCTGAATTCCTCTGCAAGCTCATCGAGCAGGGTATAAGAAGGGATAATATATTCATTACCATAGCCTTCAATCACATTTTTCATTGCTTTGATCCGGTTTGTGATCTCATCGGCTTCCCGCAAACTGCGGTAGGCATCTCCGCCGATTGAAAGCGCTTTGTCTTCCGCAGCATCAATAATCCGTTTGGATTCCCTTACGGCATTTTCATACAGCAGCTCAACTTCCCGGGTCCTTTTTTCTTCCAGCTCTTTGGCAACCCTTCTCGACTCTCTGGCCTGAAACTGTGCATTTTCCAGTTCCAGCTGCGCCTTTTCTTTTAATTTCAGACTGTCCTTCTCTGCTTTTTTCAGAAGATATTCGCATTCAACCTGAACGTTGATAATGTCCTGGTATTTGATCAGCGCATCATTATGATTCTTAAGCTGAATATTTCTTTCATCCGTTGTCCTTTTATCGATCTGCAGATTGGAGAATTCCGCCCGCAATCGCTGAATCTTATCATTCAGCGACCTCTTGTCGGAAAGATGATTGGAGATTTCGTTTTTCAGCTGGCTGATCTCCTGGATTAGAGCGGTGATACGATGATCTTTCGCTGCTGATTCTTTTTTGGTTTTTCCCAACATGATGAAGGCACAGAGCATCAGCAGGAACAAAATAATGATTAATATGATTTCCATAGTATAGGGTATTGTTTTACAATATTAGCAATTTCCAAAGGCAATTTTTTACGGCAATCCGTAACTTATTCGCAGAATTAATCCAATCAGTTCTGAACCCTAAGTTTATGCATAAATAAATCACACCGATTCACCAGATTTTTATCTGTAGAATAAGCATAACCATCAACTATATTTGGCCTGCGTTAAATTTATAACTGATTTACACAGCTGACGTATAATTCCAGATTCCTGAAATTTCCAGCATTTCGAGTCCGGGCTGCTTTTCGCCATAGCCGAAGATCCCGATGTATTTTGAAGCACACTTCATACAATCAGTTCCAAAATATAAAGTTGGCAGATTGTCCACCGTAATTTTTCCCAGATAAAGCCGGTCCGGTGAAGTTTTTCCGGCCATTCCGTTTTTCAGAAGGTCATTTCCGGAGAGCACTTTTTCATGTTCATAAAGATGCAGAACCGGAAAACCTGATTCATACGGCGTTAGTCGGAGGGTGTTTCCGTTTCCGCATTGGCAACAGGTAAACCGGATTTCAGCCGACCGGCCGATCTCCTCATTGACGAAGATTTCTTTTTCCGTTGCCACTTTTTTACCGACGGCTATTTTTTCTGAGATGGGATATAAACTCATGTCTTATTTCTGGATAACCGTTCCGGCCAGGTTGTTGTATTTCCCGCTGGGGCTTTTTACGATGGTTACTCTGATGTACCCTTCCTGTGCCAGCTTATTCCATGTTTTCTGATAGCCGGTCATGGGATCAACCGGGATTTCCCACATCATCTGTGTTCCGCCGCCTACCTGGCCAAACCACGGGATGACGTCGGCAAGCTGCCCCTGGAAGGAAAGCAGGTTGTTCAGAACATCAATTTCGTAATAAAAGTCATAGGATTTTTCCGGCATATTCAGCGCCCGCTGGCTGAAGGTATAATGATATCCGTCAATTACCGGGCTGGTAAAGCTTCCGCCCAGCGTCGGAGTGCCCGTACCGCTGTAATTGCCGACCGCACCGCTGTAGCGGTCGTATTTCTGTCCGGCTTCGAACGAAACGTTATCGACGATATTGTATCCGCCGTTGGCAGGAGGCCAGCCGCCGTTCAGATTGCTGTTTTTAAACAAAGCTTCCAGGCTGCTCCAGCTGCCCTGTTTATAAAGGTCATAGATCTCGCTCCGAAGGGACGGGCTTACCTTTCCGGAAGGATCATAGGTTTTCGCGAGTGCATCGGCATTCTGATAAAAAAGCGTCATTACAGGCGGAATGCTGTTTTCTGAAGCCTCATCATCCGATGAACATCCCACTGAAAGAAAAGGAATTGTTAAAAGTAAGATGTACTTAAATAAATGATTCATGGTTAAAGTTTTAGACCCATAAATTTAACGGAGATATTCTATCCGTCCAAATCTTTTAAAGAAACAATTTCTATTCTGAAAAAAAAATTGTGCTGTGTAAAGGAATAGACAGAGGCTATGCTTATGACAAATTTTTATTAATGGAAGTTTAGGAAGTAAAGGAAGCAGATAAAAAAACCTTCAGGCTTAAGCTGAAGGTGGCAAATATCCATGAATTATCTGATTAATTGATGTTCAGATAATCCTTAATGATTTTCAGGACGCCGAAATTATCGTTGGAGCAGGCTTCAAAGCTGGCTGCTTTTTTTACGGAAGGATGCGCATTTTTCATGGCATAGGAATATTTGGAGTTTTCCAGCATCTGGATATCATTCATATAATCCCCGAAAGCCATTGTTTGTTGAGGGGTGATATTCAGAGCTTTCTGAAGCTTTTCCAGGGCAGCTCCTTTATTGATATTTTTATTCATGATATCGAGCCAGTATTGTCCGGAGACCACAATGTCCAGATCGTATTTTTCAAATTCTTCAAGCTCCGGATATACATTCAGTTCCGAACCGCCGGAATGGTAAACGGCAATTTTAAAAATGCTGTCGTGAATTTCCCCTGTCAGGTCTTCCCTTCTTTCGCTGTCTGCGTAAAACTGTGAGATATAATCGATGAAATCCTGGTTGTCGGTATCAAAATATGCTTTCTTCTTCCCTGATAAAACAGCAGTAGCCCCGGGAATTGCCCGGATCTTCGTAATAATCTCGGCAATATATTTAGGATCCAGCTTATCGGCAAAAAGCTCTTCATTTTTATAAATTACATAACCTCCGTTTTCTGCAATAAAGGCCATTTCGCTTTCCGTTTCACCAAAGTATTTGGTAATCCCCATCATCTGCCTTCCGCTTGCAGGAACGAATAAGATGTCTCTTTTTTTAAGTTCATTATAGATTTTCGGAAACTCCGGACTTACCTCATGCAGTGAGTTCAGAAAAGTTCCATCCATATCCGTAACGATCATCCTTATATCCTCCATAAAATATTCTTCAGTAGTTGTTTAATTTAAAACAAAGATATTGTATTAAATTTTAATGCAAATTTTAACACTTTGCACGATAATGCAAACAGCCTGCCTTTATTTCGCCGAGGTTATCATTAAACCGGTTTCAGACTTATAACGCGGTCTTCATAAATCCAGATGATTGATCTATTACGGACAAAAGGATCTCATCCAGCCTAATCAATGAATTCAGATGCCTGTTTTTTTATTATTGGCACCATTATATGGGTATTGTCAGACTTATATTCCAATCCCGGGATAATCATTATTAACTGAAAATTCATGTTCGGTATACATTTATTTAACAACATCCGGAAAATTTTATTTCATTATTAAAATACAGAATCCATAAATATGAATTTTTGATTTAATCTTAATACTTTGCACTTTATTTTGAAAGATTACAAATAAATACCACCTATTCAAACCCATATGAAAAAAACTTACTTTTACAGCGGGAATAAATCGATTTAAACATTTAAAGCGGATTTCTCAAAAACTAAATCTAACCATTAAAACTCAACGAATGATTATTGACAAAGTCCTCAACGTCGACGATTATTACTATGACGTGTTCATGGCCATCTCCGAATCCCTTACCGGGTTCTCCATGAACGAACTGCAGGCTACCGGTTTGGCCGGAACCTATTACAGGCATATCCTTACTCACATCGAATCGGCCACCTTCATTGGGTTTCTGAATATTTCTAAAAATATTCTCGAAAATTCTTACAGCCAGGACCAGCTGAAAAATGCCGTTAATGCTGAAGTCTTTTCCGATCCCGCGACGGAAGGCATTGCCCGGAGCATAATCACCCTCTGGTATATGGGGACCTGGGAAGGTGCCTACATCAACGGGCTTTCCTACAAAGAAGGACTCGTTTGGACCGTGATGCATGCCCATCCTCCGGGAGCCAAACAGCCCGGCTTTAAATCCTGGAGTGTAAAACCCGTAAACAGCAACTCATGAATCCAACCGAAGCACCACAGAATAAAAAAGATGTGATTATTGTAGGAACCGGAATTGCCGGATCCCTGATTGCCAAGCTCTTAACAGACCACGTTTTTGATAAGCAGACCAGGAAGATGATCCACCGGTCCGATTCGGGCGACCCGGATACGTACCGTGAACTATCCATCCTGATGTATGAAGCAGGATTGGAAGCAGGACTGGAACTGGATTCCGCCTCATCCATGACCACTTATAATGAGTACATCCGTAAATTTTACAAAGAAGAAGCCAAAGTACCGAACTCTCCCTACCCGGATCTCAGACAGGCCCCCTCACCGAATGTTCTGGATATGCAGCCGATTACCCCGCCGTTTCCCGATAAAAAGGGATACCTGGTACAGTTTGGTCCGATACCATTTGCCAGCGATGCCATCCGTGTTGGCGGCGGCACTACCCTTCACTGGCTGGGAACCACGCCGAGAATGCTCCCGAACGATTTCAGGCTGAAAGAAAAATACGGCAGGGCCATGGACTGGCCGATTGATTACGATAGCCTGAAGCCGTATTACGAAATGGCGGAGTTTGAAATCGGCGTTTCCGGAAATGTGGCTGCACAGGAATACCCGATTAAAGAAAGCATGGAGGATTATTACGGGAAAGATTATGTCTTCCCGATGGAAGAAATACCGCAGAGCTATATGGATCAGCAGATTATCAGAGGCCTCGCAGGAACTTCCGTCCAACTGAATTTTGAAAACATCCCGCTGACCCTGGTCCCGTCCCCTCAGGGAAGGAATTCGACGCCCAATCCAGCGTATGGCAAATCAAAACTGATTAAAGCCGCCTCCTCAGAATCAGGATACATCCTGTCATTGGCCGATATAGACCACGAAGGGTACAAAGCCCTTGGAGCTGTCTGGAATCCCTATCAGGGCGAACGCTGCGAAGGAAACGCTTCCTGCGTACCGATCTGCCCGGTCCAGGCAAAATACAATGCCCTGAAAACCCTGAAGAAAGCTTTATATAAAGTTAATAAAAACGAAAACCTGCAGCGCAACCCGCACATCCAGGTGCAGGCACAGAGCGTCGTATATAAACTGAGTGTTGATCAGGAAAATCAGGACCGGATTTCAAAAGTCCATTTGAGAAGATATTTCACACAGGAAAAGACGGATTTTGCCGAAGAGGTGATTGACACCAGCGATTCCATCGTTATCCTGGCGGCAAATGCCTTTGAAAATCCCAAGATCCTTCTGAATTCAAAATATACCGCGGTCGAAGACGGGCAGAAAGTTGAAAAAACCGTAGCCAACAGCAGCGACCAGGTCGGAAGAAACCTGATGGACCACATGGTGATGCTGACCTGGGGACTCTTCCCTGATCCTGTTTACTCCTACAGGGGCCCGGGTTCCACGACCAACATTTCGTCCTTCCGCGACGGAAACTTCAGGAGCGAATTTTCCGCATGGATCTCCCCGCTAGACAACTGGGGATGGGCCTGGCCCGCATTCTCCCCGGGATCCGACCTTTCGGAATTTTTAAGTGAAGGGCTTTTCGGTGAAGAACTGAAAGAAGCACTGGCTTACCGGCTTTCAAGGCAGGTTTTGTTTCATTTTGAGATTGAACAGCTCCCGAATCCCAACAACAGGGTTACGATCAATGACCAATACCTGGATGTACTGGGAATTCCAAGGCCGGTAGTCAACTACGAACTCACCGAATACGAGATGCGTGCCATGGAACAGGCGAAACTGGCCTCCGACCAGATGTTTGCCAGACTTGGCATTAAGGATTTTACCAGGTATAAAGCTACAGACAACAATACCTTCATTTACAACAATGTAAGGTATTCCTACAACGGAGCCGGACATATCGTCGGTACCCACAGGATGGGACACGATAAAACCGATTCCGTAACCGACAGCTACTGCAAGGCCTGGGACCACCCGAATCTCTACATCGTCGGTGCCGGAAACATGACGACCCTGGGAACCTCCAATCCTACCCTTACGCTGGCGGCTTTCACCATCCGATCGGTAGAATCCGTTTTAAAAGACCTGGAAACCATTTTAAAATAGTACAAATGAGACAGAAACTTATCCGTAAAACAGAAAATCAGGAACAGCCGGAAGCCAATGCTTTTGCAAAAGGTTCCTTCGCCCATCATACAATCGCCGCAGAAGCTATTTCACTGCAATCTTTATTATTCAGTCCGGCCATCAGCAAAGACGACTGGACGGAGGGACTGAAATACCACAGCAAAACCCTTACGAATCTGCTGCTGAATCATCAGATTGAAGAATTTAACACGTATCTGGAATCGCAGTTTAATCATGAGATCACGGGAGAACTGCAATCTGCAGAAATTTCGTTCCAGCCTTCAGAAACGAAAAAAGGCCTGCTGAAAATGGATTACCGCCCGGTATTGCAGGACCTTTTGCAGACCGCCATCCTGATCGAGCACTCCACCATTCCGCCCTATTTAACGGCTCTGTATTCCATTAAGGACGGCACCAATATCCTGGCCTCCCAGATCATCAGAAGCGTAGCCGTAGAGGAAATGCTGCACATGATTATGGTTTGCAATGTGATGAATGCCGTGAGCATACAGCCGTCGGTCAACAGGCCTCAGAATTACCCGACCTATCCGATGAAACTGCCCATGAATGTAGATTTCTTTGTTGGTCTGGAAACATTCTCATCCAACAGCATTGCTACCTTCATTGCAATCGAAAGTCCGAGCACCCCTCTGGTAAAGGCACCGAAGTACGTCGCTGAACCTGAAGTCTCCGGCTTGCTGTCGAAAATTACGGCTCAGGAAAATAACCTGTGGACCCTGGAAAACATGAAAGAATTCATTATGAAGAACGTTCATACCATCGGTGAATATTATGATGCTTTGTTTTTCTATATTGTTGTTTTCCAGATCGCCGCCTATTACGAACGGTATGGAAAGTTGCCTCAGAATTTCGAAGAGCTGAATACCGGCGGTATCTTTACCGGGGATCCGGCCAGACAGATCCGTCCGGAACAGTATTACGGCAGCGGCGGCAAGCTGCATCCCGTTGAAGCTCTGGATGGCGTTATTCTGGTATTTCAGGAAATCAAAGGCCAGGGAGAAGGCGCAGACGATTCTATTTTTGACGTAGATCCGTCGCAGTTTGAAGAAGGGGCGGAACTGGCACATTATTTCAGGTTTAAAGAAGTTTTCCACGAACACTTCTATGCCGGTGGCGACTACAGGCCGTTTACCGATGAAAACGGAATGATGCCCGTAACGACACCGCCTGTCGGGAAACCGCTTCCTGTAGACTGGAGTGCCGCCTATCCGATGATGCCGAATCCGAAAATAGCGGATTACCAGTCCAATCCAGCATTATTTGAGCAGGGAAAAGCTTTTAATGCCACTTACAAAAAACTGCTGGATGCCATTCAGGCAGCTGTTGAAGGCCAGCCGGAAGAACTCGCAAAATCCGTCATGTATATGTATGCCCTGAAAGAGCAGGCCATCGGACTGATGAGCCAGCCCCTGAGCGCGCAATACAATGCGGGACCTACCTTTGAATACCCTACCAACTAAATAAAAAACTAAGACCATGCTAAAAAGAAACAAAGACCATGCGGGCCGGGAAAGCCTGATGGCGAAAACTTCCGCAGCGCCTGCAAAAGGCTATCTCGAAAACCTGATGTCAGGATACTCCAAGCTCCTGATTGACGATCCGGTAAGACCTTTCAGGGAAAATCAACTTCAGGATATCGTCAATGATGTGGATTATGGGATCCTTGCCGCACTGGACGGTACCTGGGTGAGCTACAATGTCAATTACAATAAAAACGTAGAAAGACCTTCGCTGGCCAGCGGGGTACACACCACGATTATGCCTTCACCGGGAACCAATCCTGGAACCATCCCCGGAAAATTCAGTTTCGACAGCGAAGAATATATCGAAAAGCTGACGTTTGCCCTTGTTCCCGGCGGTGTCCGGAACCGCGGCGGTGCGGCAGAACTTTTTTGCGGCGCCCTGAAATATGAGCAGAGCATCAAGAGTGTTACCCGGGCGGAAGGACAGCCTGGTTTACAGTACACTCCGATCCACGAAGAAAACGGGATGTATTTATGGCTGAGCGATGTGTACAATTACGCAGCCAATAAAGAAACCATCAAAAGAGACCGGGGCATCCATGCCTTCAATACCGAAGACTATGAAAAGTACGGCTATAAAGGGGAATACCGCGACGAACCTTTGGTCCAGGTAAAGGATGACTATGGAAACCCTTCCTACATCCTGCTGAGTGAGCTGAAAGAAGGACAGGCGTATTACGAAATTATTCCGGCCCAGGATATAAAGCCGGGAGACGGAATTTCAGGCCCTTACTTTATTCCCGATTATTCCATTTCGAGAAGCGGTGTCATTCCTCACGGAAGCACGATTACCCTTTTGGGTGATATTGCTCCAAGCGGCGGCAGTTACCTCATCAGCGGGGCTCCGCAGTTCCCGCATGGTGATGCCGCGTGGGAACCTGACCACCTAGCCATCTCCCCTACGATGGGCGGAGCCGGGGCAAGCGCGACCCATCCTATCAATCTGGACCAGCCGGCACCGGCCTGGGTGCATGAAACCCTGAATGATGGAAACGATCCGGGTTCCAATAAAATTTATACGCAGCGGATCATGGCCGACGACCTGTATCCGTACTGCGTGCGTCCGGATTTGAGATTAAGAGATACGCTAAGCGGACAGCAGGTTAAAAACTATGTCCAGATCCAGCTTTCCTCGAAAAACAAAACCGGTGCCCAGGGAGGAATCCTGAACGTTCCTTTTGTCACCCGCTATGTCCCGACCGTAGAAGTAAGCTTTACCCTATGGATCGAAACCGTGGTGGAAGACGGCAAAGAAATCCTGCAGCTTCAGTATGAGCAGATTATCCTGTTCGAATTCCAATTCGGAAATGACGGCGGCACGACGAGCTGGCCGCACATCCAGACCAATACCCTGCGCAAGCTGGAAGATATTCCGGAGGATCAGAGAAAGATTATCGAAGAACAGTTTTTTGACAGGCCCGTAATCCATACGCCGCTTTCCGAAACAGCGGATATGGCCGTAAATCCGCCACCTGGATGCCCCATGCACAGAGGATAAGACTTTATAAATTAACATAAATCCGAAGAATACATCAGATTGCCAGGCCGGAAGAAGGAAGTTGGATGCCGGAAGTTCCTTATGTCAATACTGCATCAGAGGTGTTGATTATCGAGTGGGAATATTTGCCGCTTTAGCAAAGATGGCTTTGTTTAATTCCTCACTCAGAAACGCGACCTTCTATTTTCCATTTGATATAAAACTAAATATATCTGATTTCACATTAAACAATAAATCCTGCAGTGATATAATTAGGCTGCAGGATTTTTTTATTTAAAAGCGGAATATATCTGAATCACGGGGTCAAATCATCAATCCATGCGTGTTTTTCACCTGAGCCATGACGAAAGTACTGTGTGTGCTTCCGATCGAGGGTACGGCACCTAAGATGTTGAAGACAAAGTTCTGATATTGTTTCATATCGCGCACGTGGACTTTCAGCAGAAAATCAAAATCCCCGGAGATGCTGTAGCATTCGGCCACTTCTTCAATTTCTAAAATTTCACGTTCGAACTCCACCGCGAGGTAGCTGTCGTTGCTTTTTAACTTCAGCTGGCAATAGACGGTAAAACCGAGATTAAGCTTTTCGGCATCCAGAATGGCGGCATATTTTTTTATATACCCTTCCTGTTCAAGTCTCTTTACCCTTTCAAAAACCGGTGACGGAGAAAGATTAACTTCTTTTGCCAGTTCTTTTACCGTTAATTTTGCATCATTCTGAAGCAGTCTTAGCAGCTGCATATCCTTACTGTCAAGGTGTTCCATAGAATATTATTCTTTTATAGGTGATCAATTACACAAATGTACAGAATATTATTCTTTTCAATATCTATTTTAAAGTTTTATTTGCTTAATATTACAATAATGTTAAATAATATATTCTAAATATATAATTTTACTCAAAACAAAACACCGGAATAAGGTAGATGTTTTTCACGTAAAATATAAGGGAATATTTTATATCGGGATCACTCTGATTGGGGAGTGGTCTCATTTTTAAAATTTAATAATAATTCCAAAAGGATTTTCATTTTAAAGTACATCATTAAGTTATACTTAAATTAATCTTAGGGTAAGCAGCATTATGTAAATAAAGCTGCTTTTATTTTTTCATTTGTAGAAATGAGCGGTTGCAGAAATTCAAATAAATTGTTAAAAACCAAATTAATATTTTACATCCGAAGTAAAGAAGCATTTCATGATTTATATATTGTTACCGGATATACAATAACTTTTTCAGTTATTTTCAATATCACAACATAACTTAAAGGGGAATAATTTAACAATATTATACAGATATACCGTATTTAAGAAAACATTGAGAAATAAAACAAATCATTTTATAAATATTTCCATAAATTTACACTTTAATTCAATTTATAAATAAATGAGACCAGCTGTCATTTCACTAAAATCAAAGCGGTATATTTTCAGATATCTCAATCATTTGCTGTAAATACTTTAAATCAAGATAATCATAAAAGGAAATATACTCCTTTTTAAATAAAACTAAATTTTATCCTATGAGAAAAAACTATCTTTTATTCTTTATTTTTTTACTCTCATGTTCAGGAAGACTCTTATCGCAAACGTATCAGCTGGCAGGTAACCCTGTGAATACGACCGGCTGGACTATGGTAGCCCCTACAGTAGTTAATACGGATTTCGTGCAACTGACGCCCGATACCAACAACCAGTCCGGCTCCATCAGACTGAATGATCCCATCAACCTGAAATACTGTGATAAGTGGAGAGTGGAGTTTGACTTCAGAATGGATTCCAACCAGGCCGCCAACGGAGACGGGCTTGCCTTCTGGTATCTTGCCAATCCTCCGGTAGCCAGCGTCCTGGGATCCGGGCTCGGTGTATCGCAGAATGCAGTGGGTTTCATTGTAGGACTCGATACCTATAACAATACCACCACTGCCGTGATGAGTAAAGTCCATGTAGCGTACGGACAGGTCACCAATACCACCGATACCAATAATGTGGAATTCTTTAACGTTCCGGGAAGTTCTTTCCATTCGCCGGATATGAACACTACCCTGCCTTTTCAGGGAACGGCTTACAAACATGTGGAAGTGACCGCGCAGGTGGACCCGGCTGCTCCGGCCAACTGGATCGTGAGGATTACCATCAACGGAAATGTGATCTGTAACCAGTCCTTTGCTCCGTCCGGAACCGCTGCCGGGATGACGGTGGGCTTTTTCGGCTTTTCCGCTTCTACGGGTGGAAACCGGTCCAGACACTCGATTAAGAATGTAAAAGTTTTTGTGGATAAAGTCCCGCTGTTGCAGGCTTCCATTACCAAGAATATCTGTCCGGATGTTACGGGAATGGCCCATATCAATCTAACGGCACTTAATTCCCAGCTTACCGCGAACCCCAACAACTATACTTTCGCCTATTACACGGGCGGAGCCCCGATTACGAATCCTGCCGATTTCCAGTACAATAGCAACACCACCGTTTCAGTGGTGATCAGGGATCCGGCACAGGTCTTATGCGACAATAACGATGCAACCATCAATCTGCAGGTAGCTCCTACCGTTACCGTCAACGACACTTCACTGAGAACCTGTTTTATTGAAAACAAGCCTTCCACAGGATTATTCAATCTTACTTCGGCAACAGTAACGGGAACAGCAACAGGCCTGATCAAAACCTATTACCCCTCCCTTACAGACGCACAGAATCAGACGAATATGATTCCCGACCCGGCTAACTACATTGCACCGAACGGAGTAATTTATGTAAGGGTAACCAATTCTGCCGGATGTTTTAATATTGCCAAAGTAACGCTGGAAGTTATTTCGCCGGTTTATTCAAACGTCCTGGAAGAAAAAACCATCTGCATGGAAGATACCACGACACTCGACGCGGGTCCGGGATTCACCGGCTATCAGTGGAGCACGGGTGCCAGCACACAGGCTATCAGCAATGTCGGCGTAGGAACTTATTGGGTAAAACTGAAAACCGGAAACTGCGTGGTTACCCAGCCGGTGAAAGTGTATGCTTCAGAACAGCCTGTTATTTCGGGTATTGATATTATCAACAATGTGGTTACCGTGCATGCTAACGGAGGAACGACACCTTACAGATATTCCCTTGACGGGGTAAAATGGCAGGATTCCAATGAATTTAAAAATGTTCCGAGAGGTGATGCCATGATTTATGTAAAAGATGCCTACGACTGTGATCCTATCAGTGTCACTATCGTTGTCCCTAATTTGATTAATGTGATTACGCCAAACGGCGACGGTGTAAACGACGGGATTGATTATTCTGCCCTTGCCGGCAAAAAGAACCTCCAGTTCAGTGTATTCGACCGGTACGGTGCGGAAATCCACCATGGCGACCGTCTGAACAAATACAAGTGGGACGGAACTTCCGGTGGTAAAAAGATATCCACGGGAAGCTACTGGTTCTCCATTACATGGAATGAAAATGATAAAAAAAATACCCCTGTCAAATATTCGGGATGGATCCTCGTAAAAAACAGAGACTGATAATCCATTCAAAACTTGAAATTCAGAGGTAATCTGAGTTACAGCAGTTCAAAATAAAACCTCCGGGAATTTCCGGAGGTTTTATTTTGGCAGTTCGGGAACCGTTACAGTTCCGGGTGCTGATGATAACGTTCTTAAAAACGCTTCCAGCTGGAAAATTTCTTCATCCGACAGCTCCAGCATTCTCACCATCCCCGATTTCTGGGACTGCAGAGCTGTACCTTCATGAACCGTCGCCCTCTTCAGGGTATGCTCGGGATTTCCCATGCTGTAAAAACGGATTACTTCCGTTAAGGTTTTCATTGAACCGTTATGGAACCACGGACCGGTCCGCGATACTTCCCGTAATCCCGGTACTCTGAATTTACCTGCATCTTCAGGATTTTTCGTAACAGGATACCTTCCCAAATCCTCTCCTTTCTCACCCATTAAAGAAGTTCCTATATTTTCAAAACGGTTGCTGGAAAAATATCCGGAATTATGACAGTTGATACATTGTGCCTTCGTCCGGAAAAGATGCAGCCCCATCAGTTCATCGTTGGTATAGGCATCTGCTTTACCATCGATAAACAGATCGAATTTTCCGGGAGCGCTTTTCACCGTCCTTTCAAAGGTAGCAATGGCTTTGGAGATCCGGTCTTTGGTTACTGACTTGTCACCGAATGCTTTTTCGAATAATACTTCGTATCCTTTTATCTTTGAAATTTTTCCGGCGGCGATATCGATGTGCTCTCCCATTTCCTTTTCATCTTCAATCGGCATCTGCGACTGCTTTTCCAGGGTACCTGCCCGGCCGTCCCAGAACAGGGATCTCGCATAAGCCACATTCAGGATACTCATGGCATTGCGGGTTCCCGACTGCCGGTCGTGGCCGAAGGAGAACGTCCGGTTATCACACCAGCCCAGTTCAGGATCATGGCACGAAGCACAGGCAATCTGATTCGACCTGGAAAGCCTCGGATCGAAAAAAAGTGCTTTCCCTAATAGCTCTTTTTCCGGCGAATACGGATTGTCTTCAGGAAACGGAGTTTCGGGCAAATGCCCGATTTCCGCAAAAGAAGAAAGGGATTCAGGATCCAGCACCGGTTTCGGCCATTGTGAAACATCCCCGGAAGAATAGAGTTTCCTCAGGTGATCCATAAAAGCATTTTTCTGACTGATCTCTTTCTGTACGGTATTGTTCAGGCAGTTATGCAAAAGTGAAGCAACCAAAAATAAAACAAGGATCCAGCTTAAAGCATTTTTCATAACCGGCAGAAGTTTTCGCAAAAATAGTATATTTAAATGGTATTCATTCAGACAACGGGAACACTGTACAGAAATCCGATCAGGAGGCTGGAAGGAGGAAGCGGGAAGTTCCTGGCGTCATTATTATAATCGAGATATTGATAATTAAACACAACCATCCATTCTGATAATAAATCTAATATAACGTAATCTGGTTGAACTGAACTAAATTAACGTGAATTCGGCCGTATTTAACTTAAATTCCGCCTTTTAATTAAAGAATACGATTAGGGTTAATTCGGTCAGTCTTTTTTAATAGAATTCTCTTCGATAACATGACAAAATGTTTCGCCTGATTGCCAATACCTTTGACCGTATTTTTGACAAGAGAAACTTCCCGCATCCTGCTTCTATCTTCGGACCTGTTCATTCCGGTTTCTTCTTCGAGTTTACGCTAATTAATATTCTCTGATTCAAATTAAATCAGATGACTGTTACCCGGTATTTTCATGGCAGTTTAACAAAATTCACCGGATGTTTGTCTGATTGAGAAGGAATAGGCTATATTTAGGCTCTGATTCCAATAATAAACAAACTTACATGCAGATAATATCCCTGAAAACCGCCACTTCAGCCACCGCGATCTGTTTCAGCACGGTTGTTTTTGCCCAGCAGAATCATTCGGTGAGCGGTACGGTAAAAGATAAGAAAAACGGAGAATTGCTCATCGGTGTTACGGTAAAAGTGGCGGAAGATCCCGGCATTTCAGTTATATCAAACGATTACGGGTTTTATTCCCTGTCCCTGCCGAAAGGAAACTACCACCTGATCATTTCCAATCCCGGCTTTAAGGACTTTCAGCAAACTGTTTCGGTGGAAGATGATACCAAGCAGGATCTGCTGCTGGATGCAGGAGAAAGCGAAGACCGTATGGCAACCATTGACGAGGTTGTTGTTTCAGGCATCAAAAAAGACAGGAACCTGACTTCTGCCCAGATGGGCACGGAAACGGTCAGCATTAAGAATATTGAAAAGCTGCCGGTCCTGTTCGGCGAAAGGGATGTGATGAAAACCATCCAGCTGTTACCGGGCATCAAGAGCAATGGAGAAGGGAACAGCGGCTTCAGTGTCCGGGGCGGTGCTACGGACCAGAACCTGATCCTGCTGGACGAGGCAACGGTGTACAACGCTTCCCATCTGCTCGGATTCTTCAGCACCTTCAACAGCGATGCACTGAAAGATGCCAGCATCATCAAAGGAAACAGTCCGGCACAGTATGGCGGACGCCTTTCTTCGGTACTCGACGTCAAAATGAAAGACGGAAACAATAAAGCCTACAACGTCAACGGCGGAATAGGAATCATCAGCAGCCGGTTAAGTGTTGAAGGGCCGATTCAAAAGGAGAAATCATCTTTTATCGTTTCAGGAAGAAGAACGTACGCCGATTTGTTCCTGAAAGCCACGGATGACTTCAAAGACAACAAGCTGTACTTCTATGATCTGAATTTAAAAGCCAATTATCAGGTGAATGAAAATAACCGCCTGTATTTATCCGGATATTTCGGACGGGATGTACTTGGACTTGGCGATACCTTTGCTTCAAACTGGGGAAATACAACGGCAACCCTCCGCTGGAACAGTATTATCAGCAGTAAATTATTTTCCAATACCTCGCTGATTTACAGCAATTACAATTATGATTTCAGTGTTAGCAGCAATAAAAATACGTTCGGCCTGTCTTCCAAAATCGAAGACTGGAACCTGAAGCAGGACTTCACGTGGTTTGCCGGTAATAAGCATTCGGTAAAATTCGGGCTGCAGTCGGTATATCACATTATTACCCCGAGCAGTGCCTCGGGAACCAGTGTTAGCAGCTATCCGAGAAATCCGCGCTATTCCTGGGAAAATGCCGTGTATATCAATGACGATTTTAAAGCTGCCGAAAAACTGACCATTAATTACGGGCTGAGGCTTTCGCTGTTCAGTGTCCTGGGTGGCGATACCTATAACCTGTATGAGCAAGGGGTGCTTGCCGGTTCGGAATTCCTCGAGAAGGGCAAGCTGGGGAAAACCTATGTAAATGCCGAACCGAGGATAACGGCCAATTACCGGCTGAACGAGTTCAGCAGCATCAAAGGAGGCTATGCCCGGAATACCCAGAACCTGCATCTCTTAAGCAACAGCGGAAGCGGAAACCCTACGGACCAGTGGATCGGAACCAGCTATACCGTGAAGCCGGAAATTGCAGACCAGATAAGCTTCGGATACAGCCGTAATTTCAACAACAACAATTATGAGCTGAATGCTGAAGTGTACTACAAGTCCATGCAGAACCAGATCGATTATAAAAACGGCGCCCAGATTGCCTTCGATACCGCAGCCGATGTGGAAAGTGAACTGCTGTTCGGGAAAGGAAGGGCTTACGGCCTGGAACTGATCGCCAAAAAGAAAAGCGGAAAACTGACGGGCTGGATTTCCTATACCTTATCCAAAACCGAAAGAAAGATCGACGGAATCAATGATGACCAATGGTATAATGCAAGGATAGACAAAACCCACGACCTGGCCGTGGTAGCCACCTACCAGCTGAATCCCAAATGGTCTTTTTCAGGATTATTTGTCTACAGCACCGGAAATGCAGTCACCTTTCCGACAGGAAAATATGTACTGAACGAACAGTCGATCCTCCAGTACAGCAGCAGAAATGCCGACCGGATGCCTGCTTATCACAGGATGGACCTGAACGCGACATACGAACCGCAGGGCAACAGTCGCTTCAGAGGTTCCTGGTCTTTCGGCGTTTATAATATTTACGGACGGGAAAACGCCTATTCCATTGCTTTCAAAGACAATCCCGATAATCCGGGAACCTTCCGTGCCGTACAGACCTCGCTGTTCAGATGGGTCCCGAACATTACCTATAACTTTAAATTTTAACCGATGAAAAACCTTTTGTTAAGTATACTGTCCCTGCTGTTTCTTGCTTCTTGTGAAAAAGATATCAATCTCGACCTGCAGGACCAAAGCGGAAAAATTGTCATCGAAGGAAATATTACCGACGCGAGCGGACCTTACCTCGTTAAAATCACCAGAACGGTAGCCTATACCTCATCTGCACCTTACACCACCATTGAAGATGCGCAGGTGACGGTAAGCGACAATACCGGACAAACCGAGACCCTGACCTACGCCGGAGACGGATATTATGTCACCAATACTTTTGCCGCCCAGCCGGGAAGAACCTATACCCTGAAAGTGACGGCGGAAGGCCGGCAGTATTCTGCCCAGAGTACCATGCCCCAGCCGGTACCTTTCGACGGACTGGATCAGGATTCCTTCCAGGTAGCCGGGGAAACCACCTATACGCTGCTGCCGGTTTTTACCGATCCTTCCGCACTGGGCAACCGGTATCTTTTTATCTATTCGGTGAACAACAGTGCTCAGAAGTTTTTTGCAGAATTTTCAGATAACGTCAACAATGGTTTATCCAACCAAAGGCCTTTGCTGATGCCTAATGACAAAGACGGCATTCAAGTAAAGGCAGGCGATACCATTCATGTAAAAATGCAGTGCATCGACCAGAATATATTTACCTATTACTCCGCGCTGCTTCAGATCCTGGATGGCGGTGCGGGATCGGGCGTAACACCGGCCAATCCGCCAAGCAACATCAGCAACGGCGCATTGGGTTATTTTTCCGCACACACGGAGCGATTCCAGACGAAAGTCATTGAATAATCCGGTCAGCTTCGGAAACAAGCCTGCCCGCAATTCCGGACAGGTTTTTTTATTTTTAATGATATAGCTGACACCTCATTAAAACTTTTTCATAGAATTAGTTCTACCGGATGTAACAATTATTCACTTTAGGTTGTCTTATGGGTAGAAACCTAGTTTACATGAAAAATATTTTGATGCCGATTGCTTTTCTGGCAGGTACTTTCAGTTTTGCCCAGGCCGGAAAGGATACCCTTCAATCAAAAGAAAAAGCCATCGAAGCCGTTACCGTAACAGTGCGCAAGCCAACCATCGAATCCAAAGTCGACAGAACCGTCTTTAATGTGGCCAACAGTTCCGTCCTGGCAGGAAATACCACCTGGGACGTCCTGAGAATGACCCCACTCGTAAGCATTGATAACAACGATGCCATCAAAGCGGAAGGTGAAACCGTGACCGTTTACATTAACGACAGGAAATCCGTATTCACCGGAAAAGAACTGAAGGAATATTTAAAAACCATCCCTGCCGACAACCTGATGAAGATTGAAGTGATTACCAGCCCGTCTTCAAGATACGAAGCCACCGGATCCGTCATTAATATCGTGCTGAAAAAACGGGATGATGAAGGATTTAAAGGAAGTATTACCTTAAATAACCGTCAGAATACAAAAAATTCCCAATACACCAATTTTAACGTTAATTACCATAAGAAAAACTTTACCCAGACCGTGATCGGAGGCTATGGCAACAATATCAATGTACAGAGCAATTCCAGTATACAAACGACCTATGACGATAATTCCACCACGTACCGGGATTCCAGAACCGTCATGGAATCCAGAAGCCCTTCCCTGTCCTCCACTTCGGAATTTGAGCTGAACAGCAAGAATACGGTAGGGGTGATTCTCGAATATTACCAAAGCAATTCGTTATCCGGTTCCGAAGCCAGCGGAATGAAAAACAAAAACGGTGAAGAATTTGTCAACTCTTACACCCAAAGCCAAAACACTACTTCCCTCAACCGGAACTTCGGCACCAACCTTTTCTACAAATGGTACGATAAGGAAAAGAACAAGATTCTGGATGTCAACCTCGGGAGCAATTATTACGGTAATTCGAGTGACGATTACTTTAATAAAAATATCATTGAGGCGACAACGCCCAATCTGGTTAAGAATCAGGAAATCGGCGTTCTGACCGATACCGAAAACCGCAACTATTATCTGAAGGTGGATTACACTCAGCCTCTGGGAAAGTCTGGCGGGAACTTTGAAGTCGGGGGGAAAATGGACTTCAACAACAATGCCGTGCCGAACAGCCTTTACGGCAATATGCCGGCAGGGCTCAGCAGCCGGGATGTTTTTCATTATGAAGACAACATCAATTCGCTTTATGCCAACTACAGCAAAACTTTTTTCAAAAAACTGGAAACCCGGATCGGACTGCGTTATGAGCACATCGATTATAAAATCCGCCAGGATGTTGCTGGAACTTCCCGGAAAGATGCTTACGGCAAACTCCTGCCGAACATCCTGCTGAAATATTCGTTTTCGGATAAATATGACCTGAGCTTAACCTACAGTAAGAACATCTGGCGGCCGTGGTATTCGGAATTTAACCCTTTCCTGATTCCGAACAGCGATGGGTTCTACACCCGTGGGAATATCAGCCTGGAACCTAATCCAAGCGACCGGCTTTATATGAAGCTGGGAATTCTTAAAAAATATTTTATCTCGGGAAGGTACATGTTTACCGATCAGGATTACTGGACCAACTATGTTACTGAAGGAGACAAAACCATTTCCCAGGAATCCAACTTTGCCGGAAAGGTGCATAAATATTATGTCTTTGCCAACACGAACCAGACCTTTTTCAAAAATAAATTCACCGTGAATCTAGGAATTGGCTGGTACTATATCGATAACAGCGATTTCAACCGCAGAAACGAGTTGGAGAAAGCCAAAGATTATATCAGCTACCTGAGTGCTTCCACGAATCTCTCCTACACGAATCTTTTCAATAAGAATATTAACATCAGCGCCTGGGTGGAAGTTTCCAACCAGAACAACGGTAATTCGACCACCAACAAGCCCAATATTTTCCATAATATTTCGGCAACCAAAATATTCCCGAAAAGCCAGATGGAAGTCAGCCTGCAGCTGATGAACATCTTCCAGCGCCCGAATTACGATGCGACAACCTATGTCCAGGGCGGAACCTTCAGAAACACCTCTAAATGGGATTGGTACGGTGCTTCGATCTCGTTCGTAAAACGTTTCGGAAACCAGAAAGTGAAGGAAAATACCAAAACCGATGTTGAGAAAAACGGCGGCGGAAAATAATTGAGGAACAGAATGCATTCGGATGAATATTGCGTAACGATCCAACAATTGTATCAGAACAGAAGCAGGCCTTGAATATATTCAGAATATCAGGAAGAAAATCTCTTATTTTCTTCCTGATTTGTTTATCAGCCAGATCGGTCTTCTTTAAAGAATCCGGATCTTTCCGGACGGTTTCTTTAATGGGATGCTTAAATATCCTGAGAAAAAGAAAGATAAGACGTTTAAATTTTAAACCAATAATAGATAACCTGTTCCGGTGAGTTAAACAGTTGAAAAACCAATAGCTTCAGTTGTAATGTCGGGAGGAACGCCCAGCATCCAGTTTCCCTCTTCCAACCCCTCAACCGGTTCACACCAATCCTTCCGGATCCCATTACTTTTAATCAAACCGTAATTTGCATACAACCTTCATGGTTTTGCTTACATCTGCCTGATGATTTCTGCGGAACTTTGTTTAATAAAAATCAGAATATGAATTTAAAACACATTGCATTAGGAAATCAGGGATTGGAAGTGCCTGTCATCGGTCTTGGATGTATGGGAATGACCGGCTTTGAAGAAGCCGATACCTATGGAAAATCCGATGAAAAAGAAGCCATTGCCACCATTCACCGGTCGTTTGAACTCGGGGGAAATTTCCTGGATACCGCGGATCTCTACGGCCCGCTGAAAAACGAGCAGCTGATCGCCAAAGCCATCGGTAAGCAACGCAATCAGTACATCATAGCAACAAAGTTCGGCTGGGAAATCGATGACAGCAACAAAATCACCTGGGCTATCAACGGGAAAAAAGACTATGTGAAAAAAGCGGCGGAAAGATCCCTTAAAAACCTGAATACAGATTACATCGACCTCTATTACATGCACCGGCTGGATAAAAACGTTCCGATAGAAGAGACGGTAGGTGCCATGAGCGAGCTGGTACAGGAAGGAAAAGTAAAATACATCGGTTTATCTGAAGTTTCTTCCGAAACGGTGAAAAGGGCTCATCGGGTTCATCCCGTTACCGCCGTACAAAGCGAATATTCCCTGTTTGAACGAACAGCGGAAGAAAAAGGCGTCCTGAAAACCCTGCAGGAGCTGGGCATCGGTTTTGTAGCGTATTCGCCTTTGGGAAGAGGGTTCCTCTCCGGTCAGATTAAGACTGTTGATGATCTGCCGGAACATGATTTCCGGAGAGCCATTCCACGTTTTCAGGGTGATTATTTTCAGAAGAATATTGAATTGGTGGAAGCGATAGAAAAAATGGCTGCTGAAAAAAACATCACGTCTTCCCAGCTTGCCCTGGCATGGATCATGAGCAAAGGCATTGTACCGATCCCCGGAACCAAGCGCAGGAAATACATTGAGCAGAACATGGCATCAGCTTCGGTAGAATTAAGTGAAAATGATCTCGGGAAACTGGAAAGTATCGTACCTTTAGGAACCGATACCGGAGACCCGTACGACGAATTCAGCATGGGACTTCTGGATTATTAACTAAATTGACAGACTATGAATACCATTCAGTCGCTTTCCGCTTTTCACCGCCTGTTGCGCTTACCGGAACCGAAACATCCGCTGGTGAGTGTCATCAATTTATCGGAAGCGGTTTTTGAAGAAGATGAAATGTGGAAAGGCTTTGTCAGCCGCTTTTACTGTATTGCCCTTAAACGGGAAGCCACCGGAAAGATCCGGTATGGCCAGCAGCATTATGATTATGACAAAGGGATGTTAAGCTTTACGGCACCCAACCAGGTGCAGTATCTGGACATCCATTCGATGGACTGCCATGGCAAAGGCTATCTTCTGGTGTTTCATGAGGACTTCCTGCTGAAACATTCTCTTGCGCAAACCATTTCCGGCTACGGATTTTTTTCTTATGCTGTAAACGAAGCCCTTCATTTATCGGAAGATGAAGAAAATGACCTGATGGAAATTCTTTTTAAAATCGATAAAGAATGCCGCCATATCGACCGTTATACCCAGGAAATCATTTTGTCCCAGATCGATCTGCTGCTGAATTTTTCCCTACGCTTTTATGAAAGACAGTTTATCACGAGAAAAAGCGGGAACCACCGGCTGCTGGCTAAATTTGAGCAGTACCTCATTGATTACCTCCGTGAAGAAAATCCGGAAAAAGGGATTTTAACGGTACATCAGGTGGCGGAAGCCATGAATTTATCCCCGAATTACCTGAGCGATCTTCTGCGCATCCATACCGGGCAGAATACGCAGCAGCATATTCATGAGAAACTTATCGGGAAGGCAAAAGAGAAACTGTCTGCCACACAGATGTCGATCGGTGAAATTGCTTATGCCTTAGGATTCGAGCATCCGCAGTCTTTCAGCACCTTGTTTAAAAAGAAAACAAATATGGCACCGCTGGAATTCAGGATGAAATTCAAGTTTAATTAATTAACGGTTCACGGTTTTGGCAGTATTGTCCTATCCCGTGGAAAGCCGTTCTACGTCGGGTTCTCGTTAATTGAAAGCGAAAGAAACCGGATGCTGAGGTTTTAGATTTCTCTAAACCTGAGCATCCGGTTTTCTTCCGGCCTGTACAATAGGGTTCACCTTATTTATTGCTTACGGATGCGGTACAGTTTGCCGCCATCGGTTACCGTATACAAATTATTGTCAAGGCCCTGGGTAATATCCCTGAAACGCTGGTTTTCTCCGGCAAGCAGCCGTTCCTCCCCGACTACTTTATTGTTTTCAATCACCAGTCTGGCGATGTGCATTCCGCTTAAGGAAGCTACAAAAAGATTGTTCTGCCATTCCGGAATCGTATTTCCTTTGTAGAAGGTAATTCCGCTTGGCGAAATAACAGGATCCCAGTAATACACCGGCTGTTCCATGCCTGCCTGCTGCTGGATTCCGTTTCCGATGGTCGCCCCGCTGTATTCGATACCGTAGGTAATGGTCGGCCAGCCGTAATTTTTACCGGCCTGTACCCTGTTGATCTCATCACCGCCTCTCGGTCCGTGTTCACTCTGCCACAGTTCCCCGGTTACCGGATGGATGGCAATCCCCTGCGGATTCCTGTGCCCGATGCTGTACAGTTCAGGTAATGCTCCCGACTGCGTAAAGGAAGGATTTCCCGGTGCCGGCTGTCCGCTTGTGGTAATTCTTAAAATCTTCCCTAAAGCTGCCGTTACCGACTGGGCCAAAGGTCTTGTCGAAAGATCAGAACGCTCTCCGGTACTTACAAACAGATTTCCGGTATTGTCAAACAGGATCCTTCCGCCGTAGTGAAGGTTTCCGACATTGGCCGAAGGTGCCGCCCTGTAGATGACCACCGGATTTTCAATGGTTGTTTCATTGTTTGAAAGTCTTCCTTTGGCTACCGAAGTCATATTCCCTCCGGAAACATTTTCAGAGAACACCCAGTATACCATCCGGTTGGAAGAAAACTGCGGGTCTGCACAAACGCCCAGTAATCCGCCCTGGCCGCCCGAATTGACAGCAGGAAGCCCTGTAATGGCCCCGCTCACTGTCCCGGTAGTGCTGACGATTCTCATGGTTCCTGCTTTTTCTGTAATCAGTAAACGGCCGTCCGGTAAACCGGTAATTCCCCAGGGTGCAGAAAGGGATGAGGTCAATACTTCCCCAACATAAGCAGTAGACGTCCTCACCCCGTTTGCGCGGGTCTGTCCTGCAAATGCAGGCTGATAATTGGTGTTGGCCGCATTATTTTCCACCGGGGGCAATACAGGCCCGCTGTTTTCGTTTTCATCGATGGTTTCGGAGCATCCTGTAAACAGCATGGATGCTGCGATCAGCATTTGGTAAGTGGTTGTTTTCATAATTCAAATTTTGGTGATTTGTAATAATTTCATTTTTGGTGTAACAAATTTTTTGCCGCAAATCATTTTTGGATAACTTTTTGCTAAGTATAATCAATTGGCTGCACAGAATCATTTTATTAAATAAAAGAAAAATAATGTTCAGCCTGATTAATTGGATTTATCCTAAAAAATTAAAGTTTCCGAAATTCTTTTTAATGACGTCCGGAACAATTATAATTAAAGACAAGAGAATTACAGTAATTTTCAGATAATTAATGATTATGGCATGAATATTATTGTTATACAGCAAACACCCTAAGCGATGGAAAACTTATCAGAAAACAAAGAATTAATCAACAAGTATATCAACTATATTATTCAGCAGCAGTTCAGTGCACCGGTTGATCTTACCGGCGAATATACTTTTACAGAGAATCTGGTTTCAAGAAAACCGATTATTGCGACAACCTTCTCAGATAAAATCCTGTCGGACCCTGAGATGAAGAGGTTTCTTACTTCCCTTATTACGGAAATCAACACCGGAAACTGCAGCATACAGTCAATGAAAATGAAGCTTACAAATTTTCCCGGTGAAAACTGGAGTTCATTAAGAAGAATTGTTTAGAACAGAAACTTATATAAAACAGAAGTCCCTGCATCATCTGCAGGGACTTCTGTTTTCAGAAACCTTTGTATTTATTGCAGGTATTGCGCTACTTTATCTTCAAGGTCTTCCAGATTGAAAGGCTTTGCCACATAATCATCCGCCTGCGCCTGCTTGGCCAGGGCCACAATGTCGTTGTTGGCCGTTACATAAATAACAGGAATGGTCTTAAATTCCTCATGGTTCTTCAGAAGCCTGGTAGCCTCCACACCGCCGATCTTCGGAATCCAGTTGTCCATCAGGATAACGTCCGGCTGGTACCGGGCAACTTTCTCCAGAATATCATGCGAGGTTTCTGAAATTTCCACATGATAGCCGTTTTCTTCGAAGATGATCGTAATCACCTCAAGAATGGTCTTATCATCATCGAATATCAGGATTCTCTTTTTACTCATACTTATTTACTGATTTTTATATTTTACTGTAGTTAGGGATTTCACTTTTTATTTTTACAGCCGGTTAATGTAATCTGCTAAGTTACCGGAATTAATAATTAAATCATAATCAATTTCTTCCACCGCCTGTTTCGGCATATAATTTACTTCCGCCGTTTCAGGATCCTGGATCCATACTTTACCTCCGTTCTTTTTAATATAGGCCAGGCCTTCCACTCCATCCGCATTGGCTCCGGAAAGCAGGATACCGATGAGGTTTTCGCCGTAAATCTCCGCTGCCGACCGGAAAGTAACATCAATAGAAGGACGCGAATAATTCATTTTCTCCGAACTGTCCAGCGACATGGTTTTTTTATCTTCAAACAGCAGGTGGTAATCTGCCGGCGCAATGTATATTTTATTGTTCCGAACGTCGGTTTTATCTTCAATTTCAATGACTTCCACCGGAGAAAACTGCTGAAGCAGGGTCTGCAGTATATTGGTCGTATGCGCCTTTCTGTGCACCACCAGCAGAATCGGAAAACCGAGCGGGTCGTCCAGCTTCTTGATCATCTCCATAATGACCTGCAGGCTGCCCGCAGAGCCGCCTATTACAATTAATTCAGTATCCGTGTCATTTACTTTCATGAAAAGAATTTTATTGGTGATCGACCTTTTTCCAGATTTTCTGATCATCAACCTGATGGTAATTCCTGTCTAATTTAGAAAATCTTATCGTTTCTTTTGCACCCAGTGCCAAAAATCCCAGATTTTCCAGACTGTTGTCGAACAACCGGAAGACGCGCTCCTGCAGACCGCGGTCGAAATAAATGAGGACATTGCGGCAGATGATCAACTGAAAACTATTGAATGAACTGTCTGATACCAGATTGTGTGTCGAAAGAATCAGCTTTTCCTGCAGGCTCTTATCAAATTTCACACTGTCGTAGTTGGCGGTGTAATAATCCGAAAAATCTTTCTTACCGCCCGACTGGATGTAGTTTTCGGAATACAGTTTCATCTGCTGCAGCGGAAAAACACCGGCTCTTGCCGTCTCCAGCACCGACGGATTAAGATCCGTTCCGTAAATCAGGGATTTCTGGTACAGATTCGCTTCTTTCAGCAGGATTGCCATCGAATAAGCTTCTTCTCCCGTTGAACATCCCGCTACCCAGATCCGGATAAGCGGATAGGTGCCGAGCTGAGGCAGAATTCTCTCCCTCAGGGTTCTAAAAAACTGGGGATCCCGGAACATTTCGGTTACATTCACGGTAATCTCTTCGATAAACCGTTTCAGATAATCAGCATCATTGAGGATGGTATACCTGAGTTCCGCAAAACTGGTAAACCGGTCAATGAGGCATATCCTGTTTACCCGGCGCTTGAACGAAGCACGGCTGTATTCCGAAAAATCGTAGCCGTACATATCATAGACATCCTTGATCAGATATTCTATTTCTTCATCTTTTATTATACTCGGCTCCAGCATTTACATCAGTTTTTCAATCGCTGTTAACAGTTTATCTACGTCTATCGGCTTGGAAATATAATCCTCCGCTCCGGCGTCCAGGCATTTCTGCCGGTCTTCCGGCATCGCCTGTGCCGTAACTGCGATGATGGGAATATTGCTGAGGGACGGCATTTCCTTAATGATTTTTATAGCCTGGTATCCGTCCATTTCCGGCATCATCATATCCATCAGCACCGCCTGAAACCGGTTGTCTTTTTCCAGGACCGAAATGGCTTCCCGGGCCATGGTACAGCTTTCAGTCTGATAGCCCCGGGCTTTCAGCGTGAGTTTCAGGGCAAATATGTTGCGTGGATCATCGTCCACAATTAAAATTTTCTTATTCATCAGAATTCTGGCTGTTTAACTTTCATATAACCAAACACGAAGCAGGGAGAGCAGCTGGTCGATATCCACCGGTTTTGAGATATAATCCGAAGCTCCTGCCGTAATGCATTTTTCCCGGTCACCGATCATTGATTTTGCGGTGATGGCAATAATGGGGAGTCTTGCAAATTTAGGCATTTTCCTGATCTCCTTTATCGTTTCGTATCCGTCCATTTCCGGCATCATCATGTCCATCAGGATCACATCAACGTCCGGGTTTTCTTTAATCTGCTGCAGGGCATGTTTCCCGTCCATGGCTACTACGGCTTCCACTTTGTACTTCTCCAGGGCTTTCGTCAGGGAGAAAATATTCCGTACATCATCATCGGTAATCAGGATCTTTTTACCGCTCAGTACTTCCGTCAGAGATCCCAGAGCTTTGTTTCTCACGGTATCGATCGCATTGTTCTTTTCTTCAACCAGATGTAAAAACAAGCCTACTTCATCCAGGATTCTCTGGTAAGAATGGGCGGTCTTTACCACGATGGAATCCGCATATTTCTTGATTTTCAGCTCCTCGGATTTGGACAGGTTTCTTTCCGTAAAAATAATGATGGGTAAGTTTTCCAGTCCGTCATAGCTTTTGATGGATTCCACGATCTGGTATTCATTTCCCTTTGAAGAGCCGATGTCCAGGATGACACATTCTACGTGATCGGAAGTCAGGGCTTTCACACTGTCTTCCACATTATTTTCTACCGAAAGCGAAATATTGAAATTGCTCAGGAAATAAGACAAGGCACTGGCATGCTTTGCATTTTCTTCCACAATTAAAACTTTCTGCGGGCCTTTTTTCAGCGCTTCCTCAATGGTTTTGAAGACCGCGGTCATCTGATCGAGGGCTACCGGCTTGCTGATAAAATCGATGGCCCCTTTCATGAGGCTTTCTTTTTTTACATGCAGGGAAGACATCATGTGTACCGGAATATGCTTGGTATCGGTATTGGATTTCAGATCGTCCATGACCTGCCATCCGTCTTTCACCGGCAGCTGTACATCCAGCAGGATCGCATGAGGCCGGTATTGCAGAGCAGCTTCCAGACCACGGTCTCCCCTTACTTCAATTACCGCTTTATAGTTCTGGAGATGCGCATACTTCAGTAAGGCTTTGGCGAAATTGGTATCGTCTTCGATAATCAGGATTACCTTATCCTCTTTTTTGATCCGGTGACGGTCGTCATCCACATTTTCCGGGATTTTAAGCGTATTGACTTCCTCTTTTACTTCTTCATCGCCTTCGTCCAGGATATGCTGGATTTCTTCCACTTCCTCACGGATCGTTTTCACCAGGTTCTGATCATTCTCCGCCGGCTTGATTTCCGTTGCTTCTTTTACAGGAATGATGAGACTGAATTCACTGCCTTCATTTACCTTGCTTTTCAGAATCAGTTCACCGCCAAGCAACCTCGCGATTTCGCGGCTGATGGATAATCCGAGACCGGTTCCCCCGAATTTTCTTTTGGTAGAACCGTCTGCCTGCTGGAACGCTTCGAAAATAATTTTCTGCTTGTCTTCCGCAATTCCGATTCCGGTATCTTTCACCGAGAAAATAATAAAGTCTTTTTTTTCGGGATCTTTTCTGATATGCAGATCGATGCTGCCTTCTTTAGTAAATTTAAGGGCATTCGACAACAGGTTCCTCAGTACCTGGTCCACCCGTAGGCGGTCGGTCTGGATATTTTTCCATACGTCTTTCTCAATATCGATATTAAACAACAGCTTTTTATCCTGGAAAACAGGATTAAAGAGATCTTTCAGTCCCTTTACCACATCATTGACAACAACATCCTGATATTCAAGCGTCATTTTACCGGATTCTATTTTAGCCAGATCCAGGATCTCATCAATTAAGGTCAGAAGGCTGCTTCCTGAGCTTTGGATTACCTTAGCCGATTCAATCTGGTCTTCATTCAGGTTTTCATCCGGATTTTCAGCCATCAACCTGGAAAGAAGAAGAATGGAATTCAGCGGCGTACGCAATTCATGGGACATATTCGCCAGGAATTCCGATTTGTATTTGGTACTGAGAGCAAGCTCTTCCACCTTTTTCTGGATTTCATTGTTGCGTTCGGCAATAAGATGGTTTTTTTCTTCCAGCAGCCTTGAGCGTTCTTCCAGTTCGGCATTGGCCTGCATCAGCTCTTCCTGCTGTACTTTCAGCTCTTCTTCCGAAGCCTGGAGCTTTTGGGTCTGGGCTTCCAGCTCAGTATTGAGATTCTCAAGTTCGGAATGCTGTACCTGCAATTCCTCAGACTGGGCCTGTGTCTCTTCCAGCAGCTGCTGTTCTTTTTCCCGTCCTTTGGCAGCACTTAAGGCAATTCCGATATTCCGGCTGCACTCTACGAAATAATCGATACGGTCCTGCTCGTAGTTGGAAGTTGATCCCAACTCCATAATTCCGATAATGGTCCCGTCGGCAAATATCGGGATCAGCATGATGCCGTAGATCTGGATGGTGCTGCTTGCAAAGGTGACTACAAAATCATCTTCGTGCAGGTTATTGTATACCTGGGTTTTCTCGCTGATGAAAGTCTGGCCCACCATTCCTTCTCCAGGCTCGAAAACTTTCTTCATGTTATTTTCCAGTCCCACTGCTGCCGTCAGCCTTAATAACCCGTCATCATACAGGTAGATCGAACCGTTGATACATTTCCCGTATTCAATCAGCTGCTTCAGCGAAGCGGCAGCAACCTGTTTTACGGTTTTATTGCCTACAAGGGATTCGTTTAAAACGGCAAGGCCCTTCTGTCGCCAGTCGCTTCTGTTGATGGTATCAAAAGAAAATTTCAGTGATTCGGTCATGTGGTTCAATGATTCCACCAGCTCCCCGAGATCATCTTCAGAAGTATCCACCACTTTCTGGCTGTAGTCTCCATTGGCGACCCGGTTGGCAATTTTCTGGATGGCACTTACCCTTCTGGAGATTTCGAGGTCTTTGGCCCTGAGCATCTTTTCCAGTTTTTCCCGCCGGATAAGATCCGACCGCAGTTTAAAATAGAAAAAGGTGGTTACGATGATTGCCGCAATGGCAGAAAATATAATGAACATTACCGTTGTACCTGAAGAACGGTTGAGATCCCTGTTTTTTACGGCAAGCTGGTTTTCTTCATATTGAGAAAATTCTTTAACGATCTGCCGGCTCCGGTCCATATATACTTTACTGTCCAGAATCTGCTCCTGGGTCATCATCAACCCTTTCCTGCGGTTCTGAACAAAAAGCTTCAGACTGGCAATGTTGTGGTCTGCATTTTTTTCCAGCTCATTCAAAAGGCTTTTCTGGTGAGGATCCGTAATTTCCAGGCTTCTGGCATACTGGAAGGTTTTGGAATATTCGGCAACGCTGCGGTTGAAAGGTTCCAGAAAGCTTTCTTTTCCGGTAAGCTGGTATCCCCTGTTTCCGGTTTCGGCATCCAGCAGCGACAGCATGACATCCTTAACAGCAGTTACTGCCCTCCTGCTTTTTCCGACGCTTTCACGGTGGTTCATCTGGTTCTGGATACTGAAATAGGAGGCGATCGAACTTGCAATCAGGATAACAAGTGAAAGTCCGACTCCAAACTGGAGATTTCGTATAATTTTTTTCGGCATGAAAACTAATTTAATGGTAAAGTAAAATAGAATGTTGAACCTTCGTCAACTTTACTGGAAACCCCGATGTTGCCGTGGTGCTGCTTGATGATTTCAGAACAGATGAAAAGGCCGATGCCCATTCCCTGAAACTGTAGGGAAGATTCTTCGACCCGGTAAAATTTATGGAACACGGCCTCCTGTTTATAATCCGGGATCCCGATTCCGAAGTCGGTGACATTCACTTTTATTTCCTGCTCTTCTTTGTCGAGAAAGGTAGTGACGATTACCTGATTGTTATTCGGGGAATATTTAATGGCGTTGGTGAGAAAATTGATCATCACCTGCTCAATACGGATTTCATCAATCGGGATCAGGATATCCGGAAGGATTCCGTCGCGTTTAATTTTCACCCTGTTTTCATCATGAGTCTGCAGAATCGTATCAATCGCATTATTGATGACGTTTGCCAGATTGGTAGGTTTGCGGGTGATTTTCAGTTTACCGTTTTCAATTCTGGAAACATCCAGCAGGTCGGTAATCAGGGTATTGAGTTTTTCAATCTGGTCCTGAACTTTGGTAACGAATCCGGCTTCCGCGCTTTCTTTATCCAGCTTCAGCTTTCTTTCAAGAAGCTGAACGTAGGCTTTTATACTGGTCAAAGGTGTTTTCAGCTCGTGACTGGCTATGCTGAGGAATTCATCTTTTTCCTTCTCCACTTTTTTCTGGTCGTCGATATCCGTAAAGGTCCCGACCCAGTTTTTAATGCTGTTTTCCTCATCTACAGGGGTAATGCGGAGAAGGTGGTACCGGTAATTCCCGGTTTCCCTGTTCCTGATCCGGACTTCCATTTGCAGTGCCTTGCCTTTTTTCCTGCAGCGTTCCAGTTCTTCCCTGATGTTGAAATCGTCAGGATGGGTTTCCGGAAATTCCTTATCGGAATCCGAATACTCGTACCATTTCACGTTCACAAAATCCACAATTCCGTTTTCGTTAAGGGTAAAAGCAATCTGCGGCAAAGATTCGAGCATCAGATGGAAGTGTTCGATCTGGGATTTCATGGTAACCTGGGATTCCCTCCTGCCTTTTACTTCGAGTTCCAGACTTTGCTGCGTTTTTTTCATCGCAATATTCTGTTCCTGGAGATTATAGAAAGTCTTCACCTTCAAAAGCAGAATTTCAGGATCTACAGGTTTCGTTACATAATCCTTTCCGCCTGAAGCATATCCTTTCGTAATGAATTTTTTTTCAGTATTTACTGCAGAAAGAAATATAATCGGCACTTCTTTTGTTTTACTATATCCGGCTAACGTTTCGGCTACTTCGAAACCATCCATGTCGGGCATCTGAACATCCAGAATGATTAGGGCGTAATCGTTTTTAAGAGCTTTCCCGAGTGCTTTTTCACCTGAATCCGCAGTATCTACCTGGAAATTCTTGGATTCAAGCAACTTTTTCAGTGAGTAAAGATTACTTTGGTTATCATCAACAATTAAGATCATAGAAACGTAAAATCAATAATTAATTATTTTAGAGCAGTTTCAAAAATACAGAATATATTGAGAAAAAGCCATTCTGTATCCTGCATCAATAGATATACCAGACTGTTAAAATTGCAGTTATTTTATCACAAAAAAAATGATTAAAAAAGTGGAAATATTTTTTCTTACGCTGTTTCAGGGATTTAAGTGTAAAAATTTAATCAAATAATATATTTCCTTCTAAAATTTTCTTTCATAAAAATTATTCACGGCACGGTGTTTGAATACAAACAGGTAACACTTTTTCACTTAAATATATTTTTCAAATTTAAACCCCTGCTTTTGCGGGGGTTTACTTTTTTGTTTATATATTTGCACCGAATTTCTCATGTTTAATTTGAGTTTTCATGGTTATTAGTTTTTAATCCCCGGCGAAAGTCGGGGATTTTTTTATGATAGTGCCTTCTCATTTTTTACAGATAGTTTCCGGTTCGCCTCAAAATTTTATTCACTAAAAATTCAATTGATTTAAGATTCTACCGGGTATGGCACAACTTGTGATATAGGAGAAGTACACCACTAATATCAATAATACTATGTCGATCAAAATACAAGTCGCTGTATGCACAGAATGCAACGGTTATTTCTCAGCTGCCCCTCTGGAACAAAAAAACGCTACCCACCCGGATATTACCGATCATTTTTTCTATCATGGTGAGCCCTGGTTTACTCTGGACTGTAAAACTTTCGACAAATCCAAAAATCTTGAAAACACAAAGATTATTATTACTGATCTGAAAGAGCATGCAAAAGACGATCACAGGTATTGCCACTGCAAAAAGAAACAGGTTTCAGCCAGAATAAAATATGCCTACGAGCCGCTGGCGACTGAGAAATCCCTTCCTTATCTTGAAAAGAATGAAATGGAAACGGAAATTTATTTTAAGGACCTGTATTACACTTACAATAATTTCCACGGGATTGCAGGCTCGGGCCATCGAAATTCCGGAACCAATTTCCGATAAGATATAATAAAATACAATGAAAATTGCCACCTACAATGTAAATGGCGTAAATGGTCGGCTTCCCGTTCTCCTTCGATGGTTACAGGAAGCCGACTCTGATATTGTATGCCTGCAGGAACTGAAGGCACCGCAGGAAAAATTCCCCTATGCTGAAATAGAAAAGGCCGGTTATCATGCGATATGGAAAGGCCAGAAAAGCTGGAACGGCGTAGCCATCCTTGCTAAAAAAAATTATGAAATTACCGAGGTCCAGAATGAACTGCCGGGTGACGAGGATGATCTCCAAAGCCGTTATCTGGAAGCTATTATTGATCAGATGGTCATCTGCTGCCTTTACCTTCCCAATGGAAATCCCTATCCCGGTCCCAAATTCGATTATAAAATAAACTGGCTGAAACGATTTAAGAAAAGGACGGACGAAATGATAAAAATGGACCTTCCTGCCATACTCACCGGTGATTTCAATATCATCCCTACTCCACTGGATGTGTATAAGCCTGAGCGCTGGGAAGATGATGCCCTGTTCAGGCCTGAAGTACGGAAAGCCTTCGCCAGTCTGATTGAAATTGGATGGACGGATTCCATCCGTACTTTATTTCCAGACGAGAAAATCTACACCTTCTGGGATTATCTCTATAAATCCTTTACGCGGGACGCAGGCATCCGTCTGGATCATCTGTTGCTGAGTCCTTACCTGAAACACAGATTACATTCCGGTGGTGTGGATAAACATGTCCGCGGCTGGGAGAAAAGCAGCGACCATGTTCCGGTTTGGATTGAACTTAAAGATTAACCGGAATTCCGCGTAAATCGGGTGGACTTTTTATTTTCCAATCTGATTTCAAATTATCAACGGCAAAGCAAAAAATAAAGTTATCCTGAAATTCAGAATAACTTTTAATTCATATAAAATCTTTTCGGAAAATACTTATTTCACGGCAGATTTGGCTTTTTCAGACTCCATCAGGTGATGTTCCAGGGTAGGAAGTGTTTTGCTGGCAAAAGATTTCAGCGAAGACTCCATTCCTCCGGAAGCTTCTTTCTTAAATTCAGCGATATCCATTTTGTGATCACTCACCATCAGATCCGTATAGGCACGGTCGAATTCTGCCCCTTTTTTCATTTTCAGGTCATCGTATTTCTTCTGTTGGTCCGCATCAAGGCTGGTTGGCAAGGTATATTTTGCCATGGAAGCCCATGATTTCAATTCTTCATTAGCTTTACCATGGTCTGTAACCATCATTGCACCTAATGATTTTACAGCGGCATTCTGGGCATTGGTTTTGGCCAGTTCTCCCATCATGACTTCCATCATGCCTCCTTTTGCTGCAGCGTCAGCAAATTTTTTGTCCTGATCGTTCAGGGTTGTGCTTGCAGCTGCATTATTCTGATTCATGGTTGAAGCGGAATCGCTTCCGGACATGGCCATTCCTGAATCTGCAGGTGCAGACATCGCTGTACTATCGGCTGATCCGTTTGCAGTTGTCGTTTCGTTTTTCTTACAAGCCACCATTGTTCCAACGGCTAACAGGGCTAAAATTGTCTTTTTCATAATATTAATAAATGGTTGATAAATTTTCAGTGTGTAGTCCCGATAAACTTAACGATAAAACTACCGTTGGTTTATGCGCAGGATCATATTGGTTAATTATTTTTAATAAAGATCGTCATTTCAAGATCAAAAATAAAAGAAGCCCCTTCATTATTGAAGCAGCTTCTTCTATTTATTCTTATACAAAATTATTGTATTTGATATTACCGGTAGCTCCCATAGGAAGATAGACCACTTTTCTTTTGATCATCTTTGCTTTTTCAAGAGCTTTCAATGCTTTCTGGCGTTCAATTTCTCTGTTCAGGGATGATGCAGTCTCCCATTCGTTAAAATTTTTCATACTGTAATATTTAAGTGATTGGTGTGTTGATGTTAAAGCTTTACAGCTATTATTGTCTTTACATAAAACAGGCCATTTTATTTATTTAATGAAAAAAAATACGAATTTTTACCTTTTTAATTAAAATAAAACAGATATGCCGATGATCAGGGGTTTTCTGCCGGTTCTTTCTTCATGAATTTCCGGAAAAAGAAAATATTCCATAAAATGAGTTCATAGCCATAAACGGTATCTTCGACAGGGATGGTCAGGATCCTGATGCCCATAAAATCTTCGGGATTATAGTTAACGATAGGCGACTCCAATCCTGTACCGGTTAAAATTCCGTTTACCATTAAAAATCCAGGCATCAGAAGAAGATAGATAAAGGATGCTTTTCCGATCCAGTTTACTTGTAGGGCAAAATGAAGAACCGCCAGGCTGAATGCAGTTGTAATGAAAGTGATGCTGGTATAAATTTTATCGTTAAAATACATTCCGATAATCAGGGCTATTACAATACAGATGATAACAAACACTTTCTCGCGGAGTGGCTGCCAGTCCAGCTTAAAAAACTTATCCAGGCAGAAGTAGGTGAAAATGCAGGCGAAAGGGATACAGAAAAAGAAGAGAATTTCCTCGACCGGAAGTTTCAGGAATCTGATCCCGAGCATATACTTGTCATTGAACCACCATACCCCTATTTTCGTAAACCAGGCGTCCCATATAATAAAAATCACGGCCACGATAAATGAAGCCGAGAAAAATGCCCCGAAATGCCTGCTGAATTTTATTTTAGGGTGAAAGGAAAAGATAAAACAAATAATGACGGTGAAAAAATTAATCAGAAGGTAAGTATACTGCAGCATCCGTTATTTGTTTTTATTAAAGTACATTTTAAAATATTTTACCGGAACCCAGAGAAAGCCGAAACATTCCCCTTCTTCTTTTCCGGTATGCTTGTGATGTTGCTTATGCGCTCTCCGGATAGCCAGCAGATAAGGATTTTCCGTATTGCGGAGCACCTTTAGGCGCTGATGGATAAAAATGTCATGTACAAAAAAATACGCCATTCCGTAAAGGGCAATTCCCAAAGCGATATAAAACCAGTGGTTGAAGCCCTGTACGGTCCCGTAATACATCAGCATAATCGTAGGAAGAGCAAAGATCAGGAAAAAATAATCGTTTTTTTCCATCGGCCCGTCGTTGCTGTGATCATGATGGTCTTTGTGCAGGACCCAGAGAAATCCGTGCATGATATATTTATGGGTAAGCCAGGTGATTCCTTCCATAACGAAGAATGTGGCGGCCAGGATAAGAAAATTCATATCAGTAGTTTAAGTAATAATTCCAGCTTATAAAAAAGATGTTTTGTATTGTACATAACAGCTCATCATTAAGGAGAGTTTGGCTCCGTTTGAGATCCTTATTCTTTCATTCAGGATTTTGTCTGCTGATTTTCTTTTGATTTTTTTAAACAGGGAAACATAATACTTGTAGGCAAGATACACCCCGAACCGGGATGATGCCGGAAGTTTTTTAATCCCGATAAGAGCCTGTCTGAATTCCTCTTCGATTTCTTTTTCGATTGAAAGCTTGACGTTATTATCAAATGAGGACATGTCCAGATTCGGGAAATAGCTTCTTCCCAAAGTATAATAATCGTCTTTCATATCCCTCAGAAAATTAACTTTCTGAAATGCGGAACCCAGGATCATCGCTGCCGGCTTCAGGGCCTCGTACTGCTTTTTGTCTCCGTTTACAAAGATCTGCAGGCACATGAGCCCGACAACCTCTGCAGAACCCAGGATATACTCTTTATAAAGATCCGAATTGTAGTCAATTTTCTGAAGGTCCATTTCCATGCTTTTCAGAAACTGGATAATCAGCTGCCTGTCGATATCGTATTTATGTACGGTTTCCTGAAAAGACTGCAGGACGGGATTCAGTGAAATATGGTCTTCAAGAGCCTGAAACGTTTCTTCCTTAAATTTTAAAAGCAGTTTTTCTTTATTGTAATCATGAAAGCTGTCTACGATTTCATCTGCCAGACGTACGTACCCGTAGATGGCGTAGATCGGATTTCTGATGGAAGACGAAAGGGCAAGAATCCCTAGCGAAAAGCTTGTACTGTACTGTTGGGTGGTCTGTTTGCTTACTTTATAGCAAAGTTCGTCATATAGTTTTTTCATGTCGGTTAATTTTTAATGGCTTCGGTGGCAGCAATTTTTCCGGATATAATGGAGGGCGGAACTCCCGGTCCGGGAACCGTGAGCTGGCCCGTATAATACAGGTTTTTCACTTTTTTATTTTTCAGGGAAGGCTTCAGCACCGCAGTCTGAGATAAGGTGTTGGCAAGACCATAGGCATTTCCCTGGTAGGCATTGTAATCTTCCTTAAAATCTTTTACACAATAGCTTCTCTTGTAATCGATCTTCAGCAGGAGATCGGAAGCGCCGGTATGTTTTTCCAGCCTGAGAACCATCTCCATAAAATACCGTTCGCGGATTTCCTCGGAGTCTTCGATCCCCGGGGCCACCGGCATCAGCAGAAACACATTCTCACAGCTTTCGGGCGCTACGGACTCATCTGTTTTGGAAGGACAACAGGCATAGAACAAAGGTTTGGTCGGCCACTTCTTATCTTTGTAGATCTCTTCGGTATGAAGACCCAGATCATTCTCAAAAAAAAGGGTATGGTGCTTCAGGTTCGGTATTCTTTCCTTAAATCCAAGATAAAAGATAAGACAGGACGGCGCAAACACCCTTTTCTCCCAGTAATCTTCATCATAATTCCTTAATTCCTGCGGAAGCAGGTTGGATTCGGTATGGTGGTAATCTGAAGAAGCAATAATGGCATCAAAATCGATGTCCTGATTATTAACCGTCAGGGATGATACTTTTTTGTCCCGGACATTGATTTTCTGAACATTGGAATTGACATAAAAATGGGTTCCCTGTGATTCGGCAACATTTTTCATTGCGTCAATAATTTTAGAAAAGCCACCCATCGGATACCAGGTCCCTAACTTGTATCCTCCGTAATTCATTAAACTGTATAACGCAGGAATGTCCTTCGGTGCAGCACCTAAAAATATAACAGGGAACTCCATTAATACAATCAACTTAGGGTCCTTAAAATATTTTCTTACGAAACGCTGAAAATTGGTCAGTAGATCAAGCTTCAGGGCACTTTTTGCAATTTTTGGTGAAAAGAATTCAAACCAGGAATGGCATGGCTTATTAACGAAATCCTGCATTCCCACTTCATATTTATAGCGGGCATCTTCCATAAATTCATCAAGCCTTTTTCCTGCACCCGGTTCCGTACTTTCAAAAAGTGCTTTCATCTCCTGGTAATTCTGCGGAATATTCATTTTGCCATCCGAGAAAACCATTTCAAATTGCGGATCGAGTGGAACAAGATGATAAAAATCCGAAGCTTTTTTACCGAAATCATTGAAAAATGATTCGATAATATCAGGCATCCAATACCAGCTGGGCCCCATATCGAAGGTATAGCCGTTCTCGGTTTTGAAATGCCGTGCCCGGCCACCGATGTCGTTATTTTTTTCGAAAAGATGTACTTCGTGTCCTGCCTTTGAAGCATAAGCTGCTGCAGACAATCCCGAAAACCCTGATCCTATAACCGCAATTTTCTTTTTCATGATTAGTTTTTAAATGGATATTCTTCGTAGACCGTTTTAATGAGATCTTTACTGTCAATATTTCTGGAGAAAATCGGATAATGGAACCGGTCCAGCTTATTCAGGATTCTTATGAGTTCCATCTTTTCATGGTGATTCAGATTTCCTGCAACAATCTCTGTAGCAATCCTGATTTTGCCCATATGCTGTTCGAGTGCGGCAATTCCTGCTTTTGTAATACTGATGAGCTTATTCCTGCGGTCTGCATCGGATTCAGTCTGTTCAATCCATCCATTCTTAAGCAGTCTGGTAATGATGAGCATCCCGACCGGTTTGTCGTGAATATTTTTCTTAATAAGTTCCATTTTAGTGGTCCTGCCGAAAGCTCTGAGATTGATGAGATAGATAAAGTCTTCCTGAGTAGCAAAATCAGAGTCTGCAATGGCGGATTTCGAATAGGTACGCGCATACCGGTTGAGGTGTACAAGCAAAGTACTGATCGCACTTTCAGCAGTTCTGCCGTTTTCTTTTCCTTCCCAGTAGGGTTCATTACTTTTTGCATATTCACTGGATTCTTTGTCGCAGATCCATGCCTTAAAACCTTGAACCGTATCCGGATAATAATGATTGGTGTTTTCTTTTCCGAACTGTTCCAGAAGATCAATTACCTCTTTAGTAAGTTTGTAATTCATGATGAATTTTAATATATAAATAAACTAAGCCTTTTATAGATAGTTTACAAATAAACTTAGCAGCATTTTTTATGCCAAAAATTGTTTAAAAAAAAATTGAGATTCCTGCCGGAATGGGCATGCTTATTGTAAACTATCTAGCACACCAATTAAAAAATTTAATATGAACAACGAAAAAACAGTATCAACATTAAACGATTTACTGAACATCACGAACGACAGAATTGAAGGATTTTCAAAAGTAGAAGAAAAAGTATGGGAAAACCATTCAGGCTTAAAAGCAGATTACGATCAGATGGTTTCTCAGTCTCAGCAGATGAAGTCAGATCTGATCAAGATGATCAATGAGCACGGAGGGGATGCAGATAATACGACAAGTACTGCGGGCGCGTTGCACAGAGCATGGATTGATGTAAAAAATGCATTTTCCGGCGATAACAGCGAATCTACATTAGGGAATGTGGTTTTCGGTGAGAAAGCAGCCATCGACGCTTATCAGGATGCATTGGATAATGAAGGTCTGGATCCTGACTGCGCAAGAACAATCTCTGATCATTTGCACCAATTAAAATCATCTTATGCTAAGTTCGAAAACTTGGATGAGCTAAAATCATAATCTTTATATAAAAGATCATTACCGGGAGGGCCTTTTTAGGTTCTCCTTTTTTTATTTATTTGGTGCTTAAGTTCCTGAAATGACAAACCAATGATTAATCATTTTCACTATCAGGGTGTACCGAATTTTTTGACCCTTATTCTCTTTTCTTTTACTTTAATGACAAAAGGCTTCAGGGTAAGGATCTTTCCGGCTGTCACATCTGCCTCGCTGTCGGTACGTTCTACATAGGTGTTTTCAGGCAGTGAATTCTCATTCAGCTCGATCCTGTATTTTCCGGATTCAAGGAAAAAGACAAATTCTCCGTTATCATCCGTCACCATGCGCTGCAGAAGCTGATCGTTCCTGTAAATATTAAATACAATCCCACCAAACTTAGGATCAAATTCCATGGCTGTTTTCTCATTGAAATCATAGCTGATACTTCCTTTTAAAGTCCCGTTCTGATGCAGGGGGATCTGCAGAACATATTGGTAGTTGTTTAAATCTATTTCCTTTTCATCATAATACCACCCTTTCTGTATAATCTGCCGGAGGGGATACTTTCCGAAGGGAAGGGCTTTATATTGGAGGTATCCTTTACTATCGGTACGGAAGGATACTTTATCCAGCATTACCAGATAGTTTTCCGCTGCCTGATCATCCGCATCATAAATGCCGTTCATATTCCGGTCGTAATAAACAAAAGCGGTAATATTTCCTTTTTTTCCGGGATCCGGAGTATTGGTTTTAAGATTCACCGTTATACCGGCTTCGAGGGTAAGCAGGCTGTTGTTACTGCTTCGTGAGGAATAGTAAAACCACGAGGTATTCAGATAAACGGCACAGGTTTTCCCGGAATATTTCAGATTGACAAAAGCCGACGGTGATTTTCCATAAAAAATATCATCGGTATAAGTCGCACCGGAGGCAACGGCCAGCCGTCTGTCTAAAAAATTTTCATTCACGAATGCGGAGAGTGACAGTTTTTTATAGGTGCTGTTTTCATTAAGCACCTTTGAAAAAGCATACTCAGAAAGGAAATAGCTGCCATATTGATACAGCAGGTTAAAATTAAACCATTTATAGCTGTAATTTCCAAGAGTTTTCATCTGGAATCCGACATATTTACGGTCGGGATATTCCACAAGGCCGCCTTCCAGCCCCAGTACGGCTGAGTGCCGGGCATTATGACTCGACCATGTCATATAATCGGTGACCCTCTGTGCTGTCAGGGTCTTTTTCTCAAGATTGGGTGCCGTAGTAAAAAAATTGTTATAGGCATTGGATTTTTCATCCTGATATTGCACTCCCAGTGTAAAACCGGTATTCCCGATTTTGGGTAAGCTGATCCCGGTATCCACCCTGAAGGTGTCGGAGATCAAATTATTATTGAAAAAATAAAATTTAGGGGAAAAATTAGAGATGAGGATATTTCCATAAACACTGTAATCTTTATTGATATTGGCGGAAATATTCTGTTGTACCTGCAATATTCCGCGCCTGTTTCCGGGATAGTAATCGGTACTGTAGAAATAATTTCCGTTCAGATTAATCTTGCGGATGATTCCAGAATACCGGGATTCGACAGCCATTGAAGGTTTCGTGATATTGATCTGGTCATAGACACTCAGCCCAGAATATACTTTTGCCGTCATGTTCCAGTCTTTATTAAACACGTACTGCATATCGGTTCCCACCAGATTATGCCTAGCTTTTTCATAAGGATCATTCCTGAAAACATAGGTAGCGGAGAAACTTCTGGCCGCATCCTGCATTAAGGAGCCCCGTGCATAAAACCCGTAACCATACTCCAGAAAGGAATGCCGCTCTACAAGACTGAAGGCCTGATCCACAAAACCCAGTTCCAGCTTTTTATCCTTCGCAGAAGAATTCCACGCATATTCCGCCCCTCTTCCGAACATAGACATTTCCATCATCTTGCTGATGTTTCCTATCGTATATTCGTTATTGGTATTACGGTAAGTCACATAGGTGTTGGTAACCACCGGTTCTCCCTGACCGTTTAAGGTATAAATATTTCCCCGCACAGAAACGTATCCCGAAGGCAGATTAAAACTACCGGCTCCCCTCATCTGATACATATTGAGATTCTCTCCTACCCTTCTGTAAGCTGCGGTAATGCTGTTCCTGCTGTAATCGGACAGTACAGTATTCTGTGGATCCTGATACTTCTGTGAGGAGGCGACATTCTGAACGGATACGGAAGCATTTCCGAAAATCTCTTTTTCAGGATCCCTGAAACCGGCAATATTCACGCTGAACTGCGAAGTCCTTGCCAGAGGGCCGGAAGGCATAAATTTGAAAATAAATACAGAATCTTTCTGCATGGATACACTCCCTTTTTTCTCCACAAAAATATTTTCCTGGGTAATTTCCGGAATTTTAAATACCACTGTGATATTCTGCCGGATATTGCCGAGATTGGAAACCCTGGCCCTCACCTCTACCGAGTCCTTCATATTGTTGATATACAATACCGGATTTTCCGCAAGGATTCTCAGGGAAGTATTTTCGGCTACTTTAAAAATGGCTGATTTTTCCGATATGGTATTGTTCTGAAGATCGGTAAGATGGAAAACAATATTTTTTTCGCCCGCCACGGCATTATTGCTGACGATAATTTTTACCGGCAGGAAAACCGTTTCCCCCGGATCGAGCTCCGCTTTAATTCCGTTTGCTGCGGCCCGGATGCCCTCCGGGGTACGAATGTTTATTTTTCCTTTGAACGGAACCTGTTCTTTATTGTGAAGAACAACCGTCAGATCCATAATATGCTGTCCTTCAGTACCGGATTCATTTCTGATTTCCATCTCCACCATCGAAGTGTGCTGTGCAGATACCATCATATAAGCAAACAGGATGAAAAAAACAGGCGTTATTCTTCGGAGAAGGAATCGGAGCATGACGGATAATTACTGTGGGATGATCTCAAACTGCAATGTCGTGGAATAGTCGGCCGCTTTGGCACTGACAAACCGCTGGTCATTGGCATTGGTGGAATAATTGATGTCGAAATAAACGTTGGAACCCTGGGTATAGGATCCTCTCGCTACAAGCTGCGATAAGGAACTTAGAGAGATGGGATATACGGTGGCATTATTTCCGTTAACAGGAACCAATGCAAATTTTACCGCGTCCAGAGGTAGCGTATTACCGGCAGCCGAATTAAAGGTATTCTGGAGGGATCTCATTTTTATCTGATAATTCGTATTGCTGCGGACGGTGAGGGCACTTGCATAGGAAGCACTTACCCCGTTGTTATAGTCAGTCGTGCTGTTGAACTCCAGCAATCCGTTCATCGCAGCTGCTGAAAACTTCAAAGACATTTCAGGGCTGTCCGGAGGAGTTCCGGAAAGCAGGCCGATCTGGAACTGGAATAGATGATCCATCCTCCCGATAACGTTATTATAGCGGTCATAAGCGGTAAACTGTATGGGCGCTGAAAAGGTAGTCCACGCCGGATAGTTGCCTAGATAGGAGCCTCCCGCCAGCGTAACGCTGTATTTGAGCTGAAGGTTATAATAATAGCCGAAAAACAGGATAGGAAGATTATAGAGAGCTGCATTGGACTGAGGAACCAGAAATACCTCCTGCCCTTCCTGCATGATCACATTCAGCGGCATACCGATCTGTGAAATGGTAGGAACTCCGTTGGGGCTGGCATTTCCGGAAGCCGATACGGGACTGAAGGAGATCTTATTGGCCGGCAGGGTATAATTTCCGTCGGCAGAAGTTGCCGGTTGCTTCAGCCTTGCCGATAATCTCCAGTACGGAACATTCAGATAGCCGTTTCCTGAGAAATTTGCCGTGTAGGCGTCCGGAGCGGTATTCCCGCCGTACGAACTGATGGACAGATAACCATTGGTCCACGAATTATAGGATACCTGGCCCGGACTATAGATCCACCATAAAAGCAATACGATCAGTGAAAAATTTTTCTCATTAGTCATACGTAAAGTTTAATTCTCCTAATTCCAGATTATCCCGGTCTCCGTAATCAACAATAACTGAAGCGGTATATTTTCCTTTTTCGAGACCGGCAGGAAGCGGAATACCGATTTCCCTCTTATTTCCCGGCATGGTATAAAAAATAATATTTTCCAGGGTTGTCTTCTTACCATTCCGGGTGTTGACAAGATCCGTGGATATTTTACCGTCTGCCCAGACATCTCCAAGGTTAATGAAGCTCAGATCAAGCATTCCCTTTGATTTCCCATAAGATAAATCCTGGATCTCAAGTTTTTTGTTTTTTGCTGCAGGAAGCTTGTGAAAGATCTTGATTCCCGACCGGATGCTCACTTTAATGTTGGCACCCTTGCTGTCTATATCGTCTACCGGATTTATCTGGCTGACATATAAAACAGCAGTATGGGTTAAAAGTTTATCCGAAAGTGTTGCGGGAACGGTAAGCGTCACGTCAATATCTTTTTTCTGCCCCGGAGCAAGGGTAAAATAATTATCTTCCTTTTTTACAGAAATCCAGCCGGCGCACGAAGCAGGCAGGGTATTGGCTGCAGACATGATATTTTCGCCTTTTTCGTTATACTCCCAGTCACCGAGGCTTACGGCAAGGTCCAGGGAATTCTTGGAACTTACGTTGGTTACCGTTATCTTTTGGGTGCTGCTGCCTCCGGGTCCGGATTCGAAATAGACCCGTGGCGGAGATACGGAAATCCCGGTCTGAGCATCTAAATGACAAAAAATACAGCTTAATGAATAAAGAAGTATATAAAAGAGTTTTTTCATTACTAAGATTTAATACTAAAATACATAAAAAGTGTTACAAGTTAAGTTGTAACACCTTATATATTGTAATATTTCAGTAAGTTTTTTTCAGATTATTGAGGAGTAATAGTGTAGGTAAGCTCGACAGTGTATACCGACACGTTCTGGCCTGCCACATAATTATCCAGGTACGTATTTTGCGATGCTCCTTTATAATCCACACTGATTGTTCTATCTACTCCTCCTGTGGCAGAAGTTACCAATGTAGTTTCAGCACCAAGAGCTGAGAAAGGCGAATATTGCGCTCCGTTTACAGGATTGGTTCCGGCACTGGCTTTTACCTGAATCGTATTGGCCTGAATGCTTTTCGATCCGTTCTGTAAAGCAGAATTTCCGCTTTTAACTTTTACCTGGAATCCTCCGGTACTGTAAACGGTTAAATGATCTGCATTTTGGGAGGTAACTCCGTCTGCATAATCTTGTTTTGTGTTATAGTCTAAATTTACCGTTTTCTGAGCCGTGTTGACAACGAGGGTCTGAATAGGTTTTAATCTAACGTTTAAAGTAGCCGTCTGAGCATTTAAGGAAGCTAGACCGCCAAGGGTAAGAGCGGTAAAAATGAATTTTTTCATGAGGGGGATGATGTTTTTATTATTAGTTAATTGAAATTGTTCTAAATTCTGTTGCAAATTTAAAGACATCATCAAAACACCCATTTGTAAAAAAATGCGCAAAATTTGCAAATATGGTTTTTGGAAAAAATATGAAAATTTTATTGCATTTAAGATAAAAAAGCAAAAAGTAGAATTAAATAATTAATTATAATTACAAATTTCATAACTATATTAATATTATATTAACAATAAATTAATCTTAGCCAACCATTTAACTAATAAAAAGTGGTTTTTTTCACATTTACAATATAATTTACAGCGTGCTTTTTGTTAAAAAATTTATTGAGAAATTAGAGTTAATATAATATCTGCTGAATTTAGGGATTGATCTGCATATATCTCGCGGGAGGTTCTGTTCGTATGATAGTCGATGGCAAAATCTTTATGAGCGGCCCCTTTATTGCTGTTGATCACTTTAAGATTTCCGGCATCACTGGTTCTTCGGTCTACATTAATTTCAAAACCCGTTGTACTGGATACCGTAAAATATTTCTGATCCGCCTTATTTGCAGATTTAGGACCCTCTCCTACAGAAATTATCTGAACAGGATAAAGATTTATCCTGAGATGAACAACGTCTGTCTGTCCTGATATTCTTAAAAAAGCAAACAGCAAAATACCTAATAAAAAAAATCTGCCCCCCATAGCAATTTATTTTTTCACCAATCGGCTACATAAGTAAATATACAATATTTTTCTTATTTATTTCATCTCTGAAGGATTTTTTCCGGTATGCTTTTTGACGAAATTGCTGAAGTTTCCTTCATCGCTGAAACCCAGATCGAAAGAAATTTCCGAAATGGTAGAATTGGTGAAAGCCAGGGTTTTCTTGAACTCGGTAATTACTTTTTCAATAATAATATTCTTCGCCGTTTTGCCCAAAACGTACTCTGTCATCTCCGTTAGTTTCCTGGATGTGATATTAAGTTCACCTGCATAATGGGATACTTTTTTTTCTTTTTTATAATCCCGCTGAAGAAGGACCTTGAAACGATTGACGTAATGAAGATAATCGAACTTCACATCTTTTTTGATTTCCTCATTCGGAATATACAGAAAAGCATCCAGAATCAGTCTTTCAATAGCATTATGCGCAGCAGAGACATAAAGGTTTTCATCTTTCTGCCGGAAAGCTTCCATTCTTTCCATGAAAATAACGCGCATATGCTCGGTATTCGAGAAAGGCGCAATAAAAAAATCGGTATGGTAATTAAAGAACAGCTGGGAATGTAAAAAGAGACTGTCCCTGGAAGATCTTTCATAAAAGCCGGAGGAAAAGGAAATAGACAAGATATGGGCTGCGCTGCCCTTTCCGAACACGATCTGTTTCTGAGGACCCAGAAAGGCAATATGCCCGGCCCTTATCGAGTAGGGGATGTTTTCTACTTCAACTTTAATATTTTCCAGGAAGATATAAATACAATAGTATTCAAGGGTACTGAATTGGCGGTTATTGTTATTCCTTTCGATCAGATGATCCATACGGTTCAAACTGACGCCTAAATTTTTTAGCTGATCTGTTATAATATACATAGTACAACAATAATAAAATTTTCACATATTTGTTTTATAAAATCTTTATTTTAATTATCAAAATATCAACAAATAGATTCTTTTAATATAAGTGAAAATTCCCTGTAATATACATCAAACACTCTGCAAGAACAGGGCCGGGCTGTTTAAAAGGAATTCATCAATACCATTTTTTTCCTGCTTTCCGATGGTTATCCTTAAGCTGTTCTTTCACATTATTTTATTAATATAAAAGAAACTCTCAACTTTTAACGGGGCCCGCTACTCTATCAAATAATTGAATTCTTTTCTGTATTGTGAAGGGCTCTTTTTAACGTATTCCTTAAATGTTTTATTGAAATAGCTGAAGTTATTAAAGCCCGACTCGAAACAGACTTCCGTAATGCTTAAAGGCTGTTCCGCCAATAATTTCAGGGCATGGGTGATCCGGTATTCATTGACGAAATGGGTAAAGGTCTTATTGGTAATCTTCTTAAAATACCTGCAGAAAGAGGGAACTTTCATATTTGCCAGGTCTGCCACCTCTTCCAGTGTTATCTGTTCCCTGAAATGGTCCTTTACATGATTGAAGATAACATTAATCCGGTCATTATCCTCTACCTGGGTCTGCAGGTAGTACTTTCCGGCATTCAGGATCCGGTAATCCTGGGTGGCGGCCAGGTCTTCGAGGATTTCCAGGAAGCAGATCAGCTTTCTGAACGATACGGCTTCATGCATCGCGGCAATTTTCCCGCCCGTTTCTTTTTTTATTTTTTCCCCGAACACGATCCCGGCCTTGGATTTTTCAAGAAGGCCGGCGATTTTCTGCATCTCCGGTGTTTCCCAGATGGGCCCGCCTAAAAAATCAGGCTTGAACTGCAAGACCATCTCATAATCGTTATTGGTATTTTCATTGGTCATCCCGCAATGCGGAAGGTTACTGCCGATGAGCACGAGATCGCCGTCGGAAAAATATGAGATGTTGCTGCCGATCTGCCTTTTTCCCGAACCTTTACAAACGAAAATAAGCTCAATCTCAGGATGATAATGCCAGACATGAGACTTCAGGTTTTCATTTCTAAGGAATTTAAGACTTGTAAAACTGCTCCCGATATCAGGCTTTACCGCTTCGAATGCCGGATGTGTATGTTTCATATATTATTGTTTACCTATGCAAAATTAACAATTAATATTTAATTAACATTCAGCCTATGTTAAAATAGCACATATATATGAAAATTGTATTGTAGAATAAACGTATAACCTGATGTAGATTTGCAGTATAAATTATTGGTAACAAAACTTATCTTTATGACTACATTATTAAAATCCGGTTTTCTTGCAGGTTTCTTATTGGTTTCCTCAAGCATGATGAGTAAAGACAAAGACTTTTCTATTTCGGTAGGAAATGTAACGGCGAAAACAGTGAACTTCGAAATCGCCAACGCAAAAAATGTTTCCCTTTTTGTATACAATGATATCGACGGTGAACTTTTTTCTGAGAAACTGGATGCAGACAACCCCGTAATGAAGTCGTACAACCTTCAGGATCTTGCTTCCGGAACATATTATCTGGTAGCAGAATCCGATACAAAGGTAGAGAAATACAAAATCAGCATCAACAGGCTGAACGGAATGGAAGTGGAAAAGACGCCGGTAAGCTCAGTCAGCAAACCTGAATATACCGTTTCCGGAAACAGAGTGAAACTTCACCTGGCAGATGTAAAAAATACAGTCAATGTTTCAGTATATGATTTTGCCAACAACATGTTTTACAGTGCCAATAAAAATGCTGAGAACGGTGAGCTGGACATGACTTTCGATCTGGATCCCAAAACCTCATCCAATTACATCATCAGGGTAGAAGAAAACGGAAATGTTTTCAACAAGATCATTCCCCTGAAATAATCCCGAATATATTTCACATATATACTATTTTATATAGACTTTCCGGGTCATACCGGATAAAATTTTACGTACAGTTATTTTTTTGAGGCATTTCTTTTTTGTAATCACGAAAAAAGGGGTGCCTCATTTTTTTGATTTAAGATTTAAAGTTTAAAGTTCGATTTTATCTCTGCCACTTCGAGTGTTTTTTAGCACAGCGGAGAAAGATCCATCGGAAATTCTGACTAAAAACCAGGATTTATCTTTTGTCAATTTCTGATATCCTTCCGTCCTATGATAAATCCTTTCGCTACCCAATACTTTACAACAGCTTTCATATAAAAATCTAAAAAAGCATCGCCGGTCGGCGATGCTTTTTATTTATTTTATGTTTCAGATTGTATTATCCTTTCGCTTTTTCATCGGTGAAGAACATGAATCCTTCTTTTGGCCGGATCAGCTGCAGCGGGTAAAGCTGAGGATTGTATTTTCCGTTCACCACTTCATTCAGCGCATGCTTTTTCGATTCCCCGAAGGCTACCACCAGAATGTTTTCGGCTTTGTTGATGACCGGCGCCGTCAGGGTAATCCTGAACATTTCCTGAGGTCTGAGGTAATAGGCATCCACCCATTTTTCCTTTTCTTCCAGAACTTTTTCTCCCGGAAATAAAGACGCGGTGTGGCCGTCATCTCCCATTCCCAAAAGAATAAAATCAAAAACGCCTTCCTCACCCAGTATCTTTCTGATCTGCTTTTCATACTCTTTTGCATACTCTTCAGGCTCTGTTCCTTCTTTATACATCGGGAAAATCTGGTCGCCGTTCACGGGAACCCTGTGCAGGAGGGTTTCAAAGGTCATTTTAGCATTGCTTTTTTCATCATTCAAAGGCACCCAGCGTTCATCGACCCAGAAAAAGAAGACCTTGCCCCACTCAACTTTCTGCGAATATTCCGCCGTAGCCAGCAGGCTGAAAATCGCTTTCGGGGACGATCCTCCGCTTAATGCGACAGTAAAACGGCCCTTTTCGGCAATCGATTCTCCGGCTAATTCTACGAAGGTATCGGCCGCTTTTTTATATAAGGTATCTAAATCGTTAAATACGGTAATCTCCATTTCTCTTCAATTAAATCATTAAACTTACACCCAGTTGTGTCCCTGTCTTTCAACCAGGCTGATGCTGTCTTTAGGTCCCCAGGTTCCGGCCTCGTAATTCGGAAAAAATACGTCCTTGCTGTTTTCCCAGGCTTCCTGTATGGTCTTTACCACATCCCATGCTTCTTCCACCTGATCGGAACGCATGAACAGCGTAAGGTCGCCCATCAGCGCATCCAGCAATAAGGTTTCGTAAGCTTCCGGTGTATCTTCCTGGCAGGCAAAATTATCAAAAATCATTTCAACGGGTTTCAGCACCAGGGATAATCCCGGCTTTTTCGTCATAAACTGCAGTCTGATATCCATCAAAGGCTGGATATTGATAATCAACCGGTTGGCCGACAACTGCTGTTCGCTGTCCGAAAACGTAGAATGCGGAAGCGGCTTGAACTGGATGGTAATGTAAGAATGCTTTTCTTTCATTCTTTTCCCGGTACGCACGTAAAAAGGAACCCCCTGCCATCTTTCGTTATCCAGGTAAAATTTTACAGCGGCAAATGTTTCCGTATTGGAGTTCGGCGCAATGTCTTCTTCCTGGCGGTAGCCTTTTACTTCCACTCCGTTTACAGTTCCTTTTCCGTATTGTCCTCTTACGGCATAATGGTCCACCTTATCCGGGGTAATCCGCCGGATGGATTTCAGGACGTCCACCTTACGGTCCCTGATTTCTCCTGCTTCCAGGGAAACCGGTGGTTCCATCGCCACCATACAGAGGATCTGCAGCAGGTGGTTCTGGATCATATCCCGTAATGCTCCGGTCTGCTCGTAGAAGCTTCCCCTGGTTTCCACGCCCACTTCTTCTGCAACCGTGATCTGTACCGATTCGATGTGTTTGTAATCCCATAGGGGTTCGAAAATAGAATTCCCGAATCTGAAAGCCAGAATATTCTGTACCGTTTCTTTACCCAGATAATGGTCGATGCGGTAAATCTGCTCTTCCTCAAAAGTTTCTGCCAGAAGACTGTTGAGCTCAATCGCCGACTGCTTATCATGCCCGAAAGGTTTTTCGATAATAATGCGGTCCTTTTCAGGATCCGAAGCCAGTGATGAACTTTTGATATGGTTGGAAATCGTAGCTACGAAATTCGGTCCGATGGACAGGTAGAAAAGCCTGTTTCCCCGCATTCCGTAGATCTCATCCAGGCTGTTGAGCTTTTTCTGCAGGCTCTGGTAGGAGCTTTCCTGGTCAAGCTGATGCTGGAAATAGGTAATGTGTGCCTGAAAACCCGCCCATTCCTGCGATGTTACTTTCTTTCTTGAGAAATTTTCAAGGTTTTCCCTGATATAGCTTTTGAAACTTTCATCGGTATTTTCCGATCTTCCTAAAGCTACAATATTGAAGCCTTTGGGCATTCTTCCGTCAATATATAAATTATAAAATGCAGGAAAAAGCTTTCTTTTGGCCAGGTCTCCCGTAGCACCGAAGATAATGATGGTCGTCGGCTGCAATTTTTTATTGTCGTTCATTTTTTTTACCTGAATTTTAATTGTTTGCGCTTTCCCAGGAAGTGTGGAAGATTCCTTCCCGGTCGGTTCTCTGATAGGTATGCGCCCCGAAGTAATCGCGTTGTGCCTGAATCAGGTTTACCGGAAGGGATTCTGTAGTGTAGGCATCAAAATACCCTAAAGCAGTCTGAAGTCCGAGGCTTGAAATCCCGTTGGAAACAGCATAAGCTGCCGTATTCCTTAAAGCTTTGATTTTTGATTTTACGATCCCGGATATTTCTCCGTCCAGCAGGATGTTGCCTAAACGGTCATTTTTAGTATAAGCCGAATAGAATTTCTCCAGCAATAACGAACGGATGATACATCCGCCTCTCCAGATTTTTACCACATCCTTCACAGGAATATCGAAACGGTACTCTTCAGAGGCTTTTACCAGAAGGGCAAGTCCTTGCGCATAGCTGATGAGGGTAGCCAGATATAAGGCATCACCGACTTCCTTAATGAACAATGTTTTATCTTCAGGAGCCGTGATTTCCTTTTCCGTATATAATCGGGAAGCCATAATCCTTTCGTCTTTATAGGCCGATAAAATTCGTGAAGTAACGGCAATATCGATGGTCGGAATAGAAACGCCGATTTCCATCGCCTGCTCGGAAGTCCATTTCCCGGTTCCTTTTGCGCCGGCTTTGTCCAGGATATGATCCACCAGGTAGCCGTCTGCCAGAGAATCTTTCTGATGGAAGATATCTCTCGTGATTTCGATCAGGAAAGAATTCATTTCCCCGTTGTTCAAGTCTCTGAAAACTTCATAAAGCTCGTTATTAGTAAGGCCGGCTCCTTTTTTTAAAAGATCATATGCTTCACTGATGAGTTGCATGATGGCATATTCGATTCCGTTATGGACCATTTTCACATAGTTTCCGGCGGAGCTTTTCCCCATATAGGCCGTACAGGCTTCACCGTCCACTTTGGCAGCGATCGATTCCAGCATCGGTTTCAGCAGGTTGAAAGCTTCCCGGTCACCGCCCGGCATGATGCTCGGTCCTTTTCGCGCCCCTTTTTCACCTCCGGAAACGCCCATACCCATAAAATGCAGGTTTCTGGCAGCCAGATCGGCAATGCGCCTTTCGGTATCCCTGAAGTAGGAATTTCCTGCATCAACCACAATATCCCCTTCGCTCAGGAGCGGCGTCATATTTTCCAGGACGGCATCCACCGGCTTTCCGGCAGGAACCATTAAAATAATTTTTCTTGGAGTTTCCAGTGCGGCAACGAAATCCTCAAGGGAACCGATTCCTTTAAGTTGCATTTCAGAAGTTGCCCCTTCATGCAGTTCGCGCACTTTTTCCGTATCAAGATCGAATCCTGCGATTGAAAAACCGTTCTCTGCAATGTTGTACAGCAGATTTCTTCCCATCACTCCGAGCCCGATCATCCCGTAATTATATCTTTCCATTTTATCCTTATTTATATGAATTCTATTATACGGAGTATAAAATTACGCAAATGCTGTTTAGTAAAAAAATAAATTGGATTAAAAATTATGGGCCATGGAGGTTTAAGACTCATTTACAGGAGGATATATTATTTTCACTGATCACCTTATCATAATTTACAAAGCGGAAAAATCCATTGTTTCAGGGAACTTTTCCATCGGGTTATCGTAGATTGATAATAGGTTGTGATGCCACTCACGGTACGGCAATATTTTTTTTAATACCTTTAATAGAGCAATTCCTATATTGTATAACAGCAATTGGTACTCAGCCTTATTTAAGAGGCTTGTACTCGATCATCTCCTGTAGATTACGCTGGCAGACAGATATTAAAATTATTTTCAAAAATTGAACAAAAATGAAACGGAAACTGAAGTCTTCCTATTACCGGAGCCCCGATGTTGAATTTCTTGCCAAAGATTTGCTGGGTAAAATCCTGTATACCTGTAAAGACGGACAGGTTACCGCAGGCCTTATTACCGAAACGGAAGCTTACTTCGGCGACGAGGACAAAGCTTCCCATGCTTTCGGCAACCGCCGGACGGCAAGAACTGAAATTATGTACGGCCCCGGAGGTTTTGCCTATGTTTATTTATGCTATGGCATCCATTACCTCCTGAATGTGGTGGTTTCCGGCAGTGATGACCCGAAGTGTGTCCTGATCAGAGCTATTGAACCCTATTCCGGACAGGAAATCATGGAAGAACGCAGAAAAATGCCGGTTACCCATACAGCGGTCTCTTCCGGTCCGGGATCCCTTTCAAAAGCGTTAGGCATTGATGTTTCGTTCAACAGAAAAGATCTGACTGAAGATGAGATCTGGATCGAAGATATCGGGAAGCGGTATGCCGCGGATGAAATTGCCGCTGTCCCGCGGGTCGGGATTGCTTATGCCCAGGAACATGCCCATCTGCCGTTGAGGTTTTATTTAAAAGACAACAGATTCGTCAGTAAAAAATTGAAATCGACCTGAAATTATGTTAAATTTTTCTGGAAATGATCTCCTTTAAAAGTAAGGGAATGCCCCTGTTCATAGGCTTCAGGATGCCTGTTACCTTACTGTTTTCCTGATGATTATAAAATATATCCCGGAAGAGTGTACTTCAATTGCCGGAAATTGTTTAACTTCGGAAAGAACCAAATCTTATGTTTATGGAAAATTTAAAAAAAGTCAACAGACAGGCCATGAAGGCCATTACAGGAGGGATTACCTGCCCGGGAGGACAGTTATGTTTTATCAACGGTAAATGGCAATGCAGGCCATACGACGGATGCGGCGGCGGAAACCAGCCTTAATTATGTTTAACCCAAATTCTTTGTTATGAAAAATTATAAAAAAATTTCAAGAGACCAGCTGAAGGGAATCAACGGCGGTGCATTAAGCTGTTCGGAAGAATGCTGCCCGCCTGAAGGGATCAAAAGATGCCCCTGGGTCTACTGCATTATCGCTTGCCCGGTAACCAGTTAGCATCCCGCTTTAAGTACATTAAAATCCTGCAGAAGTATCGATTCTGCAGGATTTTTTTCGATAAAATATCTTACGCCCCGGATTTTCACAATGATCGTGCTGAAGAATTCACTGAAAACTTCCGGCATCCGGCACCCCTCTTCCAGCCTGTTTTCCATCAGCCGAAAAAGCGCTCTCCGATTATTAAAGTTGATAGTTTACAGTTAATTGGGATTGACAACTCAGGTTGTAAGGGCTCATAAGAGATAAAACTCCTCCGGAGTTCATGTTTTGCGGAATTCTGATAATTCCTACACAGATTTTCTCCTCCGGATCAAATTCAACGACTGATTAATCAATTAGCAGGTATAAACTTCCGGCATCCGGCATCCCTCTTCCAGCCTATTCGCCGATATTATGAACCCATTTTATCTTTTCCAGGAACCTGAAACAGGCGTCAAAATCATAATATTTGGTTTTCAGGATTTCAGCCTGGAATTTCAGAGGCAGGTACGGCCCCCATTTGGACAGTTTGATCAGCGCAGGATTCTTTTTCAAAGCCTCGCATAAAGCCTCATTAATCTGATCTTCCGTAAGCCGGATGGCTGCGAGACGGGTAAACGGCTCCTGTTCCGGTGGCCTGCAGATCAATGCGGACGAGTGATCGTCATAGACATATTCTGCACCGGCCAGGTCGAGCAGAAAACCGATCGTTTTATTGATCCTGCTTCCGGCGAACGAATAAAATTTGGTATACCCATTACCAAATAGCAAGGGCCTTTCCTCCTTCAGATTTGTAATCGGGAATACCGAAAATTCTTTACGCATTTCTTTCAGGATCCGTTTAGCTTCCTCGTCCAAAAAATCATATTCCCCATCCGAATACAGGATCTCCAACATCTTTTCCCTGATGCGGTGGACGGTGTCGGCGGCATCCCCGAAAAACAGAGGCTTTTTTCCGTCTTTAGCCGGAATCACTTCAATTCTGGAAGTTTCATAATCAACATATTTAATCTTCCAGATTTTTGCCGAGAGATACACGTTCTCATCTTCCCTGATCTGAGGACTCAGAGGCAGTTCGCCAATTTTTACTCCCTGGCTGGATACTTTGAAGAAAACAGGCGTCTGGAAAAAGCTGTAAAAATCTTTATTATTAACCACTTTTTCACCTTCTACGCCGATAATATACTCGTGGCCTAATTTTTCAAGAAAACCGATTTCCTGTAGATGATTCACGATCTCTTTTGCCTCCCCTTCGCTGATGAGGCTGAAGGTAGGGTTTTCATTGATTTTAGCTAAAAGTTCATGAAGGTATAATCCCGAGCTTCCTTTGATAACGGAAAGGATCTGATGCAGCAGAACATCGTAAGGCTTTTCGATGACCTCGACAGGCTCGATGTACTGCTCCGAATAAAGCAGCCAGCAGGCAAGAGACTGCAAAAGGCTCCACCGGTCGGTTGAATACAGATAAAGATTACTGGCCCTGCCTTCCCTTCTGCCGCTTCTTCCGACCCGCTGGATTAAGGAAGCGATGCTGTTGGTGGCGTCAATCTGCACCACCTCATCCACATTCCCGATATCGATCCCGAGTTCCAGCGTTGAGGTGCAGGAAATGCAGAAATTCTGCAGGCCGGCATTCTTTGCAAAAAATTCCACATATTCTCTTACTTCCTTGTCGACGGACGAATGATGGGAAAAGTAATTCTGATGCCCGCCGACCTTTTCCGAAAGCCTCTTAAGCTTTACCGCCACTTCTTCCACCCTGCCTCTTGCATTGGGAAACACAAGGGCTTTGGAATCACGGGTTCTTACGTAAAGATCTTTCAGTAAGCCGATCGGCAGCTCCTGCGTATCGCTGTGGAAATACCTGAAAACGGCATTGATGGGTTTGGGCGTATGGTCGCGGATGATCTTTGTATTTTCAGTATTGCCTAAAAATCCTTTAAGCTCAACATAAAGATTTACATCGCTTACCGTCGCCGACAGTCCTACAATGCTGAAACGGTCATGATTAATCTGCTGAAGCCTGCTGAGCAGTGATTTCAGATGCATGCCACGGTCCGAGCCGAGAAAAGAATGGATTTCGTCGATGACCACATACTCAAGGGACGCGAAAAGATGGCTGACGTGGTACGGCTTATTCACAAACATCGCCTCGAGAGACTCCGGCGTGATCAGGACAATCCCTTCCGGATTTTTCAGAAGCTGGTCTTTTTTTCCTTTCGATGCTTCGCCGTGCCATTTGGTTACCCTGACGTCCAGATGTTCACAGAGTTTTTCTACCCTTGCAAACTGATCGTTGATCAGTGCAATCAGCGGTGAAATGTATAAAACCTTCACGCCTTCTTCCCGGAAATTCACTTTGGAAAGAATGGGAAGAAAGGCCGCTTCCGTTTTACCGGAAGCGGTTCTGGAAATAAGGACGTAGTTGAGATCCGTATTCAGGATGCGCGGAATGGAAGCTTCCTGTATTTTTCTCAGGCTTTCCCACTTTTGTTCCCGGATGTACTTCCTGATGGGTTCCGACAATAAATCGTAGGCACTCATATCTCTTCAATACTATCGAGAATGGCAAGATCATTGGGCCTTTCGTCTGAAATTTCAATTTCCCCGAAAAGGCGTGCTTTATCCACTTCAGGATTCTGGCGGATGATGTTCAGGATGTTCAGGAAATCGCGGATCACTTCCCGTGGCGTCAGGAACTCCGAAGCGCCGGGCTTGTTGAACATTTCTTCCATGAATGCGGAAATCTCATCATCGGTGATGCTGAGGTCGGTTTTATAATTAAAATCAAAAATTAATTTCAGCTTTTTCAGCAGAACAAAAATTTCATTGTGGTCCAGCGGCTGTAATTTGATGACGGGCTGGGCATAATCCCGGATCCCCTGGCTTTCGAATTTATTGCTTTCCAGTCTTGATTTCAGGGCCTGGTAGCTGAAAAGCCCTCGCCTTTCGTTTTCAAGAAACTCTTTGGTGCCGGCAAAATTGATGAACAGGTTCGCTACTTTACCCTGGAAACAGTCGTTGTAGATCGACAGGATTTTTTCATAATTTTTCTCGCGGGCGGCGGAAGTGGATATTTTATACAGGTTGATGGCCTCATCCAGGTTGATCATAAAACCGCTGTAGCCCATATTCACAAACAGCTTACAGAAGTTTTTCAACATGTCATAATAATTGCCGTCATTGATGATCTCGCGGATGCCCAGATCCTGCCTCGCTTCAGTTTTGGTGGTGTATTCGCCTTTCAGCCACTTCAGCGCGTTTCTCCGTAACAATTCGTCATGATTGATGAAGCCTTCGTAATATTTTACGATGACAAAACCGAAATCGAAGCCGCCGGTTTCTGTGATTTCATTGACGGTTTTCATGATGGCATTCCCGATCAGGGTTCTGTACTGGTCGTTCCGGATATCCATCAACGATATCTTGTTTTCCTCGGCAGTTTTACTGATCACCTGCTCGATCCATTTTTCCAGAAGAACGGGCAGTGCGCCGCCTTCAGGTTTGGTCTGTATCGCAATGTTATCCATAATGGCCGAATACAGGATGACGCTCTTGCCGTCGTTGGCATACAGCCGGTTATCAGGCGTAAAATCGGCATTGGCCACGACAAATTTCTGTTTCATCGCAACAGTATTCAGCAGGTGAAGCATAAAAGACTTGCCGCTCCCAAAATCACCGATCCAGAACTTGGCAATGCTGTGCCCCTGTTTCACTTCTTCCAGAGCAGAGATGGCCGCCTGTACTTCTTCGGAACGGCCGACGGCAATGTGTTGCACCCCTATTTTGGGAACTACGCCTCCGGTGAGCGAATTGATGATGGAAGTGGCTTCTTTCGGTTTGATATTATTGATCATTGTTTAAAAGTTTTTTATAGTATTCGGGGTTGATGGTTAAATAATCATCTTCTTCTTCAATCAGGACATCATCCAGCATATCATAAAGCCGGTCGTTGACGGATTCAATGGCGGCATTCATAAAAAGCTGGCGCGACCTCATATAGTCTTCAAGATCGGATTTCAGGACCGTGAGGCTGTTTTTTTCGAAATACGTCAAAAGATCCGTCTGGGCGTCATTCAGGCCGGGTTCCGGCAGGTATTTCTGAATTCCGGCAGCATCTCCGGTATCGACTACTTCAAATTGAATATCGGCTGTATTTTCCGTAGCGTACAGTTCCGGTGATCCGGTAGGTTCTTCCTCATCGGCCAGCAGGTCACCCAGAATCTGCGAGGTCTGCGAATCCAGCTGCTGTACAAGGTCGATGGCATTCCGGTCAATCATAATTTTTTTCCGCTTCGGCAGATATACGGTATCCAGTTTTTTTGTTGCGGTTGCCAAATCCCGGGTCAGGACAAATTCATTCACGATCCCTTCAAACTCCGCTAACTGTTCCGGTGTGGAAAACAGGTTTTTCCGGATGCTCCTGGTGAGATGTTTACGGTCGGATCTTTTGCTTTGAAGGTCTTTATCAAGGTAATGCAGGTACAGCCTCAGGGCAGCATTCCGGTCGTGGGCACTGATGAATTTTGACGCTTCCAGGTAGATATCGTCCAGAGAAGGATTTTTTACATTCACTTCGGCCAGCCTCCCGATCTCTCTTTCGAAGGCAATGGCATTGGTGTAATCTGAAGTGATAATGGCAAATTTATCTTTCCACCGGTTCGTATGGGTTTCATTCAGGATCAGATTGGTCCTGTAGTCGGCATCCAGGATCAGATGCCGGTGCCGGCTGAGAAATGATTCCACCGGCAGAATGATTTTCTTATGAAACCGGCCTGTGATTTCGGGATGGGTATATTTAAAATCGGTATTGATTTTCCTTTTAATGCCATAATAATCCCTGACGCTGTTTTCGCATAATTTCAGAATGTGGTTAAAGATCTCGGATCTGATGGAATCAATGGTGTACTGATAATTCAGGCTGTCTTTACGGTAGTTGTATTCCAGGACAATAATGATTTCCGAAACCTCATCAATCACTGTGGGATAGGTTTTATTGACGGGAATGCAGTTTCTTTCCAGATATTCGGCCGTCCGCAGAAACTGTCTGATGATCTGGATCCGGCAATAATCGATCTCATTAAACACATTGGTGCTGAAACTTAATTTGTTCACCAGTTCCGTCTGCTTCCCGTCCAGTCCGAGTTTTTTCCTGAATTTTTCACCGGCACTCTGAAAAGGCATTACGGTATCCTTTTCCTGTGCTGCCTTATAAGGTATCGGGATCTCAGCGGCACCGGAAACATCAATAATAAAATCTGACGGATCCTCATTTACCGGGTTCATCTCTCTTTCCATGATTATTTATGTTATCGCATCGATGTTAAACACATTTAACTGCAAGATGCTTATCAACCATTATTCAGTTATCAATAGACTAAGATATAAAAATTCATCGTAGATTGAATTAAAAAATTCAGTTTTGAATTGTATCTGGGAAGTGAATGATGGTTTAGGAAAGAAATGGTGTTTTAGGAAAGGAATGGCGAATTTTGCATTGCAGGTGAGCACGAAGACCACAGAGTTTTTTAATACATTCTGCTTCAAGTCTCACAAAGCCGTTTCACTTGGAAGAGCACACCGGGCTATCGCATACAGATAGTATTGCAAAACGCAGGGCCGCGAAAGGTTTTCAATGCTTTATGTTGTAAGGAAAGAAGATTTTATCTCTGATAAAATTGTGTATCTTTTAGTATTAAGCAATTATCCAACCTTTCCGCCAGACTTTACTGTCCCGGATCTTTATCAACGACCTTGAAAAATAAAAATCAGTAATTTAGCCTTACCAAACTGTACATTTATCATTCATGCAAAACGGAAATCCTTTGAACAGGCAGCCGACCATCGATTTTAAGCTCATCCAACCCGAGGATTCCCTCAGGGATTTTATCTATTGCTTTTCGTCGATGCGTAATTTCTCCGGTATTCAGCAGGCGGTGGTAATTCCCAACGGGAGGATTGATCTGATCTTTTCAAAAACGGAAGACGGCCGGATCAGGGTTGCACTCCTGGGATTGGAAACCATGCCCAAATATCCGGACCACGAATTTTCACACTTCTGCTCGGTCAGTTTCAATCCGCTGGCTACGGAATATGTTTTCGGATTTCCGGTAGCCGGAATGATCAATAACGGAATGCGGATGCCGGATGATTTCTGGGGTTTCGAACCGGACGACCTGAATGATTTTGAGGAATTCTGCCGGAAGATGTCCGGGAAAATAAAATCACTCCTGCCTGAAAAAGTGGATGTACGGAAATGGAAATTATTCGAGCTGGTTTTTGCATCAAACGGTGAAATTCCCATCGCCGAACTCGCAGAAAAAATTTCCTGGAGCCCGCGGCAGATCAACCGGTATTTCAACACCCGGTTCGGCCTTCCGCTGAAAAGCTATTGCAAGATCCTCCGCTTCCAGGCTTCCCTTTCACACATCAAAGACGGAAACCTGTATCCGCAGCTTAATTTTACCGACCAGTCCCATTTCATCAAGGAAATCACCAGACTTTCGGGCGTCTCGCCCAAAGAACTCCACAAAAATGAAAACGGCCGATTTTTACAATTTTTAGTCTATGGCGAAAACTAACTTTGGGGTCTAAATTTAAAATATGATCTTAAAGAATAAAAAAACAGCCATCATCGGCGGCGGTCCCGGCGGACTGACCCTGGCCAAGCTTTTACAGATGGAAGGCGCAGATGTTACCGTTTACGAAAGGGATTCCGACCGTACCGCAAGGGTACAGGGTTCCCCACTCGACCTGCATGAAAATTCGGGACTGGCTGCGATACGCAAAGCCGGACTGCTGGAAGTTTTTAAGGAGAATTATATGCCGGGTGCCGACCGGACCACCATTACCGACCCGCAGGCAAAAATAGTTTTCAGTGACCATGACGCCGGTAAGAATGAGGATTTCGGAGCTGAATATTTCCGTCCTGAAATCGACCGCGGGACGTTACGGAATATTTTACTGGACTCCCTGCAACCCGGGACCGTAGCCTGGGACAGCCATTTCCTCTCCATGGAACCACAGGGGGAAGGCTGGCTGATGCACTTCAGAGACCGTCCTTCAATCTACGCCGACCTGGTGATCGGTGCAGACGGAGCCCGTTCTAAAATCCGGCCGTACATCACGGATATCAAAGCCTTTTATTCAGGCATCACCATGCTGGAAGGCGATATTCCTGATGCTGAAACACGGGTTCCGGAGATCAGCGGATTGCTGCGCGGCGGCAAATTAATGGCCTTCGGAAATGGGAAAAACATTCTCATGGGACAGAAAGCGGATGGGGAGATCGGTTTTTATGCCAGCTTTAAAACCGGGGAACATTGGATCACGGAAAGCGGGCTTAATTTTTCGGACCGCCAACAGGTATTGGAATGGTTTAAAGACGAATACACCGGATGGACTGAAACCTGGTACCCTCTGTTTGAAAGCACTTCCCTGCCGTTTATTCCGAGACCGATTTACTGTATGCCCCTTGACCAGGACTGGCAAACGCTTCCCAATGCCACCCTCATCGGCGATGCAGCCCACGTGATGCCCCCGTTTGCAGGAGAAGGCGTCAATATGGCCATGCGGGATGCCCTGGAACTGAGTGAAAATCTTACTGCTGACACCCATCTTTCCCTGCAGGAAACCATCGCATCTTATGAAAAAAGCATGCGGAAAAGAGCTTCCGGAGCGGCAAAGGAATCGCTGGAAAACGGTGAAACGATGCACAGCGAAAATGCTTTAGCAGTCATGACTCAATTTTTCAGCGGAACGTAAAAGATGCAGGTGCTCATGCAGATTTTGAAGATTCCACAGCTTGTCTGATCAAAAAGCAATATTCATCAGGCATCTGACCCAGATGAAACGCTAGATTTAAGTTTTCAGGAGGCTGAGGCTCTCGAAGCCCGTATATTTTAGAACACATAAGAATAAAAATCAAAGATTTTTATGTCCGTGATTAAATGAAGGCTATTCCGGTGGCTGAATGGAGTCGAAGTCACGCCCCGGTTGCTGATATTTAACCACAAAAGTAGCAAAAGATACTTATGCTGCATCAAAGTTTAATAACCTCGCGCTGAAACAGCGCACAAAAGCTTTTTAAAAACCTCGAAGAGATTCGTGAATTCCTTTGATAATTTAAATAACAGATGAGACAAATCAAGATTTTCATACTTTGTAATCAGATGACGGCTGTTCCGGTGGCTGAACGAGCCGAAGCCATCCCACATTTGTGAAAATCTGTAATTTCCTTAATTATCCACGCGTAATCTTTCCATGCGGATCTCTAATACTATGCTGAGATCAGTACGGAATGACCAACAGGACTTTAAAGTTTTGCTTAAATTAAAATATAAAAACAAAGGCACAGATTCTATCTGTGCCTTTGTTTTAAAATAATCTTTTCATTTTCAGACGGGTAATTATAACTGTAGTTTAAAAAATTTAGTGATGACAGGGCTAACAAACTTCCCTCATCCAACATCCAGCTTCCGGCATCCCTTTTCCAGCTTATACCGGAATCCTCCGTCACATCTCCGGTTCCTGCCCTTTCCAGGTATTGGTGGCAGCAATACCGTTGATCTTCACGGGTTTCCCTTCCCTGGCCGACTGGTAAATGGCTTCCATGATGATATGGTCCTGAAGGCCTTCCTCGCCCGGGGTAAACGGTTTCTTATTGTTCAGGATGCAGTCTGAGAAATGGTCCATTTCTGCGGCAAACTGGTTGTTCTCGGCAAGACCGATTTCTTCGGTACGCTTCATCAGGCCGTCTGCCTTTGAGGTGGTGAGTTTCTGGCCTTTGTAGGCGTAGGCCTGATCGATGTTCATCCATCCGGTTTTACAGTTCACCCGGTAGCGCCGGCTTTCATGGACATCGTAATCGGTGGCGCAGTTGGCAATGACACCGCTGGGAAAACGCATCTGCCAGCTCACCAGTTCCTCGATTTCTTTAAACAGGGGATTTCCGGGGGTGCTGTACTGATAGGCAAACACCTCTACCGGCTCTTCGCCGAGAACAAACCGGGTCGTGTTCAGGCAGTACAGGCCGATGTCCGGCAGCGCTCCTCCGCCGGCCAATGCTTTCTTGTGCCGCCAATGGTTGACGTTGGCGGTACTCTGCGAGTTATGGGCTTCCACGAATTTGGCCACCCCGAATTCTTTTTTCTGAATCATTTCCCGCAGCTTGCGGTTGTGCGGCTGGTAATGGATCCGGTAGGCCACCATCAGCTTGACACCTGCCTTACTGCATGCGGACAGCATGTCCCTGCATTCCGCGGCGGTATTTGCCATGGGCTTTTCGCATAAGATGTGCTTGCCGGCCTGTGCCCCGCGGATCACATATTCTTTATGGAGCCCGTTCGGCAGGACGATGTAAATAACGTCCACTTCTTTGTTGTTTTTGATCTGGTCATAGGTCTGATAGCTGTAGCAGTTTTCCGGAGCAATACCGTACTGTGCGGCTACTTTTTTCAGCTTTTCAGGACTGCCGCTGACCAGTGCCGTCAGCTTCGATTTTTTACAGTTGCTGAGTGCCGGCAGGATTTCTTCCAGCGCAAGATGGCCCAGTCCGACCACGGCATAACCTATTCTCCGGGATGGAGGAAGCGGCGTGGGTGTCGGGGCCGACTGCTGATCGGCATCGGATTTCCATGGTTCGAGCACGATCGGTTCTTCCACGTCGGCCGGGATTTCAGCCGGCGGGGAAAGGGCGACTTTCCGGTCCTGGCCATACGCGTTGTTTGAAATAACGGCACCCAAAGCGAAGGTGCCGGCGGCCCCGGCCAGCGATTTGCCGGTAAGGTTCAGAAATTCTTTACGGGAAAGACGGGATTTTACAGGTGGGTGATCAGAGGATTCCATAAGATTTATTTTTGTGATTGGTTTGATATTGAAAGGAAAAAGATTGGTTATTTCCGGCCTCTCGGGCCTTTCTCAGAAATTCAATAAAAATGCCAATATCATTTTATTCAGATGATTACCCTGATGTGATTCGTCGTGTTTTTTAAACGCAAAGTTGTATGTTTTTACGCATACGTTCAAGGAAGCAGAGAAGGGATCAGCAGGCTGATGTGAAGAAGCAGGTGGCAGCTTCGATCGGGTATAAGTTTATCTCCGGCTTTTAGAACATGTTTAAGTTCACCTTTTATTTTTTAACATGAAGAAATTAAGGTATTTTAGCCTGGAAAAATCAAAGTTTAGGCTACTGAACTTTATTCATTTAATTCGCTGAAACCATCGTTTTAAAGTGAAGAATAAACAAGGTTTATTTAATTCAGAAATTTAAGCGGAATGACTGAAAGGTTTCAGACTTAAGATTCAAACAGGCTTTTAGTGTATTTGATGAATTTCAATTTTTGGCACAAAGCCATACAAAGGTTTCTGTCATGCTTTTGGTTTTTAAGGTAAACAAAGCTGTTCTGCTTAACAAGGAAATACAAAGGGAAAAACAACAGAATAAAACGTCCGCTTCGCGCAACAGATTCATCTGCCTTGGCTTCCTTTAAAATAACCCGCACTGTGACTTAAATTTTGCGTTAAAAATAAAATCTGCGCCATCGGCAAAATCTGCGTGAGTACATTTAAAACCTACCTGTCATTCAAATAAAACGTACGCTTCGCGCAGCAGGTTCATCTGCCTTGGCCTCCTTGAAAATAATCCGCACCGTAATTTAAACTTTGCGTTAAAAATAAAATCTGCGCCATCAGCAAAATCTGCGTGAGCACATCAAAATCGGTCTGAACTTTCTGTAACCTTAAGCGTAAAAGGGCTGCGAAAATGAAAACACGCCCTCAGCCGCTGATAAAAAAAAGCCCGGCAATGCTGAGAATATAAATCAGCAATACCGCCAGGGAATCCATCCCCATCCGGAAGTATTGTTTTTTGGATCTGAAAATCAATCCGATGCTGTAGACCAGGGTCAGCAGGATGGCCACACCGGTCAGGTATAGGTCCGACGGATGTGCCTGCGGAAGGGCCGGCTTTCCTGCAATGGCAGAAGCCAGCAGAAAAAGGACCGGAAGAAATGCATTGCCACCAAGGATGTCGCTCATGGCCAGTTGGTAATCGCCCAGCCGGATGGCTGCCATGCCGGTGGAAATCTCAGGCAGCGAGGTCGCCAGGGCCAGGACTGTTGCCCCGAAGATCAATCCGTCCAGATGGAAATGTTGGGCAATGGCATCCCCGCTGGCTTCAAGCAGAACCCCTGCGATTAAAGTAAACAGGGCACAAAGCAGGAAAACAAAAATGATCTTACCGGTGCTGCCGCTGTTTTTCTTTTGATCCCTGGAAGATGCTTTTTTATCATCTGCAGGCGCTTGCTGCTCATCGGTTTTTTTCCAGGGAAGCCCTTTGCCGGCTTTGTTGATCAGGATCAGACTGAAAACCCACACCCCAACGATGGCAAAGCTCGCCGGTGAAATGTGAAAGACCGAGAGCGACGCCGGCAGCTGGTGGCCGATAACCACCAGGATAAGGACCATCACCAGCACCAAGGATTCCAGCAGCAGCGACATGGATGAGGCCATGTACGTCAGCGCTCCTTTTTTTCCGAGCACCAGGGCATCAAGAAGCACCAGAACGACGGTCTGCAGGGCAATGCCGCCCAGGATATTGCCGATAGCCAGGTCCAGGCTGCCTTTGAGCGCGGCACTGACGGTAATGGCGATTTCAGGCAGATTCGTAACGATAGCCAGCAGAATGGCCCCGCCCAGGGCCTGCCCCAGATGGAAACGTCCGGACAGGGTATCCACCGATTTTGAAAGATGGATGCCTGCTACCCAGATGACGGCGGCAGCGGCGGTAAAGATCAGGAAAAGCAAAGGCAGGGATAAGGTCGTTAGCTCCATGGTGATAAATGGTTGAATGATGATGTAAAAGGCAGGATGGCCTGCCGGACAATTTTAATCAATACCTTCAAAACTAGGACCATCCTGTGGCAGCAGTCTTTGCGCTTTACATTTCCCACAGACGGCACGGATTTTCACAGATCATAGCGTGGCTTCGGCTCCGCTCAGCCACCACCGGTAGGATCATCCTGTGGCAGCAGTCTGTGCGCTTTACATTTCCCACAGATCGCACGGATTTTCACAGATCACAGCATGGCTTCGGCTCCGCTCAGCCACCGTAGCAGTTGTACCAACTATAAAAATCTCTGATTTTTAATGTTATGTGTTCTAAAACACACTCAATGAGAGCCTCTTCCCTCTCATGTGCCTGATGTGTTAATCTGATCCGGTTTAAATTTCCCACAAATCGCCCAGGTTTTCACAGATCATGGCGTGGCTTCGGCTCCGCTCAGCCACCGGAACAGCAGTCATTTAATCAAAAGGTGTAAAAATCTCTGATTTTTTTAAAGCTTTTGTGCACTTTTTTAGCGTGTGCATGAAACTTTTTTTACAACCCGTATGTATTTTGTATCTTTTGTGGTTGACCATCAACACGTTGTGAACTTAGCTTCTGGAGCCTTAGCCTCCTTAGCCTGACTTAAGCTGAACATCTGAAAAGAATCTTTAATTTTTTACTCTGATGTGTTCTAAAATATACGGGCTTCGGGAGCCTAGCCTCCTGAAAACTTAAATCTCATGTGCCTTAGGTGTTAAAGGTTCCCCGTCTGACGTGCGTTTCACGATCAGCCACGCGGCATCCAGCATCTTCATGAGGTGGATGTACGGAACCACGAGCTTCTTTTCTTCTTCGCAACGGAATTCCCCGAGGGAGAAATACGTCACCGTGGCCAGGAAATCCTCCAGTTCTTCCCGGCGGCAGGCTTTGAAGGCACGGCGGAATACCGAGACCGGATCCCGGTATTCTTCCTCCGGAAGCGAATGGAGCAGGATTTCTGAAGCACCGGCTTCCGAAGGGGAAAATACCGGCCCTTTCCCGGCCTTGCCCGCGATCACCTCGCCGGCCCGGACCAGCGAACGCAGCGACTGGTACAGGTGGAAGACTTCGGCAGGATAATCCGTGATCCGGGCTTTTTTCCCTGACCGAACACTGCATCATCGCGCTGAGGACCTCTTTTACGATGGCCAGGTCATTGAACTGGAAGAACGCCTCCAGCAGCTGCAGGGCGGAATGCTTTTTTGTGCCGGACCAGAACCGGGCATCGAAATTTCTTTTTTTCTTTTTCATACAAAAAGGTTTTGTGTTTTTAATTTTTTCATCAGGTCCCGTTCCCGGAACCGTTCTGTCCATCGCCGGCTCTATCCTTCCGGCAAGAGGCAGCCTGCAGGCTACCGGCCTCCGAAACCCGGACTGCAGCTTTCATTATTTGAATGTTTTTACGGCATCGAAGAAAACTTGTCTTGCAAATGTAGTAAAAATTTTAAAATAAGGGCATATATGCCCATAATATTTATTTTTTATAAATGCAAATTGGCTAAAAACATACTGTTAATGGATTTTGATAAAGACCTGCGAATTTTAATTGGAAAACGTATTTCTGAAATTAGAATAAAAAATAACCAGACCCAACACGATTTAGAATTCATAACCGGAATTGATTCAGCTGATATCAGCAAATATGAAAGAGGCAAGAGAAATCTGACGCTTAAGACCATGATTAAATTGGCCATCGCTTTAAAAATCCATCCTAAAGAATTGCTGGATGTGGAATTTGATGTGGAGAAATATGGAATCGACGAATGATCCTGATAAAAGACAGGAGGATGAGGGTATCAGACAACTCATCCATTCCCTGAAAACTAAAAAATTCAAATCACATGAACTGAATTATAACCAGTGAATTCCCAAATAGGGAATGATACAAGCTTCTTTAAAGCATTCATTCATTAATCTAAGTCTGGTTCGGCTGACCATTTACTTTTAAAAATGTGCACAAAAACAATCCAGATTACCAAAAACCATATCGACTGTAAAAATCCCAAGTTGGGAAAGATACAAACTCGCTCCGGCTGAATATTGAACATTCCTCATTGATACACTACTATAATGCACCATAATGTCTGTTAATTTCCGGGAAAATGATCCCAGCTTAGAATCACAGTGGAGAGCGATTATCCTGTTCGGGAAAAATTCGGCAGCCTATAAATTTGCCTTCGGAAAAGCACTGTTGGAACTGGCTTCCAGAGAGACCAATACGGTTTCCCTGAAAGAATTTTCGCCCTTATTTGTCAGTCACATTGTAGAACATCTTAAAAAGAATGATAAACAGGGGAACGCCCAGTCAAGTACCTTTCTGAATGCCTGCCGGAAATACAACAATGAGGAAATCGATTACGACCACCTGTTGCATATGACGGAAAAACATGGATTTACCAATGTTGTCGATGCTTTCCAAAACGTAAACGGCGGAATGATCCCCAATCCGTTTTACAAAAAAGATTACCATGGAACCCGTAAAAACATTGTGATCACCGATGAATTGCTAAAGCTCACGGAAAGTTTCCAGTTCACCAATTTTAATGAGGAAGTGGAAGCCCGTTGGAACCTTGTGGAAACGGCCTGGAATTTAGACCTTAGCCCTCACCTGCTTGAGGTGAAATTTGATGATGACCTGCAGACCCTTTTTATGGAAAGCGATTTTATGAGGAGAAAAAACATCACATCTGCCAGAGCCTCATTAAATGGCTATCAGAAAGGCAAATGCTTTTATTCTTTTCAGGACATCTCGATCAACTCAGGGGATCGGAATCTGTGCGAGGTTGATCATTTTTTCCCTCACGTCCATAAAATTAAAATGGGCCAATCGGGCGCAAATGTCAATGGGATCTGGAACCTGGTCTTATCCGATCAGTGGGTCAATCTTGACAAGGGTACGAAAATTCCTGAATTAAAATACCTTGAACGGCTTTATAAAAGAAATGAATTTTATATTGCCAGCAGGCATCCATTGGGCGAAACGATCATCAATCAGACCGGAGCTACCTCAGCAGACAGGAGACGTTTTTTACAGAAGCAATACGATTTATCCGTAAATTTATCCATCCAAAAATGGAGTCCGTTAACGGAATCCGAACCGCTGTTCTAATGAAAGATTTCACAACTATACCCGCCGGTAAAATCCTGTACCGGGATGATTATTTCTTCATCATCGAAGACGGATTTCCCGTCTCGCCCGGCCACCTTTTGATCATCTCCAACCAGATCCGGACAGATTTTTTTGATCTCACCGAAGAAGAGCAAAATCACCTCCCGCAAGTGATCGAAAAGGCCAAAGCCATTATTTCTGCCACCCATCAACCCGATGCCTACAACATCGGGATGAACTGCGGAGCCGACGCCGGACAAACCGTCTTCCATTTCCACTGCCACCTCATCCCGAGATATAAAGGCGATATGGAGAATCCGAGAGGCGGCGTGAGGCATGTGATTGCGGGGAAAGGGGATTATTGAATAAAAATTTTGTTGATAATCCGAATGAAAGCTAAGACTGCTATCGCATAAAAACCAATTAATTCATTTCTTAAAAACTAAACTATGAACCATTCAGATGAATAACAATCAAATCACCATTATAAAAAGCCCAAATAGGGAAAGATACAAATTCATTCTATCCCTGTCTCTTTAATCTTAATTTGAAATTCAGCTAAAGAGAAATTACATCTCTTTAAAAATTGACATTATAAATAACTCAACTACTCAAACGAAACAAGCGGAAAAATCCCAAGTTGGGAAAGAAACTGAACTACTCTAGCAATATCTTGATTTTATTTCAAAAACTCGAGAAAATTGTTTTCAAGAATCAAAAAACTAAATAATTATAATTTACTATGAACTATCTTATTATAACTGAGAACGATGAATCACAATGGGATGATAAAACCGGCGAATATTATCATTTCCCCTCTAAGTATAAAAACAAGCTCGTTAAGGGCTCGAAAGTTATCTATTACAAAGGGAAAAGAAAGAATAAAAACTTTGTAAGATTATCCAATGATCCTCATTACTTTGGAATTGCAGAAATTGGTGATATCGAGAAAGATCTGTCAGAAAATTCAAAAAATTCGTTTTATGCACGCATAGAAAATTATCAACCCTTTATTTCTGCTGTTGATTTTAAAGATGCAAACGGAACTTATCTCGAAAACGTCCTTACTAAAAATTATTTTAGAGATGGAGTAAGAGTAATTGATGACACAATTTATTCTAAAATATTGGTAGCGACTAATTTATTTAAAGACTCAAGTCCTGAAGAAGAAATTACGGGTAAAAGTTTTGTCAGTTTTGGAATAGAAGGTAGAAAAAAAGTGAGGTACAGCACCACATACGAACGAGATTTGAAATTGCGTAATGCAGCCATTGCCATACATGGTACAACATGCAAATGTTGTCATTTCAACTTTGAAAAATCTTATGGTGATCTCGGCAAAGACTTTATACATGTACACCACATAAAACCAATTTCTGAATCCGGTGAAACAATTGTTAATCCTGAAACCGATCTTACGGTCCTCTGTCCCAATTGTCATTATATGATTCACAGAAAACGTAATTATACGTTATCCGTTGAAGAACTTAAAGATATGTTGTTACATAGTATTCGCTATTAAGCTTCCTAAAAAGTTATTTCAACTTCTTATTCGAAAAGATTGTAATTTAAAAATAGTACAAAAACAAGGGACTTATATTTTATCATCCTTTCGATATGTACTGAATACTTCTAATGTAATTTTTGCAACTCTTCTATTATTAAATTAATAATTTCAGCCTTACGGTTTACCGTAAGGCTATCTTATTTTATTTGAGTAATTTTGATCATATTTTACCAAATATATACAAGAATAATCGATTATAAATAAATTTAAAGAATTTTATTTATTGTTATGATTTTATTTATAAATTGCGAATACTAATACATATATCATGAAAGCCAAATATAAAATTCTTATTTAACAAACAGTTATTAATTGTTTTACAAACATACATTTATAAGATTATCGCTTTAACATATTAACGAAAAAGGAGTTATTGTATTATTATCAATAAAAATATATAAAATACAAATACCGCTTAATAGAAAATGAAATCAACTCGCTGAAATGACAGACATTCCTCAACTCCTAAACACACTAAACACTTCCCCGAGTGTTGAGCTGTTGCGTTTACGAAACAGAACAATGATTGTTGAATTTCTTGTAAATACTTTTTTAAACAAGCAAGGTGCAATTTCTTTCGAAAATATGCATACGCAATTAGCGGATTTTTTGGAAGGACACGAAATCGAGAATGACGAAGAAAGCGAAATCAGTGTGTTCGATACATATGAAGTAAAAGCCAAAAAATACATTCAGAAATGGACAAATAGTGGTTTTTTAACGAATTATCCCGATGAACAAGGCGAGGTTTTCTATGACCTATCTTCCCATTCAAGTAAAACCATAGACTGGTTAGCAAGTTTGAAGAAAGAGGAATTTGTCGGTACGGAATCAAAATTCAACAATGTTCTAAATCAGTTGAAAGAACTGGTGGAGTTTACCAACGAAGATGCAGAGAAGCGTATTCAATTACTGGAAGAAAAGAAACTAGAAATTGAACAACAAATTCAACGCATAAAAATTGGCGAAGACGTAAAGGTGTTTGAAGAATTTGAAATCATTCCACGTTTCAATCAGCTCAATCAGTCAGCAAAAGAATTGTTATCCGACTTCAAGGAAGTAGAGGACAACTTTAAAGAAATAACAAAAGGAATTTATCAAAAACACGCAGAAGGAAGTTTAACGAAAAGCGATATCCTGTCTTTTACTTTCGATGCTCTTGATGAACTGAAAGACAGCCAGCAAGGAAAAAGTTTTTACGCTTTTTGGTTATTTATTCTTAATCCTGACTTGCAAAACAAATGGGAAAGTTTGACTAAAGAATTGTATGACACTTTAGAAGAAAAATCTATTCCTGTCAACGATTCATTTCTTAAAGGAATGAAAAACCATTTGTACAATTCGGGAAGAAAAGTCTATAAAGCCAATGATAAGATGGCTGAAAAACTAAGTCGTATCATTCGGGAAACTGAAAGCACAAAATCAGAAGCCACGAAAAAGTTAATTCAGGAAATCAAAAAAAAATTGATAGAAATTAGCAAAACAAAAAAGAAGCCTAATGTTTCGTTTGAATTGGAAACCGAAATTGAAATCAATATCCCATTTGATCGTAAATTAACCACCGAACAAACTGAAGAAATTACCTACACCAACAAACCAAAAATAGCAGACGAAGACATTACGACCTCCAATCATTTAGGGAAATTGTTTTCACAATCCAACATTGACAAAGAGTTGCTAAGGAAAAGAATAAAAGATATTTTAAAAGAAAAATCGCAAACAACACTTTTAGACGTGGTTGAAAATTATGGTGGACTCGAAAAAGGATTGCCCGAACTGTTCGGATATATTGGAATTGTAAAAGAGTTTAAACACGTTATCAATCCCGAAAAAACACAGAATATAATCTTCGATGTGAAAAGAGGGAAACACATAAAAATTCCTGAAATAATTTTGACCAAATGAGTAGTTTAGAACAACATATTACCCCATATAGCAAAGCAATTGTGAGATTGCTTAAATCGTCAGTTGAACGTACATCAAACGTATGGGATGATATCATTCTTTATCAAAATGAAATTCAGGATTATATCAGCCAAATTGGTTTAGAACTTATCGTAAAGAAAGACGAAGGATTTGCTTTTGTAAAACAATTGGAAAACAGCGAAGGTAAAACGCTTGGCTTGGTAACAAGACGACAAATTGGTTTTGAAACATCCATAGTTTTGGTCGTTTTAAGACAAAGTTTAGAAGATTTTGATAGCAATCCAACACAATTGGCAAGCGAGAAATTTATTACTGATACAGAAATTAAAGATGAATTAGAACTTTTTCTGCAAGAGGGTTATAATAAATTGAAATTTCAAAAAGATTTAGATAAATATATTCGGAGTGTTGTAGAATTAGGTTTTTTAAAGGAAATCAGCAAAAAAGAGAACGAAACAAAATACCAGATACACCGCATTATCAAAGAAAAAATAACACTGGATATATTACAGGATTTTCAAACAAAACTGAAAGAATATGTTGAGTCTGTTTAGTACAAGTTCCGACAAAGCAGGTTTCAGACTTCAATATATGGAAGTTTACAACTGGGGAACATTTAACGAAAAGGTTTTCAGAATCAATCCGCAGGGAAATAATTCATTGTTGACAGGAGCAAACGCTTCGGGAAAAAGCACCTACATTGATGCCTTGTTGACGTTAATTGTTCCCGCAAAAAAAGACCGTTTTTACAATCAATCATCCGGTGTTGATAGGAAAGGCGACCGAACCGAAGAAACGTATGTATTAGGGCATTACGGAAACATTCAGGAAGAAGGAAAAACATCCTCTTCTACACAAAAACTGCGTGATACCAATACCTACTCGGTTATTCTTGCTCATTTTGAAAATACTGACCAAAAGAGGATTACATTGTTTCAAGTTCGTTGGTTTTCTAATAATGAATTGAGAAGGCAATTTGGAATTGCCCACATTCCACTTACAGTAGAAAAAGATTTCCGTGATTTTGATGCCAAAGGTTTGTGGAAAAGAAGATTGGATAAAATTTACAATGCGAACGCAACTAAAAATAAAATTGAATTTAAAGAAACAATAACCGATTATGCTAATAGAGTGGTTGATTTATTCGGTATGCGTTCTATTAAAGCATTGAGCTTGTTTAATCAAGTTGTGGGTGTAAAAGTTTTGGAAGATTTGGATGAATTTATCAGAACAAATATGTTGGAAGAACAAGATGCAGAAGCCGAATTTATCCAACTGAAAGATAGTTTTTTGACTTTAATGGATGCCAAAACCAATATTGAAAAAGCCAAAGAACAAATCAAACAACTTACACCAATTAACGATACTGCAAACAAATTAAATGAAATTCAAAATGATTTACAGCAATTAGACTCATCAAAAGAAACGGCTGTGTATTGGTTTGCCAAAAAAGGTGTTGAACTGGGCGAAAAGGAATTGGAAAAATATAAAGAAGCATTACAACTTTCACAGGATAAATTAGCCGAGTTGCGAGCGAAAGAAAATGACTTAAAACAAGAAGAAAGAACCATTTCTATTGCTATTGAAAAAGATGAAGTTGGAAGTAAAATAAAAGATTTAGAAAAGGAAATAAGAAATTTCCAAACTTTAAAAGACAACAGAAGTAAAAAACTTGACGAGTACAATAAAATCGCTCAAAGTATAAAGCTAAACACCAATCCAGGTGAAGAAACTTTTATTGAAAACCGGGAAAAAGCAAAACAATTAAAACAAAGTATTCAACAAAAAATAGAAGAAGAAAATGAAAATCTTCGTGCCTTTAAAAATGAAGAAGACAAACTAAAACAGGATACGGAGGAGTTAGTAAAAACTATTCAAACACTTCAAGAAAACAAAAATAACATCGCTGGTCGTGAAGCAGAAATCAGAGATGAAATGATTGCGCACATTGGAGCAAGTAGAGAATTGATTCCTTTTATTGGCGAATTGATTAAAGTAAAAGAAGATGAACTGCATTGGGAATCTTCTATCGAAAAAGTGTTGCATAATTTTGCTTTGCGTTTGATTGTTCCGGCAAAATATTATTCACAAGTAAATAAATATGTGAACAGCCACAATCTGAAAGGTAGAATCCGTTATGATAAATATGAAGAACAAGATTATCTCAAAAATTTTCAAAATAAAAATATCGGAGAAAAATCCTTAGTTCATAAAATTGACATAAAACCCAAAACTATTTATGCCGATTGGATTGAAAACTATTTGGAAGCACAATTTAATTTTTCTTGTGTAGATAATCTTTCGGAATTTGAGCGTCATTCGGAAATGGCAATCACTCAAAACGGATTGATAAAATTCAAAAGAGGGAAACACGAAAAAGACGACCGTCCGCACATTTCAAGAAAGGAAAACTATGTTTTGGGTTGGGATAACAAAGAAAAAACAGCTGTTTTAAAGAAAGAATTAAATAGTCTGCAAAATCAACAGTCCCAAAATAAAAAAGCAATTTCAACCAAAAATATTGAGATTAAAAACTTAGGAACTTTCAGAGACGAATGTCATAATTTGTTTTCAAAGTTTGACAAATACGATGAGATAAACTGGCAATTTTATGCCAATGAAATTCAGGAAAAAACAGAACAAAAAGAAGGATTAGAAAAAACAAACGACCGGGTAAAACAGTTGCAAGACCAATTGAAGAAGGTGCAAACCAACTTAAAACATCTTGTTGAAGTTGATATTTTCAATAAGGGACAGGAAATTTTTATCAAAAAAAATGAGATTGAAAACATTGAACAATCTGTGAAGAGCAACAAAGCCATTATTGAACCATTTGGAGATATTGATGTAATTATATTTGAAGTTCAAAATTCGGATTTGCTTAATATCGAATACGCAAACTTTGAAATAACACGTAAAAATTTTCAAGAGGAAAACCAACGCCAAACATCTGAGCTTTATAAACATAAAAATCAGAAAGAAAGTGAAATAAGAATTAAAATCAATGCTTTCAAACAACCGAACGAAACCATCACCAACAGATTCAAAGATTGGCGTTCGGATGTTAATTCATTGCCCGATTCTACAAATCTAGATTTAATCAGTGAATATCAAACCTATTTAGAAAGGTTAGAGAAAGACAATCTACCGAAATTTGAGAAGAAATTCAACGACTATTTACAGGAAACCATTACTATCAAAGTGGGCGACTTCAGAATGTTTTTTCAAAACTGGTCGGATTCTATAAAAGATAATATTCAACATCTGAACACATCCTTAAAAGAGATTGATTTCAAAAGCAATCCTAAGACCTACATTCAAATCGTTGCACCTAATAAGATCAGCGATGAAGTAAAAGAATTCAGAAGACTGTTGGATAATGCTGTTCCGAATGTGCATCAGATGAACGCTACGATTGACGGAAGAAAGCATCATTTTAATGAGAACATTCAACCTTTTATTGAAAAATTAGACAAAGAAGAATGGCGTAAAAAAGTAATGGATGTTCGTTCTTGGTTCAGTTACAAAGCCGAAGAGTTTTACAAAGAAAACCACCATAAATTCAAAACCTATGAAGCTATGGGACAACTTTCCGGTGGAGAAAAAGCACAACTTACCTACACGATTTTAGGTTCTGCCATTGCATATCAATTTGGTTTGACAAAAGAAGGGTTGCAAAGTAATTCGTTTCGTTTTATCGCTATTGATGAAGCGTTCAAGGCTCAGGACGAAGACAAAGCCAGATACCTGATTACGCTTTGCAAACAGCTTCATTTGCAGTTGTTGGTAGTTACACCAAGCGACAACATTCACATTGTAGAAAATGATATTTCATTCGTTCATTTTGTAGAACGTAAAGAAGAACGACATTCTTGGCTGTACGATATGCCGATTGAACAATTCAAAGAAGAAAAATCCAATTACTTGAACCAATGATTACAGCACAGGAAATAAGAAACAAAACCAATAAAAAGTACATTTCTTTTCTTCAATCATTGGTAGAACAGAGACCTTTTGAAAAATTGGTTATTCGTGGGGATAAATCATACACAAAATCATCATTACCTGAATTTGAAAAAGAAATTCAGCAAATCGTGAGTCGATCAAAAGAGAAAAAAGGGTTTGGTTACACATTGAAATTTCAATTAGTAAAAACAAAATTTTTAGCCTCACAAAACATACCCATTTCCATTTATTTCGACACAGAAAAGGATTTTTTGAAATTTTTGGACAAAGAGAAGGAAACAGAATTATTCAAGTCAGATGTTGAAAAAATTACCAATTTGTTTCCTAAATTAAAAGAATGGATAATCAAAAATCCTTTGCGAGTAATTACAAATCAAACAGAATGGGATAACGTTTTGAAAGTTTGCCAATATTTCATGGAAACACCCCGGCCCAACCTTTACCTACGGCAGCTACCCATCGAGATTCACACAAAATTTATTGAAGAAAATAATGCGCTAATTCAATCTTTACTCGATTTCTTGATTCCAGATCATGTGCGTTCAACTCAACAAAAACGTTTTGCCGAGCGATTCTTTTTGCGGTACGATGAACCATTGATTAGGCTCCGCTTTCTGGATGAAAACCCGCATCCGGATTTCAAATTCAGAGACATCAGCATTCCACTCTCCGATTTCGAAGCCCTTGAACTGCCTGCAGAAAACATTCTGATCGCAGAGAATAAAATGAATTTTTTAACCTTACCACTATTACGATTCACTGTCGCCATCTGGAGCGGAGGTGGGTTTAATATTTCTTATATCAAAAATGCAACTTGGCTGTCAGATAAAAAAATATGGTACTGGGGCGACATCGATGAACACGGTTTTCAAATCTTACATCAATTAAGATCATATTATCCTCATACAAAAAGTGTCTTGATGAATCGAGAAACTTTTGAAAATTTTCAAAACTATACGATAAAAGGTGCAAGAAATAAAGTTCAAATATTAAACCTCCTGACCAAAGAGGAAAATGATCTTTTTCAGCATTTAAAAAGTATAGATAAAAATAGGCTAGAACAAGAAAAAATCACTCAAGCATATGCCGACGAATATTTAAAAAACTTATTTGAGCAATAGTAGATAAATTAAATAAATGATATAAGTCTTATAGCTATTTCGTGTAAATAGTGTTACTAAACTCATTCATTTATTTTACTACCAAATTCAAAAATCCTCCCCGGCCCACCCACCAAAAAAACCTGGACCGCTCACGAAACCAACTTGCTTCAAAACCCCTTACCTTTGAATTATGAACAACATCACAAAAATACAATTGGGACAGGACGGTCCCTGGGTAGCGGGGCTTGGATTGGGCTGCATGCGGATGTCTTCGATCTGGGGCGGACCGGTGCCGGATGAGGCGGAAGGTATAGCCACGATCCGGCAGGCACTCGACAATGGCATCCGTTTCCTGAACACCGGCGATTTTTACGGGGCCGGGCACAATGAGCTGCTGATCGGAAAGGCGATCAAGGGCAGAAGAGACGAAGCGTTTATCAGCGTGAAATTCGGGGCGGTCTTCCACAACGGGCAGCCGATCGGGATGGACCTCCGGCCGGTTTCGATCAGGAATTTCATCAATTATTCCCTCACCCGGCTGGGGACCGATACGATCGACCTCTACCAGCCGAGCCGGATGGACGGCAGTGTGCCCATCGAAGACATCATCGGCACCGTAGCCGACCTGGTACAGGAAGGAAAGGTAAGACACATCGGCGTTTCGGAAATCACCGCCGACCAGCTCCGGAAAGCCAACGGAATCCATCCCATCAGCGCACTGGAAATCGGTTATTCCCTGGCCGACCGCCAGATCGAGAAAGACCTGCTGCCTGTAGCGGAAGAGCTGGGCATTGCCGTTGTCGCCTTCGCCAACACGGCCGAAGGACTGCTGACCGGCACCCTAAAGGCTCCGCTGCCGTCAGATGATTACCGCAACGCCTTTTCCCGGTTCCGGGGCGAGAACCTGGTTCACAACCTGGAAAAAGCGGAACTGCTGAAGCAGCTGGCCGGGCAGAAAGGCTGCACGGCGACCCAGCTGGCCATTGCATGGGTAAAAGACCAGGGCCGGAACATCATGCCTTTGGTGAGCATGAGCCGGCCGTCGAGGCTTCCGGAGAACATCGCAGCGGTCCAGATGACCCTCACGGCGGAGGAACTGGCGTTCTTAGACCAGGCCTTTGCCATCGGCGAAATCCGTGGCGACACCTATTTACAACGGTAAACACCATTTGTTTTCAGCAGCTAACATGAGAAAATGAGCATTCATTTCAACGTGAACCCGGAATAGCAGCCGGGCTGAAGGACTTGAGGGCTGGAAGTGGGAAGCCGGATGCCGGAAGTCTCTCCTGTCAAAAATATAATGAATGGCTTGATCATCAAACTAAACATTTTACCATTCTATCAGAGGAAATTCTCGTTTAATCCTGAATAAACAGCCTTAAATCATGATCTGATTTATATTGTTTTAAAATCCCGAAGGGATGACTTATTACAGGATAGGATAAAATCCCGTCAGAAGCGTAAACCGTTTATTCATTTTACCAAGAGCAATTCTATCCATCATCCCGACTGAATCAGCATTAATTTATTTTTAAACAATTAAAAGACTGAATATAAGTCAAATACTACCGGATTCACGTTAATTGAACTGAATAACGCCGGGCCGCCGGGCATTGATTTTTCAAGCTACAATACCTTAAATTATCAGAGCCTGTTTAAATTTCAACTCAGAAAGTTTTTCGTCATTTCTCTTCATCTTAATTTTCTGAATCAAAATAAACTTTGTTTATTCTTAACTTTTACCATTGCATAACCTTTTGCCTGAATCTAAGTTAATAAATTTAAAATCAATAAATTGGCTATTTATAAGCTAAAAGATCTTAATCGCTTAATGTTAAAAAGAACTCAAAATTTAAACAGGCTCTTCATGTTAAAATATAAATGGTAAATTTATACAGGCTTTAAATATGTTTAACCTTATTTTAACCGGAGGTACATCCGGCACCCCACTTCTGGCCTTTTACCATGAGCGATAAAATACAATGGATATGACCGACAGTCCGCAGGAGATCCTGCCAGGCGTTATTTTCTATTCTTACCTTTCGGCGGTGCGCACGGAAAAGGTTTTCCTGTGGAACCACCCCACCCTGATCTTCCAGGTGTCGGGGCACTTTACCCTGGAAACTTCTGCGCAGACGGTATTCATCAACGGCGGGGAACTGCTGCTGATCGGGAAAAACCAGGTCGGCACCATGACCAAGGTTCCGCCGACCGGCGCACCGTATGAGACCATCGTCATTTCCCTGCAGGAAAGCTTACTGCGCACCATCGCCCTGGAAGAAGGCATCCAGCCTGACGGCGTTGATCATGGGTTGCCCAACCGGCAAATCCCCGTCAATGATTTCCTTAAAGGCTATCTGCAGTCGGTGGTTCCGTACGCCCGCCATGCCGGACCGGAAATCACCGATGCCCTGGGCCTCCTGAAAGTGAAAGAGGTCATCCTTCTCCTTCTCCAAACCTTACCGGAACTCCGGAATTCCCTGTTCGACTTTTCGGCACCGCATAAAATCGACCTTGAAAAGTTTATGCTGAACAACTTCAGGTTCAACATTCCCCTGGACCAGTTCGCGCAACTGACCGGCCGCAGCCTGTCGGCCTTCAAACGGGATTTCCGTCAGGTCTTTGGTTCGGCACCCCGGCAGTGGCTGCAGGACAAAAGGCTGGACCAGGCCCGATACCTCATCGGCACCAGGAAGAGGAAAGCCTCGGAAGTGTATCTGGAGGTGGGCTTTCAGAGCCTGTCGCATTTTTCTTATGCGTTTAAAAAGAAGTTCGGGCATCCACCTTCGGGAAGGGTTGCTCCGTAACTGCAGAAGATTAACACATGAGTCACATGAGATGGAAAAGCTTTAAAAAAAATTAAGATTTTTTATGCTGTGATTAAATGACGGCTGTTCCGGTGGCTGAGCGGAGCCAAAGCCACGGTCACAGTGCCCAGATATTTAACCACAAAGCAACAAAAGACATTGATGCTGTAAAAAAGCCTTTTCCAACCTGTCAATCCAGGTTTTTCTTGGGGTCTCAGTTAAATACGGCTTATTGTTCCATATCTTCCATTTTAAGATACAGGCCGGATAACCTGAGCAACGGTTTTGGCTGATTTTCCTGGCCATATAGGGTAAGATCCATTTTCAACATCGCATTTTCTTTACCGGGATTGTTGATCTGCAGCCATTCATTGACAGCGGCAGCCAAAGGTTCTGAAATTCCAGGATGAGGTGCATGCCGGTTGTCCGGGCCGGTAAGCACGCCTACGGGTCTCAGCACTACAGGAAGCTGAACGGGAATCCCGGTACCGGCGATCGTATATTCGTAGCTGACAACCAGTTGGAAATACAGCTTAGGATGCTCATTCTTCTGCAACAACCCGGTGAACAAATGGCTGAGGTGCTCCGGCAACGTATATTTCTTACCTTTATCGGGAGCAAAGGAAGCCATATCAAGGGCATCGGGACAGTCGATCATCATGGAAAAAGCAGGCAATAGACCCGCCGGACCGGTCATCTGAAATACAGGATTTACTTTTTTGCCGGGAACAAGCTCCAGGTTCCTTTTTATCACGGCTGATACCGCAAGATCAGAGTGGCAGGTGATATTCAGGGTGCTGAAAATCAGGGTGCGGGAAATGATGCCGGCCGCTTCAGCTTCTGCAAAGGATAATGGCTTCCCGTCCCGGGTGAAATAATAAGTCCCGCTGCCCGGGATAACTTCAGTATTTTTATGCAAGACCGTCTGGTATGCTTCAATTTCTATTTCGGGAAATCCGTATTTTTCAGTGTCTTCTGTTGACAGGGCAATGGTGACCGTCACAGCATCTTCCGTATTCCCGATGGTGGTAATGCCTTCTTTAAGGGTAAAGGAAAACAGCCCTTCCGGAGCGCCATTTTCGTAGCCGGAAAGATTGACTCCCCAGAAATCGTCAATGGCAATATGATTAATGAAGTTTTCTACCAGTCCCGTGTACGCATTCAGCATCACTTTTGCTGCGGAAACGGCATCATCCGGACTTTCCCCGGTGATACCGGTAAGCGCGCCGATAGTTTCCTGCATCCGGGGCTGCAGGTGAAGGAGCTGGGCCAGATCATCGAAGGCCCCGAAGTTCTTCTGTCCGGAACCGCTTTCGAAAGGTTCGGGCTGATGATCGTAAACCGTGAAATCCATACGGTCGTGCCGGTTAATTCGGGAATAAGAAAAACGGAATTCCCATTGCAGGAGACCGGCCAGGTTTCCGTCTCTGAAATCCACAGCGTTTCCGGATGGCGAATGTAGTAACGGCGCAACCGGACACCGGCTTAAAGGAAGCGGGACCCGTTCCGGGAGGGCCGGAAGTTTTCTCGCCGACAGGAGCGGATTGTCCTTTGTGAAAAACGCCAGCGACACCGGCGGCGCGTCTCCGGTTTCCGGCTCTACCCTGCAATTTTCCAGCGAAGTAACCTGATAGGAAAGATCTGCAGGAACCGGGAGGTCTGGGAGATCTTCCGATATTTCCGGGCTGTACAGCATGACCTGCAGGCCGGCGGTTCCGGCCGGATGCAGCGGCAGGTCTGAAGCGGCGGTCCTGATTTCAGGAATACGGCCATATTCAGGCTGATCCGCAAAAATATGTCCTGATAAGCATCCCGCAATAAGATTATTGGGAGCTATTTCGGCACTTAGCTGCAGCACCGATTTCAGCTCATAAAAATGGGACAGCCTTTCCGACACTGCTTTTCCGAACGCCTCCTGGGCATCTCCGGCAAAAACGGTTTCCTTCTCAAAAACGGGAACGAGCAGGTTTTTAAGGCGATCCGCCAATCTTTCGCGCTGCCCTTCCAGCTTTTCCCGGAACGTCATCCCCTGATCTGCAGGGCCTTCTTTTAATTCCAGAGCTCCGGCATAGGCAGGATCCGACAGCGAATCAAAATACCGGAAGAAATCCCGGAACCATTCGTTCAGGTCAATATCATTGAAAGCCATCGTGCGGCCTTCGCTGAAATCCAGTCCGTTAACCGGATCAAACACAGGAAGCGGAACATTGCTTTTGCCAAGCAGGTTGTTGAAAACGGGTTTGGGTGCGAGAACAACGGCCGCTTTATCTTCTATTTGATACCCGATAAAAGGCTGCGAATCCTCTGCAATGATCCGGATCGCCCAGGCTGAAGGATCTTCACTGCGGTCCTTTCCAAAGGCTACCTTCAGTCCGTTCTTGGGCAGGAAGATCTTCTCAAATTCTTCTACAAATCCGGCACGGCCCGAATCTCCGTCCGGAAAACCGGATAAAGGTTTGATCTTTATCATCTTTCCACCTGACAATGCTTTCAGATTGCCATCCGTAAGGTAAGGCGTAAGAAAAAGTTCGAGCACGCTTTTTTTATCTGCCGAAGCAGGATCTACGGGAAAAGTAAATTTGTACGTCCGTTCAGGGATTTCATTAACCGGACCTCCCTTCAGGCGGGCTTCCAGGAACAGAACAATATGTTTTAGCCAAAGATGAAAACCGGCCTCATTAAGGGTAAAGGCCTGCTCCGGAAAAAGGCTGGCTTTCAGTACGACCGTAACGGGTTGTCTGGGATCAAAACATGTTGAACTTCCCTCATACAGGTTTTTAGCGGCTGGCATTTCAGCATTTAATAGAGAAATATCTTTAAATTCAGCATCTGTAGAAAAGCCGGCCGAACCGGAATACGTATCTTTTATTCCGGTAAATTCCATTTCGTTTACCCAGAGGGTAGCCACCCCGTCCTCCGGGATCTGGCCGACCGCAATATCAACCGAATTTTTATCGTCATTCAGCGTAATGCCGAGGATGCTGATGTCTGCATCAAAAGAATACCGGGCTTTGTCAACGGCCGCATCCGGATCCGGGGGTAAGGTGTAGGCAACCGTCAGTATCTTTTTCTCCGGATCCTTGAGAACAACATTCAGGAGGCCATAGTATTCCGTTTCATTAAAGAGAAAATCAATTTCCAGCGACGGTTTGTTGTCGATCAATGTGATGTTCCAGCCGGTTTTCATAGCAGGCCAGTTGTTGAAATCCGCAATAGGATCAATGAGGGTGATTTCTGTTTCAGACATAAAGTATGGATTTGAGCAGGTTATTTATTTTTAATCATGAACAGGCTTTTCAGCCTGCTGAACGGTCGGGTTAAATGATCGGTGTACTTCTTTCGGGAGCAACTCCGGCCGGGAACCGTTTAAGGATCTGTTCCGTTTCCGGAATGCTGAAGTTTATGGGATGAAATTAAGCAAAGATATCGGCATGGGCAATGTATTTTTATCTCATTGTCAATGGTTAACCGGTATCCTGAACTTTTCATTCGTCTGAACGGGGATATGAAACAGGAACCGACCGAAATTGGCTTGTATCTGCACGTTGCGTCTGTGCTTAACCGGATTAATTTTTAAACACACAATTTATTTTTCCTGATGCATAATTTAACGGGGATTCGAGATACAAACCGCAATATAAAGGCTGGAAGAGGAAAACCGGATGCCGGAAGTTTCTCTTGCCAGATACAGGATCAAAGGTACTGATCATCAAACTGAATAGGTTACCGCTTTATCAGAGGAGTTCTAATTCAACCCTTAATAACCAGCCATTTTTTCAATCAGGGGACGGATTTCTTTTGTTTTTAAAGTCCTGGAAGAACGGCTTAGTACAGGATAGGATAAAACCCTGTCTGAAGCATAAACCGTGTATTTGTTCCGTCAAGATGAGTGTTATTTAAAAGCCCGACTGCATCAGTCTCATTTTTATTTTCTAATTAAATAATCGACTGCATATGATGTTGATACGGTCGAATCCACGTTAATTCAACGGGAATTCGGAAGAGAAACCCGATTAAAGGGCTGGAAGAGGGAAGCCGGATGGCAGAAATTTTCAGTTAAAATGCTTCCGGTGGCTTGAATATCAAAATAATTTTCTTTGCTCCCTTAAGAATACGCGCAGCAAACATAAAACTCTGCATTAAATTATTTCTTAATTCATCATTAAAGATCGCACCGAATTTAAACAACCCTCTGCCTGCAACAGCCCTAATCAATTGGAACGGGTTAACCTGCCCTAACCTATTCACTATGAAAAAAATTTCAGCTGAAAATTACCTGAATCTGTTGAATATAAAACCATATGAATTACGAAAGGCCGGCGTTCTTTTTTTTCAGATAGCCTTTTATATACAGATCATTGACCAGTACGAAAATAACGGCCAGCAAAGGAGTGGCCATAAAAAGCCCGATCCCGCCCAGGAAAATTCCAAGGAACACCTGCCAGGCCAGCGTCAGAGCCGGCGGAAGGTCTACGGCTTTCTTGTTGATGTACGGCGTAATGAGATAACTTTCCAAAGTCTGGACAATCATATAAAGTGCAGCTGCATACAGGGCCTGCTCGGGCCCGTTTACCAACCCGATCAGCATCGCCGGAACCATCGCAATGATCGGTCCGATGTTGGGAATAAAGGTCAGGACCATCGCAATAAGTGAAAGTACGAGTGGGATCGGAAAATCTAAAATAATGAGTCCGATATACGTCAGCACCCCTACGACCATCATCGACAGGAATTTCCCTTTGAGCCAGTTGGCCAGGGTTTCATAGCATTTGTTAATGAGTTCATCCGTCTTCCGTACCGACCGGTCCGGGATCAGGTACAGGAACCCTTTCTTATACAGATGCGGATCTGCGGCAAAGAACAGCGCGATGACCAGCACCACAAACGTATTGGCCAAAGAGGATAGCGTAGCCGAAAATACGGCGGTCGTGCTATTCACAATATCTTTTTTATTGTCATTTACCATTTCACCCGGATCCTTGATGTTTTTCAGCAGGTCTTTTCCCCAGGACGTGTGGGATAAATTCTCCCTGAGCTGATCCACCGACTGCGGAATGTCCTTCTGCAGCTGTGCAGCCTGTTCGTTAAGCGAAGGATAGATCAGGAAGCCGGTTCCGGCAGTGAGGACAACAATCAGCAGCACGGTGATAGTCAGTGCAAAACCGTATTTTATTTTCAGCCAGCCTTTCATTTTCATAGCAATCGAAATGAGCAGTACCGCCAGAACGACCGAGGCAAAAAGCATAAAAAAGAAATCGATTCCGAAGGTAGCCAGAAGAACGGCCACGACCAGCGAAATCACGAGAATACAGCGTTGGGTAAAGGTTTTAAAATCCAAAATTCAGTTTTTTAATATTTATATGATAAAATGTATGAATGTCTGTGGATCATCTTAAGATCATCATTTTATATCTGCCGCAAATAAAAGGGTTTAAAAAGCTAAAAATCAATGGTATCTGATCTATTAAACCTGTATCTGCAGTTTGATGCCCCTATGATCTTTCAGACCGGATAAAAGAGCAGGAATTATAAAACACCTTTATTCCGGCACCTGCGGATACGTGCAATTACTATGCCCCTGTAAGCAGTGAAGCAGTGAGCCGCCATTATACATTATCGAATTAATCAGGTTTAAATGCATGAATAATAGAGGGTTTGACCTATCCGGGATAAAGGGCTGCTGCCGAAACTTGCCTGTCCCTTTTTTTAAACGCAACGTTTATTTTTACCAATACATAATCTAAGGAAGCAAAGAAAGGATCAGCAGGCTGATCTGATAAAGCGAGCGGAATATGTACATACTTTTCCGGCAGCTTGCCGCCTGCTTTGCTCCCTTAAAAACAGACGCAGTACCCATAACGTGAATTCGGCCATATTAATATCATATCCGGGCATTTATTCAATTCAGAAATAAAATTTAGGCCGGTAGTCTGGATTATGAATAGAATACCTCTGGATAAAATGAGTAAACGGTTAACGCTTCTGATAGGATTTTGTCCTATCCTGTAATAAGCCATTCCTCCGGGATTTTAAAACAATATAAACCAGATCTTGGTTTAAGGCTGTTTATTCAGGATTAAGTAATAATTTTCCTGATAGAATAGCAAAATGTTTAGTTTGATTATCAAGACCTATCATTATATTTTTGACAGGAGATACTTCCGGCATCCGGCTTCTCTCTTCCAGCCTGTTTACTTCGTTTCTTCTTCGAGTTTACGTTAACCATAAAACTTTACATTAAATTATTCCTCGCAATTTATCATTAAAAGATCAGGCTGAATTTACATCAACAACCGTCTGTGTGCGACAGCCGTAATCAATTGGAACGGGTTTTACCCATTCGGCCGGAAAATAAAATTCATCTTATAAAATTTAGGCATTGGATTGCGGTTTGCATTCCAACTGATCATGAACTTCAGACCATTTAAAATCATACGATGACGAATGAAAAAAACAACACCAGCGATCATCTGGCGAACGAACGCACTTTCCTTGCCTGGCTAAGGACTTCCGTGGCCCTGATGGGTTTCGGGTTTATCCTGGTGAAATTTTCCCTGTTCCTGAAACAGATTGCTTTGCTGAATACCGCACAGCACCTGGTGCATTACCAGAAAGAGTATTCCGGGGTGACCGGACTGGTCCTGGTAGCCGCCGGTGTCATCATTCTGCTCCTCTCCTACCTGAATTACCGGAAAACCAGGAAACGGATCATGGAGAATGTATCCGTGGGAAACAATTCCCTGATTTTGATCGTAACGGTCCTGATCATGTCCATCAGCATTTTCCTGATCGGTTATCTGTTTAGCAGCCTGTAAGGCGATCAGCAGAAACCGTTGTTCCGCCCGTCCGGGACGCTGGCATACATTTGGTAAAGCTTACTTTTTAATATATAGCCTGAGTATCCCTTATTTTATTACCATCCATGGCCAATAACCGCAAATCCATTTACAGTGCCCTCGCCGCCAATCTGCTGATTGCAGTGACCAAATTTATCGCAGGGGGATTTACCAACAGTTCTTCCATGATCTCCGAAGGAATCCATTCTACGGTGGATACCACCAACCAGATCCTGTTGCTGTACGGAATCAAAAGGAGCAAAAAAGCGGCTGACGAATCGCACCCTTTCGGCTATGGCAAAGAACTGTATTTCTGGTCTTTTGTGGTTTCGATCCTGATCTTCGGCCTTGGGGGCGCCCTTTCCGTTTACCAGGGAATTCTGCACATCATTGAACCCGAAGTAATGAAAGACCCGTTCTGGAACTATATTGTCCTCATTCTTTCGCTGATTTTCGAAGGTACCTCGCTGATTATTTCCGTAAAGGAATTCAACAAGACCCGCAACGGTGTACGGTGGTGGGATGCGATCATCAAAAGCAAAGACCCGTCGAGCTTCCTGGTGGTTTTTGAAGATGGTGCGGCGGTAGCAGGTCTGACGGTCGTGATGATCCTGATGGGCATCAGCCATGCATTCGGGATTCCGGAACTGGACGGGGTGGCATCGATTATCGTCGGGCTGATTCTGGTCTTCGTGTCATTGATCCTGGCGCGGGAAAGCAGAAGCCTGCTGATGGGTGAAGGAATATCGCCTGAGACCAGGGAAAAAATCACCCGACTGGCAGAGCAGGATGATGCGGTCGTCAGGACAAAAAATATTTTATCCACTTACCAGTCGCCGGAAGAGATCGTGCTGGTTCTGATCATCGACTTTGAAGACCATCTCGATACGGAAGAAATTACCGAGGCCGTCCTTCGCATCCGCCAAACAGTAAAACATGCGTTTCCATTGGTCCGGTATGTGATCATTCAGCCGGAATAATCACAGACTGAGGGGGGTTGTTCTAAATCTTAAAGTTTGATTCCAAAATAAACCTTTTAAACCTGTTGAATTTTATTGGTTGAACTATAGACTTATAGCCGTATTCCAAAGGTTTTCCGGAAATATGTTTTGCCGGTATTGAAAATAATCCTATATTTGCACCACTGAAAACAACGGCAATCCCGGTGTTGAAGGAGAAATGGCAGAGTGGTCGATTGCGATAGTCTTGAAAACTATTGACTGTAACAGGTCCGGGGGTTCGAATCCCTCTTTCTCCGCAAAAAATTAGTCCTGTACGGTATCCGTGCAGGATTTTTTATGTAAAGACCTTCGTTTAAATATTTTCATGTTTAAAACTTTTATTATATTTAATGCCGGGGACTTAAGCACAAATTTTACCTAATTATGAAACTGCCTACCGACATAGAGGACCGATACCTTAACGAAGTTCTTGCCAACCGATCTCTCGAAGATCTTCCTGATGAAGAATGGAAACTGATCGAAGATTTCGAGAACTATGCCATTTCAAATTACGGCCGGATCAAGAGTCTTGAACGTATAGTAATCAATTCAACGGGCGGCGTATGGAGAATGAAAGATACGATTAAGAAACTTCGTGTCTACAAATATTTCAACAAACAACTGAATAAGGATTTTTACACGGTCCGGGGTAGTTTGTGTTCAGAAGGAAAGGATTACGGAAAGTCGATTCCCCGTCTGGTGTACTATCATTTTGTCGAAAAATTTGATATGGAAGACCGGTCATTTCTTATATCGTTTAAAGACAACAACCAGTTTCACGTACATGCTGATAACCTGGAAAAATTATCCGTCAGTGAGCTGCATTATAAAACCATGAAGCTCAAAAGGGGTAAAAAAAGGGATTTTGACCGGCCCGTAAGCCAGTATACGGTGGAGGGTGATTTTGTTGCTTCTTACGACAATATGGATGCTGCCGCAGACAGCGTGGGCATCAGCCGGACCAACATTCTGGATGTCATTGAAAAAGAACATCTTACCGCAGGGCAATTCCGGTGGTTTTTAAAAGGTGATGGTCCTTCGGAAAAGGATCTGATACCGGCTGCCAAAAAAAAGCCGGATAAAATCCTGAATACTTCTGTCTGGAACAGGCTCGGCCGGCCTGACATTGATATGAACAATCCGCCGGCATGCATGAACCTTTCCCTTGCAGATCTTCCGGATGAGGTATGGAAGCCGATTCCCGGGATAGAGGACCGGTTTCACATTTCCAGTAAAGGAAGGATAAAGCGCCTTAATACCTGGACCCATGCTAAGTGCAAAAGATTTATAAGTGAGCACATTATGGCTCTTTATCTGAATTTCTATTCGGATGAAATCTATTACTTTTTTGTCGATCTCAACTATAAGGGCAAACGCGTCCAGGTAAGGATCAATAAATACCTTTATTATTGTTTTATAGGAGAGTTTGATCTGAAAAACCGCACCAACGTCGTCATCAATGAAAGTAAACCGCTGTGGAATATCGATCTGGCCCACCTTTCTTTACGTCATATTTCTTCGCATCTCAACAAAAAGAAAACAGAATAAATAAAGTTTTTCCCATACTTTGGTAATGGCTCAGGATCTTTCCTGATTAATCGGTATTAAACTCCCCTGGCCGTAAAGCTCAGCGGATGACATGATCAAATTGCAGATGATCATATTAAAGCCTTACCGGTCTGCAAAGACCTGTGTGGTTTATTTGTTTCAATATTTCTGATGTACACCGAACCCGTTTCATCTGCATTCATTTGGTTATCAAAGTAAAAATCAGGTTCTGAATAAAGATGGAAACAAAGCCTATCCCGGATAAGGCAGTTAATGATTTCACAGAGCAATCAATAACTTTAATCGTAATTTTGACCTAAGGAACTGCCGGCGTCAGGCATTCCTCTTCCAGCTTCTACTTTAGGTTCAAGTTATTTATTCCGGCACTCTACGGAAACCCGTAAAAACCGCTTTTTAAATATCCCTACCTTTAAAAAAATAAAATTACTAACCGAAAACAATCTGATTATATGGGATTTAGTTACAGAAAAAGAGTGAAACTGATGCCGGGTGTCCACCTGAATATCAGCCAAAAGGGTGTTAATACCACGATCGGTAAACGGGGTGCCAGTGTCAATTTCAGTTCGCGGGGAACACGGGTGAATAATAAATGGGTCAGCCTTTTCAGGAAGCTGTTTTGATTTTTGTTTGTTTGACAAAGGCCGTATCCTATTGATCACGGCCTTTTATAACTTGCATCGGCTTAAAAAAGTCACCGAACGCTCAGATTTAAAATTCAGGAATTTGAATTTTACTTAAAACCGTTTTATTTTCTTTCAATTGCTGTACCAGCTGCGTATCCGCTTTAAAAAATTCCGTTTGCAAAAAAAGGTCTTCATAATACGCAATTCCTTTCAGCAGGTTACCTTTAAATGTATTCCATTTTTTGATCTGCGAATTCGTTAGGGTTCCCGAAAAATCCCCGATTTCTTTTACCAGGTGATCGATATACATTTTCAATTCATTGATAAACATATTAGGACGGCCGGCGGTGCCCAGAACATTGTCATTCCCATAGATATGCTTCACCATTCTGGAAAGTGAGATTTGTTTATTGAAATAGGCAAGATTGGGTCCCGGACAGATCACCACACCCTGTTTTTCGCCTTTGATCTCAAGGCCGTTTTCCAGATAGGCCGCGTTTACCAGCCCGACACAAAGGCAGGCTTTTTCTGCAATTATTTCTCTTTTCTTTTTATAAAGCGTCGCAGAAATCTGTTCTTTTTCCTGTTCCAGTTCAGCAAATTTAAGGTCCTGGTATTTTTTTGAGGCAGTACACATTCCTTCCGGAGAATACTCTCTGCTTAAGGCCAGCAGTTTCTTCGGGCACGAACTTCCGAAACGGTCTTTCTTTTGCCTTTCGTGTCTGAATCTTTCATTCGAAGTTCCTGTTACGGTATTGAAAGGTACGCCCAGCGGTGAAAGGTTGCTGAGGTAAAAATCCTGTTCTTTGGAAACGGCCAGCAGCTCCCTGGTTTCCTCATCTACCGAAGTAGCTTCCGGAACCAGAAGGAAAGGCGATCCCCAGCCGATACTGTCGGCACCGTATTGCTTCAGCAGAAACGCGTGTTCTTCGGCGGTTCCTACCCCGCCCTGCACGGTAATCTTCATCTGAAGAGGTTCTGCTACCATGTTCCTGCCTTTTTCTTCCAGTGCTTTTATCATCAGCGAATGGGCAGAAGTTAAAAGTTCTGTTTTCTTATGTCTGAATTCTTCCATGATCGGCCCCAGCAGGAGGCCTTCGGTAGCAAAAGCATGGCCACCGCAGTTCAGCCCGGATTCCACCCGGTATTCAGAAACCCAGAGCCCTTTTTTGGCCAGGAAATTCCCCTGGATCATGGCCGACCGGAAATCACTCACTTTCAGGATAATCTTCTTTTTTAACTGTCCGGATTCATCCGGGAAAAAATCGTCGAATTCTTCCAGGTAGCTGTATAAACGCGGATTCATGCCTGCCGAAAGGACCACAGACGAAGACAACCTGCTGTTGGCAAAACCCCTTAACGAAGCATGGGCATCATTATAAATAACGGGAAGCGGCTCCCCGTCCCGGAAGTTTTCTTTATCCACTTTCGTCATGATATTGACGTCGATACTGCCTTTCGTAAAATGGTTATCGATGAAGATTTTCAGCGATGAGGAAATGCGTTCCCTACAGTTCAGGAACGGCGCCAGGTTTTCTTTCAGTGCGGAGGTATCGGGAAGCATCTCGATAAAGCTTTTCAGGGCCGTCCGGTTTCTGGAAATTTCTTCTTTGAAAGCTTCGAATTTTTCATTCACAATGTCGTCCATCATGTCCAGATACGCCGTAATTCTTTTTGCACGGCAATCATCCGTCTTTGCTGAAATACGGGGGTAATTCAGGTTGAACTTTTCATTGTAAAAATTTTTCATTTTCTCTATGATCTCATCATCGATAATAGAGACTACGGATGAAATACCGTATTGTGCTACACGGATAGGGCTGTCTATCGTGTACGCCAATCCCATCACGGGAATATGGAAACTGTGTAAAGGTTTGCTGTTCATTATGACATGAATTAAATATTACTTACCTCTAAATTCCCATTAACTGATTCCCTGCAAAAATACCGGTTTCCTACCAATTATGCAGTAAATAATAAATAATTCTTTCAAATAACGATAAAAATCATTCCGTCACCGGACAAAATTTACTCATGTAAAAAGATAAGCATGATCTGAAATATTCAGCATAATTCATTAACCAACGTCGGTCACCAAAGAATAAATCATTATGTAAACCTTTATTAAATTTGTTTAAACTGCGCAAAAAAATATAATTTCCGTTTTATTATTGTTACATTTACAGATTATTGATATTTAGAGCGAAAAATTACAAATGTATGACCAGTAAAATCACCGGGACCGGCAATTATATTCCTTCAGAAACCATCACCAATCTGTTTTTTGATCAGCATGTTTTCATGAGTGATGACGGTGTTATCCTTAAAGAAGACAATGCTTCCATCACCAGCAAGCTGCAAAAAATCACCGGTATTGAAGAAAGAAGATATGCAGGCAGCGGACAGGTTACTTCAGACCTCGGGCTGATTGCCGCCCAGGCAGCTATTGAAGATGCGGGAATAGATCCGGAAACCCTCGACTATATTATTTTTGCCCATAATTTCGGTGATGTAAAAGCAGGAACGGTTCAGTCCGATGCAGTGCCGAGCCTTGCGGCCAGGGTAAAACACTTTTTGAAAATAAAGAATAATTTCTGTGTGGCTTACGATGTCCTTTTCGGCTGTCCCGGATGGATCGAAGGCGTCATCCAGGCTAATGCGTTTATCAAAGCCGGAATTGCGAAGAGATGCCTGGTCATAGGGGCGGAAACACTTTCCCGCGTCGTGGATATCCATGATCGGGACAGCATGATCTATGCCGACGGAGCCGGCGCTGTAATCCTGGAAAGCAGTGAGGACGGATCAGGACTACTCTCTCATCTTTCGGCTTCCCATACTTTTAAGGAAAAGGATTTCCTGTATTTCGGTAAGTCTTACAATAATGAAAGCTGTCCTGATACCCGCTACATCAAGATGGACGGAAGGAAAATTTATGAATTTGCCCTGGTGCACGTCCCTGAAGCGATGAAGCAATGCCTTGACAAAAGCGGCTGCTCCATTGACCAGCTGGATAAAATTATCATTCACCAGGCTAATGAAAAAATGGATGAAGCTATTGTCAACCGTTTTTATCAGCTCTACAATACTCCTGTTCCGGACGGTATTATGCCGATGGTCATCAATAAGCTCGGGAACAGCAGTGTGGCCACAATCCCGACCCTGCTGACGATGATCCTGAAAAACGAACTTGAAAACCACACGATCGGAAAAGGCGATCTTGTGCTGTTTGCTTCCGTAGGAGCCGGCATGAACATCAATGCCATTGTCTATAAATTTTAAAAATAAAATCCGGGATCAGTTTTGATTCCGGATTTTATTTATTTTCAAATGTCTGTAAAACGTAAAGAAGTTTCTTCTAACTGATCTGATTTTTTCCTGATTTTCTGGATTTTAAGAACAGATACGTTATGCCAAGCCCAAGCCCGGTTAGTAAAGCTATTTTTGTTTTTCTGGAAGGAACGGGAAGAATCGTTTCCCCGTAAATGCGGTGAGGCGAAGGAGAAGGTTTCAGCACATTCCCTGAATCCGAAGGGGCTTTTTTTAATTTCATCATCAGCCTCATTCCGGCAGAAGCGGTATTGATGACCGGTTTCGGAAAAAACTTGTACATCCCGGTGAGTACTCTGGACATAACATCGGGAAACATTTCCTTTCTCGGTTTTTTTGCCAGTTCCACCATTTTGGCAGCCGTATCCCGTGGATCTGCGGCAAATGGCGGAATCTTAAAATCGAGTCCCGAATATTTTGCGGAATGCATATTCCCGGTAGAACGCTGGATCTGAGGAAACAGGTTACAGATGTAGACCTCGGGGAAATCTGAAATTTCACCATGAAGGCATTCCATCATTCCCCTGATTCCGAATTTTGTTGCCGAATATACGGCACTGTAAGGTGCCGGCATAAATCCGCCGATGGAGATATTGTTGATTAAAATTCCGTCATTCTGCTTTTTAAAGACCGGCAATACGCTGTAAGCACCGTGCATATAGCCGAAAAGATTGGTTTTGATAACCTGCTCGTTAAGGTCCATCGGGATATCTTCAAATTTCCCGCTGGCCATTACGCCCGCATTGTTGATCCAGATATCGATCCGGCCGTTGAACTGCAGCGCTTTATTGGCAAGGTTCTGAACTTCACTGGCAATAGACACGTCCGTAGGTACCGCCATCGCCGAAACTTCAAGGTCACGGCATAAAGCAACAGTTTCTTCCAGTGCTTCTTTCCCTCTGGCAGCCACCACAATATTACAGCCTTCGAGGGCAAAAGCTTCGGCAGCAGCCCGTCCTACCCCACTGCTTCCTCCGGTAATCACAACGGTTTTCCCTCTGAGGCTTTTTTCTGATTGGTCTTTTAATTCCATCTCGTGATTGGTATTTTTGATTAATTACCTAAAAGGCACCTATTTTTATGCCAAGAACCGGTTTAAAAGTACTTTCAAACTTATTATTTCACCACAGCTTCAAAGGCTTTCATAAATGATAAAGTTACTCGGGATCTGCTCAGCCACCGGAATTGCTTTTCGTCTAAACAATGGAACATAAGTTTAAAGCGATTGCAGGTTGTTATGAACACAGGGCACACAAAGAAAAAATTCATGTATACTGCTGAAAGGTTCACAGAGCCATTTCATTTATAATGAGCTCACTGAGATTTATCAACTTAAGCATGTAAGTTTTATTAACCACGGATTTACGCAGATTTTCACAGATGATTGTGTGGTTTCGGATACGCTCACCGGAACAACCTTTGTTTAATCACAGCATATAAAAATCTTGATTTGTCTCATCTGTCATTTAAATTATCGAAGGAATTCGCGAACCTCTTCGAGGTTTTTAAAAAGCTTTTGTGCGCTGTTTAGCGTAAAGTATCAAACTTTTTTACAGCATGAATATCTTTTGTTGCTTTGTGGTTAAATATCAGCGGCCGGTACGTGGCTTCGGATCCGCTTAGCCACCTTACCGAAGTTAAGACATACACCTAAAAAATCTTCGATTTTTTAATCTCATGTGTTCTAAATATACGGGCTTCGAGAGCCTCAGCCTCCTGAAAACTTAAATCTCATGTGCCTTATGTGTTTAATCCCTTACAATTACAGCATCCGTTGGTATAAAAAAAGCTGTCTCATATAAGAAACAGCCTGATGAATTGATTACAAATCAAGTTTTAATGTCCGGATTTGGCGTCAGCATCCTGCTTGACATGGCCAAGATATTTCGTACAGTAGCCCCCGAAAATAAGGATGACCACATAACAGAATACCGGAATGATAAACGAGTGCTGAACCCCGAACTGATCTGCCAGAAAACCCTGGAAAATCGGAACGATGGCACCGCCCAGAATCGCCATCACCACCAGTGAGGAACCCTGACTCGTATATTTGCCCAATCCTGAAATGGCCAGCGTGTAAATGTTGGAGAACATAATGGAGTTGAAAATCCCGATGCCCAAAATGCTGTACATCGCCAGTCCCCCGTGATTCAGCATGGCCGAAATCAGCAGAAGAACGTTAACTGCTGCAAAAATGGAAAGCGTTCTTGCCGGAGCTGATTTTCCGATGAAGAAAGCGATAAAATTTAAAGCAATAAATACCAGGAAAAAGCTGATCTGCGAAAAGGTAAGATCCACAATACTGAAGATCACCAGGAAAACCGCAGCGGCTGCACCCAGCATATACAAAGCCTTTTTCCCCTGGCTGATGGAATGATTCAGGGAGATGGCTCCCAGGAACCGCCCGATCATCGCACCGCCCCAATACAGGGAAAGGTAATTTTTACTTACTACTTCCGAAAGGTTCATCACCTGAGGCTGTTCCAGGAAACTGATGATAAAGCTTCCCACGGCCACTTCCCCGCCGACGTAGCAAAACATCGCCAGTACGCCGAATTTTAAATGGTTATGTTCTAAGGCACCAAAGCCTTTTACCACTTCTTCCCCCGCCACTTTAAAGTCCGGAAGCTTTACTCTTGAAATGATCAGTGCAACCAACAGCAGGATTCCTGCAAAGATCAGGTATGGAATTTTCGTGGCTGCTGCCGAAAAAGAACCGTCGGGGGCAGAAAACAATTCGAAAATCAGGTGCCCGCCTAACACAGGGGCAATCGTTGTTCCGAAAGCATTGAAAGCCTGCGTCATGTTCAGACGGCTTGAAGCGGAATCTTCAGGTCCCAGGAGGGACACATAGGCATTCGCCGTAATCTGCAATACCGTAAACCCAAGCCCTAAAATAAACAGTGCTCCTAAAAACAAAGGATAGGAAGCCAGGCTGGCCGCCGGGTAAAACAGGACACAGCCGAAAGCTGCAAGGAAAATCCCAAAAAGGATTCCTTTCTTGTACCCTACTTTATCGATAGGGTCTCCGCTGCTCGTTGAGATAAAAAAGTAAATCAGGGAACCGATAAAATAGGCCCCGAAAAAACAGAACTGCACCAGCATCGATTCAAAGAACGTCAGGCTGAACAGCTGTTTCAGGTAAGGAATAAGGATGTCGTTCATACACGTGATGAATCCCCACATAAAAAATAAAAGCGTAATGGTAATCAGCGGAACGGTATAGCTCCGGCCTTTGGTCTTCACTTCATTGATCATAACAGTCATTTTTTTTAAAGACGCTAAAGATACTCTGTTTTACTGATAAAATCTCAATTTGAGACATCAAATCTTAAGGGACTTATCATAATTTTTACAAAACAAACCTTGGGATGATAAACCGGGATTTAAGAAGTCTTTTGAGATCAGGACCGATTTATCATTATATTTACCTATCAGAAGGTTTTAATTAAAATTGATCAGATGAAGACAAGCGCGGGAATTTTGTTATTTAAAAGAGAAAATGAAAAATTTTTCTATTTCCTGGTACATCCGGGAGGACCTTTCTGGAAAAGCAAGGACCTCGGTGCCTGGTCGGTTCCGAAAGGGGAAGCTTCTGAAGAGGAGAGCCTGATGGAACGCGCCTTACAGGAATTTTACGAAGAAACAGGAAAGAAAATCAGCGGAAATTTCATTGAACTGAGGCCTGTAAAACAGAAAGCAGGAAAAACCGTTCATGCCTGGGCATTGGAAAGCGATCTGGAAACGGACGGACTGTACAGCAATACCATCAGCATCAGCTGGCCGCCAAAATCCGGAAAAGCTATTGAAATCCCGGAAGTCGACCGTTGGGAGTGGTTTGAATCCGGGGAGGCTAAAAAGAAGATTAACTCTGCTCAATGTGATTTCATCCTTCAGTTGGAAGAAATACTTAATCCTGACCATCGTTAATCTAAACCTAGTTTAATTTAAATCAGTTCAGGAGATGAAGTAAATATTTCTCACAAAAACTTCCGGCCTCCATTTTCCCTTATCCAGACTGCCAATTCTAATCGTTACCCGTTTCCTTTTTGAAACTCACTACTTCGTATTCGTCATCGGAACTGTATTGCCGGCAGCTTTCATCGTCAAACGATTCGGGGGATTTTAAAAAGTCTTCGATAAATTTTGCACTTTCGTCCGTATTGGCCGGTGTGATCACGATGTGAAAAAGTTTGGCTACGGATTCATCCGCATTCTGCTCGGATTCTTTTTTGTGCTGAAGGGCTTCCTGGTAATTCATAATTTTAATTTTTAGATTAGGAGGCGTAATGAATAAATTATGCCAGCAGTCCGTTTTTAAACGATCTGTGGTATCCTTCGTGTTTTAATGCAGTTGCCATGGCTTGATTTTAGATGGGTGTAGAATATTTATGCTAAAATTAAAGGATCATGGAACGGTTTAAAAAATTAACGCTGAAAATTCTGAAATGGGCCGGCATTTCTATTGCTTCTCTTCTTTTTCTGATGTTTATTATCCCCATCTTGTTTCCCGGGACCATTTCCGCACAGGTAAAAATCTTTGCCAACAAACACCTGGCAGGCAAGCTCGACTATAAAAAGACGCATCTTACTTTTTTCAGGCACTTTCCTTCCCTTACGGTTTCGGTGGATGATTTCCTGCTGAAAGGATCCAGACCTTTTGAAAACGACACCCTGCTGGCCGCACGGGAAGTATCGGTGGGCATCAACCTGAAAAACCTGATCTTCGACCGTCAGGTAAAAATCGATGAGATTTATGTAACCGACGCTTACGGAAATGTTTTCGTGAACAGCAAAGGAGAAGCGAATTACAATGTCTATGTTTCAAAACCCTCTTCCCAGCCAAAAGATACAACCGGTTCGGGCACTTCCGTAAAACTGGACCTGATTAAATTAAAAAACTGGAACATTACCTACCGGGACCATTCGGCAAAGGTTCTGGTAGATGCCAAAGGCCTGAACTATACCGGGAAAGGCGGACTCAGCGAAGATATTTTCGATCTGGAGACGGATCTGGATATCAGCAAACTGGATTTGAGCCTCAACAGGATTTATTATGCCCGGCAGAAAACCCTGCATGCCGATCTGATCACAAGAATCAATACCAACGCGCTGACCTTCGTATTAAGAAAAAATGAATTACGGATCAACGATCTGCCATTAAAATTCAATGGCTTCTTAAGTATTTTAAAAGACGGCTATAACCTGAACATCAATGCGGCTTCCGAAAAAACAACGATCCGTGACATGATTTCGGTACTGCCGCCGCAATATCTGGATTGGGCAAAGGATACCAGGATTGAAGGAAACAGCGATCTCTTTTTCAGCCTGAAAGGAAGATTCAGCGAGCAGAGAAACCTGAAGCCCAGATTACAGGCAAGGCTGCTGGTAAGCGACGGATTTATTTCCAACGGCAAAGCGCCGGTACCCATGAAAAATTTCAATATGAACCTGAATGTGGACCTGCCTGACCTCGACACGGATCAGCTCGGCATCCATTTTAAGACGCTCGGATTCGATCTGGGGCCTAACAATAATTTCAGAGCGGTGGTAAAGACAAAAGGGCTGGAAGAAATGCAGATTGATGCCAAAATAAAAGGCGCAGTAGATCTTTACACCCTGAATCAGGCATTAGGATTAAAAAATATAGAGGTCCGCGGTCTTCTGAACACGGATATTAAAGCCAACGGGATTTTCAGCCTGGACAAAAAGCTTTTCCCGAAGACCAACGGAAGCCTTAATTTGAAGAACGGCTGGCTGAAAACCCAATATTATCCGAACCCGATCAAGAATATCAATATTGCTGCGAATATCATCAATACCGACGGAACTTTCAGGAGCCTGGGCATAAAGCTCAATCCTTTTCAGTTTGATTTCGAGGGCAACCCGGTTTTCGTCAATGCTGATCTACAGAATTTTGAAGATGTCCTGTATAAGGTAAGGGCAAAAGGCGTCCTGAATGTCGGAAGGATTTACCGGGTCTTTGCAAAGAAGGGACTCGATGTCAGCGGGCTGATCATGGCCGATCTTTCCCTGAACGGACGGCAGAGCTACGCGACAACGGGACAATACAGCAAGCTCGATAACAAGGGAACTTTAATCCTGAAAAATATTAAAGCCACCACCGCCTACCTTCCCAAATCATTTTATATAAAAGAAGGGAACTTCCGGTTTGAAAATGAAAAAATGTGGTTTCAGAAGTTTTTTGCCACCTATGGAAAATCCGATTTTGCTTTGAACGGTTACCTGCTCAATACGATCAATTATTTTATTGAACGCCAGGGAACCCTTCACGGGAAGTTCGGGCTGAACTCGAATTACATCCTGATCGATGAATTTATGGCTCTGAAAAAAGGGGATAACAAAGATCAGTCGATTGATGTGGAATATGCCAAAGTAGAAAATCCTAAAAGCAGCGGTGTGGTGATGATTCCTAAAAACCTCGATGTTGCCCTGGGCGTCAATGCCAGAAAAGTGGAATTTAAAGGGTTAGGCTTAAACCATGTAAAAGGAACCGCCTCCGTGCAAAAAGGAATGGTCTACCTGAAGAATACTTCATTTGACATCATAGGAAGCCGGATGGGTATTGATGCCCGGTACCAGAATGAATCCCCGCTCACCGCGAATTATGATGTTGCCCTGAAAGTGCTGGATTTTGACGTTCAGCGTGCTTACAAGGAAATCGATATGGTAAGGGAAATGGCAACCGCAGCCAAAAACGTAAAAGGCATCGTATCGATAGACTATAAACTGAAAGGTGATCTTGATAAAAATATGAAGCCGATCTATCCTTCCCTTGAGGGCGGCGGCATCGTCAATCTCCGGGATGTGGAAGTGAAAAATTTAAAAATGCTTTCGGCCGTCGGCGACAATATCGGAGCAAGGGCTTTCAATGATCCGGATATGAAAGGGGTGAATATCGAGACCCATATTAAAAATAATCTGATCCACGTAGACAAATTTACGTTTAAAGTTTCTATCTTAAGGCCCACAATCAGCGGTACGACAAGTTTCAACGGCCTGCTCGACCTGAGGATCCGGGTGGGCATCCTTCCCGGCGGAATTATCGGCTTCCCGGTGGTGGTAACCGGTACCCATGAACATCCGAAAGTGAAAATTTTCAGCAAAAAAGGCCAGGGCATTCTCGAGGCGCTCTACAACAGGAAAACCAATAAAGTCATCCGCCAGGAGCGCCGCGCCGAGAAAAAAACGAAACGGCAGCAAAGGAAGGAAAAAAGAGCACAGGAACAGAAAGCAAAAGAAGCGGAACAGCAAGTTAATAAAGATCTTAAAGAAAAATAATTAGGTTACGTGAGTCAGTTAAGTTTATTTGATGAAGATGAATACTACCGGTTTCCGGAAGAATTGCTGGACTATACCGGAAATTTTCTCCCGCAGGCCGCAGCATCCAGGCTTGAGGAAAAGCTGCTGAAGGATACGCCCTGGAAACAGTCTACACAGAAAATATATAATAAAACGGTGATCACCCCTCGTCTGACAGCCTGGTATGGTGACGAAAGCAAAAATTATCATCTGGAAGGAAACGAATTCGGTGTCAACCAATGGTCACCGGAGCTGCTGAACCTGAAACTTAAAATCGAAAAACATTCCGGATACAAGTTCAATTCCGTTCTGCTGAATCTTTACCGCGACGGCAATGATTCGGTAGCCTGGCACCGTGATAAAGACAGTGAGCTGGGCGACCGGCCGGTGATTGCTTCCGTAAGCCTTGGGCAGGTACGGAATTTCGATTTCCGGAATGTTGAAAACCATCAGCTGAAACACAGCCTGGCCCTGAAACACGGTTCATTGCTCATCATGAAGGGTGACCTGCAGGTACATTGGGAACACCGCATCGCAAAATCCACAAAACCGATGAAACCCAGAATTAATCTTACTTTTCGCCTTATCAGGGAATTGTCAGTACCGGAATCATAGATCTGGCTATTAAATTTCATCATAATTAAAAAATAATATAAATTTTAACAAAATTTGGCAGACTAATTGCCTATATGAATTTGAAACGATTAAAAAACAGCAGCTATGAACATTTCATATTACGATTTTAAAAATATGCCAAACCAGGAGCAATGCAGTTTTGTAATGAATGAGGGACGAGTCATGAATGAAAGGATGGTGAAAACAACGAAATACATTCTTTATGAAGTTTCGCATTTTTCCGTTGAGGTTATCTATAATACGGTAAATAATAAAATTGAAGGCATCAACGTCTATCAGAACCGCGGGGCCTATGCTATCTAATAAGTCACTACTTTCGTTATAAATGTAGGAATGGTTTTGTAAGCCATTCCTTTTTTATTTTTCCGATTGTTTTTGCAGCAGATGAACCCGCCAGGTTTATTGTATACCAGTTCCCCGATTCTGAGAACAGCCGCATACTACTGATCCTAAATCTTGAAGACAGAGCAAAAGATCAGACTAAACTTCATCAGAAGAGGTCGGTTGAAAAAAACGATAAGCTGATAAGGGATCAGTTACAAAAGTTGGGAGAGAAAATTTTAAACGCTATCGAAGTTAAGAACAGATTACATTAAAAGCGCAGATTTCTCGTTCACAAAGGTCTTCGACGAGCTCAGCATGATACATTACCTTCAGCAATTGATCATTGTGAATATTATTCCGAAATTATAAATTCCGGAAATGACGATATCGTTTAGTGGAATAAGATGAAAGTCGCTTTTATCTTTCCAATTAATAAACCTTTTTCACTATTACCCAACTTTTGAGCTTGACCCGTTTCCTTTCCTGATTTTTATAGTCCGTTACAAAACAAAAAATCCTCAGAAAGAATCTGAGGATAAAAACTAATAACCATGAAAACTCAAATTAAACATGAGTTACATAACTACATTAAAATATTGTGCCATTTAAATTTTAAAGTTAAAATTTTAAGTTTATTTAAGAGTTTTTAAGAAAAAATAAGAAAATTCTCTTTGGCACGGTTTATTCTCTATCTCGAACAACATAAAAAATAACAATCATGGCACATAAAATTTTCAGCAGGGAGGATTTCAGGAAAGATGAAACCGGAATATATATTCTTGAAGTCCCTAAAGAAATCGTAGGTATCGGCGCCAATCTGATCATCGAAAGACAGACCGCAGACGGAACGTATGAAATTGTACAGGCCGATATGCATCGGCACAACGAAAGCATCCTGATTAAATGGAGCGAGCCCTTTAATGGCAGATTGCTTTATGACGAATAAAATTACAAAGACTGTCTATCCGGACAGTCTTTGTAATTTAAGGCTCTAATACGTATTATTCAGGCCGCCATCCAGCGGGATGCTCGTTCCGGTAAGGTAAGCGGCATAATCCGAAGCCAGGAAGGCCACCAAATGGCCATACTCTTCCGGTCTACCCAAGCGCTTCATCGGAATTTTTTCTTCTTTTTTCTTTTTGATTTCTTCAGCAGAAACACCTGTTTCTTTGGCTTCATGGTCAATGAGATCCTTAATCCTGTTGGTATCAAAGGATCCTGTCAGGATGTTATTGATGGTGACCTGATACTGGGCGACTTCAGTAGCCAAAGTTTTCGACCAGGCGATCACTGCCGAACGAATGGAGTTGGAAAGTGCCAGATTAGGAATAGGCTCTTTAACCGATAGGGAGGAGACATTGATAATCCGGCCTCTCCCCTTTTTAATCATGTAAGGCAGTGCCAGGTTCGTGGTTTCACAAACGGTCTGGAAAAGCAGGTTAAAAGCCGATTGGTAATCTTCCGTACTTTTTTCTGATGCCAATCCCGGATTCGGGCCATTGGTATTGTTGACGAGAATATCGACGTCATGATCCCGGAAATAGCCCTTAATAATTTTTTGAAAGCTTTCAAAATCTGAAAAATCAGCTACCAGGTACCCATGTTTCTGACCGTCGGTTATAACAGGAAGCGAAAGTACGAAATCCTTCAGTTTTTCTTCATTACGTGCCATGACGGTAACGTTGGCCCCGCACCGGGCCAGCTCCGTGGCAATGCCGGCTCCTATTCCCTGGGTAGCAGCACCGACCAAGGCGTTCTTTGAATTTAAATGGATATTCATGTATTTTGGTGTTAATATGTTGTACAAATGTATTATTAATTTAATCGTGCGGATTGATGGATCAATGATTTTTTACAATAGAGAGATTGGGTGGTTAAGCACAAAGTCTGCGAAGATTTTTTAACTATTAAATGTTTTTAAATTTGAAGGCGTCTGACTTCGTCGAATCTTTGATTTCACTTCGTTAAGATCGCAAGAATTTTCGATGAATAGTTTTTATAATATGGTCCGGCAGCCTGTCAAAACCCTGCTGATTGCATAACCTCTTTTGAACATGAAGCTCACAAAGATATTTTTTACGAATACTTCTTTTTAATTTTCACAGAGTTACTTCAACACACTAATTGAAGGTTTCTTAGCTATATAAATCGTAGAATTTGAATTTTTAAAAAATTTAATACTAGTTAATGGCAACAGATCTTATAAAGCTTTCTGACGAATCTCTATTTAATTATAAAATCCAACAGAAAAAGATGTCCGGCGAGCGGACAGCTTTTTTTGTCTGATGGTCATTTTTTATGGCTGGCCGCTTCCTCCTGCTGCACCGTAGATATGCCCTGTAGTGAAGCTGGCGCTGTTATCGGCTAGTTGTACGAATATGGATGCCAGTTCGGCAGGTTGTCCCGGCCTCCCCAGCGGTGTTTCTTCACCAAATTTCTCGATATTTTCCTGGGTCTGTCCACCACTTACTTCCAGGGCGGTCCATACCGGTCCCGGTGCTACGCCGTTCACCCGGATGCCTTTCGGCCCCAGCTGCTTGGCCAGCGACTTTACATAGCTGGTGGTTGCCGCTTTGGTCTGGGCATAATCATACAGGTTTTCCGACGGGTCGTAAGCCTGGACGGAAGATAGCCCGATGATCGACGAGCCGGGTTTCAGGTGCGGTAAAGCTGCTTTGATAATCCAGAACGGTGCGTAGATGTTGGTTTTCATTGTCCTTTCAAATTCTTCGGTGCTGATGTCGAGAATAGATTCGTGGGTTTTCTGATGTCCTGCATTGTTCACCAGGGTGTCAAGCCCGCCCAGTTCCTGAACCGCCCGGGCAACCAATGTTTTACAGAATTCCTCCGTCCTGATATCTCCCGGGATAGCCACGGCTTTACGGCCGGCCTGACGGATCAGTGCAACAACTTCTTTAGCATCCGGTTCTTCTTCCGGAAGATAGTTGATGGCCACATCGGCTCCTTCTCTGGCATAAGCAATAGCCGCTGCCCTTCCTATTCCGGAATCTCCTCCGGTAATCAGCGCTTTTCTTCCCATCAGCCTGCCTGATCCCACATAGGTTTTTTCACCATGATCCGGAATGGGATCCATTTTGCCGGCCAGTCCCGGAAACGGCTGAAACTGTCTTTTAAAAGGAGGTCTCGGATATTTGGTCGTCGGGTCCGTAAGATCCGGCCCCATCGCAGGATTCGTCTTTTTGTTCTGGGATTGTGCAAAGGCTGCCGGTGCTACAGCTGCTACTGCAATTGTTGTTGCAATTTTCCCCAATGCATTTCTTCTTGTGATTTGCTTTTCCATTATTTTATATTTTGTGTGATTGGTATTCAGAATAAATTTCTGCTCCGTCGCAGGAATAACGGTGTTATTTCTGCAAGTATGGGACCATCCGCAAAAAAATCTGTTTTATATAAAAAATTATGATATTTAAATTTAATGGATACGCCTGATCAAAGAATAAAGATTCAGCGACTGTCAGATATTAATTTAATATGCAAACACAGATTTTGCAGACTGCGCAGATTTATTTGTATCAATCATTGGCTTCTGATCCCTTGTTCTTTCAGGTTGATTTAAAGGAATTTTAGTCAGTATAAATTACCAGTCAGAATATGATTTTATTTTCATCATAAAAAACCTGAAGATTTACGAATGAAGAGATGGCGTAGCGTATGCATCGAGGAAAGATGAATAGGCTTGATCGTTAGGTTAGAATTTTAAATAAGAACGCTCCCAGATAGAATGACAAAAGATTTGCTTTGATCCTGTTTTGACAGAAGAAATTTCCGGCATCCGGCTTCCCTTTTCCAACCTGTTAATCCAAATTCTTTTTCGGGTTCACGTTGAATAGTTCCTTGGAGCTCTGGAAATACCTTTATTTTTAACTTTTGCTGAAAAAATCCGGCTTATTAATTTTTAAATACATACCACACAACCGGCCACCGGCTTTGCTTGGCAGATTATTTGTTTGGGTAATGAAAATTGTTGTTATGAATACTAAAATAAAAGTAGCCTTAGGCTTAATCGCAGGCGGTTCTCTGATTTATTTCGGATTGAAAAAGAAAAAGGGAGAAACGAAAACATTTACTGCACCGGACGGAAATACCTATGGTGAAAATCAGCTTTACCGTACGTTTGACAATAAGACGTACAAAAACGGAAAGGAAGTCCATTTCAACATTCCTGAATCACAGGGTAAAATCAATGTATCCAACCATTACGAGCCGAATACTGAAAAACTGAATAAGAACTACCAGGCAGCAAATCAGGGGGTGAACTACCATCAGAAAGGGGTTAGGCATCGTTGATTATTCTACCATAAAAAATCTCCGCTTATAAATGATTTATAAGCGGAGATTTTTTGTGTCCTGTTTTTTAAAATTTAAAGAACAGTGAAATGTTTTATTTCAGATTAATTTAACTTGAATTCAACCGTATCGACATCATATCCAACCGATTAATTAACTCAGAAATAAAATCAGAATGATTCGGTCGGGATTTTGGATACCACTTATCTTGGTAGAACAAGGAAACGGTTCATGTTTCCGACAGGATTTTATCCTATCCTGTACCAAGCCGGCCCTTCAGGACTTTAAAACGATATTAATCCGTCTCTGAATGAAAAATAACCGAAACCGGTTATTGAGGATTACATAAAAAATTTTCTGATAACCTATTCGGTTTGATGATCAGGACCTTTCATCATGTATTTGACAAGAGAAACTTCCGGCACCCTTCTCCCACCCGCTTAATCAAGGTTCTTCTTCGGGTTCACGTTAATTTAGGAACCGGGAACCATATTGTTTTCCTCCCGTAATTATTAATTGACAAAAGTTAAGAGAAAGCCCAGGCTTCGATCAGTTTTAAATATTATCTTCGATCAGTTTTAAATATTATTCTGTCATCACCTGACCCTTACCGGATTTCTTCCTCGGAAGGGTAAACCAGAATGTGCTTCCCTCGCCCATCTTACTGATTACACCTATTTTTCCGGAATGCTTTTTAATAATCTCCGAGCAGATATAAAGTCCCAGCCCGAGCCCGGAATAGGATTTTCCGATATGCTCCGCTCGGTAATAGCGGTCGAAAAGATGCGGAATAACCGCTTCCGGAATTCCCTGTCCGAAATCACGTACCGAAACTCTTATACAGTCGGGTTCAGCTTCTGTAAAAAGGTGTATCTCATTCGAGCCTTTGGCATATTTTACGGCATTATTAAGGAGATTGATCACCACCTGTTCGATCCTATGTTCGTCAGCATAAATTTCCAGCGACTTGTCACCTGATACCGAAACCTGATTCTTTCCTTCCAGCAGGATATGGTGACAGCTTTTGTCCAGCATTTCATAAAGATTGAAATGGTGGTATTCCAGCATCAGCTGATCCTGGCCCAGCCGGCTCATGTTCAGCAAATCATCGATGAGTACACACATCTTTTCAATGCCTTTGTCGGACTGCTCGATCAGCCGGATATGCGTCTGGGAATACGGTTTTTCCTTAATCCGGTTCAGCAGCTGTATAGATGCCCTTACTGCGGTAAGCGGGGTTTTCAGCTCATGACTGGCGACACTCAGGAAATCATCTTTACGCTGCTCGGCCAGTTTCTTATCGGTAACATCGGCATTCATCCCTACCATCCGGTCGGCTACTCCGTCTTTGTTGAATCTCGGCATTCCGTGGGCCTGAATCCAGTGGATGGAACCGTCTTTCCATTTTACCGGATATTCCGCCTTATATACTTCATTGTTTTTAATGGAATCTTTCACCAGGTCTTTAATACGCCTCCGGTATTCCGGCAGGATCGACTGGTACAGGTCCAAATAAGTAAATTCATCTTCCGTCCGGTAGCCGTAATTGTATTTAAACTGATTGGTACTGTCCATTCTTCCGGTTGAAAGGTTGATTTCCGTAGAACCCAACCGGCTGGCATCCAGCGCAATTTCCAACCGGTTTTTAATTTCAACGATGGACTCACGGGCCTGTACCTGTTCGGTAACATCAGTGGCAACCACCAGAATAGAAACGGTTTCATTATTTTCATCTAAAATAGGCTGATATACAAAATTAAGGTAGCATTCCGTCAGTTCGCTGCTTCTCTCCAGCATGATTTTTAATTCTTTGCCGAAATAAGGCTTTCCGGTAGCGTATACTTCTTCAAGAATACCGATAAAAGGCTGATTCTTCAGTTCGGGAAGTGCTTCGGATAAGGGCATCCCTACCACCGACCGGTCTTTATTCCAGATCCGGAGTGCTTTATCATTTACGATATCCACTTCAAAGTTTTCTCCCTGTAATGAAGCCATAGCAACGGGCGATTTCTCAACCAGTGTTTTAAACCGTTTTTCATTTTCCGCCAGGGTATGGTTGGCTGTCAGCAATTCTTTTTTTATTCTTAAAAGTTCACTATTGGCATTAAAAAGTTCTTCATGTTTGGAAATAAGGTCTTCGTTTGTAACATGGTATTCGGCATTAAGTGCCGACAGGTCATCAATAAGCTTCTGCTCCGACCTGGATTTTTCCTCTACCATTTTCAGAGCTTCTCTCCGTTCGGTAACTTCAGAGGCTGTATGCAGGATATATTTTGTTTTTCCGTCAGGACCTAAAATCGCCCTGTATTCGAAATCAAAATAAAACTGTTCCGGAAAACCATTGGTCAGCAGGACGGCAGGATAATCTTTGGCAATAAAGGTTTCTCCGGACAGCCAGACCTTTCTCAGAATTTCAAAAAAAGGCTGCCCATCCAGTTCAGGCAAAGCAGAACAGAAATCCCTTCCGATAATTTCCCGGCTTTTCCCCCAGAATTTAAGCATGGCTTCATTGGCGCTCAAGATCTTTACATCCTCGTCTTGATATACCGCGGTCGCATTAGGAGAATAAAATAAGACAGACAGGAGTTCGCCTGCGTGAATCTGATCAGGGAAATTCATATTTATTTAGATTAATCAAAGATAACCATAAAAATATCATACCACACTTCGTTACGATAGATTTTAATCTTTTTAATTATAGCCTTATTGAAACCGAAGGATACATCAGGTAATAGCTGGGAAAAGGAAACCGGATGCCGGAAATTCTTTTGTCAAAATACAATCAGAAGGTGTTGCTGATCAGGCGAAATATTTGTCATTCTATCAAAGAGAATTCTCTTAAAAAAAACCTGACTGAATTAACCTGATTTTTTTTACTAAACAGCTAAATTTAAATTAAATACGGTCGAATTCACGTTATTTTAACAGAAGACCAAACCGAATTCCGGCTGGATGTAGTTGAATACCGTTCAAGTTACCATACAGTAAAAAATGATTAACAGGTGTAGCAAAACAAACCTCTACTGACACCCCCTTGTCACGGGACCTGCTTATCTTTGGTGCATAATTTTAAAAATCAGAAAAATGAAATTAACTTCCCTGCGTATTATTACGGCTGATGCCAGCAGCCTGGCCGGTTTTTATGAAAAAGTAACGGGCCTTGAGGCGATACGGTATACCGAAGATTTTGCAGAAATAAAGACACCGGTGGCCACTCTCGCGATCGGGAGCACCCGTACCCTGCAGTTATTCGGTGGTGAGGACATTGCAGAAGCTGCTGCGAACCGAACGGCTATTATCGAGTTTTTAGTGGATGATGTGGATGAAGTGTCTGACCGGCTGAAAAACGACGCATCCATTCCGGTAGTTCAGGAACCCACCACGATGCCCTGGGGAAACCGGTCGCTTCTTGTCAGGGATCCCGACGGTAACCTGGTGAATTTCTTTACGCCGGTCTCTAAGGAAGCGGTGGAGAAATTCGGAGCGTAATTTTTTAGAATTAGAAATCAGATGATTTGGCTGGGAGATGGAAGCTTTTTTCACTCACATTCCATAGCCTTAAGGTACCCATCTACTATCTGGCTTCAGATACGCTAAAACCATTAAGAGCTGATAAGATATTTAGGAAAACTGAGGATCAGATTTGCTTAAGCTTCACGCTAAATAAAAATCCTTGATTTTTCTTAATCACATTTTAATTCCTTCATCTCTCTTGGTGGTTAAAGCTGCGTTACCGTTCAAATTCATTTCAACGCATGACTGAATCTGACCTGAAAAAGGCTGCTTATCCTGTGATAGCAGCCTCTTTGTCTTATTTGCTTTTGTAATGGACAACCGGAAGGCTTTTCAGTACCCCGGCACTCTGTTCCGGGGTGATATCCCGTTGCGGCTCGGCCAGCATTTCGTAACCGACCATGAATTTCTTCACTTCTGCATTCCGCAGCAGCGGAGGATAAAAATGCATGTGGAAATGCCATTCCGGATGCGGTTTCCCATCGGTGGGCGACTGGTGGATCCCGGCTGAATAGGGAAATGAAATCTCAAAAAGATTATCATACTTAGTGGTTAAATCCTTAATCATCGAGGCCAGGGAAACCTTCCCGGCTTCGGAAAAATGCAGGATATTTTCAATTTTACGTTTGCTTACAATCATCGTCTCGTACGGCCAGACGGCCCAGAAAGGAACGACTGCTACAAAATCTTCATTTTCCAGAATAATCCTTTCCCCGGCCTCAAGTTCCTTTTTAACATAATCCTCCAACAGCGAAGTGCCGTTTTTTTCAAAGTATTTCTTCAGGTTTTCCTGGGTTTTTGAAATGATGGAAGGAATGGAAGACTGCGCCCAGATCTGGCCGTGCGGATGCGGGTTGCTGCAGCCCATCATCTGGCCTTTGTTCTCAAAAATCTGGACATGGTTGATGTAATCAAGACTTCCCAGTTCTTCATACTGCCTTTGCCAGACCTCAACAACGTTTTTTATAGCATCCGGTTCCATTTCAGGCAGTGTGAGGCTATGGTTGTCGGAAAAGCAGATCACCCGGTTGATTCCCCGTTCCGGCTGTAAAGTAAAGAAGCCCGAGGATTCTACGGAAGCGTCTACCTCCTCTTTCATCAGCGAACCGAAGTCGTTGTTAAAGACATAAACACCTTTGTATTCCGGATTCCTTTCACCATTGACGCGGACATTGCCCGGACACAGGTAGCAGTTTTCATCATGTGCCGGAAGGGATTCCTCCGTTTTCTCTTCGGTCTGACCCTGCCATGGCCGGTTGGCACGTTGCGGAGACACCAGGATCCATTCATCCAAAAGCGGATTGTATCTTCTGTGCGGATGCTGTTTCTGATTAAAGGATGTGTTCATTTCTACTGTATTCATTGATTCCGTCCGATATTTTTACCCGGTATACTTTCATTTCAATACCGAAAGCAGCTTTGTATTTTACTGATATACTTTCGATTACTTCATTTACATATTCATCCCTGATCAGGTTGATGCTGCATCCGCCGAAGCCGCCGCCCATCATTCTTGCTCCCGTAACACCGGTATGTTTTATTGTTTCCCCTACCATAAAATCAAGCTCTTCACAGCTTACCTCAAATTCCGTGGAAAGCCCGGTGTGGGTTTCGTTCAGAAGCTTACCCAGATATCCGGCATTGCCTTCCGATAAAGCTTTTGCAGCTTCTTCTACCCTTTTGATTTCCTTTAAAAGGTAAAAACATCTTTTGTAAGCAACCTCTCCCATTTCCGTTCTCGCTTCGTCCAGCATTTCAAAACTGAAATCCCTGAATTTGCTTGCGGAAGGGAACTTTTCCCACAATATTTTTTTTCCCAGGTCTACATCTTTCCGCCGGTTGTTGTAGCCGGAAGTAAGGTGCGTATGTTTCACGCAGCTGTCGAAAAGGACAAGGCTGTACCCTTTGAGATTGGCTTCAAAATACTGATGGTCCAGGGAATGACAGTCCAGCATCATCACCTGATGTTCCTTTCCAAAAACGGATGAAAACTGATCCATGATCCCGCAGTTTACGCCGACAAAGGTATGTTCGGATTTCTGACCGATGAGGGCCAGTTCCTTTTTGGTAAAATTCAGATTAAAAAGTTCATTCAGGATGTAGGCAAACCCGCATTCCAAAGCTGCTGAAGAAGACAGCCCCGAACCCATCGGGATGCTACTGCTGAAAGCAATCTGCAGGCCTCCGATCTCTTTGCCCGACTCCTGGATGGCGTTGAAAACCCCCAATAAATAATTAACCCACATCTGAGCAACCGGAACCTGTTTTTCGCTAACCTGAAAGCTGAAAGACTCGTTAAAATCTTTGGCATAAAAAGTACAGGTTCCGGAATCTTCCGTCTGCTTCACGGCAAAACAGATGTATTTGTCGATAGCCGCCGGCAGTACAAAACCATCGCTGTAATCCACGTGTTCACCGATGATGTTAATTCTTCCCGGAGCCAGGAAAAGACGTTCCGGTTCCGATTGGAATACCGACCGGAATGCTTCCGAAGTATCGTTGATTAATTGTTCCTGCATAAACCTGCTTTATATTTGGATGGAAAATTTAAGTTTTAAAATAAGGGCTAAAGGTAGCTATTTCTGAGCAATTGAAAGCGTCACATATCCGGAAATACGATTCCGGCAAGATCCCGTATTTTATCTAAAGTCTTCATCAGCAAAATACTGTAATCATGAGGAACCACCATAGTTTCAGCACTTCCTTCTAAAAGACAGCCGGTCGCATGCCGGGCTTCATACTGATAGCCCAAACCCTCTTCTTTCTCTGTCATGATAAAGTTCTTTTTTCCATCAGCCTCATGTTCCAGAACAGATGCTGAATCGTAGAAAGGTGCCGTTAATTTCAGCCGGCCCAGCGTTCCGCAGATTTCCACTTCCGTTTCCACATTTGCAGAAATTGACGAAAATAAGCTGGCCATCGCTCCACTGTTGTACTTAAAGACAACAGCGCATTGTTCGTCGATCCCCTGTTCCGTAGCATTGATGCTGACACTGATCTCATCCGGCTCTCCCAGAATGTCCAAAGCGGTGAACACGTTGTAAATCCCGATATCCATCAGCGAGCCGCCGCCCATTTCAGGATTTAACAGACGGGAATCCGGTTCCGCATTGGCCTGAAAACCGAAATTGGCACGGACCATTTTTATAGCTCCCAGCTTCCCGCTTCTGACCATTTCCAGCATTTTCTGATAATGGGGGAGAAACTTTGTCCACAAGGCATCCATCAGAAATATATTTTTCCGACGGGCCAGCGTTATCATTTCCGAAGCCTGTCGTGCATTCAGGGCAAACGGTTTTTCACAGAGCACGGCTTTTCCATGGTTCAGGCAAAGTAAAGTATTGGGATGATGGAGATGATTGGGCGTAGCAATATAAACAATGTCGATTTCGTTATGTGCTGCCAGTTCTTCATAGCTTCCGAAACTTAACGGAATATCAAATTCTCTGCAGAAAGCTTCCGCACTCTGCAGCGAACGGGAACCTGCTGCCGTCAGTTCGGCATTTTCCACCCGTTTCAGGTCCGATGCAAACTTATGCGCAATAGTTCCTGTTCCCAGAATGCCCCAACGTATTTTATCCATTCTTTTTTGATGAGTTGATAAACGATTTCACTTAATAAATTCATACCTCCTTTAATTGACAATAGGAAATCCCGGCATCCGGCATCCGGCTATCAATCCGAATTCTACTTCGAGCCTTCGTTGAAATTATGCTTAAAGCCTAATTTCCGTTTCATTACTTTTTTAGCGGCTTTTACGATATCGCCGGCCGTCAATCCATATTTTTCCATCAGCTGGTCAGGCGTTCCGCTTTCTCCGAAACTGTCGTTTACCGCAACATATTCCTGCGGTGCCAGGTGTTCGGTGATGAGAAGCTGTGCTACACTGTCTCCTAAGCCGCCTAACCGGTTGTGTTCTTCAGCAGTAACGATACAGCCTGTTTTTTTAACCGAATTAAGAATGGCTTCCGTATCCAGCGGCTTGATGGTGTGGATGTTGATGATTTCCGCATCAATCCCCTGCTCTTCCAGGATTTCTCCGGCTCTGATGGCTTCCCAAACCAGATGCCCTGTCGCCACAATCGTGACTTCTTTTCCTTCGTTCACCATCCAGGCTTTGCCGATTTCAAAAATCTGGTTTTCATCCGTAAAAACAGGAATCACCGGTCTTCCGAATCTCAGGTACACCGGACCGTCATAATCGGCAATCGCTATAGTAGCCGCTTTGGTCTGGTTGTAATCGCAGGTATTGATGACCGTCATTCCCGGGAGCATCTTCATCAGGCCGATATCTTCCAGGATCTGGTGGGTAGCCCCGTCTTCCCCTAAGGTAAGCCCGGCGTGAGAAGCACAGATTTTCACATTTTTCCCGGAATACGCCACCGACTGACGGATCTGGTCGTAAACGCGTCCCGTGGAAAAGTTGGCAAACGTTCCGGTGAACGGAATTTTACCTTCGATGGCCAGGCCTGCGGCCATTCCGATCATATTGGCTTCGGCAATGCCGACCTGGAAAAACCGTTCAGGTGCTTTCTCGATGAACTTTTCCATTTTCAGGGAACCGATGAGGTCGGCGCAAAGCGCCACGACTTCCTGGTTTTTATCGGCCAGTTCTGCCAGGCCGGCCCCGAAACCGCTCCGGGTATCTTTTTTTTCTGTGTAGGTATATTTTTTCATTGTTTAAATCTGTTGGTTGTTGTTGTTTTTTTTAACGCAAAGCCCGCTAAGGTTTTGTACTACTGACTGTTTTTTTAAGTTCGCAAAGAAGTAACTCAGCAAAGAAATTTCACAACGATTTCAAATTGTTTTGAGAACCGGCGTCATGCATAAGCCCACTGACATTAGCTTTGTTTTTATAAGACCTTTTTGAAATCATAAATATAAATCAGGCTTTCAAATTATTTAATAATCGACAAATCAGTTGGTTGTTGGTTTTTAACGCAAAGCCCGCTAAGGTTTTGTGCTACCGACTTTTTTAAGTTCGCAAAGGCGTAAACTCAGCAAAGGAATTTACCACTTGATAGCTTACCTTTTACAGGACTTTTTCTAAAATAATTAATACAAATCAGGCTTTCGAAATTGTTTAATAATCGTCCAATTTCTTGGTTGCTGTTGGTTTTTAACGCAAAGCCCGCTAAGGTTTTGTGCTACCGACTTTTTTAAGTTCGCAAATCAGCAAAGGACTTTAGACGTAATTGAATAAGAAAATTGCATTTAATGTTTTTTCTGTTTCTACCAGATTTTGAATCATTAATATTAAAACCTGTACAGGTCATCTCTACGAAGTTTTTTGATACTGAATTCTCTAAATCTATTATCAGTTTGATCCTATGGAGCATTTATTATTCTAAGCCTATTAAATTAAAGCCACAGCGTGGCGAACTGTTAATAGAAAAATTGATTCCAGAGCATCAAGCTCCGTAGGGGCGATCTGTAAAAAGTAAACATCAGAGCAAATTCACTTGTCCTTCGAAAAAAATATTTATCTTCTGATTTTTATTATAATCAATTTGTTTGGAACGGCGAATCTATCTCTTTTGATTTATTTTTCTATTTGAATCGATGAATTTCCTTCCCTGATTTCTCGCAGCCCGGCTTGAGTGGAGCTCTTTTTGCAGATTTTAGTGCTGGAAAATGCGTTGGCAAATTTGCAAAAAAGCGGGAACGGAAGACGCATTAAGCTGCCCATATCTTTATTCAATTAATAATCGCCCAGAGTTTCTTCCAGCTGGTCCAGTGCTTTGGCCAGTTGTTCGTCATTCGGGGCTTTTCCGTGCCAGGCGTGGCTTCCCATCATGTAATCGACTCCATAACCCATTCCTGTTTTTAATAAGATACCGATCGGCTGGCCTTTTCCGGCTGATAATTTCGCTTCATCCAGCACGTTCAGGATTTCTTCCATATCGTTTCCGTTTTCCACTTCCAGCACTTTCCAGCCAAAGGCTTCAAGTTTTGTCCTGAGATTGCCTAAAGAAAGTACTTTTGAAGTCGGGCCGTCAATCTGCTGACCGTTGTAATCTACGGTGGCAATCAGGTTATCTACCCTATTGTGGGCAGCATACATGATGGCTTCCCAGTTCTGCCCTTCCTGCAATTCGCCGTCGCCGTGAAGGCTGAAAACGAGATGCGGATCTTTGTTCAGTTTTTTCCCGGCTGCATGACCGATGGCTACCGACATCCCCTGCCCGAGCGAACCCGATGCAATACGGACTCCCGGAAGATGTTCATGGGTCGTCGGGTGGCCCTGAAGCCTGGAATTCAGCTTTCTGAAACTGGCCAGTTCCGATTTACCGAAATAGCCCGCGTGTGCCAGAACGCTGTAAAAAACCGGGGAAATATGGCCGTTTGAAAGATAAAAAACATCTTCCCCTTTTCCCGTCATATCAAAGCCTTCTTTTCTTTCCATCGCATCGAAATACAGAGCGACCAGAAAATCGGTACAGCCCAATGAGCCGCCGGGATGGCCCGACTGGCAGGCATGGACCATTCTTACAATATCCCTCCGGACCTGCGAAGCGATGTCTTTTAATTTTGAAATATCGTGCATCCTGTTACTGCATTTTTTGTGAATCTTTGACGAACTGTTCCAAACCTGAATCTGTCAATGGATGTTTTAGTAATGAAAGTATCGGCTGAATAGGACAAGTCACAACATCAGCACCGATTTTTGCACAGTTGATGATGTGCATCGAGTGGCGGACTGATGCTGCAAGAATTTCAGTTTCATAGCCATAATTATCGAAAATGGTTCTGATTTCCTGAATTAGATTTAAGCTGTCTGTAGAAATATCATCCAGTCTTCCCAGAAACGGAGAAACATAGGTAGCTCCGGCCTTTGCCGCAAGAAGGGCCTGGCCTGCGGAAAAAATCAGCGTACAATTTGTTTTGATTCCTTTGCCGGAGAAATACTTTAAAGCTTTGATTCCATCTTTTATCATTGGGATTTTCACCACAATATTTGAATGGATTTGGGCTAAAATATCGCCTTCTGCAATCATTTCTTCATAGGTTGTAGAAAGAACTTCCGCAGAAATGTCACCATCTACGATGTCGCAGATATCTTTGTAATGTTTTAGAATGGCCTCTTTCCCGCTGATGCCTTCTTTTGCCATAAGTGACGGATTGGTAGTTACACCATCCAGAATTCCCAGGTCATTGGCTTCTTTAATCTGCTCTAAATTGGCCGTGTCGATAAAAAATTTCATTTAATTAAAGTTAGTTTTATATAAGTGTTAATTTTACACTTAATTTAATAAAAAGACAAATCCCTGCTTTTTGCGAAAAGATGAATTGTTTATTTAAAAAATCAGTGCAGCTAAAAATTAAATTTAAATTTTCCGCAGATGGATTTCTGCTTCATCTGCGGAAAAATAGTAGGTATTCATCTGAATTAAAATCCTGATTAATTATGGTGCCCCATATTCAGTTTGATTTTCTTCAGGTCTCCCAGTTCGTTCACCGGACGTTCGATGTCGTACGGAACCGGTCTTTTGGAAAAAGTCTGGAAGTACAGCAGGCAGGCATCTTTCCACCAAACGGCATCTTTTGCCTGGATTTTCAGCCTGGACTGAACTTCGGAGAAACGCTGCTCATCGATGTAAGACTGCATCCGGTCCCAGGTTTTCTGGTATTCCCTTACCTGCTGCACCCCTGAATCGTATTTATAACAGAGCTCATCCCAAAGGGTTTTGCCGTCTTTCATTTTATAATCCCAGGGCACATGATGGAACCAGAGGATCAGGTTTTCCGGGCAGGTCCGGATGTTTCCGTAAATTTCATTCAACGGCGGAAAATACTGGGAAACGGCATTGCTTCCGGTTTGGGTCCGGTCGAAGCCGATTCCCCCGGCATCTGCCTGATGGTAATATACCGGAGACCAGTCGGGCCTTCCCCCTTTATAATCGCCCCATGGTTCAGGACCGTAGTGGTGGTTTCCGGCAAAAATGTGATGAAGGCCCAAAGGCATCATGTAATCCACCACCGTTTCGCGGGAAGTCAGCATCATCTGTTTTACCGGATTTACAAACTCCGGTTTGTCGGTAAAGGTCATCTTAATCCATTCGTCGGCGATCTGCTCTGAAGTCAGTTCATGATTCCAGGCCAGCCTTCCGAAGGCGTACCAGTTGGATTGGGCAAACTGATGGCCGGTCCAGTTGGTATCTTCCCCGATATTGGCCACTGCTGAAATGGCGGTGAGTTTTCCGGGCCTTAAAGTACCGTCGGTAATTTTTGCAATGGTCGATCCTTTTCCGTTGGCATAGGTATCGCTTTCCAGAGTTTCTTTAAACAACGGGGCCAGGTAAGCCAGATGGTTGGCCTGGCCCAGATATTCCTGTGTAATCTGGAACTCTACCATTTCCGGTGTTTTTTTCAACGCTCCGAAAAGCGGGTTAAAAGCTTCTCTCGGCTGAAAATCGATCGGCCCGTTTTTGATCTGGATGATCACATTATCCCTGAATTTTCCGTCCAGCGGAACAAATTCCAGGTAGGCCTGCTTGGCCCGGTCTTCTTTGCTCGGACTGTATACAAACGCCCGCCACATTACGATTCCGCCGTAAGGTTTCAGGATATCGGCCATCATGTTAGCACCGTCGGCATGGGTTCTTCCATAATCCTGTGGTCCCGGCTGCCCTTCGGAATTGGCTTTCACCAAAAATCCTCCGAAGTCCGGGATCAGCTTGTAAATTTCAGCTGCTTTCTCTTTCCACCATTTCTGAACCTCTTTATTCAACGGATCCGAATTCTCTGTTCCGCCCAACACTTTCGGGGAAGAGAAATTTACCGATAGGTATACTTTGATCCCGTAAGGCCTGAAAATATCCGCGAGCACCTTTACTTTTTTCAGGTAGTCTTCACGAAGCATATTCGGAGAAGCGTTCACGTTATTCAATACGGTCGCGTTGATTCCTATTGAAGCATTGGCTCTTGCATATGCTTCATACCTCGGCGAAACCGTATCGGGCAGTTCTTCCCATTTCCATAACGAGTGGCCTGCATATCCGCGCTCGACGCTTCCGTCCAGGTTATCCCAATGGTTCAGGATCCGTACATCGTAAGAAGGCTTTTCGGTAATATTCAGGTTGTTGAGATCCGCGTTGGTCTGCTGCAGCCGAAGAATGTGGTACACGCCGTACAGCAATCCTGATTCCTTCGGTGCTGAAACAACGATCTTTTCAGACGAGGAGGTTATCCGGTAACCGTCTTTCAGGTTTTTCAGGGATTTCTCCAGTCTGAGTTCCACTCCTTGCCCCTGCCAGTGGCCGGTCAGTTCTCTCCGGGCAATATTCAGCATCGGGCTATTGCCTTTAGCCATGATCTTTTCAGGGGATATTCCGTTTTTTGCCGGAAACCGGAGCCAGAGCTGGCTCCCGTCTTCCGCGAAAATCATCATCGGAACCATCAGGAATAAAATAAGATAAGTTCGGAAATGCTGCATCGGGATTTATTGATTTTTTTGATTTGAATTGAACAGGGTCTGCCTGTTGTATTTTTTACCATAGGTTTCACCTATGGCTGTTGTTGTTGAACCCTTCGGGTTCTGATGAAGGAAACAAACTTTGTCAAAGTTTTGAGCTTTGACAAAGTGGATTGCCGGAAAACCTGAAAGGCTGATCAGGTTTACTGATTTTCTTCCAGTCCTTCGATGGTTTTTATTTTACCGTCATTATCATATTCGATTTCCACGACTTTCATGCTTCTAAGCCACGTTCTGCCGCCGCTCGGCACGGAATCATGGAAGAAGAGGTACCATTTCCCTTCAAATTCCACAATGCTGTGATGGGTAGTCCAGCCGACAACCGGCGTCAGGATTTCCCCCTGGAAAGTAAACGGCCCGTACGGATTATCACCGGTCGCATAGCAGATCAGGTGGGTATCTCCCGTAGAATAGGAGAAATAATACTTCCCATTGTATTTGTGCATCCACGAAGCTTCAAAAAAGCGGTGCTGATCACCATGAAGCAATGGATTGCCGTTTTCGTCAAGGATCATCACGTCTTTCGGCTCTTCGCCGAATTCCAGCATATCATTGCTCAGCATCACTACTTTTGATGGGATCGCCGGCTCGTTATCATTCGGGATTACGGCAGATTCAAGGGCTTTGTTGTTCCGGTAACGCTGCAGCTGTCCGCCCCAGATGCCTCCGAAATACATATAATGTTTCCCGTTGTCCTCAAACAGGCAAGGGTCGATGCTGTAGCTTCCCATCATCGGATGTTTTTCCGGAACAAACGGTCCATACGGCTTGTCGCTTACCGCTACGCCGATCCTGAAAATATCGTTCTTATCCTTTAACGGAAAGTACATGTAATATTTACCGTCCTTATGGGCCACGTCACAGTCCCACAACTGTCTACCCGACCATGGAATATCCTTTACCGAAAGGACAACCCCATGATCCGTGATTTCTCCGCTTTCCAAATTATCGAGGGAGAAAACATGGTAATCATTCATATCGAAATGGTCGCCGTTGTCGTTTTCTTCAATGCCGCTTTCACGGTCGTGCGACGGATAGATATAGAGTTTGCCTTCAAAAACATGCACGGAAGGATCCGCCATATAATCTTTCGGGAAAAGGTATTTTGCTTTGTTCATTTTTTATGGTTTACGCTTTTAAATAATAGATTGGTAGATGATACGTCTTGTAATTTAAACCTTCAAGGTTTTGAAAACCTATGAGGTTTGATGGCAGATGATTATTTTTCTTTGGTCAGATCAATAATCTTCTTCACCACGGGTTTTGCCTGGTAGTTTCTATCAAAAAGCAGCGGGTAATCGGTTCTGCCTTTCACGGGGAAATCATTTTTCCAGGACTGGTTGTCGGTAACGCCCCAAAGGGTGACCCTTCTGATTTTATCCTGATGTTTCAGGAACAGCCTGAAGAAATCCAGATAGCGGGTTTCCCATTCCTGCTGCACGTTTTCAGGAAGACCTTTGGTATAAGGGTTCATTTTTGCCTCGTATTCCACTTTATCGGAAACGTTGGCGGAGGTGCCCCATGGTGAAGGAAGGGCACTGATTTCCATTTCGGTAACATTGACCTTTACTCCGGCTGCCGCGTACTCGGTGATGGCTTTTTCATATTCTTCCAGTTTCGGATTGTCGAGTCCGACGTGGGTCTGCATGCCTACTCCATCGATCCGGATTCCTCTGGATTTGAGATCTCTGACGATTTTATTAACGGTCTTTACCTTCTCCGGGAACCATTCATTGTAATCGTTATAGTATAGTTCGGCATTCGGGTCAGCTTCCTGTGCGTACTGAAAAGCTAACGGGATAAATTCCTCACCCAGGATTTCGTAGAACTTCGATTTCCGGTAGGTTCCGTCTTCCATGATGGCTTCGTTCACGACATCCCAGCCTTTTACCCGGCCTTTGTACCGGCCCACCAAAGTGGAGATATGGCTTTTCATCCGCTGTTTCAGGACTTCCGGTGAAACATCTTTCCCGTCTTTGCCTACGAAAAACCATTTCGGCAACTGGGAATGCCAGATCAGGGTATGACCGATGATGAACATCTTGTTTTTCTCTCCGAACGCTACAAATTGATCGGCATCACCAAAGAAAAACTTACCTTCCTGCGGCTGGATGAACATGGATTTCATACAGTTTTCAGCCACGATGGAACTGAACTGTTTTCTGATAATACCGTCGGATTTTACATCAGTACCGTCGATTTGCGGAAGGCTCATGGCCGTTCCGATATAAAATTTATTTTTAAAGGCATCTCTCAGGGAATCGCCGGAGGACGCGGTCTGGGCCGTTTTACACGAAACCGTAAGGGCTAAGATTCCTAATACTGCAATGGCTTTCTTCATAATTATTTTTTATAATTTATCTATTAACAGGTCGCCTCCGGGAGGCTTAATTGATGGCATGCTGGTATTGCTATTAACAGGTCGCTCCTACGGAGCTTAAAGTATCAATCCTCCTTTCTCCTTCTATATTTAAGATCCTGCTCGATCTGCACTTCCATCTTTTTATTGATTTTATAGAAAAACAGCAGGCCGCAGGATAGGAAGAACGGAATGGCCGGGAAAATACTCACCAGCATTTTGGCTCCGGCAGCTACGGTTTCCGGCTGTACCACATTCTGAGCTCCTTCGGAAGAAATGTAGCCATAATGCCCGATAATGGAAGAGACCAGTGAACTTCCGATGCTCAGTCCGACCTTTAGCCCGACCATCATGGCTGAAAAGATAATTGCGGTTGCGCGTCTGTTGTTTTTCCACTCGGAATAGTCGGCCACATCGGCAATCATGGCCCAAAGGAGCGGGGTGCTGATCCCGTAAAAGAATCCGTGAAAGATCTGGGACAGGAACATCAATCCTACCGACTCCGGCGGATATAAGATGAAAGCCAGGACGAATAAAGTGGAAATAAACAAGGAAGCGATGAAAGCATCTCTTTTCCCGTATTTATCGGCAAATCTTTTGGAGAAGGTAATGCCGACAATCATCATGATAATTCCTCCGGCATTAAAAAGACCGAATCCTGCTGATCTCGGATCTTCGCCAAAGAAATTCATCCCGATGGAATTGAAAAAGTTCGTGATCGGTGAAATAAAAGAGGCCAGAGCCGGTTCATCCACGTAATTGTTGAAGTAGTAAACATACGAACCACCTTTCATCGCCAGGGTAATGAAAATCAGTGCCGTTACGGTAAGCATAATGATCCACGGCTTATTTCTGGAAAGGTCTTTCAGGTCTTCTTTCAGGCTTGATTTCTGATCGGAAGTCGGAATGATCCTTTCTTTCGTAGTGAAAAAAGTAATCAGCAACATCACCGAACCGATGATGGCCAGCCAGGTCATCACCGTTTCAATACCGGCAGCCTTATCTCCATGTCCTGCAGAAAGGATAATCGGCAGCATAAATACCTGCACGAAAAACTGGGCAAACATTACCGCTACGAAACGGTAGGAAGAAATACTGTTACGTTCTCCCATGTCACCGGTAATTACCCCGCTCAATGCGGCGTACGGCAGGTTATTAGCTGCATAAAGCAATAAGAGCAGGGAATAAGTAGCCGCTGCATAGATCATTTTTCCTTTATATGAAAAACCGGGTGTGCTGAATGCGAGTAAGGCTGCAATTCCCAGGGGAACGGCCGTAAATAAAATCCACGGACGGAATTTTCCCCATTTGGTTTTGGTACGGTCTGCCAGAGCGCCAATGACCGGATTGAATCCGAATCCTGCAATGAGACCTACGATTAAGGTGATGATGGAAGCATCTTCCGGCTTCAGTCCGTAAATATCGGTATAAAAATAAGCGAGGTACGTCACCAGGGTCTGAAAAACAAGATTGGCCGCAAGGTCACCTAAGCTGTAGCCTATTTTTTCTGTTACTGATATTTTCTGTGGATGATTATTCATTTTTAAAATATGAAGATTAAATTAATTTTTTTCTGTTGTAAACGGTGAAGCAGGAAGCCCGGCTGTATTTCTGAGGTTGCCGTCCGGATTATCTGCCCAGTCGTAGCGTACGGCAACCGGATGGCTGACCTTATCGCTCCAGACAACAACTTTATTGCCCTCCGTTTTGGCTTTCGCCCATTGGTATTTACCGTCCTGACCTTTGACGGCAAAGCCTTTCAGTTCTGAAACAGATGCCAGCTGAGCGGTTCCGGGTTTAAAGGAAAGGATGACCTTGCTGCCTTCGGTTTTCATGGATTCGTACACGGGTCCGTCGGCTACGATATTTTTTTTATCGGCGATTTTAAGGGCCTGTAAAGCCAGGCGGTCACCGACTGCTTTTTTATTCAGCGGATGGATGTCATTCCACTCCCCTACGTCGATGGTTACGGCCAGGCCTGCATTCGGCACGGTCTGGGAAACCAGGCGTTGCTGGTCTCTGAGTTCCGCCCAGTTGCTTTCGATCGGCTGGCTCCTGGATTCCATGAAGTTGGCGAGCTGCACAATAAGGAACGGAGCATTCTGCTCATTCCATTTATTGCGCCAGTCGGTGATCATGGTGGTCAGCAGGTCGCCGTATTCTTTCGGTTTTCCGGTATTGCTTTCGCCCTGATACCAAAGGAATCCTTTTACTTTATAGTTAGTGAGCGGATTGATCATCGAATTGTACAGTCCGGTAGGTTTCCACCGGATAAAGGTCTGCCCGGGAGCCACGCCCGACATTTTTGCCCCGACTTTATATTTCCAGTTTCCGGTAAGGTCTATCTTCTGACCTCCGATTTCCAGGTAATACGGTTTATCGGCAATGAACTGCCCTCTTCCGCTTCCATTGGTAATCCGTACGGTAATGATGTTTTTTCCGTCCTTCAGTACACCTGCCGGAACGTCGTACCAACGCGGAGGATATTCATAGGTTACATTTCCGACTTTCACGCCGTTGATGTAAGTAACATCGGCATCTTTGATCCTTCCTAAATTCAAAAAGGCCGTTTTCGCAGATGATCCGGCCGGCACATTGATTTCTTTTCTCAGCCAGACCGTTCCGTCGAACGATCCTTCCTGGTCTTCCCAGGATCCGGGAACTTTCATGGTTTTCCATGCTGAATCATCAACTTCCGCTTTTTCCCAGTGTTGCGCTATTCCGGGATCGTTACGGTCAAGTTCGCTGTACCAGGCTCTGCTGGCTAGCTGCTCGCCGGATTCAGTAGATTTGATCAGATCATCATCCTGCCATTTTTTGGCTTCTTCCAGGTATTCAGGATACTTTTTCAGGGAATTGGTATCCATCCAGGCCTGAACCGGAGATCCTCCGAGACTGGTGTGGATGATGCCTACCGGAACTTTATTTTCGGTATTGATTTCTTTAGCAAAAAAATAAGCCACTCCGGAAAAATCCAGGATGGTCTGTGGATCGGCAGACTGCCACTTTCCGCCGTCGAGCTCCGTCTGCGGCATTTTGAAATTGTATTTTTGGGGCACCGTAAAGAACCGGATGCTTTTATTGTTGGCCTTCTTTATCTCTTCACTATACAAAGGCGTCAGCCTCCGCATCGGAAGCTCCATATTGGATTGTCCGGAAGCTACCCATACATCACCGATCAGGATATCTTTCAGCGTGATTTCATTGATGGTCATTACATACGGTCCGCCGGCCTTTAATTGGGGAAGCATGATGTTCCAGTTTCCGCTTTTGTCGGCATTGGTCGTATAGGTCTTGTTTAAAAACTTCACGTTCACCTTTTCACCGGCATCGGCAGAACCCCAGATTTTCAGCGGCATGTTCCGCTGCAGGATCATCCCGTCCGAAACCAGGGCAGGAAGCTTTACTTTAGCTTCCATCATGGAGAGGCTGAAGAGACTGACGATCAGAAAAGAGGCTTTTTTAGACTTATGGATATTCATGGAATGATAGGTTCTGTTATTGGATTTACTGAATGGATTTTTCATAGTTTTGGGTAAGAAGGCGGACTTCAATAATCCTTGAGGTCGTGGCCTGATCCTCCGCAGAGAATTTTACCGTAAGGCTTTCTTTGTTCTTTTCGGAATCCGGCACCGGCAAAAGAAGGTACTGCGGTGAATTTCCGGCTTTGCCTTCGAGTTTTTTAGCAACGATTTTCTTTCCGTTGATTTCGGCATTTAACATACGTCCGGCATTATTGTCGAAATAGAGAACATACAGGAAAGCTGCGTTTTTTCCGGGATTTTTCATGCGATAACTGAACCAGCCTTTGGCATCACGGAAATGGCGGTCTTCCATATATCCGGTGTTGGAATCCTTGCTTTCAAAGAAATGATCGGATTCCGGCTGCTGCTCTCCCAGCTGGATTTTATCGGCAGTAATCAGGTCAAGCTTTCTTGTTTCGGCTTCTTCCTGTGCTCTCTGTTTCTGTAAGGCCTGTATCTTGTCCCGGTCTGCCTGCGGCCAGTAAATGATATACCGTTCTTCCCGGATGGTATAAAACGGAACCAGCCGAAGCCCATTGCCGAATTTTTCGGAAGGATACAATCCGTTGACGCTGAACGAAAGGTTTGTGCCGTTTACCGGCTGAATATGATCCAGTACTTCGGAAGCATTGCCTTCGATCACCGGAATTTCATTTAAAGGGATTTGTGGACCGTGGGCAATATGCCCGCCGCGGCTTTCGTCGGCCAGAAGCCCCTGCTGGTTTTCTTTTCCGTAGGGAGCGGCCAGAACCACGGGACCATATTTAAAAGCATAATAATCCGAATGATCCGGCAGCTGCTCCGCCGTAAGATGCATCGGCATTTTCATTTCCACGGCATCGCCTTTTTTCCATTTCTTTTTGATGTTGATGTAGCCATCGGAGTCGACAGATACCTTTATATTTTCTGAATTAATGGAAACGGTTATTTGTGAAGCATTCGTCCATTCCGGCACCCTCAGTTTAAGGTTGATTCCGGATTTCGGAGCGACTTCAAAAACCAATTTTGTAGAAGGATTCTGCGGGAAATTGTTTTCCTGTTTCAGCACCATTTTCTTCTCCGCCCATTTCAGGACGGATGGGATAAAAAGGTTTACATACAGGTCGTTGTCCGTGTGCGCATAAATCATTTCGCCGTATTTGGCATGGTTCTCCATTCCTGATCCGACACAGCACCAGAAGCTCGTCTGCGGCTGAGAATATACTCTGTAATGTCCGGGACGCATCGGTGTAAAATACACGAACCCGCCTCTGTCATGATTTTCCGTAGACAGGATATGGTTGTACAGGGCCCGCTCATAGTAATCCATATAATAGGATTTAGGCAGGGTGGCAAAAAGCTGTCCCGTAAGCTTCAGCATATTGTAGGTATTGCAGGTTTCAGGGCCTTCAATGCTTTTGATCATGCTGCTGAAATCGCTGACCGGATTGAAATGCTCGCTTACACTGTTTCCCCCGATGGCGGAAGATCTTTTTTCAGTGACGTTATGCCAGAAAAAATCGGTGGCCGCATTCCAGGAAGCATTATTTTCAAGATCGGCAATGCGTTTGTAGCCGATGACTTTCGGGATCTGCGTATTGGCATGGATTCCCGTAAGTTGATCTTCACCGTTCAGCAGCGGGTTCAGGATCGCCTGGTGCGAAAACTGGTGTGCCAGCTGAAGGTATTTTTTATTCTTGGTCATATCGTAAACATCGGCGAAGACTTCATTCAGTCCGCCGTGCTCACTTCGGAGCATATCCTGGATCTGCCCGTCGGAAAGACCGGAGACTTCATTCGCCATCCAGTCCGTTAATCGTATCAGCATCTCTTTTGCCTTCTGATTTCCGGCATACCAATAGGCATCGCGAAGTCCGGAATAGGTTTTATGGATATTGTATAAAGGTACCCAGCGGTCATTCAGTCCGAACCCGGAAGCCCGGATATTTCCTGCGGCAATTTCGTTCCAGATTTTTTTGCCGTTCGGAACTCCGGAAACATAACCGTTTCCTGAAGCTTTCTGGCATCGTTCCAGCTCATCGATCATGTAGTCAAGACGCTGCTTTACCCGGGTATCGCCTGTAGAGGCATACATCAGTGCCAGGGCTGATAGATAATGTCCGCCGATATGGCCGTCCAGTCCCGTATTTTCCCAGTTGGGATAATTCGCAGCCTTGGCGGAGAGGCCGGCCTCCTTCAGGTAAGGTGCCAGCAACCGGTCCGGTTCTATTGCCATGATGTACCTTTTATCCGCCTGCATGGCTTTGTTGAAGACACTTTCTGTCAGCTGCACGGTATTCAATGGAAAATACCGGATGTTCTTCTTTACCTGAGCAAAGGTAACAGCCGTAAAACCCAGGAATAATAAAGACAGTTTTTTATTCATTAATAAATGTTATTTCAACATTTCTAAAATAACGGAAAGAATCTATATACAAAACATTTTACAGGAATGAGGGAACAGACCGTTAGCGGAATGTGTTTTTACAAGGCGTGGAAACAGACAAAACCGCCATGCCTTATCATAAAAAATAAGATTATTAAAAACAGGGTATATCAGATCGATACCCCGAAACCGGCACTATTTAAAACAGATAAGAAGTATTTATAGAAAATCATTAATTATATCCGGAATTACTTATCGTATTTTTAAGATTAAGTATGAAAAGGCTTTTCCGGTAAGCTACATTTACAAATTGTTAAACTTTAACACAATTTTAACATTACGTTCATATAGATTTAATGGGTTTTGAATGATTTTTTCAGATTCCGGCTGCATTATTTATTCCCAAAAATGGTTCTCAGACCCGGTATTTTAAAAAATTACAGAATATTCTACATAAAAGTGTAAAAAGCACATTTGTTTCCGGACTTCCCGTCATAAAGCTTTATCTTTGTATAAAATAATACGATGGAACAGGATTATTCACAATATCCCAGACATTTGGTTGCAGTAGACTGCATTATATTCGGATTTGACGGTGAGCACCTGAAGATTCTTCTGGTTAAAAGGAATTTCGAGCCCCAGCTGGGAGAATGGTCGCTGATGGGAGGTTTTGTCGGGAATGAAGAAAATGCCGATGAAGCGGCTCAAAGGGTTCTCCATACCCTTACCGGGCTTGAAAACATATACCTGGAACAGCTGAATTCCTATACCGAAATCCATCGCGAACCCACGGCACGGATTATTTCCATCTCGTACTATGCCCTGATCCATATTGAAAAAGATCTTCAGATCAATGAAAACTACAGTGCGCAATGGTTTGACCTTCAGAATGCACCGGATCTTATTTTCGACCACAATGAAATGGTAAAAGATGCGGTCCTGAGGCTGAGAAGAAGGGCTTCCACACGGCCGATCGGATTCGAGCTGCTGCCCCCAAAATTTACCATGAAAGATCTTCAGAACCTGTATGAAGCGATCTTCAGTGAAACCTTCGATAAACGGAACTTTACCAGCAAGATCAACGGAATGGACATCCTCGTGAAAACGGATGAGAAAGATATGACCTCATCGAAAAAAGGGTCTTTCCTCTATCGTTTCGATGAGAAAAAATACAATAAAAAGATTTCGCAGGGATTTATGTTTAAAATGTAGATGTTTTTTTGCACATAAGACACATTAGATTTTAGTGTAATGTATTTCGTCTATTTTTAGATCACATAAGATGAAACCCCTTCGAGGTTTCTGCGATTCACATATTACAAAGATGGTTGAGGCAAAATCGAAATTTTATTAACGTCATCATTCAACTATTGCCCCGGTGACTGAGCGAAGCCAAAGCCACGCCATCATTTGTAAAATCTGACTATCCTGTTTCTAATATCTAGATTTTAAATAAGTTAACAGCCTCCAAATAAAAATCCTTTCAATTAAAGTTCTGAAAGGATTTTTAGATATTCCAAGGTTAAATTAACGTGTATTTGACCATACTAACGTCATATTCTGATATTTTCTAAATTCAAAAAAATAAAATTAAGGCTGATTCAGTAAATAAAATGAATTTTTATAGCATGACGAAAGATGCAGTTTGATCATCAGGACCGGTTGATCATACTGACATGAGAAACTTCCGGCATCCTGCATCCCTCTTCCAGCCATTTTATCCGAATTTTACTTCGAGTTCACATAAATCATAATCTTTCCATCATCATTTTTCTCGGTCCCATATCCACTTCCTGTTTCAGGAGTTCTCGGGTTCTGCTGTCGATATAATAGGTATTCAATGCTTTATTTTGTGAGATATCATCCGTTACGGAAACCATCCACACCGGCTTGTTTTTGTACATCCCTTTTTTTGTTCCGGTAACATGCGCTTTCATGATGCCTTTCCCCGATGCAGGATTGTAATCGAAGATGGCCATTTCGGTCGTGTAGCCCTCTTTCAGTGGAAGCCAGCGGATCAGCTGTGTATACAGATTACTGTCGAAAAATTTTCCTTCAGTGGTTTCATTGATTTCAGTCCTGTTATTTTTCTTCTTATCGAGATAATATCCGGTCACTGTATTTTTCTTTCCAAAGTCCAGCATCATATCGCGCTGAACATTGAAAGAGGTGTGTTTCACCGGAGCAAAACCGGGATACGTTGCTACGGTTTCGTCTTTCCAGTCCGGCATATTTTTCATTTTAACCGTCGTATGTACGGTAATACGGTTATCCGATTTCATGATTTTGGTCTCCACTTTTCCGATTTCCACTTTTGTCGTATCCTTCTGTGCATACCAAACCATTGAATAATCTTCGTTTTTAACCAGAGAGCGGTCTACCTGATTTTTTTCCGGTGTCTGAATGGTCTGCTGGGCATTTGAGAAGGCCGGTTGAAAAAAAAGCAACAGAGGAAGAAACTTCAATAATTTCATAAGTTTATTTTTAATAATTAGTGAAGAAACCTTTTGAATTGTTACAGAATTCTGAAATTTAATATTGTTCTATTTTATTTTGTAGAGATAAATCTTCTAATTTTGCAAGATCAATTGTGCATGATTTAATGGTGAGAACGTTGCTGCTATTTGAGGGCTTGTTCATGACTATTGTTTTCGATTATCGGGCTATACCCAATGCTGATTTAAGTCGCCCTTTCAGAACTTTCTGTTTATTATAAAAACTATTTTTCATAGAAAAAATCAACTTCTAACGGCATTGAAATCAGGACAGGCTTCCTGTGAATTTCATCCGGATGCCCTGCTGGAAATTGCTGATGGTTTTAAAAATCTCAGTCAGCGTTACGCGTTCGATTTTGGTGAGCCGGCTGATCTCAATGTAATTGTCCGGCATTTTCTTTTCAATATTGATCTGATACACCTGGTTTTTCAGGCGCAGTGCCATCAGGTAATAATAGGAATGGTGAAGCTCCTGGTACTGTTCCCTGGTAAAGACCCCGGCACTGAGAAGTTCCTTCATGCGTTCGCCGGTATTTTCACTGTTGATGCCGTTTTTTAAAGCATAGACCCGGAGCAGGTCTACGATCGGGCTCATGGCGGTTTTGATGTCGAAAACCTCTGCTTTACCGATGGTCTGGGTCTTAATCCGTTTGAAAAAAGTCAGGGGTGCTTCGTACTGGAGGGCATTTTTTGCAATAAAGGTAAAAAACCTTTCGTTCGGAATCCGAAGCTGATCCTGAATAAAATCTTTCAGTTCGTTGATGATGTTTTCTTCCCCGTAGATATACCGGCAGTCGAAAAGGGTGGAAAACTTCATGGCATTTTCGGGAACGGTCTCATTGATCCACTCTTCGTAATTCCGTTTCCAGTGGGACAGCGAATGCGTCCATTTCGGATTGCTGGCCATGAATTCACCTTTGCAATAGACAAAACCGATGGTATTCAGGTCATCCGAAACCCTTTTGGCAAAAGCAAGAAAGTATTCACGCACCATTTCGCGGTGTTCATTGGCTTTGTCTTCGTAGATGATGCCGTTGTCCTGATCGGTGCTCAGCGTCTGCTCTTTCCGTCCTTCGCTTCCGGTAACCATGAAAACGAATTTGGCCGGTGGCCTACCGATCTGGCGGATCACATTTTCAATAACTTTTACCGTAATGGTATCGGCAATTGTGGTGATGATCTGACTGGCAATTTCCCCATGGACGCCGCGGCCCAGGAGCTGGTTGATCATATCGGGAACCTGAAGCCATTTTTTTCTGAGTTCCGCCGGAGTTGCGGCCTGCTTTACCGACTGGATAAAGACCAGCGGCGACTGTGCCTGCTCGCTCAGCAAACGGTTTCTGCTCAGAAATCCGGCCATTTCACCATCTTTTTCTACCAGCAGATACCGGGTTTTGGTTTTAAACATCATCAGCACTGCTTCGTACAGATAAGCCTCACTGGAAATGGAAACAATGGGATTATCCATCACTTGGGCCACCGCCTTTTGCGGATCAATACATCGGGCAATCACATTGTCGCGAAGGGTGATATCCGTAACGTAACCGGTAATTTTCTGATCGTTCAGGCGACGGATAAATAAACAGCTTACCTTATTTTTCGCCATAATCCGGGCCGCTTCAAAAATTGGGGTACTCTCCGTACACGAAACGATATCTTTAAAGGCAATGCTTGCTATTTTCCTGGAATACAGCTGGTCTGCAGCAAAATAGCTTTCTTCAAAAGATGCCGGGGTCTTCACAAAATGCGCGAATTCTTCATCCAGCATTTTCTTACCGAAATCCGATGTAAAATAATGAAAGAAATCTTCATAGGCATTGCAGAGTTCCGTGAATTCCTTTTTGGGCAAAGTATAGACAACAGTTCCTTTTTTTGCCATTACCGACTTCAGCGCACGCACCCTGTTCAGCACTACGGAAATTCCGCCAAAACAATAAGGCGAATGGTGAATTTCTACGCACCTTTTATTCTGGGAAGCGTCAAAGAAAAAAGTCTGGTATTCACCTTGCATGATCACATCCACCCCCTGCATTTCGGTGACTTCCTGATGGTAGGCTAATGTTTCTTTATGAAATATTCTTTTCTGCATGCTTTCGGAAACTTCCTGCAGCACGCTTTCAGGCAAAAGGCTGAAAGGCGGGGTCCTTTGTAAAAGCGGGATCAGATGTTCCATGAATTTATCGGGATTTTAAAACGGGAAAATGTAAGGCAGCAGCGATCATCCGGTGTTTTTCCTTAAGATCGATTTCGGTAATGCGCTTTTGCCTGCGGATTTCGAAAAAGCAGCGGGCGGTCATTCCGGCATCAACAATAGCATTATGGGAAGGTTCCGCCGTTTCATTCAGCAGATAACAACAGAACTCCGGTAAGCGCATACCGGTTTTCGCGGTTCCGGACGTATATTCCCTGCTTTTCAGCATCGTACAGTAAAAACGATGGTCTCCGAACGGATTAGTCAAACCTGCTCTCAGAAAATCTGCTGACAGGATATGCAGGTCGAATTCCAGGAAATGCCCTATGATCAAAGGATGGTATTTTACAAGATCTCCGGCAAGATCAGCCAGTACTTCCCTTCTGCTCCTTCCTCTGGATCTAAGAAATTCTTCGGTGATGCCATGTACCCTGAACGATTCGTCACTGATCACCAGATCCTGCTCAAAAATATACCGGTCTGCCCTTTTGATCTCCGTTCCGTCTTCGAAACAGAGAATCCAGGACACCTGAACCGCAGAAGGCCAGTTTCCGGTGTCAGCGTACGGAAGGTCCCAGCGTTTGGGAACGGCCGTGGTTTCCGTATCGATAAATAAGAGGTAAGGATTCACTGGAAATGTTTATACAAATGTAAGTATTAATCGTATTTCATTCTGTTTCGGAAGTAAAAATTTTCAAACAGTCAATAAAGATTTTATTGTCTCATACCGTTTGGATATCCCTGTTTCGGATTTAATCTTTTTTCCCGATCCATCCCAGGTGGGTGTGCCTGAAATCATCACTGAATTTTAATCCGTATCCAAAAATCCGATCCATGGACGAGTGGCCTAATAGTATAATTCCTGCTAGTTCAACAAGTCGAATATTAAATGAGAATCCGGCCATCAAAACAAGAATAGCCACCAGTTTGTGGTGGAAAAAATTGTAAGAA